>NZ_JAPSFH010000005.1:0-51616 GCF_026847815.1 Ligilactobacillus sp. UO.C109 | reverse complement strand
CTCATCCTTAAGTGAAAGCCTAAGCACATCAAGTTCCTTAAGTGAAAGCTTGAGTACATCAAGTTCATTGAGTGAATCCTTGAGTATAAGCTCCTCACTAAGTGAAAGCTTAAGTACATCAAGTTCATTGAGTGAATCCTTGAGTACAAGCTCATCCTTAAGCGAAAGCTTGAGCACATCAAGTTCGTTGAGCGAATCCTTGAGCACAAGCTCCTCACTAAGTGAAAGCCAGTTCATCCTTAAGTGAAAGCTTAAGTACATCAAGTTCGTTGAGCGAATCCTTGAGTACAAGTTCCTCACTAAGTGAAAGCTTAAGCACATCAAGTTCATTGAGCGAATCCTTGAGTACAAGTTCATCCTTGAGTGAAAGCTTAAGTACATCAAGTTCCTTGAGTGAATCCTTGAGTGAAAGCTTAAGCACATCAAGCAGTTTGAGTGAATCCTTGAGTACAAGCTCATCCTTAAGTGAAAGCTTAAGTATAAGTACATCCTTGAGTGGAAGTTCTTCAATGAATACAGATGCATCAGATAGTTTGAGTAGATCCTTGAGCGAAAGTGAATCCTTGAGTGAAAGCTTAAGCACATCAAGTTCGTTGAGTAAATCCTTGAGTGGAAGTTCTTCAATGAATACAGATGCATCAGATAGTTTGAGTAGATCCTTGAGTGAAAGTGAATCCTTGAGTGAAAGCTTAAGCACATCAAGTTCGTTGAGTAAATCCTTGAGCGGAAGTTCTTCAATGAATACAGATGCATCAGATAGTTTGAGCAGATCCTTGAGCGAAAGTGAATCCTTGAGTGAAAGCTTAAGCACATCAAGTTCGTTGAGTAAATCCTTGAGTGGAAGTTCTTCAATGAATACAGATGCATCAGATAGTTTGAGTAGATCCTTGAGCGAAAGCGAAAGCTTAAGTACATCAAGTTCGTTGAGTGCAAGTGCATCTCTAATTGATAGTTTGAGTGAAAGTCTATCTAATACTATTTCATCTGAAAACATGAATGATGGAAATAACGGAAATATGATAGGAACTACAAATCCTGGAGCAGTGAATAAAGTTTCAAGTGATAGTTTGAAACACACGGTACAACGTAAAGAATTACCACAAACAGGTGATAGTTCAACTAATGCAGGAGTTCTAGGTGGACTATTCGTATTGACAAGCTTAGCATTAATGAAAGCTAAGAAGAAAAAAGACTAATAAACGATAATCCCCCCTAAATATCGTTGAATTAGATTGAATCTAAGAAAGGGCAAGCAGTTATAACTGCTTGCCCTTTTTGAATATAATAACTTTATCATTAAATAATAATTAATTAAATTATAAAAAATATCATTAATTAAAAGGCTTATTGAATATCAGTAAAAGTTAAATTAAAAGAGTGGAATTGTACAATTCTATTAGATTAATTCAATAAATAAAGATAATAAAAAACATTTATAAAAAAATGTATTATCAATTTTTTTATAAATAGTGCTATAATATGACTGTAAAGAATATAATTTTTTTGGGGGAATTAACACAATGAAGTTATTTTCAAAGTTAAATTTATTAACGTTAGTACTTGGTGGAACTTTGGTTTTGAGTGTACCAATGGTAAAAGCTGATACTACTAATCAACAGAGTACAGCAACTCTTAATATTCAAGATGAGAGTACAGATACAACTGCTAAATTATCATTAGACAAAGTACCAAGTTTTCCATTTAATAATGTTAAAGCAGGTACTATTTTTAGTGGTCAATCAGTGGATCAAGGATTGACTAACAATAATAATGTAGTAGTTACTGACACACGTTTAAGCAATATTGGATGGAATTTGGCAGTTACTAATACGACAGCGTTTGTGAATGGTGATAGTAAAATTAATGGTACTATTCAATTTACACCATCAGCATTCCAGTTTAGTGACGGTGCGGCAGAAGGCTGGACTTGGTCTAAAGCACAAACTAGTTTGGAATTACCAAGTAGCGTATCTAATCAAGTAGCAACTTCAACAGGTGCTAAAAAAGGTACAGCAACTTCAACAATTCAACATGCAACTTTGAAATTTAATGGGCATGATGCAATTGTTCCGGGTAGCTACACAGCTAATTTGACATGGAATTTAACTGCAGCAACAAAAGATTCATCAACTGAGAGTGAATAACAATAAATAGATAAGGTATGGTAAGATTGAAAACAAATTCAATAGTAAAACTATTTCTGTGTATTGTACTATGTATTTGTTTTTTCAAGGTACCAAATGTAAGTGCTGATAGTATAGCTAACAACGCGGCTGAATTTACGATAAGTCCTGTATATCCTCGTGAACAAAAGGAGGATGATGCAGGATATTTTGATTTAAATGTAAAAAAATCAACGAAGGTACCTGTAAAAGTAAAAATTTCTAATTTAAATAAAAATCAAGATATAGATTATATTGTAAAAGTTGGAAATGCAATTACAAACAATGATGGGACGATTAATTACACAGATTTTAAAAATAAAAAAGATAAAACTGCAAAATATCAACTTACTGATTTAGTATCAAAGAAAGAATTGAAACAAAAAGTTACAGTAAAAGCAGGAGAAAGTACAAAAGTTATAGTAAATTTAAATGTACCCAAACAAGCTTTTGCTGGAGTAATTGTTGGAGGAATTTATGTAGAACGGTTAACCAATTCTTATGACAATACTAAAAATGGTGTGAATACTAAGAATCATTTTTCTATGACATTACCAGTTGTCATAACTGAACAGGCAAAAGCTAAAAGAATTGCTAAAATGGAACTAGATAAAGTAACGGTGAAGAATGGACCTGAAATTACTGCTAAATTACATAATGTGAAACCAGTAATGTTTGGTAAGTTATCAATAGATTCAAAGATAACTAAGAAGAATCATACTAAAACATTGGTTCACAAGAGTGTAAATAATTATCAAGTAGCTCCTAACTCTAGTTTTGATTATTTAGTTTCTGATAGTAGTAATCAGCTTGGAGCAGGTAAATACACATTAGATATGCATCTGCAGTCAGGAAAAAGAAAATGGCATCTGGTAAAAGATTTTGTAATTACATCAAAACAAGGAGCACCATTGACTAAGCAAACAGGATGGTTAGGTATATCAATGATGCTGTGGATAGTAGTAATAATTTTAATTTTGATTATTGCAAGCCTAGTTGCAGTTATTATGTGGCAGAGAAAAAAATTAAAAAGTTAGTGTGATACAAATGAATACTAAGAGAAAATTACTATTATTTATTTCAGGTATGGCATTAATATTGCTATTTACTATAATGAATACCAATACTGTTAAAGCAGCGGTAACTTGGCCGACAACTTCATTTGCAACTTGGACACAGGGGACAAAAGAAGCTGGAGGTTTAACGAGAAATAAGTATGGTTTTATGGTTAATAAAGATGAAGGATATTATATGGAAGAATATAAGGATTCTAATAATATTCACGTTATGATTCCTATGATAGCTTATAAAAGTTGGAATGAGAGTACTAAAACGAAATATTATGTAGTGATGCAAAATGGAAGTACATTTTCGGGTCAAGAGATATCTAGTAGTAATGTAATAAGGACTAAAATCAAAGATTATAGTAGAACAGCATTATGGATGTTGGATGTTACAGTAGGTAATATTACAGCTGATAAAATTCAGATTTGTATTTATGATGATGACGGATCATATGGTTTTTGGAGAACCAATGGTGTAGCAGATGATGGTACTTATCCATTTGTTATGAGTACACCTGTTTTAGGCTGGAATAATGTTACTAACTTTAATCAATCTTTAAAAGACGGAATATTTTATGTCGGAAGAAATACTACATTAACCATGAATGCACCTAAACTTCAAGATAGTAATGTTGGAAAGTTTGACAATTCAATCTTAAATAATGCTGGCGAAAGTCACTTTTTCGGGCAAAATGTCGTTGATAATGAAATTAGGACAACTTATGAAATAACAACTGATGTCACTAAGTTAGACGGTATAGTTGATGGATTAGCTTCTTCTGATACAAATAAATATGGTTTAGATACAGTGTTGACTTATGAAATTCCTTCAGATAATTTGAAAATTCCATTGTCTTATGGGGGATTAAAGGCAATATCATTATCAGCTGAAACTTTGGATAATGCTTCAATTAATACAAAAGATTATTTAGATTCATCATTTGTTGATAAAGTTACCGGTGATTTAGGAACAGGCCACACATTGACTTATAGTTGGTTCTATTCAACGAGTGACAATATTAATGACTTAAAGAAAGTTTCTACAGAATTTACGAATAATAAAGATCGGAAAGCTGATGGAACTTTAGGAACAGATTGGATGATACTATCTTCTAAAAATAATTTTACACAGTATTTAATGAAGCAGGCAATTGAAGGAAAAAAGACATATTTAATGATGAAAGTATATGTAGATGGGAAATTAAGTACATTAACCAATCCTATCTTAATTCAAATTCAAGTTCCAACTTTAAAAGTACCTGATAAAATAGATTTTGGTACTATCTCAGTAAAGAATATATATAATGGTGGAAGTTTTGAATCACTGACAAAGGATAGTGATAAGCTTTCTTTGTCCATTCCAGATACAAGTAAAAGTACATGGAAAGTTACATCTAGCATTAAGGAAAATGATGATAATAGTATTACTAAAATAAATGGACAATTGAATATTTTAGGTAAGAACTTATCAGCTACACCGATAGAAGTTGCAAGTATATCTAAGCACGGTCTAGTGGATTTACCATTGAATGCTAAAGTAAGTTTTAGAGGATATCACAATCCTTTAACCCCTAGAACTAATTTTACAGAAGATATTAATTGGAATCTCTCACCTGAGACACCGATTATGGCATCGAATTAATTATAAAAAATAATGGAAACTCAATGAAAAAAGAGTTCCCATTATTTTTTTTTAGAATGTTTTGCTAAATACTATTTACAATATTCGGTTTTTAGTGTATATTTACATTGTAAGTTAAGTCGAATGTACTTATTTCTTATTAAAACCGAAAGAGGAGAATTATTTTGAAAGATAAAGTTATTTCATACTTTGGCATTGATAAGCACGGTTCTACTATCAAACGTGAAATTTTAGCCGGCTTTACTACATTTATTTCAATGGCCTATATTTTATTTGTTAACCCAACAGTTTTAGGTGCTGCTCATATGGATAAGGGGGCCGTATTTACAGCTACGGCATTAGCTAGTGCCTTTGGATGTTTAATGATGGGACTTTATGCTAAGTATCCTATTGCAACAGCTCCAGGATTGGGTGTTAATGCATTCTTTGCTTATTCAGTTGTTATTGGTATGGGTATTCCATGGCAAACAGCATTAGCTGGTGTATTCGTCGCAGCTATTATTTTCTTATTAATTACAGTATTTAAATTGCGTGAAATGATCATTGACTCTATTCCACAAGACTTGAAATACGCTATCTCTGCTGGTATTGGTTTATTCATTGCTTTTATCGGTATGAAGAGTGCAGGCATTATCGTTGCTAACAAATCTACATTAGTTGGTTTAGGAACATTCCAAGGTCAAACATGGTTATCAATTATTGGTTTTGTTTTAATGGCAGTATTAATGTTATTAAACGTTCCAGGTGCAATCTTTATCGCTATGCTTGTAGCTGCAATCATTGGTATGGTAACAGGTTTAATTCCAGCACCACATCAATTTATCTCATCTGCTCCAAGTTTAGCACCAACATTTGGTCAAGCAATCAAGCATGTTACAGATATTAATACAATGCAATTAGTCGTAGTTGTAATTACTTTCTTATTGGTAACATTCTTCGATACGGCTGGTACATTAGTTGGTTTAGCACAACAAGCCGGTTTTATGAAAGATAACAAGATGCCTCGTGTAGGTAAGGCTTTACTATCTGATTCCAGTGCTATGTTAGTGGGTTCTGTTTTAGGTACATCTCCAATTGGTGCTTATGTTGAATCATCTGCTGGTATTGCGGTAGGGGGACGTACAGGTTTAACGGCTGTTACAACTGGTGTATTGTTCATCTTAGGTATGTTCTTCTCACCATTGTTAACAGTAGTTACATCATACGTTACAGCACCAGCTTTGATTATGGTAGGTGTTTTAATGGCAGGTAACATGGCACGTATTAGCTGGGATAAGTTGGAAATTGCTATTCCATCATTCGTTATCCTTGCAACTATGCCATTGACATATAGTATCGCTGACGGTATTGCATTAGGTGTTATCTTCTACCCAATCACAATGATTACTGCAAAACGTGGTAAAGAAGTTCCACCTTTGATGTATGTATTATTCTTCGTATTTTTAATCTTCTTATGGATTTTGCAAACAGGTGAATAATTAATTTAAATGAATATTAAAAATCAGCATTAACTTGATGGATAATCTTGTTAATGCTGTTTTTTTGCTACTAAGATAAGAAATTTGAGTTTTATTTTTTATATGATAAAATTAAAATTAGATTAAAAAATAGAGGGGTGAAATGATGAATAAAGAGAGATTACAATTATTAGCGCATAAAACGATGAATATATATCAAGTAGAAATGCGACAACTACCACAATCTTCGGAATTAATTACAGAATTACCTGTAGAAACGGAAACATTAAATCAATATGAAACTAAGATAGTGGTAAAGGATGAAAATTTACTTTATAGAATTTTTAAGGTTCCTGAAGATAAGAAACTAGGAGTAATGAGTTTTGCAAGTCCGGTTACAATTGGCGGAAATTTTCAACATGGTGTAAATGCGCAAGAACAAACAATTTGCCGAAATAGTTTTCTATACCCAGAGTTAAAGAAGTACCGCAGGACATATTATTATCATAATATTCAAAACCCCAATGATTTTTTATTTAGTCCATATTTAATTTATGCTAGTAATATTAAATTTATTCGCGATGAAAAAGAAGACCAAATCTTGAAAGGAAAATTTGCCGATGTTGTATCTGTTGCAGCACCTGATGTAACTTCGATGCGAGCAAATAATAAAGTTTTATCGGCAGAAAAGATTGCTGAAGATATATATAATAAAGTTTTAGCAACTTTGCGTGTTTTCAAAAATCATGAAACTAAAGTTTTAATATTAGGTGCTTTTGGTTGTGGTGCATTTGGAAACGATCCACAGATGGTAGCAAAAATATTTAAGCAAGTCCTAGATAGATCAGAGTTCAAGGGCGTATTTGAAGAAATATATTTTGATATTATGAAAAATCCACAAGTTTTGAAAATTTTTGAAAATACTTTGAAAGATTGATGATAAATCTAAAGCATTACTCTGGTTAATATGTTACAATGATTTAGAACTCTAAATTGGTAGATTACTATAATTATAATGATTAAGAGGTTAAATATACCTGCAAATTGATAATATTGAAAGGGAGAGGTTTGAGCATGAAAATGCAATTAGCCGAAGTAGCACGAGCACTCAATATCGAAGCTAAAGAAGAATGGGAAGATATTTCAATTACAAGTGTTTGCTTCGATAGCCGTAAAATCGAGTCTGGTGCTTTGTTTATTCCTTTGGTGGCTGAAAATGATGGTCATAAGTATGTAGAAGCTGCAATCAATGGTGGGGCAGTTGCTACACTATGGCAAGAAGATCATTCTGAAAATATCCCAGATAGTATTGCAGTATTACCTGTTTCTGATACTTTAGTTGCTCTACAACAATTAGGTAAGCATTATTTAATGAAAATTAATCCTAAAGTAGTAGCTATTACAGGAAGTAACGGAAAAACTACAACAAAAGATATGACAGCAGCAGTGTTGGCTACACAGTTCAATGTTCATAAGACTTTTGCTAATTTCAATAATGAAATTGGAGTACCTATGACAATCTTAAGTATGGAACCTAATACAGAAGTTCTAGTAGTAGAAATGGGTATGGATCGTTATGGTCAATTGGATTTTTTGAGTAAATTAGCTGAACCTGATGTTGCAGTAATTACTATGATTGGTGAAGCGCATATAGAATTCTTTGGAACAAGAGATCATATTGCTGACGCTAAGATGGAAATTACACATGGTTTAAAAGAAGATGGAGAATTGGTAATTAATGGTGACGAACCATTATTGACTACGAAAGCTAAAGAAGTTAGTCAAGAAGTACTAACCTTTGGTAGCCTTGATAATAATGATATGCGTACAATGGATATTGTTAGTGATGCTACTAAGACAAGTTTTAAAGTAGCAACTTGGCCTGAAGTAGATTTCACGATCAATATGATTGGTGCATATAATGTTTTCAATGCTTTAGCAGCTTTAAGTGTGGGTAATATTTATCATATACCAGTAGATAAGATGCAAAAAGCTTTAGCATCATTTGATTTAACAGCCAATCGAACAGAATGGTTAGAAGCTAAAAATGGTGCAAAGATTTTGAGCGATGTATATAATTCAAATCCAACAGCAGTTAAAGAAGTTTTATATGCTTTTGAGCAAGTTCCAACTAGTGGTAAAAGAATTGTTGTTCTAGGTGATATGCTTGAATTAGGTGAGCAAGCTGCAGAAATGCACAGTGATTTAGCCAAAGCTATTAATCCTGATAGAATAGATAGTATTTATCTATGTGGAGAATTAATGGGACATTTAGCTGAAAAATTAAGAGAGAAATTTGATGAAACTCAAATTCATCACTATCAAAAAGATGATTTACTAACTTTAACTTCTGATTTAAAAAATGAATTAATGTCTGATGATATTGTTTTATTAAAAGCTAGTCACGGAATTCATTTGGAAAACGTTGTAAGTGAATTAATTTAAGCATTGAATGCCAATCTAGAGTAAATTTATGATGAGAAAGAAGCCATGATAATGGCTGAACGTTAATAGAAGCCGAATGAATGGTTATGACGCGCAAGACCATTTCGGTTTCTATTGTTTTTAGGAGGAAGAATTTTGAAATTTGGCGAATTAGGATTAGATAAAAGTTTGTTAAAGGCTGTAAAGAGAAGTGGTTTTGAAGAAGCTACTCCTATTCAAGCAGAAACAATACCACTTGTTTTAGCTGGTAATGATGTAATTGGACAAGCACAGACAGGTACCGGTAAAACTGCAGCCTTTGGTTTGCCAGTATTACAACAATTAGATTTGGATTTGAGACAAATTCAAGCAGTAATAATCTCACCAACTCGTGAATTAGCAATTCAAACACAAGAAGAACTTTTTCATTTAGGAAAAGAAAAAAGAGCTAAGGTCCAAGTTGTGTATGGCGGAGCTGATATTAGACGTCAAATTAAGCAACTTGAACAACACACACCACATATTTTAGTAGGAACACCAGGACGATTACTTGATCATATTCAAAGAGGAACAATTAACTTGGCTCATGTTAAACATTTGATTTTAGATGAAGCTGATGAAATGCTAGACATGGGATTCTTGGATGATATTGAAAAGATTATCCAAGCAGTACCAGCTGAACGTCAAACTTTATTATTCTCAGCAACTATGCCTAAAGAAATCTTGAAGATTGGCGAAAAATTTATGGTTAATCCACAAATTGTAAAAATCAAAGCTAAAGAGTTAACAACAGATTTAGTTGATCAATATTTTGTGAAGACAAAAGAATTTGAAAAATTCGATATTATGACTAGATTGATTGATGTTCAAGCTCCTGAATTAACAATCGTTTTTGGTAGAACTAAGCGTCGTGTTGATGAACTTTCTCGAGGTTTAGAAGCACGTGGTTACAATGCAGCTGGCATTCATGGTGATTTGACTCAACAACGTCGTATGAACGTATTACGTAAGTTTAAAAATGGAGATTTGGATATCTTAGTAGCAACTGATGTCGCAGCCCGTGGTTTAGACATCTCAGGAGTTACTCATGTTTACAACTATGATATTCCACAAGATCCGGAAAGTTATGTTCACCGTATTGGTAGAACTGGTCGTGCAGGACACCATGGAACTTCCGTAACATTTGTTACACCTAACGAAATGGATTACCTACGTGTTATCGAGAAATTAACTAAGAAACGCATGGATCCATTGAAGCCACCAACTCAAGATGAAGCATTTATTGGACAAGTTTCAAGTGCTTTAGATGATATTAAAGATTTAATAGCTGATACAGATACAGAACGCTATGAAGCACAAGCACAAGCACTATTGGAACAATATGATGCTGTTGAAGTAGTAGCAGCTTTCTTAAATAATATGACTAAGAAGGATGCTTCTGATGTTCCTGTAAAGATTACACCAGAAAAACCATTACCTCGTCGTAAGAAAGGTCGTCGCAATGGTAATTATCGTCGTGGTAATGATAACTTTAAGCGTAGTAAGAGATTCAACAAGCATGATAGAAAAAATCGTGATAATAAGCGCAGAAGTGGCAAAAAAAATAGATTTACTATTAGAACAAAGAAAGCTTAATTAAGTTTAAGAACTGATGTATACTGGTAAAAAGTATATATCAGTTTTTGTTTGCAATAAATTGGTGCAACTTCTTAGATGATTTGGTAAAATAGGTGTGATATTCTGAGGGGTGAGCTAACGATAACTATGATTTATGGAAATGGAATAGATATACAAGAAATAAGGAAAATTCAAAAAGCGCAAGAGAAGCGTGAGAGTTTTGCTAAACGTATACTAACTGTAAATGAGTTAGCTATATTTGAAAAATATAAAGGAAATCGAAAGTATGAATTTTTAGCCGGTCGTTTTTCTGCTAAAGAAGCATTTAGTAAGGCATATGGAACTGGAATTGGAAAAAAGGTTGGTTTTCAAGATATTGAGATTTTAAATGATAGTCAAACTGGAAGACCAGAAATTGTAAAATTCCCTGGAGATAATAAATTGCAAGCCAGGATTTCGATTTCTCACTCTGGTGAATATGTAGTTACAGAAGTAATATTAGAAAAATTAACATGGCAGACTAAGATGAAAAAATTCTTAATTAAGCAAAAGTAAGAGAGAAGAAGTGTAGGAATGGTAATTGGAAGACATCGCAATACGCGTGCTATAATTAGCCTAGAAGCAATTAAGCATAATGTAGCAACCCAAATTTCAAAATTAAAGGATGGTCAATCTTTATTTGCAGTAGTTAAAGCCAATGCTTATGGGCACGGAATGATTCCTGTAGCCAAAGCTGCTAAAGAAGCAGGAGCTAACGGCTTTTGTGTGGCTATTATTGATGAGGGAATAGCTTTACGAGAAAGTGGAATAAAAGATCCGATTTTGATCTTAGGTGTAAATCCAGCGAGTGAAGCAGTTTGTATGGCTAAACATGATTTATCTGTGGCTGTAGGGACTTTAGAATTTTTGACTGAAGCTCAAAAGCTACTTCAAGAAGAAAAACAAA
This sequence comes from Ligilactobacillus sp. UO.C109, assembly GCF_026847815.1. Taxonomy (NCBI): domain Bacteria; kingdom Bacillati; phylum Bacillota; class Bacilli; order Lactobacillales; family Lactobacillaceae; genus Ligilactobacillus; species Ligilactobacillus sp. UO.C109. The sequence goes on along the minus strand of NZ_JAPSFH010000005.1, from coordinate 40,304 downwards.
GCTTAAAGATCCACCTAGCATTAGACACAGGTATGGGAAGAATTGGCTTTAGAAATACTGAAGATTTGAAAGAAGCTGTTGATTTTATTGAAAAACATTCTGATCAATTAAAGTGTGAAGGAGTATTTACACATTTTTCAACTGCTGATAGTAAGGACCCAGCATATTTTGAAAAGCAATCTCAAAAGTTTGATGAGTTAGTGGGAGTATTGAAAAAGAAACCAAAATATATTCATCAAGCTAACTCAGCTACAGCTCTATGGCATCCAAATTTTGAAGGAAATCTAGTAAGAATGGGAATTTCAATGTATGGATTAAATCCTTCTGGCGATGTGATTGATGAAACTTGGAATTTAGAGCCAGCATTAAGTTTGGAAAGTGAATTAGTAGCAGTTAAAGAAGTAGAAGCTGGTTCATCCATTGGTTATGGTGCTACCTATACTAGTTCTCAATCAGAATGGATTGGAACTGTGCCAATTGGTTATGCTGATGGTTGGTTAAGAAGAATGCAAGGTTTTAAAGTTTTGATTGATGGTCAATATTGTGAAATTGTCGGTAGAGTTTGTATGGATCAATTTATGGTTAGACTACCTAAAAAGTATGATCTTGGTACAAAAGTAACTTTAATTGGAGAAAATAATGGTAAAGTTATTACAGCTCAAGATGTGGCTAACTATGCCGATACAATTCATTATGAAATTATGTGTAATATAACGGAGAGAGTTCCAAGAATTTACAAGTAGTAGGTAAAAGAATATCTTAATTATAATGTAAGGCGAGGTAATTTTTATGATTAAGAAAAGTGTAAAAGCTATTATTAAAGATAAGAATTTTGTAGAATATTGTAGTTTTTATTCTGTTGACAGCAATGAAGTTGTAAATGATGATAGTTTGATGAATCACATCCAAGAAAACCAGACTAGCTTGGAACAACTGATAGCTGGTTATATGGAAATGGGAGCTTTAAATCAAGAAATTTGTGGTGAATTTTGGAATTGTGAGTGTTCTTCAGATCATGCAGATGAGTTAAAAGAATAGAGTGGAGTCGATGATATGAGTGATTTTGAGGTGAAACGTGGGGATATCTTTTTTGCTGATTTATCACCTGTAGTTGGTTCGGAACAAGGGGGAGTTAGGCCAGTATTAATTATTCAAAATAATATTGGTAATAAATTTAGTCCTACAGTAATAATTGCTGCAATAACTTCAAAAATCTCAAAGCCAAAAATGCCTACACATATAGGATTAGTTGCTAAAGAGGTTGGTTTGGAAAAAGATTCAGTAGTATTACTAGAACAGTTACGAACGATTGATAAGCAAAGATTAAAAGATAAAGTAACACATATAGATGAAAAATTAATGCAGAGAGTCAATAACGCACTGAAAATCAGTGTGGGGTTGGCCTCTATACATAAAAAATGAGGATGATTAATCTTTTATGGTTAATCATCCTCTTATTTATTTTAAAAGAAATTAAGTTGTTCAGGTGGTTTTGGTCCCAAATTATCAAAAGTAATATTTAGGAATTCTTGTAATTTTAAGGCATTAGGAGCAGCATCTTTACCAGAATTATTATTAAAAATTACACAAATTTCTTTAGTGTCGCTCTGTAATTTTTGAATTACTTGTTTAAGTTCCAACAACTCATCATCAGAATAGCGATACAATGTACGTTTGGCACGCCAATTTTTTCCGGGATTTTCCCAACCTTCAATGTTACGCCCATGTAATCTGAAAAATGTTAGATTAGGATTAGTTATAACTGGGAGAAAAGGAACCGAAGAGTCTAGACGAGATGGTTCATCAGCAATAACTAAAGTAAAACCTAATTCTCGACAAAAATTAACTAATTTTTTAGTATCGTTATACCAACTTTTATGTCTAAATTCCAGAGAAATAGAAATATTTGGCAATTTCTGCCTTAAATAACGTAAATAATTAGTACTTTTCTTGTTTAAAGTAAAGTACGGCGGAAATTGAAATAGTACAGTTTTTAATTGATTTTTGTCTATTAAAGGTTGTAAACTCTCCAGAAAATTATGAAAAGTTAAATTAATGTGCTGAATATCACTTTGTTCATGTAAGGTTAGAACTTTGTTAGCTTTGACAACAAATTGAAAAGATTCAGGAACTTGAGCCTGCCAATTTTCAACAGTGGAAATTCTAGGAATGCCATAGAAAAATGTATCTAATTCTACTGTTGGAAAGTAAGCAGAATATTCGGAAAGTGTAACCGGACGATCTTCATTGTGAATCAAAGCAGGATGTTCATTCCAAGTTGTTAGACCTAATGTTATCAAATAATCACATTCTTTACTTAATTATTATTAAATAGACTAGCCAATTTAGCAGCCATTTCAGGATCAAGATTATCAGCGAAAGTACTGCTACTTTCTTCTTTTTCTTGCTTCTCTAGTTTTTTATTGATTTCAAATTGGTGTTTTAAAGCATCAATTACAGCTTGTTCTCCCGTTTCAACAGGATTGAATTCTAAGGTACCACCAGCTGAGTCTGAATGACCACCGCCATTAAAGTATTTTTCAGAGAAGGAAGCAACATCTAACTTACCGTTACTACGTAAGGAAATACTGCGATTGTCTATTACTAGTGCGGCATCGACTGGATGATTCTTTAATAAAGCATGAGCAATTTCAGACTTATAATCACTAGCATAAACAATTCCAAAACTGTGGCCATCAAGTTCAAAGGTAAGCACACTTTTGAGGTGTTTATCTAAATAACGTTGTCTTCTACCATTCAAGGTATTAATCAAAAGACTGTTGTTTTGACGATATTGTTCCCAACTAGTTCCAAAGACTTCAGTGACAAACATTTCTGAACGACTTAATGGATAGAACCAGAATAATTGGTTTAATTCATCAGCAGCTAAACGTGTAGCACTGTCCATGTTAGGATCATTTTTCCAATCCCATGTATCATAAGCACGGATAAGTTCTACTAAGTAACGTAAGTCATTTTGACGTTTACTAGGAATATTACTGAAATTAACATTTTGACTTACCCAATCCCAGACTAAACTTGTTGCACTAGGATTAATATCTGTATTAGTAGGTGTAATACAGTTTTGACGATATTTTTGGCGAAGTTTTTCTTCACTCTCATGGTGATCAAAAATTAACCAATGATTTGGAAAATGTTGTTCAAGTTGTTGGAATGAGTAGTCACTATCAGGTGTCATGTCAGCGATGAAAACATCGGTATATTGGTGTAATGAAGGTTGACGAAACCAGTAAGATAACTCTCTATCTAAATTTCCAGCTGAACAAGTGGTTAAGTCAAAGGTAGCATTTTTAAATAAGTATGGTTGAAGTGTTTTAAGTAAAACTGGTGCACCAAAACCATCTAAATCATTGTGTGAAAATATTTTAATATGTTGTTTGTTTGCCAAAGTAAGTTTCCCCCTAAATTAAGATACCATTACAGTGATCTATTTCGTGTTGGATAATCTGTGCATTAAAGCCTTCAAAAGTAGCATGAACTTTTTGAAAAGATTGGTTCAAGTAGCTAACTTCAATCTTATTAAAACGAGTGGTTTCACGTTCACCAGTTAAAGAAAGACAACCCTCAGAAGTAGAATATTTTTGAGATTTTTTAGTTATGACTGGATTAATCATAGCAACAATTAAAGGACCGAATTGACACGCAATAATACATTTATTTTTACCAATCATGTTAGCGGCCATGCCAACACAATGATCACGATGATAGGTTAAAGTATCAACTAAATCTTGAACGATTGCTATATCATTTTTTGAAGCAGGTGTACTTTTTTTAGAAAGAATTTTAACATCGTGATTTATATCTCTTATCATGAGTAAACCCCATTTCTAGCGTATTTCTATTTTATTATAGCAAAAGTTGGGTTATATTGGTTAAAGAAAAGTAAACGGCATATAAGAGGTTAGACGTGATGGAAGAAGAATATATTCAAAATTTGAAAAACTATTTAGTCGAATTCGATAAATTACCAATAGCTAAAAAGAAAATAACTGCTTTACTTGAAGCGGATAACTGTTATAAGAAAGGTAATATTCCAACTAAATCGTTACCTAATTTAGAATTTACGGAAACAGAGATTTTAGAACATTTAACAGAATTCCCAAATATTATGGAACTAGAGAGCCATTTACTAGATTTTAGAGAATATATAATTGAAGAATATGGAATCTGGCATATATATTCGCAAGAGTGGTTACAAGATTTAAAAGCTTTTTTGGCGGATGAACAAACGTTAATGATTATGGCTGGAAATGCAGTGTTAGGGAAGTTTTTGAAAAATATTATTTGTACTGACAATTTAGATTGGCGTCATCAAGACAACGAACGTCCTAATCCTTGGACTAAGATAGAACAATTGGACGCTTTAGAGGCAGTAAAGAAGTATTTAAATAATGTTTCCAATATTATTATAGAATGGTGTCCAGATAGTACTGACATAGACATGCAAATTTTGCATTATTTACGTCAAAAAAAATGGAAAGGCAATTTGATTGTAGTTGGAGAAAAATTAGGTGCTACAAACTCGAAAGCATTTTGGAAAGAGGCTCATCTTGAAAGATCAGTTGACTTGAATCGACATCATAAGTCATTTGATTTTATCAAAGATCAAGTCTATTTAGCTAAATAATAAAATCCCTTATATTATGGAAAAATGCCATGATATAAGGGATTTTAAGCTAGGAATGGAAAAGTAATTGTATCAAAAGAAACAGTATCTAAGTCGATAATACTTGCTTCACCGTCAATATGAATAGGCTGATGAGAGTTGATAGTTATTTTAAACTCTTTACCATATTGATGATGCCAATTTTTACTATTACTAGGATTTTTTAATGGTAAGATTGTACGAAGAAAATTAATTAAAAAGCCTAATTTAGTACTTTTCTCTAAAATAATTGCATCGATACTTTGGTTAAAAACACTAGCTTCAGGAACTAATTTAACTCCACCGCCAAAGAAAGGGTGATTAGTTATTGTACATAAAAAAGTTTTTTTATATTTTTGGACAGAAGTCCCATTATTTTTAAATAATGTGGGAAAAAATTTTTGAATAATAAGTGCTTTTAAGAAAAAAGATGCATATACTAAAGCTCCTAAATGAACTTTATTCAATAACATTTTTAATTTAGAATGGTTGGCTGAATAAACAATTCTAGCATCGAAACCAATACCAACATTATTTAAAAAGTAGCATTCTATATCGTTTATTTTAACTTTTCCAACACAAATATTTTTAATAGTGGCTTGATGGTGAATATATTCCCAAGCTTTGAGAGGATTGGAAGGAAGTGAAATTGCTCTAGCAAAATCATTTCCAGAACCACAGGCAATGTAGCTTAAAGGATTTTGTAGATGACAATCAATTAAAATATTTAGAATTTCATTAATTGTTCCATCTCCACCAAGTACAACAATTATTTGATTAGGATCAAGAGAGTTTAAAATCATTTCTTGATTTGATTTTTGATCTGGAAAAGTGTATTTATGGATATAAGAAATGTTTTGTTCTTGTAATGTATTCCTTATTTTTTTCCATGCTGCTAGTCCACGACCATTGCCAGCGATAGGATTGATAATAAAGAAATATTTTTTTTCAATCATATTTTCCTCCAAATACACATAAAGCTATTATATAGTAAAAAATTTAATTGGACTAGAAAAAATATAGTATAACCAAAAGAAAATTTAGTCTTTTTCCAATACTAAAAATCATATCTATGATAATATAAACATAGAAATATAAAGGAAGGAAGCGTTTAATATGACAGAAAAAATTTTCACTTTAGACGAGTTAAAGAATTATGATGGTAAGGAAGGTCGCAAAGCATATATTGCAGTTGATGGTGTTGTTTATGATGTTACTAACGTTGCTGCTTGGCAAGGTGGGACTCATCATGGAAATAATGCTGGAAATGATGTTTCAGATAGAATCGTCAAAGCACCACATGGTAAGTCAACATTAGAAAAATTAGAAGTTGTAGGAAAATTAGGATAGTAAAAAAGCATCTACTTATTAATCTAGTTATGATTAATAAAGCAGATGCTTTTTACTTGAAAAAAATATCAAATACATTATTTTTATATTGATTTTTAAGCTTATAATAGCGATAACGTAATTTGGAGTCTTGTAAAATATCCTTCTTTTGAACTTTACCAGAAATTATATCTCTAAATAAACGACAATTTTTTTCATCTAAAGAGTGAAGAAATGCTTGAATAGCTTCTTTCACCAGAATATTCTTATCAGGAGCGTGATTTTTATAATCAGAACCAATGACGACTTCTTTTAAGTTAGAAGACAATTGTTCGTAGGAGGTTGATTCCTTTTCGGATTTACGCTTATAGGCATGTTCTAGTCGGTAGAGGGAATTATATTTATTGCGAAGATTAATCTGAAAATAATATCCAAAAGTAATATTAGATGGCAACCTATACCGTAAGGCTGAAGAATAACAAACAATTTTAGCTTCTTGAATTAAATCGTCTCGTTCGTAAAAAGTAAAATGATAACTATTTATTAATTTAAAAACAAGGGGAGTATATTTTTGAAATAGTTTGTTAAAATTATCATCGCTAGGTTGTTCTTTGAAGTTCTCTAAAAGAATATTATCTAAATTTAAATTCACGCCACATCCTCCTTTAGAGAAGAATATAGCATATATCAAAATATAATGATGTATATTTTTTTACATAATTATATGTTAGTATCTTCTATTTCATCTAAAGCTGATGTAATATCGCTAAAAGAAAATCCTTGCTTAAAAAGAGCTTGTTGAATCTTAAATTTTCTCTTCTTAATATCTAAATTATCATAACGTGACCAAAGTTTATTAGCTTTTTCCAATAAAATTTCACGTTCTGTATCATCATCAAAAATTAAATCTAACTCTTGAATGATTGTATCAATAATATCATATGGAAATCCCTTTGTTAGTAATGATTGTTTGATTTTATTTTGTTTATTACGATATGAATCATGACTATAGCGATTAGCTAGTTTTTCAGCTAAAGTGACACCTTTTTCTACTTGTAACTTGTCAGTGTAAAGAATTAAAGCATCTTCAGCTATATTATCATCAATCCCTTTTTTTGAAAGATTAAGTTTAATAACTTTAGGTCCTTTATCAGAAGTATTCATCATAGTTCTAACATAACTTTCAGCGTAATTTTTATCATTAATTAAATCCAGATCAATAAGCTTGTTGATAATTTCAGGAATATAATCTTCATGAATATCAAGAGAGCGTAATTTATCTTCGACTTCTTTTCTAGTACGGAGTTGATAGGATAAATAATTTAAAGCAGCATTATAGCCCTTAGAAATGTCATCAGCTAATTTAATTTCTTCTATTAAATTTTCGTCAAGTTCTTGTCCTTTATGTAAACGATACTTAATTAGGACACTTTCACTAACTGGAAATGCATACTTATCATTAATATAAATATTGAAACGTCCAGCTTTCTTTTGAGTTTGAATCATCGTTATTTTTTTTACCACACAATCGACCTTCCTAAATCAACTAATATTTACTGTTAACATGGTATAATAAATCAGAGAAAAATTCGAGAGGTTAAGATTATTCATGCAAAAGGTAAAGAATGATATAAAAATAAAAGTTGGACAGAAGTTTCCTTTAACAATTAAAAGACTAGGAATAAATGGTGAAGGAATTGGATATTTTAAGCGTAAGATAACATTTGTGCCTCAAGCACTTCCTGGTGAAGTAATTTTGGCTGAAGTAACTAAAGTTCACCCTAAGTATTTAAATGCGAAAATAAAGAAAATTAGAAAAGCAAGTCCTGATAGGGTAGAACCTGTTGATAATTATGATGTTGGTGGGATAGAGCTTGAACATTTAGCATACAGCAAGCAGTTAGAATTTAAGACAGATGTTATTCGTCAATCTTTAGAAAAATTCAAACCAACTAATTATGAAAATATGGAATTACGGCCAACCTTAGGGATGGAAGTACCTTATGAGTATCGAAATAAAGCCCAATTTCAAGTAAGAAAAGTTAAGGGAAATAAGGTAATTGCCGGATTATACAAACCTAATAGCCATATCTTAGTAGATTTACCAACTTTTAAAACTCAAATGCCATTAACAATGGAAATAATGAGAAAGATAGTTAAGCTATTAGAAAAATGGAATATTTCAATTTATGATGAAAGAAGAAATTCTGGAATCTTAAAAACGGTTGTAATCAGACAAACGCTAAAGACAGAACAAGTTCAAGTAGTATTTGTAACGGCAAGAAATAATTGTGCTAACTTAAATCAGGTTGTAAACGAAATTATGTCAGCATATCCACAAATCGTATCAGTCATGCAAAATATTAATCCAAGCCGTTCTTCCTTGGTTTGGGGTGAAGAAACCTTTAAGTTAGCTGGAACGGATAGATTACTAGAACAATTAGGAGACATAAAATTTGAACTATCTGCACGATCATTTTTCCAATTAAATCCTAGTCAAACTGAAGTATTATATACAGAAGTGAAAAAGGCATTGGATTTAAAAGAAGATGAAACACTAGTAGATGCATACTGTGGGGTAGGAACAATTGGTTTATTTGTTTCACCAGACGCCAAAGAAGTAAGAGGAATGGATATTATTCCTGAAGCAATAGAAGATGCTAAGAAAAATGCAGAATTATCAGGTAGAAAGAATATTCATTACGAAGTAGGGAAGGCAGAAGATCTTTTTGCCAAATGGACTAAAAATAATTTTGTGCCAGATGCTTTGGTAGTTGATCCTCCAAGAACTGGACTGGATGATAAGATGATAGAGACTATTTTAAAGTATCGTCCCAATAAATTTGTATATGTTTCATGTAATCCGTCAACTTTAGCTAGAGATTTAGTGAAGTTGGTCAAAATATATAATGTTGAGTACATTCAATCAGTAGATATGTTTCCACAAACGGCAAGAGTAGAAGCCGTTGTTAAATTGAGTAAAAAGTAATTAAATAATATACATTTTTTGTAAATTAATTAGCTCTTTTTGTGTATTTAGAGAAATATCTGGTATAATATCAATGAATATCGGTGTAATTTACATTCGTGTTTATGAAGAAGCGGAGGATTTTCTTATGATGAATATATCTGGTCCGCGAGAGGGCGATTTCATAACTATTAAAAGTTATAAGCATGACGGTAGTTTACATCGAACGTGGCGAGATACAATGGTACTTAAAACCAGTGAGAATGCGTTAATTGGTTGCAATGACCATACTTTAGTAACAGAATCTGACGGAAGAAGATGGATTACAAGAGAACCAGCTTTAGTTTATTTTCATAAACATTATTGGTTTAATATTGTGACAATGATTCGTGAGAACGGAGTATCATATTATTGTAATTTAGCCTCACCTGCTGTATTAGATAAAGAGGCTTTGAAGTATATTGACTATGATTTAGATGTCAAAGTCTTTCCTAATGGTGAAAAACGTTTGCTAGATGTCGATGAATATGAGGATCATGGAAATAAGTGGCATTATTCGGCAGACATTGATAAGATTTTGAAACATAACGTTAGGGTTTTAGTTGATTGGATAAATAATGGTAAAGGTCCATTTTCAAAAGAATATGTTGAAATTTGGTATAACCGTTATTTAGAATTGTCGCGTCAACAGTGAATTACCGCTGTAATGTAATATATTCTAAGGAGTAAAAAGAGGTTGCGATGTTATATCACAGCCTCTCTCTTATTTAGCAATAGTTTTTTGAGGAGGTTTCTATGCCTAATAAAAAGAATTTGATGTTTTGGTCGTTAGAAATTTTGATTGTTGCAACATTAATTTGGGTTTGTATGAAGATAAATTTTGTTTTTCAACCAGTAGCAGCATTCTTTTCAACCTTATTTATTCCGGTAATCATATCAGGATTTTTGTATTACATGCTACTACCATTAGTGAAGTTACTAATGAAGGTTAAGATTGGGAAATTTAAAATTAATCGAACTGGAGCAGTCGCCATTGTTTTTATAGCAGTGTTTGCGATTATTGCGATGTCAATTGCTTTCCTCTTACCCAAAATTATTGTGCAGGTAGAAAATTTAATTACAAAATCTCCAACCTATGTTTCTCAGTTGGAGAAGAATTTCCAACATTTTTTGAAATATGATAGTCGAAGTAGTTGGTTGAAAGATATTGATTTGCAATCTTACTTAAACCGTTTTGAAGGATCCGGTAGTGAGATGATAGCTAAATTTATGAAGTCATTAACTAACAGTTTAGGAAGTATTATCTCCGCAATAACTAATATCACAGTTACAGTTTTAACTGTTCCATTTATGTTATTTTATATGTTAAAAGATGGTTATAAATTAATGCCTAGTATTTTAAAGTTTGTACCGCGTAAACGTACTGCTCAAGTTGAAGCAATGTTACAAGATATGAGCAATACTTTATCAAAATATATTAGTGGACAAGCAATTGAATGTATTTTTGTTGGTATTTGTACAGCTATTGGTTATGGACTTGCCGGTGTACCTTATGCCTTATTGACAGGAATATTTGCTGGGGCAACTAATATTATTCCATATATCGGTCCTTATATTGGATTAGTTCCAGCTTTGATCCTATCCTTAACTGATTCTTTTAACACTGCAGTAATGGCAATAATAGTCTGCATTATCGTACAGCAAATTGATGGTAATCTGATATATCCAAATGTTATCGGAAAATCAGTCGATATCCATCCTCTAACAATTATCTTATTGTTGTTGGTAGCTGGAAAAATTGCTGGGTTACTAGGTATTATCTTATGTATACCATTTTATGCAATCATCAAGGTAATTGTTAAACATGTAAGGGAAGTTATTATTTTAGAGAATGAATCCTCAGATGAAGTAAAAATTGAAAAATAATTAAAATATTAAGATTTATCTGAAACTATTAATGATTAGTGATAACATATAAGAGTAGAACTCTAAAAAGTAAGGATGAGCGAGATGACAGAAAAAATTGCAGTTCTTGGTGCTGGATCTTGGGGAAGTATCTTGGCTGGTGTTTTAGATGAAAATAAAAACGAAGTATGGTTGTGGACTAATAAAGAATCACAAGCCAAAGAATTAAATGAAAACCATACTAATGAACATTACATACCAGGACACAAGTATTCAGAAACAATTAAGGCTACAACAAATCTTAAAGAGGCAGTTGATGGAGCTTCAGCAGTTTTATTCGTAGTACCTACTAAAGTAATAAGACTAGTTGCTCAACAATTAGTTGAAGTTTTAAAAGAACTAGGACAAAAGCCATTAATTATTCATGCAAGTAAAGGGCTTGAATTAGGTTCTCACAAACGAATTTCTGAAGTAATAGAAGAAGAAATTCCAAGTGAATATCGTAAAGATGTAGTAGTCTTATCTGGACCAAGTCATGCTGAAGAAGTAGCACGTAAAGATATTACTTTAATTACGGCAGCTTGTAAAAACTTAGATTCAGCTAAGAAGGTACAATCTTTATTTATGAATGATTATTTAAGAATTTATACAAATAAAGATGTAATAGGTGTTGAGACAGGAGCAGCATTTAAAAATGTTATTGCGATTGGTGCAGGTGCTTTGCATGGTTTAGGTTATGGTGATGACGCTAAAGCCGCTTTAATGACACGTGGTTTGGCTGAAATTAGTAGATTAGGTGTTGCTTTTGGTGCTGATCCACTAACATTTATCGGTTTATCAGGTGTAGGTGATCTAATCGTTACATGTACTAGTGTTCATTCAAGAAACTGGCGTGCAGGTAATCAACTAGGTAAGGGTAAGGCACTTGATGAAGTTATTCAAGATATGGGTATGGTTATTGAAGGTATCAATACTTGTAAAGCAGCCTATGAATTAGCTCAACAAAAAAATATTGAAATGCCAATTACTGAAGCTATCTATAATGTTCTTTATAATGGTAAAGATATTAAAGATGAAATTAGTTTATTGATGCAACGCGAAGGAAAAGAAGAAATTAAATAATTATTTTTTGAGGTAGTCTAATTGAGGCTACCTTTTTTATATAAGTTAACGATAAAAAACTAGAGTATTTTAATAATCAAAAATTACAGGTATAATGATAATAGTTATTATTAAAATAAAAGGTGAGTAGTGGACATGGAAAAGATAAGTATAAAGTATTTAACTAAAAAAAGTCCGCTTTTAAGCGATAAGAATAAAAAATCAGAAAATAATTTTTGGTCTTTACGAGGGATCACTTTTAGCGTAACTGAAGGCGAAGCGATAGGTTTGATTGGGAGGAATGGTTCTGGAAAAGCCTTGTTACTAAAAATATTAGCAGGGCTAGAAGAACCTACTACAGGATTTATATCAACAAAGTCCCATATATATTTAGCATCAATGACAAATTCTATTAATTTTCAGTTAACAGGACTTGAAAATATAAAAAAACAAGTAGACCAAGCATACGATGATGAAATTGAAGCTGATCATGTAGTTAAGGCGATTATTGATTTTACTGAAATCGGGCAATGGGTATATCGACCAGTATCAGAATACTCAACAGGAATGTTGTCTAGACTAGCATTATCGATAGCTTTATTTAACAAACCTGAAGTAGTTTTGTTGGATGAAGTATTTGCATCGTTAGAAAGAGCATTCTTTGAAAAAGTTATTCGAAAAATTCAAGATTTAAAAGATCATGGAGTATCTTTTATTATTACAGCTACGACTGGTTTAGTATTAGAAACTCTATGTGAACGTTCGATGTGGTTAGACTTTGGTGAGGTAAAAGAATTAGGTCCTACTCAAATTGTAATGAGTAAATTCCAGTATCAAAATGATTGGTATAATGGTCTAACATTACCTGAAAAAAATAAATACTTAAAAGAAAAGCAAATAGAACAAGAAAATTTTGATATTACTAAAGTGTATAATGAGTTCAAAGTTGAACAATTTGAGCATGGATATACTAGACGCGATGAACCTAGAATGAAAAAAGCATTTTATCACAATCATCGCCAAGACCCAGTAATATCTGAAGCAGAGAAAGAAGTAAAAAATAACAATCTGAATAAGAATGTTAAAGGACATAAAAAGAAAAAAGGTAATAAGGGATTAGTTAGAGTTGTAGGTGTTGTACTAGTTCTAATCTTATTACTAGGTGTAGGTAAGGTGCTGCATTCACACCATGAAACAAAAAACAGACAAGTGGAATCTAGTAAAAAAGTTGAAGCTAAGAAACGCTATAGCAAATCAGTATCTATCTCTAAAGCTGAGGAAGCAAGCAAGCAAAGTAAGATTGAGAGTTCAAAGAAAGAGCAAAGTTTAGCAGAAAGTAAACGCGCAAGTGAAGCAGCAGCCTCAAGTGTTGCCGCTGCAAGTGAAAGTGCTAGAAAAGCTAGTGAGAGTGCTGCCAGTGAAAGTAAAGCTTCTATGTTATCAAACTCACAGGAAGTGACAGTTAATGATGGTGATACTTTAGCAACGTTAGCTAGCCAATATGGAACGACGGCACAAGCTATTCAAGATTTGAATGATATGGGGACAAGTAACTCATTAACGGCTGGGCAAACTATTAGAGTTCCAAATAGTAATTAGAAATATAAGGGGTAGGTGTTGAAACCTGCTCTTTTCTTATGTAGTATAGAAAATGGTATTTGAAAAGAATTAATTAGAGAGGTTTAAAATGGATAAAAAACAATTAGAAGAATCAGTTAATAATCGTCGTACATTTGCGATTATTTCTCACCCGGATGCTGGTAAGACTACGATAACTGAACAATTATTACTTTTTGGTGGAGTTGTAAGAAAAGCAGGAACTGTTAAAGCTAAAAAAAGTGGAAATTTTGCTAAGTCTGACTGGATGGAAATTGAAAAGAAACGTGGAATTTCTGTAACAAGTTCGGTAATGCAATTTGACTATGCTGGGAAAAGAGTCAACATTCTTGATACACCTGGGCACGAAGATTTTTCCGAAGATACATATCGTACTTTGATGGCGGTTGACTCAGCTGTCATGGTTATTGACTCAGCTAAGGGTATTGAACCACAAACAAAGAAATTATTCCAAGTTTGTCGTATGAGAGGTATTCCAATTTTTACTTTTATTAATAAATTGGACCGCGATGGTAGAGAACCATTAGATTTAACAGCAGAATTGGAAGATGTTTTGGGAATTGAATCTTATGCTATGAACTGGCCAATTGGTATGGGTAAAGGTTTGAAGGGGTTATATGACATTTATAATCATCGCATTGAATTGTACCGTTCTGAAGATGAAGGTCAAGCCTTTTTAGAATTAGACGATAATGGTGAAATAAAAGGAGATAACCCATTAAAAGATGAAAGTATCTACAAACAAGTTTTAGAAGAAATAGAACTTATTGAAGGTGCAGGTAGTGAATTTGATGAAGAAAAAATCGCTAAAGGTGAATTGACACCAGTATTTTTCGGATCTGCACTGACAAACTTTGGTGTTAAGACATTCTTAGATGCATACTTAAAATACGCTCCAAAGCCTGCAGCGCATAAAACAGAAGATGGTTCAGAAGTAGAGCCAGATAGAAAAGATTTCTCTGGATTTATCTTCAAGATTCAAGCTAATATGAATCCAAACCATCGTGATCGCATTGCTTTTGTTAGAATTTGTTCTGGTGAATTTGATAGAGGTATGGATGTGTTCCTAGAAAGAACAGGCAAAAAACTAAGATTATCTAATTCAACTCAGTTTATGGCTGATACACGTGAAACATTGGAAACAGCTGTTGCTGGGGATATTATTGGTTTATATGATACTGGTAACTTTCAAATTGGTGATTCAATTTATACAGGTAAAAAAGCTGTTAAATTCGAAAAATTGCCACAATTTACACCAGAATTATTTATGCGTGTAACTGCTAAAAATGTTATGAAACAAAAATCTTTTCATAAAGGAATTCAACAATTAGTACAAGAAGGAGCTGTTCAGCTCTACCAAAGTTACAGTACTGGAGATTATATTTTAGGTGCTGTAGGACAACTTCAATTTGAAGTGTTCCAATTTAGAATGGCAAATGAATATAACTCTGAAGTTGTTATGACTCCAATGGGACATAAGATTGCACGTTGGATTGATCCAGAACAATTAGATGAAAAGATGTCTAGTTCACGAAATCTTCTAGTTAAGGATAGAACTGGTATGCCATTATTCTTATTCGAAAATGAATTCGCTGAAAGATGGTTTATGGATAAATATCCAGATGTTAAATTAACAGCTAAATTATAATAATAACTAAGTCATTAGAAAAATTTCTAATGGCTTTTTATTTTTATAAAGACAAAGACACTTTCTAAGTAAATTTTTATTAAATTTACTAATATTTTAGTAAAAAGTAATTGGTTATATAAAATTTATAAGTTATAATCAATAATGTAAGCATTTTCTTAGAAAGGTTGATATTAATGGAAAATACAAAAGCAAAGTTAAGTTGGCTAGAGAAACCCGATATTTTTGCAATAAATCGTTTGGAGGCTTATTCAAGTCATAAATTTTATGCTAGTCAAGAAGAATATCAAAATAAGGAAACAAGTTTAAAACAAAGTTTAAATGGATTATGGAAATTTTCTTATGCACAAAATCCAGACTTGAGAGTAAAAAAATTCTATAAAGAAGATTTTAACGATAGTGGGTTTGATACGATAAAGGTTCCTGGTCACATTCAAACTCAGGGATATGATCATTTGCAGTATATCAATACACAATATCCATGGGATGGATTAGATGAATTACGACCACCATATATTTCAAGAAAATATAATCCAGTTGGAAGCTATGTTAAAACATTTACAGTAGATAAATCTTTAAAAAATAAGCGCATCTTTATCTCGTTTCAGGGTGTTGAAACGGCGATGTATCTTTGGTTAAATGGAAAATTTATTGGCTATAGTGAAGATTCATTTACGCCTCATGACTTTGAACTTACTGACTTCATTAGGGAAGATTCAGAAAATAGGTTAGCAGTTGAAGTATATAAACGTTCATCAGCAAGTTGGATAGAAGATCAAGATATGTTCAGATTTTCTGGAATTTTCCGAGATGTATTCCTTTATGCAATTCCAGAAGTTCATGTGCGTGATATATTTGCGAAAACTACTTTAGATGATAGCTATAAGGATGGAATTTTGCTATTAGATACTAAGTTAGAAGGAAATCTAGAAAATACAGAAATTAATGTAGAGTTATATGATGAAGATCAAGTAGTCTGGTCTCAAAAAGAAAAAGCACGCGAGAAAACATTTATAGATATAAAACTGGAAAATATAAAAAAATGGAGTGCTGAAACGCCTTATCTCTACGATTTGAAGATTACATTGGTAAAGAATGGAGAAGTAATTGAAGTAGCAACTCAAAAAATAGGTTTCCGTAGATTTGAAATGAAAGATGGAATCATGCTAATCAATGGGAAGCGAATTATTTTTAAAGGGGTTAACCGTCATGAATTTGACTATCTCCATGGCAGAGCAATTTCTGAAGATGTAATGCTACATGATATTAAGTTTTTTAAACAAAACAATATTAATGCTGTAAGAACTTCACATTATCCTAATCAAACACGATGGTATGAACTATGTGATGAATACGGTATTTATGTTATTGATGAAACTAACTTAGAAAGTCATGGTTCATGGCAAAAATTGGGTGAATGTGAACCATCTTGGAATGTGCCTGGAAGCAAAGAAGAATGGTTAGATAATGTCTTAGATAGGGCAAATTCAATGTTTCAGCGTGATAAGAATCATGCATCTGTAATTATATGGTCATGTGGTAATGAATCCTATGCTGGTGATGATATCGTAAAAATGCATGATTTCTTCCATAAAGTAGATGATTCACGTTTAGTACATTATGAAGATGTAACTTGGAATCGTGATTTTGAGGAAGCAACTGACATGGAAAGTAGAATGTACGCTAAACCTCAAGAAATTGAAGAGTATTTGCAAGGAAATCCTTCAAAACCATATATATCTTGTGAATATATGCATTCAATGGGAAATTCCACAGGTGGTATGAAGTTATATACAGATTTAGAAGATAAATATCCACAATATCAAGGTGGTTTCATATGGGACTATGTTGATCAAGCAATGTTAAAAACTGATGACTTTGGCGAAAAAGTTTTAGGTTATGGTGGAGATTTTGATGAGAGGGCAACTGATTATGAATTTTCTGGAGACGGTATTGTTTTTGCAGATCGTACACCGTCTCCTAAAGCTGCTGAAGTTAAGCAATTGTATGCTAATGTTAAAGTGAAAGTTACTGAAGAAGGAGTAATTATAAAGAATGACAATCTCTTCATTGACACAAGTGCGTATATTTTTGAAACTATTGTAAAACGTGATGGTCAAAAAATATGGCAGAAAGATTATTCATTTAACGTTTTACCACAAACAAAACAAGAAGAAGTCATTGATTGGCCAAACATTGAAAAAATCCCAGGAGAATATATTTTTGAAGTAAATGTTTGTCTAAAAGAGAGCGTTGCTTGGGCAAATGAAAGACATGAATTATCATTCGGACAGTTAGTAACTAAAGTATCGTCTAAGGATAATGAAATAGTATCTGGGAAATTAAATGTTGTGCATGGTGATGTTAATATTGGTATAAATGGTGATGGGTTTAGTGTGCTACTTTCTAGAGCTGAAGGTGGAATAGTATCTTTGGCTTATAATGGTAAAGAGTATATTACACGTACACCTAAAACAACATTTTGGAGAGCGATGACTGATAATGATCGTGGTGTTAAGCATGGTTTCGATCGTGGGGTATGGTTGCAAGCAGGTTTATATCAAAAATTAGTTGATGTTAATGTAAAGGAAGAATTAAGTGAGATAACTGTTTCATTTAAATGGAAATTGCCATTAGCTAAAGAAGTATATAACGTAATAAGTTATACAGTTACACCAGATGGAAAAGTAAAAGTAACTGCTAAATATTTTGGAGTTGACGGACTACCATCATTACCTGCATATGGTTATGAGTTAAAATTAAAACGTAAATACAATCAGTATAAATTCTACGGCTTAGGTCCAGATGAAAACTATATCGATCGAGATAATGGAGTAAAACTAGGCATATACGAAGGTGATGCTGATACTAATTTAGCTCCATATTTAGTACCACAAGAAACAGGGAATCATCGTGGCACTAGATGGTTGGAAGTAACTGATGTATATGGAGAAGGGTTAAGATTTGTGGCAAACGGTGATACTTTCGAAAGTTCAGTACTTCCATATAGCGAATATGAAATAGAACAAGCGATGCATCAAGAAGAATTGAGTAATCCTCATTATACTTGGGTAAGATTATTAGCTGCTCAAATGGGTGTAGGTGGAGATGATTCTTGGGGTGCACCTGTACAAAAACAATTTTGGATTCCATCAAATAAAGATTTGACAGTATCATTTACAATTGAACCAACAATTTAACAAAATAGAGTCTCGTATTTCTTATGAAGTATGAGACTTTTTTGATACAAAAAAACAGGTGGTAAATATTATGATGTCACCAAAATAACTTTAGTAAAAATTAATAAAAAATATCCTGAAAAATTTACTAAATATTATTGACTTAATCGTTGAAATCGTTTACCATAAAGTTGTAAAAAATAGTAAAGGGGATTTCGTTATATGGAAATAAGAAATTCACAAAGTAAAAGTGAGAAGATTACTTCTCGTATTGCATATACCTTTGGTGCCTTTGGTAACGATGTGTTTTATGCAGCGATGTCTACATATTTAATTAATTTCATTACATCTCATTTGTTTGATACAGGAGATAAAACGTTAAATAACCATTTAGTTAGTGCTGTTACATTGATTATCATGGTTTTACGTATTGTTGAATTATTAATTGATCCATTTATTGGTAACGCTATCGACCGTACCAAGACTCGCTGGGGACACTTTCGTCCTTGGGTAGTAATTGGTGGTACTGTTTCATCAATTGCTTTATTGGCATTATTCTCAAATATGGGTGGTTTAACTAAAACACATCCATGGTTATATTTAGTAATTTTTGCATTTCTTTATATTGCAATGGATATATTCTATTCATTTAAAGACGTTGGTTTTTGGTCTATGTTGCCAGCGCTATCATTTGATTCAAGAGAACGTGAAAAGACAGCTACCTTTGCTCGTATCGGTTCTTCAATCGGTGGTTCATTAGTTGGTGTTGTTGTTATGCCTCTTGTATTATTCTTCTCCCTTCAAAGTAATGGAGGAACAGGTGATGATAGAGGTTGGTTCTGGTTTGGCTTTATTGTAGCTGCAGTTGCTTTTGTAACAGCATTAGCAGTTGGTATTGGAACACGTGAAGTTGACAATAAATTACGTGAAAACAAAGAAGATACAGCTGGTGTAAGTGCAGTTTTCAAAATGTTAGTTAAGAATGATCAATTAATGTGGGTAGCTTTGGCTTACTTACTATATGGTGTAGGAATTAACTTAGTAAATGCTCTAGAACTTTACTACTTCCAATATATTATGGGGGATCCAAAAGGTTTCAGTTTACTACAATTTATAAACATGTTTGTAGGTATTTTTGCTGTAAGTGCCTTTCCTAAATTAGCAGATAAATTAAATCGTAAGCCATTATTTATTTGGTGTTTAGTAACTATGTTAATTGGAATCGGTTTATTCACTGTCGCTGGCAAGAGCTTATTACTTGTATTGATTGCCGCTGAATTATTCTACATTCCTCAACCAATTGTTTTCTTAGTTGTTTTAATGATTATTACTGACTCTGTTGAATATGGTCAATGGAAGTTAGGGCATCGTGACGAATCACTTGCTTTATCAGTTCGTCCTTTAGTTGATAAGTTCGGTGGAGCTGTTTCTAACGGTGTTGTAGGACAAATTGCTGTTTTAGCAGGAATGACTACTGGTGCAACTGCTGCTTCTATCACTATGCATCAACAAATGGTCTTCAAATTTATGATGTTTGGTGTTCCAGCAATCTTCATTTTAATTGGGATGTTTGTTTTCTGGAAGAAGATTACTTTAACTGAAGAACGACATGCAGAAATCGTTGCAGAACTTGAAAAGACTTGGGGCGATCAATTTGATCAATCTAATGCAGAAAACGATAAGTTAATTAAGTCTGACGAATTAACTGCAATGGTTCCAGTAGCAGGTAAAGTTATTGCTATGAAAGATGTACCTGATGAAGTATTTTCAACGGGTAAGATGGGACAAGGTATTGCAATTAAACCTACAGATGGTAAAGTATATGCCCCATTTGATGCTGAAGTTAAGACAGTCTTTGCAACTCGTCACGCTATTGGTTTGGTTTCTGATAACGGAATTCCAGTTCTAATTCACGTAGGTATTGGTACTGTTTCTATGAAGGGTACAGGTTTTGTAACATATGTCAGAGAAGGACAACATGTCAAGAAAGGGCAACAAATTCTTGAATTCTGGGATCCAGCAATTAAGAAAGCTGGCTTAGATGATACAGTATTAATGACCTTTACACATTCGGATTTATTTAAAGAATTTGATGTGAAAGTACCAGTTGGTTCAGAAGTTGTTAATACAAATACAGCTATTGAAATAAAGAAATAGAGATTAATTAAAAAGTATGAGCTCGATTGAACTCATACTTTTTTTGTGAAGATAAATAATTAATTGATAGTGCTATCTCTAAGAACTAGTTTTGTTCCTAAGGTAACTTTTTTTGCAACGCTAAATGGATGAGCGATGTAATCCAATAGTAAGTTAACGGCTTCAACGCCCATTTCTTCAGTAAATACTTTAATACTACTTAATGATGGGTAAACATATTTAGTAATAGAGGTATCGTTAAAAGAAATGATACTTACTCGATCAGGAATAGAAATCTTTTCTTCTTGAAGTGCTCTAACTGCGCCGATAGCAATAGCATCATTAGCAGCAAAGAATGCTTCTGGAAGATTGTCGCCTAACTCTACGATAGCTTTTTTCATCATTTTATATCCAGATTCAGGATTAAAACTTCCAACATATACATTTTGATGGTTATAAAGATTTAAACGACTAAGATAATCTTTGAATATGGTAAAACGTAGATCAATCAAAGTTTGAGAATTATCCGAGGTATGTTCCTCGCCTGCTAATAATCCAATATTTTTTTGACCTTTTTCTAAGAAGTGATCTAAAACAGTGATAACGGAATTTTGGAAATCAGTTACGACACAACTAAAACCGTTGCTTAAGGAATCACTGTCAACAAAGATTAAATTAGCATTTAGATTATCAAGTTGTTGTATTTCATTAGTACTATATTTTCCAATTGCAATGATCCCATCGACATTTTGGATTGCATCTAAAGGATCATCATGGAAAATACGCACAACTTCATATCCCAATTCTTGAGCTCTTTTTTCGATTCCTAGACGAATTGAATAGTAGTACAAGTCTGTTAATTCTTGGGCTTCAGTATACCATTGTACAATTGCTATCTTATTTAAATGTTCTTCTTTATTCTTTTTTTTATGTTTAGAATAATTTAACTTTTCAGCAGTTTTAAAAATTCTTCTTTTAGTCTCATCACCAACAGATAACGATTCATCATAATTTAAAACACGAGAGACGGTTGCTGGTGAAACGCCTGCAAGTTTGGCGATATCTTTAATAGTAGCCATATAACCCCATCTTTCTAAGTAACTTCAATATATATTGTATCATAGATTGATATAATAATAAATTTTTCTCATATTTTTAGTAAATTTTATTGAAAAGTTTACTAAAAAGTACTACAATAAAATTGTTAATAAAACGTTTTCTTTATACGAGATAACGAGGAGGATTATATTATGGATAAAAAGGTAATTAATGATAAATTTACAGAAATTTTTGGTGAACAAGCTGAAGCTACATTCTTCTCACCAGGACGTATTAATTTAATTGGTGAACATACAGACTATAATGGTGGTCATGTTTTCCCATGTGCAATTAGCTTAGGAACTTATGGTGCTGCTCGTAAACGTGAAGATAATAAATTACGTTTTTATTCCGCTAACTTTGAAGATTTAGGAATTATCGAAACATCGCTTGATGATTTAAAGTACGACAAAAAAGATAATTGGGTAAATTATGCTAAAGGGATGATTTATTTCTTAAAGGAAACAGGTCATGATGTTGATAAAGGAATGGACATCTTTATTGAAGGAAATATTCCTAACGGTTCTGGCTTATCTTCGTCCGCTTCATTAGAAATGTTAATTGGTGTAATTGCCCAAGAATTATTTAACTTAGATATTGATCGTGTTGACTTAGTTAAGTTAGGAATGGAAACAGAAAATAAATTTATTGGTGTAAATTCTGGTATTATGGATCAATTTGCAGTAGGAATGGGTAAACAAAACCAAGCAATCTTATTAGATACTAATACTCTTGAATATTCATATGCACCAGTAGATATGGAAAATAACGTAATTGTTATTATGAATACAAACAAACGTCGTGAATTAGCTGATTCTAAGTATAATGAACGTCGTAGTGAATGTGAAACTGCAGTAGGTGAATTGCAAGCTAAATTAGATATTAATACTTTAGGTGAACTAGATGCTCAAACTTTTGATGAATATGCTTACTTAATTGAAGACGAAAATCGTTTGAAGAGAGCACGCCATGCTGTATGGGAAAATCAACGTACAATGCAAGCACAAGCTGCATTAGAAGAAGGTGACCTAGAAAAATTCGGTCGCTTAGTAAATGCATCACATGTTTCACTTGAACATGATTATGAAGTTACAGGAATCGAGCTTGATACATTAGCACATACTGCTTGGAAACAAAAAGGTGTACTTGGAGCTCGTATGACTGGTGCTGGTTTTGGTGGTTGTGGTATCGCAATTGTTGATAAAGACAAAGTTGAAGCATTTAAAGAAAATGTGGGTAAGGTTTATACAGAAAAGATAGGTTATGCTCCTACATTCTATATTGCAGAAATTGCAGATGGAACAAAAGTACTTTAATAAAGAATAATTAATGGAGGGATTTTGATGGCTACTTTAGTTTTAGGTGGAGCTGGATATATTGGTTCACATACAGTGGATAGATTGATAGAGAAGGGTGAAAAAACAATCGTTGTTGATAGTCTGGTGACTGGACATCGTCAAGCGGTTAACAAGGATGCTAAGTTTTATCAAGGAGATATTGCAGATAAAGATTTTATGCGTCAAGTTTTTAAAGAAAACTCTGATATAGATGCGGTCATTCACTTTGCTGCCTATTCTTTAGTAGCAGAGTCCATGAAAAAGCCATTGAAGTATTTTGATAACAATACTGCTGGAATGGTTAAGTTATTAGAAGTAATGAATGAATTTTCAATTGATAAAATTGTTTTTTCATCTACAGCAGCTACTTACGGTATTCCAGAAGAAGTTCCCATTAAGGAAACAACTCCACAAAATCCAATCAATCCATATGGAGAAAGTAAGTTAATGATGGAAAAGATTATGCGTTGGGCTGATAAAGCATATGGAATAAAATTTGTACCATTACGTTACTTTAATGTGGCTGGTGCTAAACCTGATGGATCAATCGGTGAAGACCATATGCCTGAAACTCATCTTTTACCAATTGTGTTACAAGTAGCAATGGGTAAAAGAGACAAGCTACAAATCTTTGGTGATGATTATAATACTCCAGATGGTACTAATATAAGAGATTATGTTCATCCTTTAGATTTGGCAGATGCGCATATTCTAGCGGTAGATTATCTAAAAGCCGGTAATCCAAGTACGGCATTTAACTTAGGTTCGTCTACAGGTTTTTCTAATCAAGAGATTTTAGAAGCAGCAAGAAAGGTTACAAATAAAGAAATCCCAGCTGAAATAGCACCTAGACGTGGTGGAGATCCAGATGTATTAGTGGCTTCTTCTACAAAAGCACGAGAAGTTTTAGGTTGGAAACCTCAATTTGATGATATTAGTAAGATTATTGAGACAGCGTGGAAGTGGCACACTTTACATCCAGAAGGTTATCAAGATAAGTAAAGAGAGGTTCTGAGAAAGATGGATGATAAATTACTATTAGATACATTTATAAAGCAAGTAATTGAACAAGGAAATTATACAGAACTTGATAGAAATTACTTATATAATCGGATTTTGAATTTGGTAGGAGAAGGTGTTGAAAAACTAACAACTACTAAAAATGAAATTATTGATTTAAAAAACGAGCTAGTCGAATATGCTGTCCAACATGGTAAAGTTGGTGAAACTTTGAATGAACAAGATTGTTTAGGCGCAGAGTTGATGAATTTCATTACTCCTTTACCAAGTAAAGTTAATCAAGATTTTTGGCAAACTTACCAACAAAATTCACCAGAAGAAGCTATTCAGAATTTTTATGATTTAAGTAAACGAAATGACTATATTAAGACAAAAGCTATTGCGAAAAATATTTATTTTCCAGTTGAAACATCATATGGACAATTAGAGATAACAATTAATTTATCGAAGCCTGAGAAGGATCCAAAACAAATTGCTTTGGCTAAAAAGATGAAAGCAAGTGGATATCCTCTATGTCAACTTTGTATGGAAAATGAAGGCTATCAAGGAAGAGTTAATTATCCTGCAAGAGCAAATCATAGAATTATTCGTTTCGATTTAGATGATAAACAATGGGGATTCCAATATTCGCCGTATGCTTATTTTAATGAACATTGTATTTTCTTAGATACAATTCATGAACCAATGGAAATCACCAAGCAAACATTCAATAATTTATTAGGTATTATTGAGCAATTTCCAGGATATTTTGTAGGAAGTAATGCGGATCTGCCAATTGTGGGTGGTTCTATATTAACACATGAACATTATCAAGGTGGACGTCATACTTTCGCGATGGAAAAAGCACCAATAGAAACAGAATTAAAATTTGCAGGTTATGAAGATATACAAGCAGGAATTGTTAAATGGCCAATGTCAGTTATTCGTTTACGTGGAAATTCAAAAGAAGATTTAGTAGATCTAGCTGATAAAATTCTAAAAACTTGGCGTGGATATTCAGATGAAAAAGTTTCTGTCTTAGCTGAATCTAATGGTGAAAAACATCATACGATTACGCCAATTGCTCGCAAACGAGATGGACAGTTAGAATTAGATTTGGTATTGCGTGATAATCAAACTTCAGAACAATATCCAGATGGTATCTACCATCCTCATCCAGATGTTCAACATATTAAGAAAGAAAATATTGGGTTAATTGAAGTAATGGGATTAGCAATTTTACCTCCTCGTTTGAAAGGTGAACTTCAAGAAGTTGAGAAATACTTATTAGGTCAAGAAAATAAAATGGAAGAATATCATCAAGTGTGGGCTGATGATATTAAACAAAAATATTCAGATATAAATCAAGATAATGTTGATACAATTATTCATCAAGAATTAGGTCGAGTATTTGCTAGAGTGCTAGAAGATGCTGGAGTTTATAAGCATGATGACACCGGTAGAATGGCATTTAAACGTTTTGTAGAAGAAGTAGGCATTGTGGATTAAAGTAAACTATAGCTAAGGAAGGTTTGGTAAAATGGTAGATTTAATTACAGTAGATAAAGAAAATCGAGTTTTTCATTTGCATAATGAGCAACTTTCATATATTTTTTCAATTGAAGATGGCGATACTATTAGTCATTTATATTTTGGTAAAAGGGTAAAAAGTTATCATGGACAATTACGTTATCCACGAGTAGATAGAGGATTTTCTGGTAATTTACCAGGTAGTTTAGATAGAACCTTTTCCAAAGATACTTTGCCACAAGAATATAGTAGTGCCGGTGAGATGGATTATCGAGTTCCAGCAATAGTAGTGCGTCAAAAAGATGGCTCAAATGGATTAATGCTAAAATATAAGGCTTACAAAGTTGAAGAAGGAAAACCTGAATTGACAGGACTTCCAGCAGCTTATGTGGAGTCAGAATCGGAAGCTAATACTTTGATTGTTACGCTAGAAGACGAGAAAAGTGGAGTTTTATTTGACTTACTATATACAATATATCGTGATTATCCAATTATTACACGTTCAGTTAAGGTTAAGAATCTAGGACAAGAAAATGTAAACTTGGAAAAAGTTGCATCCATGCAAATAGATTTCTCTCAACGAGACTTTGATGTAATTAGTTTACCAGGAGCCCATGTAAACGAACGTCATTTAGAAAGACAAAAATTAGGATATGGGATTCAAACATTTGGTAGCATTCGTGGTACTTCTAGTCATCAAATGAATCCGTTTGTTGCTTTGGTTGATAGTAATACTGATGAATTCAATGGTGCTGCGTATGGCTTTGCGTTAGTTTACTCAGGAAACCATGCTTTTGAAATTGAAAAAGATCAACTTGATCAAGTTCGATTATTAGTAGGGATTAATGGTTATAATTTCAATTGGCAATTGCCAGCAGGGGAAAGTTTCCAAACTCCAGAAGTATTAATGACATATACTGATAATGGATTGAATGCTATGAGTAAGGCATTTCATAATATTATCAGAGATAGAATTACACGTTCCAAATATAAATATAAGGAACGCCCAATTCTAGTTAATAATTGGGAAGCTACATATTTTGACTTTGATGAAGATAAATTAAAGCCAATCGTAGACGAAGCCAAGGAACTGGGGATAGAGATGTTTGTATTAGATGATGGATGGTTTGGTCATCGCGATGACGATAATTCATCATTAGGTGATTGGAATGTATATGAGAAAAAATTCCCTCAAGGCTTAAAACATTTTGCAGATTACGTACACAGCAAAGATTTGAAATTTGGTATTTGGTTTGAACCAGAAATGATTTCAATGGATTCGGAATTATATAGAAGCCATCCTGAATATTTGATGCAAGTTCCAGGAAGACAACCAAGTCCATCACGTAATCAATATATTTTAGATATGACAAGAAAAGATGTCAGAGATGACATAGTTGATCAGATTTCAACTATTATTGCCGATAATGATATTAATTATGTTAAGTGGGATATGAATCGTAATTTATCTGATATCTATTCACAAAATCTACCTGCAGATAGACAGGGTGAAGTTTATCATCGCTATGTTTTAGGGGTTTATGATATTTTAGAAAGAATAACTAGCAAGTTCCCAGATGTTTTATTTGAAGGCTGCTCTGGCGGTGGTGGAAGATTTGATGCAGGCTTTGTTTACTACATGCCACAAAGCTGGACTAGTGATAATACGGACGCGATTGCCAGATTAACTATTCAATATGGTACAAGTTTAGTATATCCACCATCAATGATGACAGCTCATGTGTCTGCAGTTCCAAATCATCAAACTGGTAGAGTGACACCAATCGATACTAGAGGTGCAGTTGCTATGAGTGCAGTCTTTGGTTATGAGTTAGACTTAACAACATTGACAGACGAAGAAAAAGAAATTGTTAAAAAACAAGTAAATCAATACAAGGGTATTAGAAAATTAGTCCAATATGGAGATTTCTATCGTTTACAATTTTCTAAAGATGGTAATAAAACAGCTTGGATGTTTGTAAGCCCTCAAAAAGATGAAGCAGTAGTAATGGTATGTAAAGTTTTAGCAGAAGCTCAACCTGTATTAACGAAAACTAAATTATATGGATTAGATACCAATAGGAACTACCGTGATGTTGAAACTAATAAGGTTTATGGTGGCGATGAATTAATGGAATTAGGATTCTATGATCCTATTATCCGTAATGACTATGCTGCTACAATGTATCATTTTAAAGCTGAATAAATAAAAAAGAGATGTAAGTTGAATTTCAACTACATCTCTTTTTAAAATTGTAGATATTCCCAAATTGTCCAACCTAGACCATCAACTTCAAACCAAAGCATATGACCGACACGGTTACGAGCAGTTATGAGCACAGTTTTTCCATTTTCTATCTCATTAATTTTTTTACCGAATGGTCGATCATAAAGAGCAAGTTTTTGGTTAGGTACAAAGTTAATTTCAGCAGTAACAGATAATTTAACTGGTTCAGGAATACTTAGTTCAGGATCATCCTGGATAGGAGCGATCTTTAATGTATCTGATAAAGTATATGGATTGTTTTCTAGTAATTCCATACGTTGTTCATCAAATTTAACCCAGGCATTTCCGCCAATGTTATACCACCAATCATTATTGATAAGCTGAATAGACTCAAATGTTTGCCAAATAGTATCTGGAGCAAGTGTGACAGATATATCATGTCCTTCGGGTTCTGTATAACTTAAACAATAAGAATTGATACGAAGATAATGCACATTATGATCAACAATTTTCCAACGTGATTTACGATAATAGTATGTGACTAATTGTTGTTTATCTGAGAAGACACCACGAGTAGGACCAACAGCTTTTTGTAGTGAATAGTCAGGGATGGTAGGGGCATTTAATTCAAAACGTTCCCCAAAATCTCCTCGGATAAAGACAGGACGCATCAGTAACTTTTGCTTATCAATATCTTGTGAAAATAGCCAAACATCAGCCCCTTGATGTTTACGATAGGTAAGAGTTATAGAACCATATTGATCAACAAAGGCACTGGTAAATCCTGAAATATTAATTAAGTCATAGTTGGGAAATTCTTTGAATCTTAAATGAAGTTCTTCGCCAATATATCCAGAAATAATTTGTGGAGTAGTCAGACTTTGACCACGATCATCTTGATATATGATGATTAAAGTAGCGTTATGTCCAACTTTAGTGATAGGTTCTTTATTTTTATCTGAGAGATCACTTTTTTCAACTGTGGATATATCATTTTTTTGTTTTGTTTCATTATTTTTATTAAACTTCATCAAGTTTTTTACTGAGTCTAAGAATGCCATTATTTCACCTCATTTCATGAAGAACTATTATCTTCTATTATATCATTAAAATAAACAAGATTTTAAATGAATTTGTGAAATAATAAAAGCCCGACAAATTTGATGTAAAATATCAATCTGGGGCTAATAAGTAGTAGTCATATATGAATTAGTTATTAACGATGATTTCAACTAAACTCTTTTGTTTAGTAATCTCTATATTTTTAGCGTCATTCTTCAAAAGTTTTTCAACAACAAAAGTAATTTCTTTGTCGGTTATTCCACGTAATTTATTTGAAATTACAATTTCAGAAAATCCATGCTTTTTCTTATATACAACACGTGAATTTCCTAAAGTATAAACTTTAATGAAGTGGGCAGGGGTGGCTGCTAATTCACGCTGAATATCTTTAGCATGACTAGCAGTTACATCAACTAAATGCATCATAATAATCACCGAACCTTTCCTGTATCTCTAATTATATTATAGCTAAATATATTAATTTTATCAAAAATATTGAATAAAAAAGCATAAAAAAAGAGAGTTAAAAAGTTAACTCTCTTAAGAAATTAATCTTCATTTTTTTCAGACTTAGATTTAATTACGATATCACCGTTATTATCTAAATCAGCAACAAAATTTTGGACATTTGGATTATCAAGATAAAAATCAGCAATTTTATCTTCAATTTGTTCTTGAATTACACGACGAAGTGGTCTAGCACCCATCTTAGGATCATAACCTAATTCTGCAAGTTTATCTGCTACCTTATCACTAACATCAATGTGCATATTTTGATCAGCCATCATTTTATTAACATCATCTAGCATTAACCGAACAATTTTGACTAAATCATCTTTAGACAATGGATTAAATTCAATGATATCATCAAAACGATTTAAGAATTCAGGTTTAAAGTATTTGGTTAATTTATCAATAACTGAATGAGATGAACCATTTGCTTCAGCTCCAAAACCAACCGATACTACAGAATCACCACTACCAGCATTACTTGTCATAATGATGATAGTATCTTTAAATGAAACTGTTCTTCCTTGAGAATCAGTTAGGCGTCCATCATCAAGAATTTGTAAGAACATATGCATTACATCAGGATGAGCTTTTTCAACTTCATCAAGCAAAATTAAGCTATAAGGATGACGGCGAACTTGTTCAGTTAATTGACCAGCTTCTTCATAGCCAACATATCCAGGAGGAGAACCGATTAATTTAGAAACTGAGAATTTCTCCATGTATTCACTCATGTCAAATCGAATCATTGAGTCTTCAGTACCAAATAACTCGCGGGCTAATTGCTTAGCTGTTTCAGTTTTACCTACACCAGTAGGACCAACGAATAAAAATGAACCAATTGGACGTCCTAATTTATTGAAACCTATACGATTTCTTCGAATTGAACGAGCAACCTTATCTACAGCTTCATCTTGACCAATAACATGCTTTTCAAGTGAAGAGCCTAAATCACGAAGTTGTTCTTTTTCCTTAGCTTTTAATTCACCAACAGGAATGTTAGTTTTTTCTTCTATAATACGTTCCATATCTTTTTCGGTAACAACTGGAGTATCTTCATCTGAAGCATTGTCTTTCATCTTTTCAAAACGTGATACTTGGTCACGATAGTAAGCTGCTTTTTCATAATTTTCTTCTTTTAGTGCAGCTTGTTTTTGATTTTCGGCATTCTTAATGCGTTCTTCAATAATTTTTGGATCAGTTGCATGAATCGTTAAATTCTTACGAGATCCAGATTCATCTAATAAATCAATTGCTTTATCCGGTAAGAATCTATCTTGAATATATCTATTAGATAAAGTTACAGCAGCCTTTAAAGCTTCATCAGTGTATTTTACATGATGATAAGCTTCATATTTATTACGAATACCATTTAGAATTTTAATAGTTTCTTCTACACTAGGTTCATCAACTTGAACTGGTTGAAGACGACGAGCGAGTGCAGCATCTTTTTCAATTGTTCTGAATTCATTTAGGGTAGTAGCACCTACTAATTGGAATTCTCCACGAGCAAGAGATGGCTTGAGCACATTACCAGCATCCATTCCACCTTCAGCATTACCAGCACCAACAATTTCATGAATTTCATCAATAAATAAGATTACATCTTTTTGTTGTTTCAATTCTTTCATTAGTTGTTGCATTCTTTGTTCAAATTGTCCACGGATACCAGTTCCTTGTACCAAAGAAACAACATCTAGACGAATAACTTTTTTCCCGATTAGTTTTTGAGGAACATCGCCATTAATAATTTTTTGGGCGAGTCCTTCAACAACAGCAGTTTTACCAACACCAGCTTCACCAATTAAAACAGGATTATTTTTAGTACGTCTATTTAGAATTTCAATTACTCTGGCTATTTCTTTATCACGTCCAATAACTGGATCGATTTGACCATTTTTTGCTTCTTCTGTTAAATCTAATCCATATTGTCCCAGAATAGAGGAATTACCATTACGATTACCGTTATTTCCACCTATGCGACCACTTTGTGTAGGTGGCTCTTGAGACATACTTTGTTGGTTAGAAAAATTAGGATTAGATATAGCTTTAAAAATATCATCTAAACTACCAAAACCAAATGGATCTTGTCCGATATTATTAAAGCCGTTAGCTTCATTTTTGATTTCTTGGTAACAATTTTGACAAAGATCAATAGAGGTTTGGCGACCGTTTAAATTAGTTGTTAAGTGAATTGTCGCAGGATTTTTATGACAATTTTGACATAACATAGATTTTCACGACCTTTCTATCAACATATCAAAGTTATTTTGACCAACTTTGACCTTAATGACTTCATTATACAATGTTAGGTATAAAGTTCAAGTATAAAGACTTGGATAAAATATATGTTATAATTTTGTGCGCGAGGTGATTTTTATGGAAAAAGATTATACTGCATTGTTAGACGAACTTAGAGAAGGAACACTAGATAAGTTAGAAATAAATACAGAAGAATTCATGGATTTTCAAAAAGCTTTTATGAATTATAGTCATAGAAAGAATATTGTTGGAACAGCTAAACGAGGTGGGGGAGCTACCTATATTTATAGTAAGGAATCCAAATTAATTTAGTATTAATTATGTTTTGTGCATGATAATGATTTTAGCAAGTATATTTTAAGTATAAATCAGTAAAGATAGTTATTTAACAGTAAAAATACCTAAAAAATATGTATAAATTTAAAATGAAGTAAGTCTTGTCTTACTAAGGTTTTCATGTTATTATCATAGTATCGAGATTGTTATCGTTTGCATATTGTTAATGTAAACGTGTTCTTAACAAGGCTCTTAATCACATATATTTACTTATTCAAAGGAGATTGATTAATAATGGAAAAGAAAGAATTTCACGTAATCGCAGAAACAGGTATTCACGCACGTCCAGCTACATTGTTGGTACAAGCAGCAAGCAAATTTAACTCAGATGTAACATTGGAATACAATGGCAAGTCTGTAAACTTGAAGTCTATCATGGGTGTTATGTCCTTAGGTGTAGGCCAAAATGCTGATGTTGTAATTTCTGCAGACGGTGCAGATGAAGCAGAAGCAATTGCTGCTATTGAAGAAACAATGAAAAAGGAAGGTTTAGCTGAATAATGACTAAGGTTTTAAACGGTATCGCAGCTAGTGATGGTATTGCAGCTGCTAAAGCTTACATGCTCGTTCAACCTGATTTATCATTTGAAGAAAAAACTATTGATAATCCAGATGCTGAAATCGAACGTTTAAGTGTAGCTGTTGAAACTTCCAAACAAGAACTTGAAGTCATTAAGCAAAAAGCTACTGAAAATCTAGGTGCTGAAGAAGCACAAGTTTTTGAAGCTCATTTGACAATTTTATCTGATCCAGAATTATTTGGACAAATTAACGATAAAATTAAAAATGACAAAGTAAATGCTGAAGCTGCTTTGAAGAGTGTAACTGATATGTTCATTCAAATGTTCGAAGCAATGGAAGATAATGCTTATATGCAAGAACGTGCTGGTGATATTCGCGATGTTACTAAGCGTGTTATGGGTCACTTGTTGGGAGTATCTATTCCTAACCCTGCATTAATTAATGAAGAAGTAGTTATTGTTGCTCATGACTTAACTCCTTCTGATACAGCTCAATTGGATCGTAATTTTGTTAAGGGATTTATCACAGATATTGGTGGACGTACTTCTCACTCTGCTATTATGTCTCGTACATTAGAAATTCCCGCAGTTGTAGGTTCTGGTAATGCTACAAGTGAAATTTCTGAAGGTCAAATGGTTATTATTGATGGTTTAGATGGACAAGCATTAGTAGAACCAACTGACGAAGAATTAGAAGATTACAAGGCTAGAGCTAAAGCTTTTGCTGATCAAAAAGCAGAATGGAAATTATTGAAGGATGCTAAGTCAGTTACAGCAGATGGTAAAGAAGTTAAATTAGCTGCAAACATTGGTACACCTAAAGATGTTGAAGGTGCAAATGATAATGGTGCAGAGGCAGTCGGTTTATTCCGTTCTGAATTTCTTTACATGGATGCTTCCGAGTTGCCATCTGAAGAAGATCAATTTAAAGCATACAAAGCTGCTGTTGAAGGTATGAATGGTAAACAAGTTGTTGTTCGTACAATGGATATTGGTGGAGATAAGGAATTACCATACCTTCCATTACCAGAAGAACAAAATCCTTTCTTAGGATATAGAGCTATTCGTATTTCTTTAGATCGCCAAGATATTTTCCGCACACAATTAAGAGCTTTATTGCGTGCATCCCATTATGGTAGTTTAGCTATCATGTTCCCAATGATTGCTACTGTTCAAGAATTTAAGGAAGCAAAAGCTATCTTTGAAGAAGAAAAAGCAAAACTTGTTGCAGATGGTGTTCCAGTATCTGATGATATCGAAGTAGGTATGATGATGGAAGTTCCAGCTGCTGCAATGGTTGCAGATAAGTTGGCTAAGTATGTTGACTTCTTTAGTATTGGAACGAATGACTTAATTGGTTATTCTATGGCTGCTGACCGTGGTAATGAAAAGATTTCTTACCTATACCAACCATATAATCCTTCAATTTTGAGATTGATCAAGAATACAATTGAAGCATCACACAAAGAAGGTAAATGGACTGGTATGTGTGGTGAAATGGCTGGGGATCAAGTTGCTGTTCCTATCTTATTAGGATTAGGTTTAGATGAATTCTCAATGAGTGCTACTTCAATTTTGAAGACACGTAGTTTGTTGAAGACACTAGATTCTAAGAAGATGGAAGAATTAGCTGATAAAGCAGTTAATGATTGTGAAACAGCTGATGAAGTTGTAGAACTTGTAAATCAGTACACAAAATAGTTTAGTATAACTTATATAAAAGGCTTGAGAGGGGAATACCTTCTCGAGCTTTTTTGATTTGTAAATTATTTGTAAAATTTGGGATATTTGTTGATCAAATTATGGGTTTTAATTGCAATGGTTTTGTTAAAAACATATAATTAACAATGACTATAAAATGACAGAGGGGGATATATGTGAATATCGGAATATTTACGGATACTTATTATCCGCAAGTAAGTGGTGTTGCGACCTCTATCAAAACGTTACGAGAACAATTAGAGAAACAAGGGCACACAGCGTACATTTTTACGACAACTGATCCTAATGTTGACAAAAGTATTTATGAGCGTAATATTTTTCGCTTTTCAAGTATTCCATTCATTTCATTTACAGATAGACGTATTGCTGTAAGGGGACTTTTTCATGCTTATCAAGTAGCTAAAGAATTAAATTTAGATATTATTCATACTCAAACAGAATTTTCGATGGGATTAATTGGGAAATTCGTCGCTAAAAATTTGAAAATTCCATGTATACATACTTATCATACAATGTATGAGGACTATCTACATTATGTGGCTAAAGGAAGATTATTAAAGCCTTATCATGTTAAACAAATGTCTAAATCTTTTTGTTACCACATGTCAGGAATAGTAGCACCTAGTTTAAGAGTTAAAGAGACATTAGAACGATATGGAATTGATGAACCTATTGAAATAATTCCAACTGGAGTAGATATCTCTAAATTTTCTAAAAGTACAAATGAAAATATTAGAGAAAAATATAAAATAAATTCAGAGCAACCTTTACTACTAACTTTGAGTAGATTGGCCTTTGAAAAAAATATAGATAAGTTACTAAATGCTATGCCGGATATTTTAGCTAGAGTTCCAGCAACTAAGTTGATGATTTGTGGTGATGGACCTGCTAGGGAGAGTTTGGTACAACAGGTATCTGATATGAATTTAACTGATAGCGTTATTTTTACTGGAGAAATTAACAATGATGAAGTAGGTAGCTACTATAAGGCAGCTGATGTTTTCGTTTCAACTTCAGTATCAGAGTCACAAGGATTGACCTATATAGAAGCAATCGCTTCAGGCACAAAAGTAATTACTACTCATAGTCCATATACAGATTCAATTTTGACAGATGCAAGTATAGGTATGACTTTTACAGGTGAAGATGAATTGGTTAACAAGGTTGTCGATTATCTATTAAATGGTGAAAAATATAATGATTCTAAACCGAGAGAAGAATTGTTGAATAGTATTTCTGCAGATAATTTTGGGAGAAAAGTTGTTTCTTTTTATGAAAAATGTATGCTAGATTTTGATATGAAAAAGAAATTAAGATTTAATTCTGATGAGCTGAACAAAGCGAAAGGAAGATAATTTTGATAAAGATAGGGATGTTTTCTTCGGCAACTAAGGTTAAAGGACAAGGTGTTGGAAGTGCATATACAGAGTTAATAAATTTATTAAAAAAATATTATTCGCAAGAACTTAATATAGAGATTAATAAATTTAACCGTGTAAATATTAGCCATTATCACACTATTGATCCACAATTTTATTTATCTACTTTTTTTCCGGGAAGAGGCTGTAAAATTGGATATGTACATTTTTTACCGGAAACGATAGATGGAAGTTTGAAATTACCTTGGTTAGCGAAAAAAGTTTTTTTTAAATATATAATTTCTTTTTATAAAAGAATGGATCAGCTGGTAGTTGTTAATCCATCATTTATTGAGAAATTGACGGCTTATGGAATAAAGAGAGAAAAAATAACATATATACCTAATTTTGTATCTAGTGATACTTTTTATAAAATTTCAGATTCAAAAGAGAATTTGAGAAAGAAATTGAATTTAGATAATAAATTCACAATAGTTGGTGTAGGACAAGTACAAGAACGTAAGGGAGTACCTGACTTTGTGAAACTAGCTAAACTAAATCCTGGCATACAGTTTGTTTGGGTAGGTGGGTTTTCTTTTGGAGCTATTACTGATGGATATGACGAACTAAAAAAAGTTATAAAGAATCCTCCTGCAAATTTGAAATTTCCGGGAATAGTTGATAGGAATAAAATGAATGAGTATTATAATGCTGCTGATTTATTTTTGCTTCCTTCATACAATGAATTGTTTCCAATGAGTGTATTAGAAGCATTTAGTGCAGGTCTGCCAGTTATGTTACGTGATTTAGATTTATATTATTCAATCATTGATGGTTACTATGAACCGGCTAAGGATGTAAATGATATGAATAAAAAAATTATCAATTTATCACAAGACAGAAAAAAATTAGAAAAGTTGGAAGAAAAGTCCAAAAAAGCTGCAGAATATTATTCTGAAAGAAGACTAGCAAAAATATGGCTAGCTTATTATCAAAAATTTAGTAGGTAAGATTATGACAAGAAAAAATAGAATAGTGTTATTCATAATGTTTGGTATAGGAATAGCGATTTTTTTACTCTCTTTACGAGAAATATCTTTTCGTAGCTTTGTACATGATGTTACCACCTTAAATTTGTGGTGGTTAGGAATAGCATTTTTGTGTATGTTTCTTTCTTTAGTATTTGAAGCGTTAGTCATAAAAATACTAGTTCAAAGGCAGATTAAAAGTTATCCATTTTTTGATGCGTTACGAGTGCCAATGTTAGAGCAACTATTTAATGGGATAACACCTTTTTCAACAGGGGGACAACCCGCACAATTATTTGCATTAATGCAATCAGGCTTAGATGCTGGACGTGCAACGTCAAGTACATTGATGAAATTTATTGTTTACCAAGCTATGATAGTTGTTAATTTTGTATTGTGTTTATTAATAGGTTTTAATTTTATTCAAGAAAAAATACATACGCTAGCGTGGTTGGTAGTATTTGGTTTTATTATACACCTAGCTGTTATCGTTAGTTTGCTAATGGTGATGTATTGGTATGATTTTACTAAGAAGTTTATAAAAGTAACATTATTACCAATAAAATGGATATTTAATGACGAAAAATATCAAAATTGGAATAAAATAGTTGATGAGAAAATTGATAATTTCTATGAAGAGAGTTTAAAATTGAAATCTAATTGGAAATTATTATTAAAAATAAGTGCAATAACTTTTGTACAGTTAGCTGTATATTATATTATTCCATACTTCATCCTATTATCGTTAGGAGTGACACATGTTAACGTCATTATGGTAGTTTCTATGCATGTTTTGATAGTTATGGTTGTATCTTTATTTCCAATACCTGGAGGAGCTGGAGGAGCTGAATATAGCTTTTCGGTAATCTTTAGTAGTTTTATCGGTACTGGAAGCAAGTTAGTTTTAGCAATGCTTTTATGGAGAATAGTTACTTATTATTTTGGGATGCTGAGTGGCTTGATAGCAATGTTAATTCAACCTAAACAAATTGTAACGAAAAAATAGATTGTATAGAAAAGGGAAATTTTTAATAAAATCTAATGTAAAAATATGGTAAACATGATATTATCATGTTTGTATATTATAAGTATTGCAATAACGATTATTGTTTAAAGAAAAGAGGCTGTAATTTATGGAAAATTCACAACTTGTAGCGATTATCACACGTCTTGATGCTATGGCTAAAAGTGATAGCGATGAAGTTCAAGTTAGACGTTTTGAAAAAAATGGCTCTGAACGTGGTCAAGTAGCATATGATCCAACTACAAATACTTACACTCTTGAAGAGATGCAGACACATCAAAAGTTTGAATTTGATGATATTGATCTAGCAGCTATTGAAATTTTTGATTTGTTGGATGATTAGTCTTAACTTTAATTTGTTAAGTAATTATGAAGGATGGCTTACTATTATTTAAATAGGCCATCTTTTCTATTATAATCGTTTTGTATTAATCTGTTATGGAGGCAAAAAGAGATGCGATTAGCATTAAGAAAAATTCGAGATGGATTGAGTACACGAATAGGTTTCTTTACATTAACGCTTTTCCTTTTTTGGATGAAGACTTATATCGTATACAATACTAAATTCACTTTGGGAGTATCGGATGGAATGCAAGAATTCTTGTTAGCTTTGAATCCGATACCGGCAGGATTATTATTATTTGGAATAGCACTTTATTTCAGAGGTAGAAAATCTTATTGGATTATGATAGTCATTAATCTGCTACAATCGTTATGGTTGTTTGCCAATATTTTATACTATCGAGAATTTTCAGATTTTCTATCGATGAGTATCATAAAATCATCGGGTTCTGTTTCAAATAACTTAAGTTTAAGTATTAGTCAGATTATACATGGAACAGACTTTTTAGTATTTTTAGATGTAATTATTTTAGCCCTATTGGTGATTTTTAAAGTAATCAAACCTGATTTGAGCCCTGTGAAAATTTGGAGACCTATAATAATTACGGTGTCTTCACTAGTTTTATTTGCTATTAATTTAGGTTTAGCCGAGAAAGACCGTTCGCAACTATTAACAAGAACATTTGATAATAATTACATTGTTAAGTACTTAGGTTTAGATTTCTTTGCGGGTTACAGTACATATCAAGCTCATCAAGAATCTGCAACTAGAGCTAATGCTAGCAAGAAAGACCTAGATGAAATTCTGAAGAAAATTAATAAAAATAGAACATCTCCTAATATTGAGTATTATGGAAAGGCTAAAGGAAAGAACGTGTTTATTTTCCATTTAGAAAGTTTCCAACAATTTATGATTGATTATAAAGTTAATGGTGAAGAAGTAACACCAAATATAAATAAGTTTTATCATGATTCTAATACATTAGCATTTGATAATTTCTTTAATCAAGTAGGACAAGGTAAGACTTCTGACGCAGAAACTATGTTAGAGAATTCATTGTATGGATTGCCATCAGGTTCTGCTATGACAAGTTATGGAGCTGGAAATACGTTCCAAGCATTGCCAGCAATGTTAGATCAAAGAGGATATACCACAGCTGCATTCCACGGAGATGTAGGAAGTTTCTGGAATAGAGATAATACCTATAAGTCTTGGGGATATCAATATTTCTTTAGTAAAGACTACTATAAGAGTAAGAAAGATTATAATATAGGTTATGGATTAAAAGACAAGATTTTCTTAAAACAATCCGTAAAATATATTGAACAATTGCCACAACCTTTTTATGCAAAAATTATTACTCTAACAAACCATTATCCATATGAATTGGATAAAAAGAATCAATCAATTGCGAAAACAACAACAGGAGATGCAACTGTTGATGGTTATGTCCAAACTGCACGCTACCTCGATCAGTCATTTGAAGAATTTATTAATTATTTGAAGAAGGCAGGATTATATGATAATTCAATGATTGTTGTATATGGTGATCATTATGGTATCTCAAATAACCATAAAAAAGCAATTGCGCAATTATTGGGTAAAAAGAAAGTAACTAGTTATGATTTGGCTATGTTCCAAAAAGTTCCATTCATGATCCACTTAAATGGATTGAAAGGTGGCATTAATCATACATATGGTGGAGAAATTGATGTAATGCCTACGTTAATGGACTTACTAGGAATAAAAGATACAGGAACTGTTCAACTTGGACAAGATTTGTTATCAAATAATAGAAGTCAGACAGTTGCGTTTAGAAATGGTGACTTTGTATCTCCTGTTTATAGTAAAATTGGAAGCAAAGTTTATAATAATAATGGTGAAGTTGTAAATTCTAAGTTAACTTCTAAGGAGTCTAAGGAAGTTGAAAAGCAACAAGATGAAGTAGACAGTGAGTTGAATATGTCTGATAAGATAATAACAGGTGATTTACTGAGATTCTACAATTTGGAAGGCTTTAAGAAAGTAGACAAGTCACAATATACTTATAAGAAGAGTGTAGCCTTGAAGGAATTGAAAGAAGCACAGAAGAAAAAGAAAACAAGTTTATTAACAAAGAATAATGGTAAATCGACAGAGGATATGTTCTCAACTGATGCTCCAGAACTAAAAGAGAAATAATATAAATACTGTTAAGTGTCGTAAGAGATACTTAACAGTATTTTTTTGTAAAAAAATAATTGACTCTTAAAAATAAGTTTGCTATTATATTACTTGTCGCTGATTTAGAAAGTGATAAAAAATATTAAATGAAAAAGTTGTTGACAAATATATGACGACTTGATATGATATAAAAGTTGTCAGTTGTTGATAGCTGATGAGTAGATCTTTGAAAACT
>NZ_JAPSFH010000027.1:0-759144 GCF_026847815.1 Ligilactobacillus sp. UO.C109 | reverse complement strand
AGATGATCAGGTAGATAGGATGGAAGTGGAAGTGCTGCGAGGCATGGAGCGGACCATTACTAATCGATCGAGGACTTAACCAAGTAGAGAAAACGTGAGTTTTCGGTGAAAGAGATAAATGATATCTAGTTTTGAGAGAATAAAATCTCAAGTAAATAGTGCGGTGGTGATGGCACGAAGGATACACCTGTTCCCATTCCGAACACAGAAGTTAAGCTTCGTAACGCCGAGAGTAGTTAGAGGAACGCCTCTTGCGAGGGTAGGAAGTCGCCGTGCGATATGGAGGATTAGCTCAGCTGGGAGAGCATCTGCCTTACAAGCAGGGGGTCACAGGTTCGAACCCTGTATCCTCCATATGAGTCGTTAGCTCAGTCGGTAGAGCATCTGACTTTTAATCAGAGGGTCGACAGTTCGAGCCTGTCACGACTCATTCAAGAAAAAAGTTCTTGACTTTATAATTTAATTTAGTTACAATAACTAAGTACTGTTATTGATGCCGACTTAGCTCAGCTGGCAGAGCATCTGTCTTGTAAACAGGGGGTCGGAGGTTCGAATCCTCTAGTCGGCATAATGCGGAAGTAGTTCAGTGGTAGAACACCACCTTGCCATGGTGGGGGTCGCGGGTTCGAATCCCGTCTTCCGCTTTTCAATAATACGCCGGGGTGGCGGAACTGGCAGACGCACAGGACTTAAAATCCTGCGGTGAGTGATCACCGTACCGGTTCGATTCCGGTCCTCGGCATTATTGATGCACCCATAGCGCAACTGGATAGAGTGTCTGACTACGAATCAGAAGGTTGCAGGTTCGACTCCTGCTGGGTGCATATTAGCGGGAAGTAGCTCAGCTTGGTAGAGCACCTGGTTTGGGACCAGGGGGTCGCAGGTTCGAATCCTGTCTTCCCGATAAATGAATAATTCATTTAGTGATCGCGGTGTAGCTCAGCTGGCTAGAGCGTCCGGTTCATACCCGGGAGGTCGAGGGTTCGATTCCCCCCGCCGCGATATTCATACAGCACTTGGACCTTTAGCTCAGTTGGTTAGAGCAGACGGCTCATAACCGTCCGGTCGTAGGTTCGAGTCCTACAAGGTCCATTGTGATTTCTTGTTAAAAATTGCAAGTATGATTTATTATGGAGGATTACCCAAGTCTGGCTGAAGGGAACGGTCTTGAAAACCGTCAGGTGGGTCAAACCACGCAAGAGTTCGAATCTCTTATCCTCCTTTTTATTATCGCGGGATGGAGCAGTCTGGTAGCTCGTCGGGCTCATAACCCGAAGGTCGTAGGTTCAAATCCTGCTCCCGCAATTTAATTATGGTCCTATGGTGTAGGGGTTATCACGCCTGCCTGTCACGCAGGAGATCGCCGGTTCAAATCCGGCTAGGACCGTTATAATGGCTCGGTAGCTCAGTTGGTAGAGCAAAGGATTGAAGCTCCTTGTGTCGGCAGTTCGATTCTGTCCCGCGCCATTTAAAAGTAATATGCGGGTGTAGTTTAGTGGTAAAACCACAGCCTTCCAAGCTGTTGTCGCGAGTTCGATTCTCGTCACCCGCTTTTGATATGGGCCTATAGCTCAGCTGGTTAGAGCGCACGCCTGATAAGCGTGAGGTCGATGGTTCGAGTCCATTTAGGCCCATATGGAGAAATACTCAAGTGGCTGAAGAGGCGCCCCTGCTAAGGGTGTAGGTCGGTAACACGGCGCGAGGGTTCAAATCCCTCTTTCTCCGTTATGGCCCGTTGGTCAAGTGGTTAAGACACCGCCCTTTCACGGCGGTAACATGGGTTCAAATCCCGTACGGGTCATCTTAATATGTTATTTTAATATCGCGGGATGGAGCAGTCTGGTAGCTCGTCGGGCTCATAACCCGAAGGTCGTAGGTTCAAATCCTGCTCCCGCAATTTAATTATGGTCCTATGGTGTAGGGGTTATCACGCCTGCCTGTCACGCAGGAGATCGCCGGTTCAAATCCGGCTAGGACCGTGTGACTAATTTTTTTAACTATCCTTTTTAGGATAGTTTTTTTATTACATTACTTAATATACGGGATATTATGTATCGCTTTGAGTTTTATTTAATACTTTATTGTGATAAAATTTAATAGTTACAATCCATTCCCGAAAGGATTCGTTTTAAACGAAGATGCCTTGTAACCAAATTACTTATAATAATGGGGGAATTAAATTGACAGAAAAACACCTTTTTACTTCTGAATCAGTATCAGAAGGTCATCCAGATAAAATTGCAGATCAAATAAGTGATTCAATTTTAGATGCAATGTTAGAACAAGATCCTGAGGCAAGGGTCGCTGTTGAGACTACAGTAACTACAGGATTAGTAGTAGTAGTGGGTGAAGTTTCCACAACAGCACATATTGATATACAAAAAGTTGTTAGGGAAACTATAAAAGAAATTGGATACAAAAATGGTAAATATGGGTTTGATGGTGATAATTGTGCCGTCATAACAGCTATAGATGAACAATCTCCAGATATTGCTTTAGGAGTTGATAATTCTCTTGAAGTAAAAAATGGAGATGTGGATCCACTTGACCAAATTGGTGCAGGTGATCAAGGAATGATGTTTGGATATGCTATAAATGAAACACCAGAATTGATGCCATTGCCAATCTCACTTAGTCATCATTTAATGAAAAAAGTAGCTGAAGTTAGAAAAAATGGAACTTTAGCCTATTTAGGACCTGATGCTAAGGCACAAGTGACAGTTGAATATGATGACGATAATCAACCGTTAAGAATAGATACAGTTGTTTTATCTACACAACACGATGAAAATATTTCACTAGATCAAATTAGAAAAGATGTAATGGATCAAGTTATCACTAAAGTAATACCTGATAAATATTTAGATTCAAATACAAAGTATTTTATTAATCCAACTGGTCGTTTTGTAATAGGTGGACCACAAGGTGATGCTGGTTTAACTGGTAGAAAAATCATTGTTGATACTTATGGTGGATATGCTCATCATGGTGGTGGGGCGTTCTCTGGTAAAGATGCTACAAAGGTAGATAGATCAGCAAGCTATGCTGCAAGATATATTGCTAAAAATATCGTAGCTGCAGGATTAGCATCTCAAGTTGAGGTTCAAATATCTTATGCAATAGGAGTAGCTCAACCAGTTTCAGTTTCCGTTAATACATTTGGTAGTGGAAAAGTTTCAAATCAAAAGTTAGTTGATGCAATTAGAAAAGTTTTTGATTTAAGACCTGCTGGAATCATAAAAATGTTAGATTTACGTAGACCTATCTATAAGAAAACTGCAGCATATGGACATTTTGGTAGAACAGATATTGATTTACCATGGGAAAAAACTGATAAGATAAATGAATTGAAGAAAGAGTTAGATTTCTAAATTTCTCTTGAAATAGATATACTATTTTGGTATTATCATTGTAAATTATAATATGAACGTAGATAAGGAATAGTAGAGTCTGTATTTTAATTTAAGAGAGTGCATGGTTGGTGTGAATGTACTAAATAGAGATTTGAACTCGCCTTAGATGTTTCTTCATTGAAATTAGTAGGTGAAGACGGTACTTTCCGTTAGAAAAGAAGAGAGCTAATCATTTGATTGGAATATAGGTGGTACCGCGAGTTTTTCGTCCTATACGGAATAGTTTTATTTCGTATAGGCTTTTTTTATCTACAGAAGTTTATTATTTTTTTGAAAGGATGGAAATAGATGTCATATAAGCATATTGAAATAGAAAAAAAGTGGCAAAGATATTGGGAAGAACACAAAACATTCAAAACAACTGAAGATGATGATAAAAAGAATTATTATGCCTTAGATATGTTTCCATATCCATCTGGGCAAGGACTTCATGTAGGTCATCCTGAAGGGTATACAGCTACAGATATAATGGCTCGTATGAAGAGAATGCAAGGATATAATGTTTTACACCCAATGGGATGGGATGCATTCGGTTTACCTGCTGAACAATATGCGTTGAATACAGGAAACTCA
Source organism: Ligilactobacillus sp. UO.C109 (assembly GCF_026847815.1). Lineage (NCBI taxonomy): Bacteria > Bacillati > Bacillota > Bacilli > Lactobacillales > Lactobacillaceae > Ligilactobacillus > Ligilactobacillus sp. UO.C109. The sequence goes on along the minus strand of NZ_JAPSFH010000027.1, from coordinate 755,158 downwards.
CCACGTGAATTTACTAAAAAAAATGTTAATAATTTTAGACGTCAAATTAAATCTTTAGGTTTATCATATGATTGGGATCGAGAAGTTAACACGACAGATCCTGCATATTATAAATGGACTCAATGGATTTTTGAACAATTATATAAAAAAGGGTTAGCTTATGAAGCTGAAGTTCCAGTTAACTGGAGTCCAGATTTAGGAACCGTTGTAGCTAACGAAGAAGTTATTGATGGTAAAACTGAACGTGGTGGTTTTCCTGTTATTAGAAAGCCAATGCGTCAATGGGTATTAAAAATCACAGCTTATGCTGATCGCTTAATAGATGATTTAGATGATTTAGATTGGCCAGAAGCAATTAAAGAACAACAACGTAATTGGATTGGTCGTTCAGTTGGTGCAGCAATAAACTTTCCTGTTTCAGGAGATGAAAATACAAAGATTGAGGTATTTTCTACTCGTCCAGATACAATATTTGGTGTTGCAGCTTTAGTATTGGCACCTGAACATGAATTGGTTAAGCAATTAACAACTCCTGAACATGAAAATGAGGTAGAAGCATACATAGAAAAAATATCTCATAAATCAGATTTAGAAAGAACAGATTTAGCTAAAGATAAAACAGGTGTATTTACAGGTAGTTATGTTGTAAATCCTGTAAGTGGAGAAAAATTACCTATTTGGATTGCTGACTATGTTTTAAATTCATATGGAACAGGTGCGGTAATGGTTGTTCCTGCACATGATGAACGAGATCATGAATTTGCTCAAAAGTTTGATTTGCCTATCGTACAAGTTATCGAAGGTGGAGATGTTCAAAAAGAAGCATATACTGGTGATGGAGTTCATATCAATTCTGATTTCCTAAATGGTATGGATAAAGACGAAGCCATTGATGCTATAAATAACTGGCTAGAAGAAAATGGAGTAGGGGAAAAGAAAGTTAACTATCGTTTAAGAGATTGGTTATTCTCTAGACAACGTTACTGGGGTGAGCCTATTCCTGTAATTCATTGGGAAGATGGTGAAACAACTTTAGTTCCAGAAGATGAATTACCTTTATATTTACCTAAAGCAACAGATATTAAGCCATCAGGAACTGGTGAAAGTCCATTAGCTAACTTAGATGATTGGGTAAATGTTGTTGATGAAAATGGTAGAAAAGGACGTCGTGAAACTAATACTATGCCACAATGGGCTGGTAGTTCCTGGTACTTCCTACGTTATATAGATCCACATAACAACCATGAAGTAGCAGATTATGAAAAATTAAAAGAATGGTTACCTGTAAACTTGTATGTTGGTGGTGCTGAACACGCTGTATTACATTTATTGTATGCTCGTTTCTGGCATAAATTCTTATATGATTTAGGTGTAGTTCCAACTAAAGAACCATTCCAAAAATTGGTAAACCAAGGAATGATTTTAGGTTCTAACCATGAAAAGATGTCTAAGTCTAAAGGAAATGTTGTTAATCCAGATGATATTGTCGAACAATATGGAGCAGATACATTACGCTTATACGAAATGTTTATGGGACCTTTAGATGCATCTATCCCTTGGAGTGAAGAAGGACTTGGTGGTGCACATAAGTTCATCAACCGTGTTTGGAATTTATTGATTGATGAAAATGATAATTTGCGTGACAGAGTAACTACAATTAACAATCATGATTTAGATAAGATATATAATGAAACTGTTAAGAAAGTTACAGAAGACTATGAGGCTATGCACTTTAATACTGCAATTTCCCAATTAATGGTTTTTGTTAATAATGCTTATAAAGCAGATTCATTACCATTGGAATATGTGGAAGGCTTAGTAAAATTGTTATCACCAGTTGTTCCTCATATTACAGAAGAATTATGGTCTAAGTTAGGTCATGTAGGTAGCATAGCATATGCTAAGTGGCCAACCTATGATGAAAGCAAGTTAGTTGAAGATGTTGTAGAAATTGTTATTCAAATTAACGGTAAAGTAAGACAACATTTACAAGTGTCTAAAGATGCTAGTCGTGAAGAATTACAAGACCTAGCTTTGAACGACGAAAGAATAAAACAAGAACTTGCTGATAAAGAAATTAAGAAGGTTATTGCAGTTCCTGGTAAATTAGTGTCAATTGTAGTAGCAAAATAAAATTTTAATATTAGTAATTAAGTTAAAAGATTCGTATCTCATGAAGTACGGATCTTTTTTATTATAGTTAATCTCTCTAATATGTAATACTAAAAATTTATGAAACACAAAAAGGTGAATATTAATGGAGAGAAAAAAATATTTATTCGGAAGTATACTTGCTACTTAAAGGAATTTTTTATAAAATGGTAATTACAATATAAAAATTTTCTGAAAATCCTAAATTATAAAGGAGATTTTACATGAAAAATGAATTATCTCGAGCTTTAACTCATCGACATGTTCAGATGATAGCAATTGGTGGCGCGATAGGTACAGGGTTGTTCTTGGGATCAGGTTCAGCAATTCAAAAGGCAGGACCAGCTCTGATATTAGCCTACTTAATTGCGGGTATTTTTTGTTTTTTTATGATGCGTGCAATTGGTGAATTAATTTTATCTGATAAAAGTAAAAATTCATTTATTGAATTTGTTAAGGTATACATGGGAAGAGGATGGGAGTTCATTATAGGATGGACTTATTGGTTATGTTGGGCAAGTTTGGCAATGGCTGACTTAACTGCTAGTGGTATTTATTTAAGATATTGGTTTCCGAATCTTCCTCAATGGTTGACAGCATTGATAATCATTCTTGTTCTATTAATTTTCAACTTACTCAGTGTAGGATTATTTGGTGAATTAGAATCGTGGTTTTCTAGTATTAAAGTTTTAGCGATTTTAGCATTAATAGGCACAGGTATTATTTTATTGCTCACCCAGGCAAATGTAGGCGGAAATGAAGTTAGTATCATGAATTTATTTAATCATGGTGGCTTCTTTCCTAAAGGGGCAATAGGATTTATGGCAGCTTTTCCAATGGTTATATTTGCTTTTACTGGTATTGAAATGGTCGGTCTAGCTTCTGGAGAAACTGCTAATCCAGAAAAAGATATTCCACAAGCAATCAATACATTGCCTTTTAGAATAGGATTGTTCTATATAGGTTCGATGTTCGTATTGATGTGTATTTATCCTTGGAATGAAATTGTTACAACTTCTAGTCCATTTGTGCAAGTATTTAATGGAATTGGTATCAAATTTGCTGCTGGAATTATCAATTTTGTAGTATTAACAGCTGCATTATCAGCATGTAATAGTGCGATTTTTAGCACAAGTAGAACTTTATTTGTTTTGTCACATAGTGGTCATGCACCTAAATCTTTTGGTCAAACTAATAATCGGAGTATCCCAGTTAAATCATTGTTATTCTCTTCAAGTTCATTATTTTTAATAGTTATATTGAATTATGTACTACCTAAGAGTATTTTTGATATTATTTCTGGTGTAGCAACGGTTAGCTTTGTTTTTGTATGGATTGCATTAGTTTGGTGTCACTATCAATATCGAAAAAATAGCCCAAATAATAATGAAAAAATTTTTCCAATGCCATTGTATCCGGTAAGTAATGTTATAACAATGATCTTTTTTGTTTTAGTATTAGTTTTATTAACTTTTAATACTAATACATTAATGTCACTTATCTTTTCAATAGTTTGGTTTGGAATTTTGGGAGCAATATATTTCTTTAAAGCTAGAAAGTAGTTTATAAAGCTGGTTAGAATTATCCTAACTGGCTTTTTTAAATGCTTATTTGCAGTCATTAGTAAAATGATTTAAAATTAATGGGCTAAGTATTTTTTGGAAGTAGGAATTACATAAAAATGAATGATAATAATGAACAAATAAAAAAAGATTTAGAAGAAACTTCTTCTAAAGAAAAAATGTTGAAGGGCTCAGCTTGGATGACAGCTGGGAGTATTTTTTCTAGAATTCTGGGAGCAATTTATATTATTCCATGGGCAACTTGGTTTGGAGTTAATTATTTACAAGCAAATGCCTTATTTACTAAGGGATATACTGTTTATGCATTATTTTTGATGCTGTCTACTGCTGGAATTCCATCTGCAGTGGGTAAACAAGTTGCACATTATAATTCTCTTAATGAATATGGAATCGGTAGGCGATTATTTAAGCGAAGTTTAGGTGTAATGATGTTTTTAGGAATTATCAGTGCAATGATTTTGTGGTTTATTGCACCATTAATTTCTCAAGGGGATGCAGCAGTTATTCCTGTATATCGTTCTTTAGCAGTTACATTGCTTTTGATTCCGGTAATGAGTTTAACTAGAGGCTTTTTCCAAGGATATTTTGATATGGCTCCGTTCGCTATATCACAATTAGTAGAACAAGTTGCTAGAATTGTTTATATGTTAGCAGCAACATATCTAATTACTCAGGTGTTACATGGAAGTTACCAGAGCGCAGTAGTTCAATCAACTTTTGCAGCATTTATAGGAGCTGTTTGTGGCTTATTAGTTTTATTATGGCATTATTGGCGAAAACGACCAACTATGAATTATCTTTTAGCTCACAGTAATAATAAACTAGAAGTTTCTGATAAGAGATTAATAAAGGAAATATTGTATCAATCGATACCTTTCATCATTATTGGATCAACTACAACTTTGTATAATTTATTTGATCAATTTAGTTTTCCAACAATTATGAGTTTTGTTACTGATTATAGTACTAAAGAAATTAATGCATTATATGCTTTATTTGCGGGAAATGCCAATAAATTGATAATGATTACTATTTCAGTTGCTGCTGCGATGGCTGACACTGCAATTCCATTATTGGCTCAAGCTGTTACAAAAAATGATAATGAAGAAGTTTCAGCTGCTTTATTAGATTCGATAGAATTATTCTTTTTTGTAATGTTACCTTGTTCTTTTGGAATGGCTGCAGTTTCCAGACCACTATATGTTTTATTCTATCCATATGATTATACAGGTATCTTTGTATTAGCCTTTTCATCATATATAGCTTTAGCATTAGGCTTATTTATGGTTTTAGCAGCATTACTTCAAGGAATATATGAAAATACAATAGCAATTAAATTTGCGGTAATTGGAATGATTGTCAAAGTTATAATACAATTCCCATTAACAGCATTTTTACATGTATATGGTCCTTTAGCAGCTACAGGTATAGGAATGACCGTAAGTAATGTATTAATTTTTAGATACTTGTATTTCAAATATAATTTAAATATTAATAAATTACAGAAAAATACTAATATGATGATGTTATTCAGCCTATTTATGTTTATTGTAGTACTCGTTATATCTTTTGCTTTAGGGAAAGTAACAAATACATATAGCAAATTCCAATCCACCATTGTGTTAATAATTGGAGCCGGAATTGGAGGATATATTTATGCTTTCTTAAGTTTGAAGGCAAGACTAGCTGATGATATTTTAGGTGCTAGAGCTAACTTTTTAAGAAGAATATTAAGAATTAAATAGCGTGATGTATATGAGATTAGATAAGTTTTTAAGTCAAACAGGAAAGTTTACAAGAGCGGAAGCAAAAAAGGTTATAAAGGCTAAAAGAGTAAGGTTAAATGGTGAAGTTGTCAAAGACGGAAAGATAAAAATAAATGAAGACTCAGATAAAATTTTTTTAGATGGGGAACTTTTAGCTTTGAATAACAAAGAAGTATATTATATGTTAAATAAACCTGCAGGAGTTGTGTCAGCTACTAGGGATGATAAAGATAAGACGGTAATTGATTTAATAAATTTTCCTGGAAGAAAAGAAGATCTATTTCCTGTAGGTAGACTAGATAAGGAAACAACAGGATTATTAATTATCACAAATGATGGAAAATTTGCTCATGACATTATTTCTCCTAAAAAACATGTATCTAAAACATATGAAGCAGTAGTTACTGGAAAAATATCAGAAAAAGAGGTTAAAATATTTTCTCAAGGTATGGAATTAGCCAATGGGGATAAATTACAGCCTGCACAACTTGATATAATATCTTATTCTGAGAAGGATGATACTAGCAAAGTTAGAGTTATTATTCATGAAGGGAAATATCACCAGATTAGACGAATGTTTGGAGCAGTGTCTCAAAGAGTGTTAGAACTAGATAGAGTAAAGATAGGACTGCTTGAATTGGATGATACTTTGGAAAGAGGAGAATATAGGGAGTTAACAGAAAAAGAATTAAATTTAATAAAATAAGGAGAAGAGGACTAAATTTGTCCCTTCTCCTTATTTTTGTTTAGAAATAACTTTTAACATCGTTTTTTGAATCTTTTTAATAATATCTGTTGGTAATGTTACATAGTATTTATGAGATAAGTTTTCAGCTATATAGCTGTGTAAATAAACAGCTGCGTTAATTCTTTCATCTAGTGAACTTTCCTTAAACTGTGTGATAAATGCAGCTAGGATACCGGTTAAGATATCCCCCATACCACCAGTTGCCATAAAAGGACCACCAATTGTTAAATTATCAATAGTTCCTGATTGATGATAAATAGTAGTATGGTGTTTTTTTAAAATAACAGTAGCATTTAGCAATGTTTGTTTTTGTAAGTTGATGTCATCAATTTGTTTATCTATAGGAATACCAGATAGTCTTTGCCATTCCATCTGGTGAGGAGTAAAAATAATTTTTTTATTGTTAGCAATCAATTCTTTTAAGGAGTCATTTTCAGATATGAGAGTGATTGCTGAACCGTCAATTATGCAAAGTTGATTATCAGAGATATTACTTAATGTAACTTCAAGAACTTCTTTAGCTCTATTATCAGTACCTAATCCAGGGCCTACAACTACTGCATCAGCCGTTGAAATAGCAGTTGTAAGAGATACCTTATCAAAAAAATTAATAAACATTGCTTCTGGTACGACGGAATGTAATGAAGATAGATTTTCTTTATTAGTTGCAACAGTAACTAGCCCAGCGCCAGCGTGGACAGCAGCAGAAGCAGCCATAATTATAGCTCCACCATAGTTAATATTTCCGCCAATGAGCAATACTCTACCAAAATTACCTTTATGACTGTTAGGCTCACGTTTTTTAATAACCTTTTGTAAAATATCAAGTGTAATCTCCATAAATAGTACACCAGCCTTTTTTTAAGATATAATTATTATAATTCAAAATTCGTTTATTTTGAAAAAATTATGCTATTATTAAATAGTAAACATTTTTTAGGAGATGAATTATAGAATGGCAATAGATTGGAAAGCAGAAGTTGAAAAAAGACGAGACGATATTCTCGAAGATTTAAAAACAATGCTTCGAATTGAAAGTGTACGAGATGAGAGCATAGCAACAGCTGATGCACCTTTAGGACCAGGCCCCAAAGAAGCTCTAGATGCTTTTTTGAATATTGGTAAACGTGATGGATTTGAAGTTGAAGAATTCGATGGTATGGCTGGACACATTAAATTTGGAGATGGTAAAGAAGATTTAGGTATTCTAGCACACGTTGACGTAATGCCAGCTGGTAAAGGTTGGGATACAGATCCATTTGATCCAGTTATTAAAGATGGAAAATTATATGCTCGTGGTGCCTCTGATGATAAAGGACCAAGTATGGCAGCATATTATGGATTAAAGATTGTTAAAGAATTAGGATTACCAGTTAAAAAGAGTGTACGTTTTATTTTAGGTACTGATGAAGAAAGTAGTTGGAGAGGAATGACTCACTACTTTGAAAAGATGCCTAAGCCAACAATTGGTTTTTCACCAGATGCATTTTTCCCAATCATCAATGGTGAAAAAGGTAATTTCAGTATGCTTGTAAAATTCGATGGTAAAAATGGTGATGAATTAAAATTATTATCCTTTGATTCTGGTTTACGTGACAACATGGTTCCACGCGATGCAGTAGCCGTTGTTGAAGGTAATGATCTTGAAAGTATGGCTGCTGATTTCAAGCAATATGTTGCTGAAAATAGTGTTTTAAGTGGCGATGCAGAAATTAAAGATGGAAAATTAGAATTATCCTTAATTGGTAAGGCTGCTCATGCACAAGAACCACGTAATGGCGAAAATGCAGGAACTTACTTAGCTGTATTCTTGAATAAGTACAATTTTGCTAAGGATGCCAAGGGATACTTAGCCTTTGCTGCTGAATACTTACATCAAGATTCACGTATGGATAATTTTGGAATTAGCTATACTGATGAAGTAATGGGCGATTTAACTATGAATGCTGGTATCTTTACATTTGAAGCTGGCAAAGGTGGAGAAATTACTTTGAATTTCAGATATCCTAGAGGTATTGATGATGAATATGTATTCAATGCTGTTAAGAAAGCTGCAACTAAATTAGAAGCTGTTTCATTTGAAAAGAAGGAACATGCAATGGTACCACATTATGTCTCACCTGAAGATCCATTGGTTTCAAAATTATTGGCTGTTTATAGTCGTCAAACAGGTCAAGAAGCTCATGGCATGGTTGTCGGTGGGGGAACTTATGGTAGATTGTTAGAACGTGGTGTAGCATTTGGCGCTATGTTCCCAGGTGTTGAAGACACAATGCACCAAGCAAACGAATTTATCCCAGTAGATGATGTAATGAAAGCTGCTGCAATCTATGCAGAATCCATCTATGAATTAATTAAAGACTAATTTAAGAGAACTCCAAAATAGTGATTTTAGCTATTTTGGAGTTTTTTGTATTTAAAATATTGAGATTATAGACTTAAATAAAAGACTAAATATGATGAAGACAATTTATTAGAAATAGTAATCTATTTTTTCTTATATACTGATAAATAGAAAAAAGTAAAATATCAAAATCTAAATATAGAACCAATTTTTTAATTTATGTAAAATAATCGCTTTCAAAAGTAAAAGTTGCAGAAATTAAAAAATTGGTCCTGTATAGAAAATGGGAAAATAGGATTAAACGAAAATAAAATTTATGTATAAATGAAATTGTTCTGGTTTATAAAATTTAGTATTATAATTTTATAATGTAACGATTTTACATACAAGGTGGCGACTGATATAGAAAATTTGGAAGAGATAAACCTTTTTAATGATAGTGAAGATAAAAATTTAATACAGATCAATATGCCAAGGCGGGAACTTTGGAAAAATTAATTCAAGATGAATTTGGGCAAGAGGAGTAGTGAGAAGATGAAAGCAGATACGATAAGATTGTTAGATTTATTAGCACAGTCTAAGGCTATTTTTGAAATACCTGTATACCAAAGAAATTATGAATGGCGAGAAGAGCAATGTCGTCAATTGTTTAAAGATATTTTACAGGCTGCTAAGGAACAAAAGCCACACTTCACTGGGGCAGTTGTATATGTAGAAGAGTCAGGACCTAATATGAGTCACATCTACAATATTATTGATGGACAACAACGTTTAACTAGTTGTTCTTTGTTATTAAAGGCAATTGCTGATACAAGTAATGACGAAGAATTAAAAGAAGAAATTGAAACTAATTATTTAAAAAATAAGTTTTTATCTGATAACAATCATATTCGATTAAAATCAGTGGAAAAAGACAGAGAAGCATATTATGCAATAATGTCAGATAGAATTGATGAATATGATAAGCCATCTAAGATGAAAACAAATTATAAGTTATTTATCAGGTTAATTGAAGAATCAGAATTAAGTAGTAGTGAATTATTTACAGCAATTAATTTTTTAAATGTTGTATATATAGAAATTAATAGCAATAGGGATGAGGAAAATCCACAAGTTATTTTTGAAAGTTTAAATTCGACTGGTGTATCTTTATCTGCATCTGACCTAGTGCGTAATTTTATATTAATGAGTTTAGATAGTGAAGAACAGACTAAGTTATATAAAGAGTATTGGATAAAGATTGAAAGTTTGTTTATCAATAATAATATTTTTGCAGAGTTTATTAGGCATTATTTAATATCTAAGACAAAAAAAGCTGTTAAAAGAGAGAATACTTATTCTGTATATAAAAAATATTATTACGAACAAAACTTCAATGCTAAAGAAGCTGTTAAAGAGCTATACATTAATGTGCGCTACTATTCTCAATTATTAAATGCAAGTACTGAGAATAAAGAATTTAATAAAGCTGTCAGCCATATTAATACATTAGATAAAAAAGTTCTTTATCCATATTTATTAAAACTATTAGATATGCAAGTTAAACAAGAAATAAGCTGGAACGAAGTTGTGGATATAGCACATTTATTAGAAAGTTACATATATCGTAGAATGATTTGCAGTGTTCCAAGTAATGCTTTGAATGGTTTAGTAGTTTCATTAACTAATAAAGAGAATAAGAATGAATTAGAAGTAGTTGAACGAAGACTATTGAATAATAATTTTCCTACTGATAAAGAATTCAAAGAAAAATTACTGGAATATCCAATTTATAAAAAAAGAAAAGACTGTGCTAAATTAACTTTGGAAGTTTTGGAAGAATCAAAGACGAAAGAAACAATTGATTTTGAAAAAACACAGGTAGAACATATAATGCCAAAAAAATTATCAACAGATTGGCGAATAGAAGTAACAAATGCTGAAAGTACTAATCGTCAATATGGAGATACTATTGGTAATTTAACATTAACTGGATATAATCAAGAAATGAGTAATAAAGTTTATACAGAAAAAAGAAAATTTTATAGTAAATCAAATATAGTTTTATCAAGAGAAATTAGTGAAAAATATGAGGTTTGGGATAAAAATAGCATCGTAGAAAGAGCTAAGAATCTTGCAGACGAACTTTGCAGAATATTCGAACGTCCTACTTTAATTAAGAAGAATATTGCTGATACCTATAAAGGTGAACATAACATTTTAGATGAATTGGATGTAACGGGTCAAAAACCAGCTTATCTGATTATTCAAGAACATGATTATCAGGTATCGACTTGGGGAAGTATGATTGTAACATTTTTCAATTATATTTGGGGAAATGACAGTATGACATACAATAAGTTAAAGTCTGAAAAGACATTAGAATGGCTATTTTCAAACATACGAAATCCTAAAGTATTGAAAAATGGCGATGTAATAGAAACTAATTTCTCAGCTAATACTGTAGTTGCAGTATTGGCTAAAGTATCTGAAATGTGTGGTATTTCAGAAGAAGTAAGTTATATTCTTAAATAGAAAAGTTTATTTTTAGCGAATTAAATAGTTTACAGTAGTAAAAAATCACTGAAGATCATATCGATCCTCAGTGATTTTTTTCAGTTTTAAGACTTTTTCTAGTCTTATTCATAATGCCTCCGACAAGAGTCGAACTTGCACTTGGAAAACCAAACAACGACCTGAACGTTGCGCGTCTGCCAATTCCGCCACGGAGGCAAGAACAATAGTAATTTTACAATAAAGTATTACTATTTGCAATAATGCTAGTTCTTTTTGGGAAAGCTAATAGCAGTTCCATATCCGTGTAATAACATATACTTTGGACCAACAGAAACACGGACTATTTGAGGGACAAAGCGAATATCAATTACGCCATCAGCATCAAGTTCAAGTGCTTTATTTTCCAATTTTTTTTTAACTTGGGCATAAAGATTGTCAAATTGATCTACTTCATCTAATTCTTCTGCTTTAAGAGTTCTTTTCACGGTAGCATTAACTATACCCTTTAAAATATAAGATTGATTGAGACCACTTGTTGATAGAAACATTATATTCATCTCCTTAACAACTATAAATATCGTATATTTATAATACCACAAAAGTAGTTTATTTTTCTTTTAAAAATTATATTTTGATTAGAATTTTGATATTCAAAATATGTTTAGAAGGTAAAAATTATATAGTATCATCTGTATAAATAATATATTAGTTATGATTATATAAATTATATAAAGAACAATATTTTGAAGAATGACTATTTTAATAGCATATAGTGGATGTTTTGAGAAATCAAAATATCCATTTATTTTGTTTTGTAAAAATATATTTTTTTATTTGATGAATTTTTTTCATAGTCATTTGTGCGCGATTTGACAAAATAAAATCAATAAATTATGATTTGTTCATCGAATATTTTGATGTTCGAAATAATTTTAAGTGAGGTGCTTTGTGTGGCAATTATGGATGCACAGGAAATAATGGATATGATTCCTAATCGTTATCCGATCTGTTACATTGACTATGTTGATGAGCTAGTACCTGGTGAGAGAATTATCGCAACAAAAAATGTAACAATTAATGAATCTTTTTTCAGAGGACATTTTCCAGGAAATCCTGTAATGCCGGGAGTTTTACTAATTGAAACTTTAGCGCAAGCTGCGTCAATACTTATTTTGAAATCTCCAGAATTTGTAGGAAAAACAGCTTATTTAGGTTCTATAAGTAAAGCTAAATTTAGAAAAGTTGTCAGACCGGGCGATGTTTTAAAATTAAATGTCGAAATGAAAAAGAAACACGAGAACATGGGGATAGTAGATACTCAAGTTATCGTGGATGGAAAGAAAGCTTGTACGGCTGAATTAATGTTTATCGTTGCGGATAGAGACAAGAAGTTGTAGTTGCAAAGTAGTCTTATTTCGGTTATTATTTTGATAATCAAATTATTTGGAATACGAAAGATAAGGCGGTATAGGGATGGATGAAAGATATCAAGTAATAAATGATGCTTTAGAAAAAATTTATGCTGATATTGTATGGATTGAAGAAAGTGAGTTACGTAAGAGTGTTTTTAGTGATATCACGATTAAAGAGATGCATGCAATAAATGCAATTTCAATGTATGATCATCAAACAGCTTCACAAGTTGCTAAAAAGCTTCATTTAACCCCTGGAACGTTAACTGCAACAATAGATAGACTATGTCGAAAAGGTTATGCTGAACGCATTAGAGGGAATGATGATAGGCGAATTATTAGAATAGGTTTGACTAAAAAAGGTAGACTAGTTTATCGAGCACATGATGCTTTTCATAGGATGATGGTTAAAAGTTTTTTGAAGGATTTAAATCCAGATGAAATAAAAACTATTGAAAAAGCCATTCATAATTTAGAAGATTTTCTAAAAGAGCACTCTTAACTAAGGAGAACTAGGTTTGGAAAATATAGAAATATCTTATACAGCACGTTATGTTCCACCTGAAGTTATAGATAATCAAAGATTAACAGAATTTATGGATACATCTGATGAATGGATAAGCCAACGAACTGGAATAAAGAAGAGGCATATAAGCTTAAATGAGAGTACAGCTGATTTAGCAGAGAAAGTAGCAGAAAAGTTATTAATAAAAAGCGGATGGAATCCTAATTCTTTAGATTTAATAATAGTTGCTACAATGTCTCCTAATTCTTTTACACCAGCAACAGCGGCTATTGTTCAAGGAAGAATAAGTGCTGATAATGCAGTTTGTTTTGATATTTCAGCTGCATGTTCAGGATATATATATGGTTTAAGTATTGTTGAAGCAATGCTAAGGAATATGAATTTAAAAAGGGCTATGCTAATTGGAAGTGAAAATCTTTCCAAGTTGATAGATTGGAATGACAGATCGACGGCTGTACTTTTCGGGGACGGTGCAGCAGGTGCTTTGATTGAGTTAAAAGAAGATACAGATTCTAAATTTATCAGCAGTGATTTGAAAACTATTGGAAATGAAGCTGAGTTTTTAACAGCAGGAATAACTGATCCGTTAGAAAAATTTCCAGATTTGGATAGCATAAGGAAATATACGACTTTCAAAATGGATGGCAGAAGAGTATATACTTTTGCGACTAGGGAAGTTCCCCAATCTATTCTAAGGGCAGTGCAAAAAGCTAACCTTAGTTTGGAAGATATAGATTATTTTATTTTGCATCAAGCAAATTCAAGAATTATTCGACAAGTAGCTAAGAAATTAAAGCAAAATGAAGAAAAATTTCCAATTAACATAGATAGTTTTGGAAATACTTCGGCAGCTAGTGAACCTCTTTTATTAGATGAATTAATAGAAAATGGAATTGTAAAAAGAGGGATGACGCTAGCATTAAGTGGCTTTGGTGGTGGCTTAACAGTCGGTACTCATATTATTAAATATTAATTTAAGGAGAGAATTTGAAATGACAGAAGCAGAAGTATTAAAGAAAGTACAAGATATCGTAGTAGAACAATTGGATGTAGATGTAGATGATGTAACTTTAACAGCAGATATCAAAGATGATTTAGACGCAGATAGTTTAGATGTTTTTGAAATTATGAATGAACTAGAAGATGATTTAGACATTAAGTTAGAAGCTGATGAAAACATCAAAACAATTCAAGATGTAGTTACTTACGTAAAAAAAGAATTGGATAACAAATAGAAGGTAATTAATTATGAAATTAGCCATCTTATTTAGTGGTCAAGGATCCCAATTTACAGATATGGGATTAGATTTTTACCAGGAAAGTCCAATTTTTAAGGACTGTGTAGATAAAGCTAGTGAGATTGCAGATTTTAAAATTACTTCAGTATTTGCTAACGATGGAGATAAACTTTCTGAAACAAAATATATTCAACCTGCAATAGTTGCTATGAGTATAGGTATCTGGAAAATGTTACAGAATACTCTAGGTGATAAGTTAGCTGTTGAAGGCATGGTTGGTTTATCTCTAGGAGAATATAGTGCTTTAATTGCAAGTCAGAAATTATCTTTTAGCGATGGAATGTCAGTACTTAAAGATCGTGCTATTTACATGCAAGATGATGCTAATAAAGTTGATAGTAAAATGGCAGCAATTATTGACCCTCAAATAGAAGTAATTGAAAAATTATGTACCGATTATCCAAATGTATATGTGGCTAATTATAATACGCCTAAACAATTAGTAATAGGTGGAGATGGCGAAGAATTAGTAGATGTTGTAGATAAGATAGATAGTCTAAATGCAGCTAAGAAAATAGTAGAGTTAAAGGTAAGTGGAGCTTTTCATACTCCACTTTTTACTAATGCAAGTCAAAAGATGAAAAAGAGATTATCAAATGTGACATTTACTGAAGGAAGTAACTTAGTTGTAAGTAATACTACAATGCGTCCTTTTGAAAAAGATTCTTTAGCAGAAATATTAGCTAAACAAATTATTAAACCAACACATTTTGGTGAATGTGTTCAATATTTAATTGATAATAAAAAAATAGATACGGTACTTGAAATAGGTCCTGGGAAAACATTAAGTAAATTTACTAAGCAAATTGATAAAAGTATTAAAAGATATCACATTAGTAAATTAAGTGATTTTAAAAAATTCATAGATAGTGTGAAAGAAAGTGAATAAATGGAATTAAAAGAAAAAGTAGTTCTAGTCACTGGAAGTTCAAGAGGAATTGGTGCAGAAATAGCATTAGCTTTTGCTAGAAAAGGAAGTACTGTAGTTTTAAATGGACGCCATCAAATACCTAATGATATGATTAGTAAGATGGAAGAAATTGGTTGTAACTATGATGTTATTCTTGGTGATATCAGTATAGAAAGTGATGTTAAAAGAATTGTTAAAGAAGTTATCGAAAAATTTGGTAGAATAGATATACTGATTAACAATGCCGGAATAACTAATGATAAGTTACTGATTGGAATGAAACCTGCAGATTTTAAGTCTGTAATTGATGTTAACCTAATTGGAACTTTCCAAATGACACAAGCTGTTGTGAAGAAAATGTATAAGCAACGATCAGGAGTAATTATAAACCTTGCTAGTGTGATTGGACAGCATGGAAATATTGGTCAAGCTAACTATGCAGCAAGTAAAGCCGGAGTTATCGGATTAACTAAAAGTGTGGCAAAAGAAGGCGCTATGCGAAGTATTAGAGTTAATGCGATTGCTCCAGGAATGATAGTTAGTGATATGACAGATGTTTTAAGCGATAAAGTTAAAGAAAACATTCTCACTACTATCCCTTTAAATCGTTTTGGAAAAGCAGAAGAAGTTGCACAAACTGCAGTCTTTTTAGCTGAAAATGATTATATAACGGGACAGGTAATTACTGTTGATGGTGGAATGACAATTTAATGGAGGGTTCTAATGACTAACAGAGTTGTTATTACAGGAATGGGAATAGTAGGTCCTGTCGGAAATGACAGAGAAACTTTCTTAAAGAACATATTTGATAGCAAAGTAGGAATAGAAAAGATTACTAAGTTTGACGCTACACAGACTGGAATTTCAGTTGCTGGAGAAGTGAAAGACTTCGATCCTAAAAATTCTATTGGTAAAAAAGCTGCTAAAAGAATGGATTTATTTTCTCAATATGCAGTTCATAGTGCGATTGAAGCTGTTGAACAAGCAGGAATAAACGAAGAGAATACAGATTCATATGACATGGGAGTAATTTACGGATCAGGTATTGGAGGACTTACTACTATTCAAGAGCAAGTTATAAAGATGCATGAAAAAGGTCCTAAAAGAGTTTCTCCAATGTTTGTACCTACTTCCATAGTTAATATGGCTGCTGGAAATATTGCGATGCATTTTGGAGCTAAAAATATTTGTACAGCAGTTGTAACAGCATGTTCATCTGCAACTAATGCAATTGGTGAGGCTTACCGACAAATTAAAGAAGGTAGAGCACAGGTAATGTTAACTGGGGGCTCTGAAGCATCGGTTAACGAAATAGGAATTGCTGGATTTGCGGCTCTAACTGCTCTTTCACCTGAGAAAGATCCTTTAAAGGCTTCACTACCATTTGATAGAAATCGTTCTGGATTTGTAATGGGTGAAGGTGGAGCTACCTTAGTTTTAGAAAACTTAGAACATGCACAAAAACGAAATGCTACGATATTGGGAGAAGTTGTAGGTTATAGTAGTACGTGTGATGCTTTTCATATAACATCTCCAGATCCTACTGGTGAAGGTGCAGCTAGGGCTATGAAACAAGCCATTGATGAAGCTGGTATAACTCCCGATAAAGTAGGTTATGTTAATGCTCACGGAACTGCTACACATGCAAATGATAGTGGTGAATCATTAGCAATTAATAAAGTATTTGGAGAAAATAGCTCAGTAATGGTAAGTAGTACTAAAAGTATGACGGGTCATTTGTTAGGAGCTGCTGGCGCAATTGAGGCAGCTATTACGGTAAGAGCTCTTCAGATGCAACAATTACCTGAAAATGTAGGTTTGAATGAATTAGATGAAGAATGTAATATTAATATAGTTACAAAAGACAAGACTACCACTTCTAATTTAGAATATGCTATCAGTAATTCATTAGGATTTGGTGGTCATAATGCGGTATTAGCGTTAAGAAAATGGAGTGAATAAGATTGGATTTTAATGATGTGAAGAAGTTAATGGAAGACTTCAATAACTCTCCTACACGAGAACTTGAAATCACAACGGATGGTTTTCATATTCATTTGAGTAAAAATGAAGCACCATTTATTAGCCAAGATAATAAAAATTATGCTGATTCTCCAGCTATTGAAGCTAGCGATGAAAGTATTGTAAGCAGTAAAAACGATGATCTCGATGATGCTAGTTTGATAAAATCTCCAATGGTTGGAACGGTATATCTTCAACCTGAACCAGAAAAAGCAGCTTATGTCTCTGTTGGATCACATGTTCATAAAGGCGATGTTGTATGTATTATTGAAGCCATGAAGATGATGACAGAAATCAAGAGTGAGTACACAGGTGAAGTTGTAGAAGTTTTGGTTGATAATGAAGATTTAGTTGAATTTGATCAACCTTTATTTAAAATTAAGGAAGGTTAGTTAAGTGCTAGATATAACAGAAATAAAGAAAATAATTCCGCATCGCTATCCCATGTTGTTAATTGACAGAGTAGAAGAATTGATTCCAGGGGAAAAAGCAGTAGCTAAAAGAAATGTTACTATCAATGAAGAATTATTTAATGGACATTTCCCTGGTAATCCAGTGATGCCAGGAGTATTAATTGTAGAAGCATTAGCACAAACAGGTGCTGTTGCACTATTATCTTTACCAGAATTTAAAGGGAAAACAGCATATTTTGGTGGAATAAAGTCTGCTAAATTTAGAAAAGTTGTTAGACCTGGTGATTCATTGCGTTTAGAAGTAACTTTAGAGAAGATTCGAAATAATGTTGGTTTAGGAAAAGCTATTGCAACTGTAGATGGAAAAAAAGCATGTACAGCTGAACTAACGTTTATGATTGGATAGGTAAGTAGTAAGGTAGGTAGAAATATGTTTTCGAAAGTATTAGTGGCTAATCGTGGAGAAATTGCAGTTCGTATTATTCGATCACTTAAAGAATTGGGCATAAAATCGGTTGCTATTTATTCAACTGTTGACCGAGAAAGTTTACATGTACAATTAGCAGATGAAGCTGTATGTGTAGGAACTGCCCGTCCACAAGATTCATATTTAAACATGAAAAATATTTTAGCAGCTGCTATTGGAACTGGTGCGGAAGCAATCCATCCCGGTTTTGGTTTCTTATCTGAAAATAGTCAATTTGTTGAGATGTGTGAAGCTGTAGGTATAACTTTTATCGGCCCTAATTCTGAAATAATTGACTTGATGGGAAATAAAGCTAATGCAAGAGAACAAATGCAAAAAAGTGGAGTTCCCGTGATTCCAGGAAGTGAAGGTTTCATCGAAACTGTTGAAGAAGCCAAGAAAGTTGCAAATAAGGTTGGATATCCGGTTTTATTAAAAGCAGCAGCCGGTGGTGGTGGCAAAGGTATTAGGAAGGTTAATGACGATAATGAATTAACATCATTATTTGAAGAGGCTAAGCGCGAAGCCCAAGTATCTTTCGGTGATAAAAGAATGTATCTAGAAAAAATAATGACAAATGTAAAGCACATTGAAGTTCAAATTTTTCGTGATAAGCAAGGAAATGTAGTTTATTTTCCTGAACGTGATTGTTCAGTACAAAGAAATAAACAGAAGATGATAGAAGAAAGTCCATGCCTTTTAATTACTGAGGAGCAAAGAAAAGAGCTAGGAAATATAGCAATAAAAGCTGCCAATGCCATTAACTATGTTAATACTGGAACAATTGAATTTTTAATGGATAGTCAACATAATTTTTATTTTATGGAAATGAATACGCGTATTCAAGTAGAACATACAGTGACAGAAATGGTTACAGGAATTGATTTGGTAAAAGCTCAAGTAAAAGTAGCTTCTGGGGAAAGGTTGCCGTTTAATCAAAATGATATTCAAATTAACGGAAGTGCTATTGAATGCCGTATCAATGCAGAAGATCCATCTAAGAATTTTATGCCACAGGTTGGTAAGGTGCGCTATTTGTATTTCCCAGTAGGAAATTTAGGAATGAGAATAGATTCTGATTTGTATGCAGGTTGGGAAATCACTCCATTTTATGACTCAATGATTGCTAAAGTAATTTCTTTAGGTCAAGACAGACATGAGGCGATTGAAAAAGTAAAACGCTTATTGAGTGAGATGCTAATTACAGGAGTAAAAACCAATCAATCTTTCTACTTAGATATTTTAAAAGATAAGAATTTTTTAGATGGTAAAGTTACTACTGAATATTTAGAACAGAATTTTTTACCTAAATGGAAGGAAGAACATAAAGATGCAGCTATTTGATGAATTAAAAACAATTAGTAAAAAGCATATTAAGGCTAACAAAAAAGCTGGAGAAAAAGTTCCTTCGGGATTATGGATTTCTTGCCCTAAATGTCAACAATCTATATATCATAAAGATTTAGGTAAGTATAAAACATGTCCAAATTGTTACTATGGGTTTAGAATTCATGCTCGTGAGAGATTAGAATGGTTAGTAGATACTTTTCAAGAATTTGATACAGATTTAGAAACTAAAGATCCATTAAATTTTCCTGGATATAAAGAAAAATTAATTAAAGCTCAACAAGACAGTAAACTTAACGATTCAGTTTTAACTGGAATAGCAATGATTAATGATGTTGAATTTGCTTTAGGCATAATGGATCCATACTTCATTATGGGCTCAATGGGAACTGTGACTGGCGAGAAGATAACTCGTTTATTTGAGAGAGCTACTCAGAAGAATTTACCAGTAATATTATTTACAGCTTCTGGTGGTGCTAGAATGCAAGAAGGAATTAGTTCCTTAATGCAGATGAGCAAGATCTCTCAAGCAGTCAAGGAACATTCAAATGCAGGTTTATTGTACATAACTGTCATTACAGACCCTACTACAGGTGGAGTGACAGCAAGTTTTGCAATGCAAGGAGATATAATTCTTTCTGAACCAAGAGCATTACTGGGATTTGCAGGTAAACGTGTAATAGAACAAACTATTCACCAAAAGGTACCAGATGACTTACAAGATGCAGAAACTGTTTTAAAGAATGGATTTATTGATAATATTATTAAACGTGAAGATCAAAAAGAAAAATTAGCATGGTTGGTAAAAATTCATTCAATGAAAGGAGCTTTTTAGATGCCTAAAATTTTAAAGAAGAAAAAAATGGCTTCTGAAATCGTAGCTGCTGCTCGTGGGTTAAAAAAAGTAACTGCCAATGAATTGATAGATGGAATTTTTGATGATTTTTTTGAACTTCATGGTGATCGCAAGTATTCAGATGATGAAGCAATTATAGGAGGGATTGCATTATTTAATGGAATCCCTGTAACAGTTATTGCAACGGATAAAGGTGGTACTCCTGAAGAGAGAATAGCGAAACATTTTGGATGTCCAGAACCGTCAGGATATAGAAAGTCCTTACGTTTAATGAAACAAGCTGAGAAATTCAATCGACCAATCGTAACTTTTGTAAATACTTCAGGTGCTTATCCTGGACGATCAGCTGAGGAAAATGGACAGGGTGAAGCTATTGCTAGGAATTTACTAGAAATGAGTGATCTAAAGGTACCAATTATTTCATTTATTTATGGTGAAGGAGGCAGTGGAGGAGCTTTAGCTTTGGCATGTGGAGATCAAGTTTGGATGTTAGAAGATAGTATGTATTCTATTTTATCACCTGAAGGATTTGCTTCTATTTTATGGAAAGATAGTAAAAGGGCAGATGAAGCTGCAGAAGTAATGCAGTTAACTCCTGAGGCTTTATTAAAACAAGAAATTATTGAAGGAATAATTCCAGAATCTAATTCACATCGAAAAGTTTGCAAAGAGATAAAGAAAATATTGGCACAAGAATTAAAAAATTTAACTTCACTTACAAAGTTTGAACTTGTAAAAAGAAGAAAAGAGAGATATAGAAAGTTTTAGAAGGGAATGAAATTAATGTCAGACTTGTTAAAAGGAAAGAAAATCCTTGTTATGGGAGTAGCTAATAAGCGTTCAATTGCATGGGGATGTTCCCAGATGATGATGGAAAATGGGGCTGAATTAATATTCACATATCAAAATGACAGAATAAAAAAAAGTTTGAGTCGTTTAGTTTCTGAAGAAGAAAAACTAGTAGAATGTGATGTTTCAGATGATGCAAGTATTGAAAATGCCTTTAAATTAGTGAATGAACGCTTTGGAAAAGTAGATGGAATTTTGCATGCAATTGCTTTTGCTAACAAGGAAGAATTGGGTGGAGAAATTATGCAAGCTAGTCGCGAAGGATATGCATTAGCTCAAGATATTTCAGCATATTCCTTAATTGCGGTTGCAAAGTACGGTCGTGAAATTTTAAATGATCCATCTAGTATTGTAACATTAACTTATTTTGGTTCAGAAAGAGCTATCCCTAACTATAATGTCATGGGAGTAGCTAAAGCATCTCTAGAAGCTAGTGTCCGTTATTTAGCTCGTGACATGGCTAAGTATGGTACTAGAGTTAATGCTATTTCTGCAGGAGCAATAAAGACATTGGCTGTTACTGGAATTAAAGGTCATTCAGAGTTATTAAAAATGTCTGAAGAAAGGACAGTTGATGGGGAATCAGTAACAATTAGAGAAGTAGGCGGAACATGTGCATTCTTGATGAGTGACTTGTCAACAGGTGTCGTAGGCGATGTTATTTACGTGGATAAAGGAGTCCATTTAATATAGTTAAAAAGTTGGAAGAGAGAGTCTCTTTCAACTTTTTTATAAATATGGAACTTATAATTAAAACCATTTTAGTTTATTTAATTAGTAAATATAGTATATAATGTAATTATGTATTATTGCTAAAGATTATCGAAAGTGGTGTAGTTATGACTGAAAAGGGAAAAGAGCAGAATGCATTATTTATAATTTTTGGTGCTACTGGTGATTTAGCACAAAGAAAATTATACCCTTCTTTATTTAATTTATATAAAAAAGGTTTTCTTTGTAAAAGATTTGCTGTAATTGGCACTGCACGTAGACCGTGGACTGATGAACATTTTCAACAAGTAGTAAGGAATTCTATTTCCGGAATGGAAGATACTGCTGCCCAAGCGACAGAATTTTCTCGCCATTTTTATTATCAATCTCATAATGTAAATGATGTAGAACATTACGTTACATTGAAGAAATTGGCAGAGAAACTGGATGAGAAATATAAAATTAATGGTAATAGATTATTCTATTTAGCAATGTCTCCACGATTCTTTGGAACAATATGTAAGTATCTAAAATCTGAAGAAATTGTGACAGATGAAGGTTATAATAGGGTAATTATTGAAAAGCCATTTGGTCATGACTTACAAAGTGCAGTTGAATTAAATGATGAGATTGCAAAATACTTCTCTGAAGAATCTGTATATCGTATTGATCATTATCTCGGTAAAGAAATGAATCAAAATATTTTAGCTGTTAGATTTGGTAATAATATTTTCCGTGCTCTATGGAATAATAGATATATTGATAATATTCAAATCACTTTGAGTGAATCTCTAGGTGTTGAAGATAGAGCAGGGTATTATGAAACAGCAGGTGCATTGAGAGATATGGTTCAAAATCATATTTTACAAATTGTCTCATTATTAACAATGAATGCACCAGTAACTTTTACTGATGTTGATATTCGCCGTGAAAAAATTAGTGCATTAAAAGCTTTACAATTGTATACTCCAGAAGAAGTTAAAAAATATTTTGTTCGTGGACAATATGCTCATACAGAAGATTTAAATGGTTATCGTGAAGAAGATCAAGTAGATCCAAATTCGACTACTGAAACTTTTGTTGCTGGAAAACTTCATGTTAATAGTATGAATTTTGCTGGGGTTCCAATTTATATTAGAACAGGTAAGAGATTAGCTGCAAAATCTACTCGTGTTGACGTAGTATTTAAGAATATGCCTAATAACATTTTTAATGCTAATAAGAAATTGTTACCTAATGTTTTGTCATTTGATATTGATGCAAATCCAGGTATGAGTTTAACTCTTAATACTAAGAAAGTTAGTCAATCAGGATATAAATTGGAAAATAGAGCATTGAGCTACCGTCATGATATCTCAACACAAGCAATTACACCAGAGGCTTATGAGAAACTAATTTTAGATGCGGTAAAAGGCGATGCTACTAATTTTGTTCATTGGGAAGAGGTTTACTATTCTTGGAGATTTATTGATTCCGTTAGAACAGCATGGGACAATGAAGATGTAACCCCTGATGAATTGACAAATTATAATTGTAATACTATGGGACCAAAAATTTCTGATGAACTACTAGCTAAGGATGGAAATTACTGGTTCTTTGATCCAACTAAATAGTAATTTAGCTAAACAAAAAAATCACAGCTCTGAATCTTTCAGAACTGTGATTTTTATTTGTATTAATAATTATTTATTCAAACGATCTTGAAGTTCTTTTGTTAATTCTTCGTAACCTGGACGACCAAGTAAAGCAAACATATTCTTCTTGTATGCTTCTACACCAGGTTGGTTGAATGGATTAATACCATTTAAGTATCCAGAAATAGCAACTGCAATTTCGAAGAAGTAGATCATGTAACCTAATGTGTATTCTGTTTGATCTGGAATGTTAACAATCATGTTAGGAACATTACCGTCTGTATGAGCAAGGACAACACCTTGGAAAGCTTTTGAGTTTACATAGTTCATGGACTTGCCTTCTAAGTAACCTAAGCCGTCAAGATTTTCTTCTTCTTTAGGAATATCTGTATCATTTGTTGGATTTCCTACAGTGATAACTGTTTCCATTAAATTACGCATACCTTCTTGGATGTATTGACCAAGTGAGTGCAAGTCTGTTGAGAAGTTTGCTGAAGAAGGATAGATACCCTTACCATCTTTACCTTCAGATTCACCCATCAATTGTTTCCACCATTCAGCAAAGTATTGTAATGTTGGTTCGTAATTTTCAAGAATTTCAGTTGTATAACCTTTACGATATAAAATATTACGTAAAGCAGCATATTGGTATGCTTCATTCTTTGTTAAATCAGCATCAGAATATTCTTCACGAGCATCAGCAGCACCTTGCATCAATTTATCAATATCAGCACCGGAAACTGCGATAGGTAATAAACCAACTGGTGTAAGTACTGAGAAACGACCACCAACATCATCAGGAATTACAAATGTTTCGTAACCTTCTGCGTCAGCTTCAGTCTTTAGAGCACCACGAGCACGATCAGTTGTAGCATAGATACGTTCACGAGCACCTTCAACACCGTACTTAGCAATTAATTTTTCCTTAAATACTCGGAATGCGATTGATGGTTCTGTAGTTGTACCAGACTTAGAAATTACGTTAACAGAGAAATCACGATCTCCGATTAATTCGATTAAGTCATGTACATAAGAACCAGAAATAGAGTTACCAGCGAAGAAAATTTGTGGAGCATTTCTCTTTTCAGCTGGTAATAAGTTGAAGAATTGGTGATGTAAGAAATCGATTGCTGCACGAGCACCTAAGTAAGAACCACCAATACCAATAACAACTAAAACTTCAGAATCAGATTGAATTTTTTTAGCTGCTTTTTTAATTCTGTCAAATTCGTCCTTGTCGTAATCAACTGGTAAATTTAGGAAACCGCGGAAGTCATTACCTGCACCAGTACCTTCGCGCAATTCTTTATCAACAGCAGTTACTAAAGCTTGCATTTCGCCAAGTTCATTGTCATTAACAAACTTAGTTAAGTTAGAGCTATCAAATGAAATATGAGCCATTATATATTCTCTCCTTATTAATAATAATTGTACGCTTACATTATACCGTAAAATAGTAAATTTGAACATATAAAATGAAGATAAATTATTAATTTTCCTTACAATCCCTTAAATATCAGTATAAGATAATAAGCATTTCTTAATTTATCTTTATCTTAATTGACGTATAAATTAGATAAGGGGTAAAATTATAAGTTAGTTAAGATTGAGAAAGGACGTAACTATCTTGAATTTACTCCGAATAAAAAAGTTCCTTAACACACGCTGGGGATTTTTCTCCTTGCTAGTCTTTTTATTTTGGTTAAAGACTATTTTAGTTTATTTTATAGACTTTCATTTAGGAGTTAAGGGCATCTATCAATATTTTGTACTTTTAGTTAACCCTTTAGCTACGACACTGCTCTTATTGGGGATAGCTTTGTATATTAAAAGGACGATTCCATCATATATATTTATGGGATTGATTTATATTGCGAATACAGCTTTACTGATGTTTAATGTCATCTATTATCGTGAATTCACAGATTTTATGACAATTAATACGATATTTGGATACTCTACGGTATCACAGGGATTGAGTGGAAGCTCGTTTGCATTGTTGAAACCACAAGATATTATTATTGTTGCAGATATAGTAATAGTTGCTTTAGGTTTTATCACCGGTTTTCTTCATTTAGATAAACGCCCAATTCCACGAGTGCAAGCATTAGCTTTAACTTCGTTCTCGTTGTTTTGTTTAGTATTGAATATTACTTTAGGTGAAATTAGCCGTCCACAGTTATTGTCAAGAACTTTTGATAGAAATTATCTAGTAAAGTATCTGGGAATAGATACCTATATGGTTTATGATGGATTGAAGACAGCAAGGAACAGTCAAGTTCGTAATAAAGCTGGAAGTTCAGACTTAAATAACATCATTAATTTTACGCGTAATCATTATGCTGAACCAAATTCTAAAATGTATGGAATAGCAAAGGGACGTAATGTAATCGTTATTCATTTAGAAAGTTTTCAACAATTTTTGATTAACTATAAACTAAATGATAAGGAAGTTACCCCATTTTTAAACAGTTTATACAATAGTAAAGAGACATATAGTTTTGCTAACTTTTTTAATCAGGTAGGACAGGGGAAAACTTCTGATGCTGAAAATATGTTGGAAACCAGTACGTATGGACTATCTCAAGGTTCTCTATTTTCAATACTTGGAACTGATAATACATTTGAGGGAGCTCCGGCTATATTAGGTCAGTCTCAAGGTTATACCTCGGCTGTCTTTCATGGGAATTCTGGATCATTTTGGAATAGAAATAATGTATATAAGAATTTAGGATATAATTATTTCTTTGATTCTAGTTACTATAATACTGATGCAAATAATTTAACTGAATATGGATTAAAAGATAAATTATTATTCCATGATTCTGTTAAGTATTTAGAAAGACTTCAACAACCTTTCTATACTAAATTTGTAACTGTATCCAATCATTTTCCTTTTGCTTTAGATGATCAAAATACATCCTTTGATAAGGCTAATACATCAGATGCTTCGATAAATAATTATTTTGTGACTGCTCATTATTTGGATCAAGCTGTGCAAGAATTTTTTGAATATTTAAAGAAGTCAGGATTATATGACAATTCGATTATCGTTTTATATGGCGATCACTACGGAATATCTGATACTAGGAATTTAAAATTAGCTTCATTGTTAGGTAAATCTTCATCTACATGGAGTGATTTTGATAATACTCAAATGCAAAGAGTGCCATTTATGATACATATACCAGGTACTAAAGATGGTGGTGTTCAAACTCAATATGGTGGAGAAATAGATGTATTGCCAACGTTACTGCATCTATTGGGAATAGATTCTCGCGATTACATTCAATTTGGAACAGATTTATTTTCATCAAAACACGATCAAGTAGTTGCATTTAGAAATGAAGATTTTATAACTCCAAAATATACAGTGGTTGGTAATACTATTTACCAAAATAGTACGGGGAAAATATTAACCCACCCTAGTCAAAAAGTTAAAGATGAGATAAAGAAGGATAGGGAAAAGGTTAATACCGAACTCTCCTTATCAGATACATTGAATAACAAGAATCTCTTAAGATTTTATATACCAACGGGATTTACTCCTGTTGATCCTAAGAAATATAACTACACTAATCAATATGGTCAGATTTTAAAGATTCAAGAGGATTTAGGAAAGAAGTCTACATCGCTATGGTCTAAAAATGGAAATAAAACAACTATTGATGATTATAGTTCAGACGCACCTGAATTAACAACAACAGATCAAAATGAAGCTAATATATCAAGTGTAAAGAACACATTAAAATCCAACAAAAAAGAATCAATAGATACATCATCTTCATCGGCAGAAAGTGATTCTGATCAATGAAAATGATGAAAAAACCAGTAAAGAAGTAAGTTACTATCCTTTACTGGTTTTTTTGATAATAAAAAAGCTAACCTTTCTATAATAAGAAAAGTTAGCTATAGTTCAGACATTAAAGTCCAAAAATAATATTATAAATTAAAACGCCTGAAACAGCAGCGCAAATAGGTGCTAATACTGGAACCCATGCATAATCCCATTGAGAAGAACCTTTATGTTTTAATGGAAGTAATGCATGAACGATACGAGGACCCAAGTCACGAGCAGGGTTTAAAGCAGGTCCAGTAGGTCCACCGAATGAAGTAACTAAAACCATAACTAGTAAACCGATACCTATGTATCCAGCACCTTGGTTACCATGTTCAAAGAATGAAGTATGAGTAATTGCTAGAGCGCCAAAAACTAAAGTAAATGTTCCAAAGAATTCGTTAATAAAACCATTGAAACGACTATTTGTTGCAGAAATAGTTGAGAATGTTCCCAAAATACTTTCAGGGTCTTCAGTAATATCGTAGTGAGGGTAGAAACAAGCAACTACGACCAATTGGCCAGCGATGGCACCTAAGAATTGTGCTAATATGTATAAAAATGCTTCATTCCATGGAAATGCTCCATTGATAGCTAAACCTAAAGTCATAGCAGGGTTAAATTGTCCCCCAGAAACACTACCAAACATCAAAGCTGGAACCAAAACAGCAAAACCATAACCGATGGAGATTGTAATCCAACCACTATGGTAGCCTTTAGTTCCTTTTAATTCAACGTCAGCTACAGATCCGTTACCTAACATAAGCATAATTGCAGTTCCAAAAAATTCTGCAGCTAATCGTGTAAATAATGGAAAATCCATATTATCCTCCTAAAGATATATGTTATATGTATGTAAGTAATATTAATACTCATATTATAATAATGAGTGATTAAAGCTATGTCAATAAGCAACTTGAAAATTAAAGTAATAATTTTCAAAAATCAAAAAAGTTTGTGAAAATAGTGTTTTTAGTTGCAATATATTCAAACAATACACTAGAATATTATTAGTGATTAAAGGAGGAAATTACATATGATGTCACAACCAATTGAACAAATGTTAATGAGAAACAGTGAGGATTTTTTAATTCCAGCTGATATTGTAGCAAATGTTCAAGAAGAAAATCATTTAGATCATGCTTTTATGGTATTGACTAAGGTGAGATATGCTAAAATTCCTGTTTTAGATCATAATCAAAAATTTAAAGGATTACTTTCATTGTCTATGATAACTGAAGAAATGTTAGGATTAAAAGGAATCGATGCAAGATGCCTTTCGAAAAAACAAGTTAAAGATGTTATGCAGACAGAGGTAGAAACAATAAAACCGACAGCTGATTGTGAGGAAATATTGCATCGTTTAGTTAATCAACCTTTTTTAGTTGTTGTAGATGATGATAATCGTTTCTTAGGTATTGTTACCAGAAGAGAATTATTAAAAAGTATGAATTATTTATCACATGAATTTGATAATTTTTATGTAACTGAACCTAAATAATTAGGCCTAATAAGGAGGAAAAATAATGGCAAAACTTGACGCTCATGATATTATTAGAACAATAGCTGAATCAAAAAAGAAGACGCCAGTTAAGGTTTATGTAAAGGGAGATTTAAATTCTTTAGACGTACCTTCAAATGTTGAAACATACTTTACTGACAATGTTGGTGTTATGTTTGGTGATTGGGCAGATGTAGAACCTATCTTGAAGGATTCCTCTGTTGAAAGTTATCATCTAGAAAATGATGGTCGAAATACTGGGGTAGCGATGGTAGATAAGAAGAAATTCAATGCAAGAATTGAACCAGGCGCAATTATCCGTGACCAAGTTGAAATTGGTGATAATGCTGTTGTTATGATGGGAGCTGTAATCAATATTGGTGCTGAAATAGGCGAAGGCTCAATGATAGACATGGGAGCTGTATTAGGTGGCCGTGCGATTGTCGGCAAGAACTGTCATATCGGTGCTGGAACAGTGTTAGCAGGTGTGGTAGAACCACCTTCTGCACAACCAGTTGTGATTGAAGATGATGTTTTAATCGGAGCTAATGCAGTAGTCCTTGAAGGTGTACGTGTTGGTAAAGGTGCAGTGGTAGGTGCTGGCGCTGTTGTTACTAAAGATGTAGAACCTTACACTGTAGTTATGGGAATGCCTGCTAAGAAAGTTAAAGATGTTTCCCAAGTGGATGATTCTAAAACTGAAATTGTTGATGATTTACGTAAATTATAATTAATAAAGAGCATGTGAAATATAAGTTGTTTCACATGTTTTTTGTTTATAGGACTATTTAATCTGGTTATATTAGAGTATAATGAGTATGATTAAAATAGATAAAGGGTGTAATTATGACTTTACAAGAAAATGAATTAATAAAAATCCGAAGAGATCTTCATCAAATACCAGAAATCGGTTTGGAGGAATATGAAACTTCTGATTATTTGTTAAAAATAATTAACAGTTTACCACAAGAGAATTTAGAGATAAAAAGATGGAAGACAGCTATCTTGGTTCATCTTAATGGTGAAAATAAGAATTATACCATAGGTTATAGAACTGATATTGATGGATTACCAGTTGAGGAAAAAACAGGTTTGCCATTTTCATCAAAGCATGATGGGAGAATGCATGCATGTGGACACGATATTCATATGACGGTTGCTTTAGGTGTATTAAGTTATTTTGCTAGTCATCGTCCTAAATATAATATGACATTTATTTTCCAACCTGCGGAAGAAAATGCAAGTGGTGGAATGAAACTTTATCAAAGTGGTGAATTAGACGAATGGATGCCAGATGAAATCTATGCATTACATGATAATCCACAACTTCCTGCTGGTACAATTGGTTGTCGTAAAGGTACTTTATTTGCAGGTACATGTGAAATACATGTGAAATTTATTGGTAAAAGTGGACATGCTGCATATCCACATCAAGCTAATGATATGGTAGTTGCAGGAGCTCAATTCG
This sequence comes from Ligilactobacillus sp. UO.C109, assembly GCF_026847815.1. NCBI lineage: Bacteria > Bacillati > Bacillota > Bacilli > Lactobacillales > Lactobacillaceae > Ligilactobacillus > Ligilactobacillus sp. UO.C109. Next base: position 724,819 of record NZ_JAPSFH010000027.1, on the reverse strand, counting down.
TTAACCAAATTCAAACTATTGTAAGTAGAAATGTCGATCCGATTCAATCAGGTGTAGTTACTTTAGGTCATTTTTCTGCAGGAACAACAGGAAATGTAATTTCTGGTGTTTGTCAAATAGACGGGACAATCAGAGCTTTAACTCAAGAAAATAATTTGCTTATTCAAAAGCGTGTACGTACAATTGCCGAAGGAATAGCACATAGTTTCGATTGTGAATTGGAAATCGATTTGCATCAAGGTGGGTATTATCCTGTTGAAAATGATGATAATACAACAGAAGCTTTCATTAATTATATGAAAAATGAAGATGATGTAGATTTTGTTGAAACATTACCTGCGATGACGGGAGAAGACTTTGGCTATTTAATTTCAAAAATTCCAGGAACAATGTTTTGGTTAGGAGTAGATAGTCCTTATTCTCTACATTCTGAATATTTAGCACCTAAAGAAGAATCGATTATGTTAGGTGTAAATGCAATCACAGGTTATCTTAAAAATAGACAAGAAAGCTTAAATAAATAGATGCATTTTGAATGTGTCTCTCATTTATAAAAATATACCCCGTAGTTACTTAGATTTTTATCTAATAATTACGGGGTATTTGCTATATATAATTGATTACTTAGCTGATAGATTAATAGGAGAAATAGGCATCTCTAAACCAGCTTGTTTTAAAGCCTCTAAATATTTTGCGAGAAATGCCCTTTGAACAGGAGCTTGGGCACCATTTTTAGTAAAAATAATTACTCTGTAAACAAGACCATTTGGAGTTTCAACTACACCTAAAATTTGCGGTTTTTTGGTAATATCATCAAATTTGGGAGTTAAGGATTTGTTTACATTTTGTATAACAGTTTTAATTTTATCAAAGTCTTGGTTAGGCTTAACATGGATATCAATTTGGGCTCGCATATCATTACGTGAAAGATTGCTAACAATTGTGATGCTTCGATTAGGTATGTAATGTAGGGTACCATCATAGTCAAGAATTTGTGTCGTTCTTAAACCAAAAGCTGCTACCTTTCCAGAAATAGTCCCGATCTTAACGTCATCACCAACTGTAAATTGTTGTTCTAAAAGAATAAAAAATCCAGTAACCACGTCAGTAACAAATCCTTGAGCACCTAAACCTATTGCAACACCCATGATTCCAGCACCAGCAATTAAAGAGCCTATTGGAATCCCTAGCAAAGATAATACTGCATAAAAATAGAAGAACAAAATAAAATAATGGAAGATATTTTGCGATAATGTGTAAGCTGTATTAATTCTTCCAGAAGACAATGACTCAACCAAACGATTTTTTTTAAAAGCTCGTTTGATAATTTTCTTACCAATATAATGAAAAATATAAAATAGCAACGAGACTAACAGTAACAAAATAGTTGTTGTTATAACTTTAGAAAGTAATTCATCCCAATTAAAGTTATCGATATATTTTTTGAAAATATTAGTATCAGTGCTAACTTTTTTAGTAATGATATTAGATTCCAACCAAAAATTAAGCAAAATTCCCATCCTTTCTGAAAATGACTAAATTAAGCATATCAAAAAAAGCAAGAAATTTAAATTGTAAAAATAATGTTGCAAAATTTTTTGTAAAATAATTAATTAATAATGAGAATTAAGAGCAAGATATACAAATGGAGTAAATAATTAGGTACTATATATAGAAAATATTTAATTTAAGGAGGAATTATGAGAAGTATAATAAAAAAAGAATTCACTTTAAGTAATGAAGAACAGGAGATTTTAGCAAGAGCTTGTCGTATAAAAAAATTCAAGTATGCAGAAACTATTTACAATGAAGTTGATGATCGTACACACTATTACTATTTAATAAATGGAAATATTGAAATTACAAAGTTATACGGTGATAGGGAGGTTCCTTTTTATAAAGGTAGGGGAAGATTTTTCCCTAATTTTAGTCAAAATGAAGAGTTATGTTGTGAAAGAGTAACAGTTGCTTCTAAAATAGCGACTGTATTGGTTATTAAACATGATGTTATGGAGAAATTAGTTAGAGCAGGTAAAGAATTTTGTAATCTAGTTTGGGATGATATTATTGAGGAACTGGATTTTTTAAAGAGTTTATCTCAAGAAATTGGTAATCGTAATAAACTAGAAGCATTAGATAGGACATGTAGACTATATGCAATATTTATAGATGAGAAAGATAAGCATGGACATTATGAATTACCCCGATCATTAAATCAAGAGAAATTATCTAAAATATTAGGTACTACACGTGTAACAGTTAACAAAAAAATAAAAGAATTAAGACAAAAAAGAGTTCTTCTCCAGAAGGAAAGAAATATGAGAATAGCTAACGAAGCAATTGAAGAATTTAAAAATTTCCTATGAAGATAGGTTTAGATAGATAAATAGATACATAATTGTGATAAAATTACAGACTACTTATTGTAAAAGATTAAAAAACGCTATAAACGTTGATACAATAGCATTTTTTAAATATCAACTTTTATAAATAATTATCTAAAATCATACAAAATAGACTACAAAACAGACTACTAACAGACTGCTAACAACCCGTTTAAATATCGGTAGAATGAGAATAAAAGATTAATATACAGACTGTTTTTTGCAAGGTGTTTTTAACTGAGGGACGCCTTTTTATTTTGGTCTGAGTTAGATGCAAGTTATAGGATGCGTACACTAGGAAAATAATTTCTAGATTAGTTGAGCCGAGTTTTCGGCTCTATTTTTTCACTGCGTAATTTTGCTCAGTGAGATTATGTATATTCTGACTGCGAAATTTTCCGCACTCGTATTTAATATTTCATTCTTTGGCAATGAGCTGAATTTTCAGCCGTATTAAAACTTTTAAAGGGTAGTCCAAAAATGTCTTAGCCTTAAGGATGTATTTTCACTGCTTAATTTTCAGCCGTGAGAATACATAAAACACTGAGCTGAATTTTCGGCTGAGTTAATTTTTTATCTATTATTCAGAAAGATGCTCGATACCTTTAACATATAGCCGGTCAATTTGACGCTCTGAATAACATAGAATGTTAGCAATCTCACTTAAGCTATGATTTTCAAGAAAATATAGGTCTAAAATTTCCGCCTCTAATTGATTATCTAGATCTAACAATCTATCTTGTATCTCGTTGCTTATCTTGATTGCATCGCCTGTAAGTTTACTAATTTTTCCCTCAATGTATTCTTTTTGTGCCAAAATATCATCCAGTGTTTTAGTTACAGTGCTAGAGGGTTGCGATGAATAAGATACGCCTTTTAGGCTACAACGTTCATCAAGTCTATCTAGTTTATCTTTTAATCTATCTATCTTTTCATGCATCCTACGATATTGCATTAAGTAGGCTTTATTGTGCTTAAATTCGTTGTCTGTATTCATTTGCTAAACCTCTCTTTAAAAGTTGTTTGAACTGAGCGGAAAATCCCGCTTAGTAAGGGCATCGCCTGTATTGAAACAATAAAATTATGCTCCTCTAGTATAGCGTGAAATTCCGCTCTATTAATTATTGACTATTTGTCAATGAACCCTTGATATAAATTTAACCGAGCCAATTTCGGACGGGTTAAGAATTAAATATTTTCCTCTAAAATTATAAGTGTTTTTTTACTGAAAAACGAATTTAATGTATAAGTACCTCATCACCGTTGAACGCTAATTATTTCAAGTATTTATTGAGGTTAGGGGGCTACATGTTTAAATCAACTCAATCGAATTACAATAATTTTATTTTGCGATGTATGGATTAATATAACTTAAGGCATAGAATGCGTTTATTTCTCTATTTTTGAATGAAAATAGTGGAAATATTAACATGAAATATTTTTGAGTGTAATTATACTGGATAAGGTTTAAATGTCTTGAAACGTGTTTATTTAGCTCTTGTAATGTTAGTTCTAAGCGTCTGTAATTCTAGTAAGCTATGTAATTGTGTTAGTGATTTAAACAAAGGCGTATCTATAAACTGCTTAAAAGATGTCCTCAATTTTGGGGAGATCTAGTTGTATTAGTGGATTAAATAACGGCGTGTAAGCAATAAAAAAACATGCTACCAAGTGGCAACATGTAAATAATTAGCAATCATGGTATAATATAACTACCATGTTACTAAGGATCTTAGAATTAAGGTTCTTAGTTATTATCATTTTTTCGTATTTGCTACCGTGGTTCATCGCTACGGTAGTTTTTTTATATCCAGTTAGTTCTCACGGTCGAATTTTCGACAATGAATTAATTTTCTGAGTTAGCAACTTAAAAGGGTAGATGCATCTTGACTACTCTTTATATTCTAGTAAGTCTATATCAGCTAGTAACTTTAAACGTTGAGCAAACTCATAACAAGCATTATTAAATATACGATAAGTTGATTTATGACTGTAGCCAATAATTGACTCAACCTCAATCATCATTTTATTATCTATCAATCTGTATCTTAAAACTTTGGCTTTTAGTGGATCTAGGCTATTAATGCATTGATTAATGTTGTTAAGATAGCCTTGTGCCTTTATTCGTTTTAACTGCGTACTTTCAATATTGTTAATAGGCGATGAGGTAACCTTTAACTTATCGTATCTAATTCCTTGTAATTGATCCTCACTAGCAAGCATCAGCAACTTATCATATTTGACTTTAAAAAAGTATTTTACATTATCAATCGTCTTTTTAATGTCTATCTCTTTTTCATCGCCAAGTAACTCACTTAATTCATTCACTTAATATCATCGCCTTTTCAATCATATCTTGTCTTTGTTGTTCAAGTTTCTCTATTCCTTTTTTTATTGCCTCATTATCTGGATGCTCTGATAAAAATAATTTGCCTCCATATATTTGTTCATCAATTTTATTTAGTTCATCTCTAATTTGTTTCAGTCTCTTAAGCTCTGCTCTTACATTTTCGTTATCTAATTTGCCTTGATGTATTTGTTCATCAATTTTATTTAGTTCATCTCTAATTTGTTCAAGTTTCTTAAGCTCTGCTTTTATTACCTCATTATCTGGAAAGTTCTCTAAAAATAATTTGCCTTGATGTATTTGTTCATCAATAGGGTCTCTTTCTTTTTCTTTTAGCGGAACTTTTCTTTTTCTTTTCTCTTGTGGTTCAGAGGGTAAAAATTCTTTTGCATCTTGTAAATACCTTTCAAAATTATTAGGTGAAAGTAATGTCTTAAATCTAAGATACCTATTCATCTTCTCGCTATCTTTCCATTCATTTACTTTATATTCAATTACATTAACTAGATCCTCTTTAGTATAACCATCATTCAATAAATCTTTAATATATTGTCTATTAGTTTCTGTATTCCTAAAGTCCTTATCAGCTAATTCATTAAACCATTCAATAAACTCATTATAATCAAATTTATTTGAGTTATAAGTATCTGTGTTATTCTCTGTGTAATCTCTGGTATTGGTTGTATCATTTTGATACTTTCCATTGGTGCAATTTGATACTATCGTTGTATCATTTTGATACAATCGTTGTCCCATTTCGTTCAATAAGTTATAGTCAATCCTATACCATTTTGTTTTATCAAAGTTCTTTTTGTTATAGTTACCTGTAATTAATAAGCCTTTATCCTCTAGCGATTTAAATTTCCTTTTAAGCGTTGCTATAGCTAACCATGGAAATTGTTTCTGCCACTCTGCTACGCTATTATATACCCACTTATAACCATCATGAATATTGTTTGAACGTTCTAACCAGTAATGTATCTGTTGTAAAATTATTGCCTCATTTATTCCTAATAACTTTGCTAAACTAGGCAATATTACTATTGGTTTTTCATCCGTTATTAATTTACTCATACTTTCATCTCTTTCTAGTTAGGTTACTGAGACTATAGGCGATGCGTTCTTTTAGTGTTGGTTTTATAATATTGTTGTTTTCCTGTAGCAAGGTTTTATAGTGATTGAGGTATTGCATTTGTTTGTTCTTACTTGATAAATCGGCATCGCTTATTTTTCCAATGTCTTTTATTATCTTGTTGGTTTCATACCACGATGAAATTAAACCGTGTTTTATATACTTGTATAGTGCGATGTAAGCTTGTTCTTTTGCATCATACTGTTTCTTTAACTGGTTAATGTAGGGTATACTTGCATCAGCTAGTTCAATTCTTTGTATCGTGTTTCTTAGTTCCGTTAGTTCTTTGCTTAGCTTTATGAAAGAGTAATAATCATCGCTTGCATTATTGAACTCATCTAGATAATTTCTAATCTCGTTTAATATATATGTTGTATCTTTTTTACTCATGTTTTTCGCCTCTATTCTCTAAAATAAAAGAGTGTATTTCCAATTAGGTATAATTACACTCAGTTAATAGGTTATGTTGTTTTTTTGAATGAATTCAGTACGATTTTGAGCAAATAAAGCATTTTAAGCCTTGTTGTTTTGTCTAAATGTTTTCAATCTCTCGCTTGCTTGCTTTCTTTGCTCCTCGGTCATCGTTCTTTTCTTATTGATTGAAACATTACCGCCTTTAATGCATCCGTCTAGCATGGATAACACGCCCTTAGCATCGTAACCTTTTCTATACTGCTTACTTTCATCAAGGTATTTCTCGTATTTTTTAATGTGTTTAGGTACGTCTGTATAGATGTGCCACTGGTCTAATAGTTCATCATAAATTAATATAGTTTCTCTCTCGTCTTTAGTTGGTACATTCCAATTTTGTATATCATCGTTCATTTTGTACCTCCTGTATGGTATAATAAAAAAGCACAAATAAATCGAATGCTTTTATTTGTTTGTGATCGTTTAAGATATTTATTTTCTCGAGCTTATTCAGCCACTAACTGAATAGGCTTTTTCTTTTGCTCTCAATCAAAAAAATCACCATTTTTAATTGCTCTTACAATTTCATCAAGAATGTATCCAGTACTAACAGACAAGGCAATTAATATAATGTATTGAGCGATGTTAAGTGTGTAAGTAATCATTGTTTTTGTACCTCTTTCCATTCATTAAAGTTGGTTGTTAGTTTCCTAATGAGTTTCAATTCTTCTCGTGCTTGAGATCTTATCGGTGCTATTGTTTCCAGTAGGGCATCTTGAGTATTGATAAGATAATAACCGTTTTTCTTTGTTCCTCTCACCGCTCCAATAGGTACGCCATACATAAATCTCAAAGTGTTGATAGCATCTCTTAATTGTCTTTCATTCAATCCAGTTAGTAGTATTAATTGTTTTGTTTTCACTGGATTATCTAAACTAGAGTTACAGACAACGTTAAAAATATTGCTTAATGTTTTGCTTGTTGGTATTCCGTTAATTGTCTCGGTCATTTTCATCACCTCGTATAATTTTCTTACTAAAATTGTCTAACTCGTTTGAGAGTTGCTTTATATAATCATCTAAAAAGTAGAGGCGGTTTAATTCATCGCTTTTACTTATGTCTGACTTATTCAAGTTAAAAAGTATTAACTCGCTTATGTCGTTTAATTGGATTGAATAAGTTGCTAATTCATTAGATACGTCATACATGTCTATCTTTTTCATTGTTAAATCCCTCTCTGTATTTCTTTTGATTTCATAAAGTTTATAAAACTTTGCTTTCCTATTGCCTTAATTGAGTCAACAGTGGCAACTGGTAATCCCTCAGCAATAAATTTATTAATTGTATTCGGTGCGTATCCCGCCCATTTAGCAAACTCTTTTTTGTTTAAATAAGGGGCTTGCTCTTTCTCAATGCGTTCATCAATCAATTCATTTACTAAGTCTGAGCTTAGTCTATCTAGCAATGAGGGTACTAATTCCTTAAATTGTTCATCGGTTAAATAAACCTTAATTACTGGCGATGCTTGTTGTGTTTGTTGTTTATCACTTGTATATAAACTCATTGTAAAAACTCCTCTCTAATAGTCCTTATATCTTTAAGTAAAAGATGCGTCCAATTTTGGACAAGTCTTTTTGTTTTTGATTGTTTTAATTTCATCTATTGATGTTTAAGCGGGTTGTTGTTGTGTTAATTACTGTATTTTTGATAGATAACTTTAGAAACATGTAAATTATCAAGTTGTAAAGTTTCTTTAGTTATGATTAGTTTGATCGTTGCATTTAATATTTCCTCACGTTTGGCAAGTTGTTCGGTAGTTAAATCCTTTTTATTTGGGATTTTGTCTAACTTGTAAAATAATTTCAGTGCTTTATTAGTGATTAAGTTAGCTTTAATATAATGTTCTTTAGTTGGTTTAATTAGTCCGTCTTTTAACTGTTGCATCGCTTTTCTTTGATGCTCTTTATCTAGCATCTTAAAGGCTTGATACTGTTCTAATCCTTGATCTTGTCTCATCTTCTGAATAGTTGTATATATCCATTCTTGAAATTCTTTAGCTTGTGGCTTGTTGCTCCTCATGATTGCTTGATATATTCCAAGTTCCGTTAATGTTGTGTAATTATGATTAGTAAATTTTTTAAGATGTCCGCCGTTTTGGTGGTACTCTCTAATTTTTGATATATCTTTATCAGTTACTAAATAACTACTTTGATATTCCTTATTTATTCGCTTTAGCATCTTGTTAGTATCTGAATACTCTAAAGCGTCTGCGATGTCTTTGGCTATTGCTTGCCATTCAGTATCTTTATTTACGAACCTAATTTCATGATTTAACCATTTTTCGACTTTAACCATGTCTAAGCCTCCTTATTTTTCTAGTAATTGTTTGATTAACCAACTATTAATTATCTTTGCATTATTTGATGTTATCCCTTGTCCCTTTAAGGCTCTAGCTAGTGAAAAACGACTCACACCAATTTCTTGAGATAGTGCAAAGGTTGTTATATTCATTTCGCCTTTAAAGCGTCTTAGAGCTTTAAGTTGTTCTTCTGATAAAAGCATTCTATTCACCTCTTTTTTCTCGTAATGAGAGCTAATATTATAGTATTATATTACAGTCTCTTTTTGAGAATGTCAAGAGAACTGTTCTCAAGTTGAGACTGTTTGTGTTATAATTCTCTTTAGAAAGTTGGTATAAATTATGAATAATAGAATTAAAGAAATTAGAAATAAAGAAAAACTAACCTTAAGAGAGTTGAGTCAAAAAATAGGTATAGCAAGTAATACATTAAGCCAATATGAAACAGGAAAAAGAGAACCTAAATTAGAGATGTGGCAAGCATTGGCAAAGAGTCTCAGTGTTCCAGTTCCTTATTTGCAAGGGTTAGGCGTCTCGAGGAGCGAGGCTATTAACTATGTAGTGGATAAAATTCTCGATGAAAATGAGCAAGATAATTATTTCTCAATTTTTCGGAGTATAACGAAAAATTTATGGTACGAACTAACGAGGGACGATGTGAATTACATTAATAGTAATTGGGGTTCGGGTTTGCGTTTTTCTGATAATTTCGTTGAGGACTCGATAGATAGGGATAGTAGTCGCTATTTTATTGAAAATTTGATAGATAATAATAATCGTCAAGCATTAGGTTATTTGGTCGGTAAATACTTACCGTTGGTAAATGATTATAATTTTTTAGCGTCAGTTCCTAGCGATGTAGATGCTTACTACATGACAATAGAAAAAAAATATCATGATGATAAGCTTGCTAGTAATTTTTCAAACATGCAACAAATACTAGAAGAATATCAAGAGGAAAAATATAAAGATGATCTTGTTAATTTATCCTCAAACAAAAATAAAGATGTAGTGTTATTTGAGTCTATTTGTAATCTATTCATCTCAGATATTGGCGTGAAAAGTGCCTTGCTAAGTTATTCGGATGATAGAAAAATAGAGATTAATAAAAACGTTCAAGCGTTATTTAATTTATTAACTACTGATACGAATGATAAAAGAGTTTTAGAGATAAGAGAAAATGTAAAAGATCAGCTTGATGCTTATGCTAATGATAATGAGGACTAGGTTTTTCCGTTTTTTCGGATTTTTCCGATAAACCTATTAGATCAATGATTTACTCAAGCCATTTTTGGCTCTAGTGCTTTTATCGTCTTACTCAATTTTGAGAAACACGGCAAGTATTAGGTTTTGAACATTTTTGTTCATAACGGTAGTAGCAACATTCTTATTTTTGAGAAAGTTCAAACTTTACGCCCTGTAACTGTTAGTCAAAAATGATTAATAGCTCTCTAGCGTGATAGACAAAAATGTCCAACACGGGAAATATAAGTTTTTTTCAAGGTTATTCCAGTAGATGCATCGCTTATATTTAGTTTTTCACTTTTTTGTGATAAAGCCTTGTTTATAGGTTTTCGACAAAAATGTCTAAAAGGTAGTAGCAACTTTTTCAAAAGGCATAAAATTCAGACTTTAAAAAGTATTTTAGGACTGCTCAAAATTGAGCTAAAGTCCTCAAGCATCTCATTCTAGATAAATACATATATTCATCTATTGATATTTAAGCGGGTTGTTAGACTAAATACGAGGATGATTGAACATGGTAAAAATACAAAAATATCTAGATAAAGATGAAAATACACGTTATAAGTTCCGTTATTATGCGGGTGTTGATGAATTGACTGGAAAGCAACGTTATATAAGGCGTCAAGGTTTTACCAGTGAAGAGGATGCAAAGAATGAGTTATTAAAGATAGAGTACTTAGTTAGAACTAACCAATATTTTAAAGATGTTAAGAGTGGTAAATTTGGCGATGTCTTAGATGAATGGTTAGCATTGCATAAAACAAGGGTTAAGGCGTCAACTTGGCGTGGTATTGAAAAGCGTGTAAAAAAATATGTCCGTCCATATTTCAATGATATGTATGTAGACAAGATAACTTTGAGGCATTGCCAAGATTTCACTAGTAAAGTATCTAATAAAACGCCAAAATCTTATGTATATGTAACTGGCATCGTTAAAAATACACTTGATTATGCTTTAAGACTTGGCATGATTGAAAGCAATCCAATGCTTTATGTGATTAAGCCTAAACCAGTTCAGCAAGTACAAGATAGTTCTAAGCATGATAATTTTTATAATCGTGATGAATTAAAAAAGTTTTTGGATACTGCTAAAGATATAGATTTTAAAAAATATGCTCTGTTCCGTTTGCTTGCTTATTCTGGTATGAGAGTAGGCGAATGCTTAGCTCTAACGTGGCATGACTTGGATATTAAAAATAAAACTGTATCAGTAAGTAAAACAGTTGCTAGAACAGAAAAAGGGCTTGTAATTCAAACGCCAAAAACTAAAGCAAGCAATAGAAAAATAAGTCTTGATGATAGGACTATTCAGATATTAAAAGAGTGGCAACTTAAGCAAAGAAAACAATTACTAATGTTTGGTATTAATGCGATGAGTAAAGATCAATTGATATTTAGTAATAATTCGAATGCTTTTATAACCAATGCAACAGTAAGAGGGTATATTAAGCAAATATCAGAGAAAGCCGGCATCTACCGAATAACTACTCACGGTTTTAGGCATACTCATGCTACGTTACTTTTTGCGTCTGGTATGGATATTAAGCAAGTACAAGCTAGATTAGGTCATAGCAAAGTACAGACAACCCTTGATGTTTATACTCATACAATGAAAGAAAAGCAAGATAAAATAGGCGATGAATTTGCGAGATATGTCGACCTTTAGACTAAGTACAGACTATAAAACAGACTGCCAAGAGTTAGTAAGGTTCAAAATACCGCTATATAAAGGCTTTTGGCGTCCAATATATAATTGTGATAAAATATACTGAGTAATTTTATTGACAAGGAAGTTAATGAATGAAGATAAAAGATTTTTTTGAAAAGATAAAGGATGACTTTTTAGCTAATTCTAGAATTTTTGGTTCTTGGTTTAAGAAAAAATGGACAAGATATCAAGGATGGCGATGGTTAACAATAGTCTTTTTAAGTATATTTTTCTTAATTAGTAGTTATGGAGTTTTTTTAGCCAAAAAGACAAATGTTAGAGGGTTAAAATCAGCATTACAAACCTCCACTGAGATTTATGATTATAAAGGACAAAAAGCAGGAGCATTATATTCACAAAAAGGGACATGGGTACCTCTTGATAAGATATCTGATAATGTTCAAAATGCTGTCTTATCTACGGAAGATCGTAATTTCTATCATGAGTATGGTTTTTCTATTACTGGTATTGGAAGAGCTACTCTTTTATATGCTAAAAACAAGATTTTACACAGAGATTATATAAGTGGCGGTGGTAGTACACTAACGCAACAACTTGTAAAAAATGCATTTCTTTCTCAAGAACAGACATTTTCAAGAAAAATTAAAGAAATATTTATTGCTATGCAAGTAGAAAATGATTACTCAAAGAAAGATATTTTAGCAATGTATCTAAATAACGCTTATTTTGGAAATGGTGTTTGGGGAGTAGAGGATGCAGCTGAGAAATATTTTGGTGTACATGCTAGTGAATTAAGTGTGCCACAAGCAGCTACCCTAGCAGGTATGTTAAAGAGTCCAACAGCTTATAATCCAATAGATCATCCCCAAGCTTCAAGAGATAGAAGAAATGTAGTTTTGGGATTGATGGAGGATAATAAAAAGTTAAGCGCAGAACAAGTTAGTCAGTATCAAGCAACTCCAATGACAACAAATGATAACTATCAATATACATCTAGTTATAGATATCCATATTATTTTGATGCAGTTATTAACGAGGCGATGAATAGATATGGGTTAAGCGAAACAGATATTATGAATAGAGGATATAAAATATATACATCCTTGAATCAAAATTATCAAAATGAAATGCAAGATGATTTTGCTGACAGTAGTTTATTCCCATATAATGCAGAAGATGGAACTAAAGCACAAGGGGCATCTATTGCTATTAATCCGCAAAATGGGGGTGTAGCTGCAGTTGTAGGTGGAAGAGAAGGAACTCATGTATTTAGAGGGTATAACCGTGGTACACAATTAGTAAGATCGCCAGGATCAACGATAAAACCTCTAGCTGTATATACCCCAGCTCTTCAGTCAGGATATCATTATGATACTGATGTAAAAGATGAATTAAAGGCATATGGTAAAGATAAGTATGAGCCTCATAACTGGAATGACGTGTACTCTGGAGAAATTCCTATGTACCAGGCCCTAGCTGAAAGTAAAAATACTTCTGCTGTATGGCTATTAAATAAAATTGGAGTTTCTAAAGGTTATAAGTCTGTCGAAAAATTTGGAATAAAGTTAACTTCAGATGACGAAAATCTAAGTTTAGCATTAGGTGGCTTGAAGAAGGGAGTTTCACCTTATCAAATGGCCAATGCTTATACGGCCTTTGCAAATGGAGGGAAATTATATACTGCACATTTTATTACAAAGATAGTCGATGCACAGGGCAAAGTGATTGTGGATAATACAGAGAATGATTCTAAAAAAATAATGACTAAAAAAATTGCCAATGAGATGACTAGTATGATGATGGATGTATATAGGACAGGTGGAACAGGTCAATCTGCTAGTCCAAGTGGATATACGATTGCTGGGAAAACTGGTTCTACCGAAAGTTTAACAGCATCTAATAGTTCAAATGAAAACGATCATTGGTATATAGGATACACACCAGATGTAGTAGTAGCAACTTGGGTAGGCTTTGATTCTACTAAGTATTCGTTAAGTGAAGAAGGTATTAGAGGTGGAGCGAGTCTATTTAAGAATGAAATGGAAGGTATTTTGCCTCATACTGCTGGAAATACGTTTACTGTTAAGCCAGCTTCAACTATGGTAGCCCAAGAAAGTGGTGCTTCATCAAGTTCATCAAATGTATGGGATACATTTAGAAAAGCGGGTGAAACATTAGATGATTCATTCTCTAAATCAGCATCTGATTGGGGAAGTAAGGCTTCATCTTTGTTTGATCAAGGAAAACAAAAATTACAAGAATGGTTTGGACAATAAGAATATATGTTAAAATAAGAATATAAAGATTTTGGAGGAATTATTATGATAAATGTTTATGATACAGCTAATCAATTAGAAAAAGATTTACGTGAATCACAAGAATACAAAGATTTGCAAGCAGTTGTTGCTAAAGTTAAGGCAGATGATGCTACTTTTGCAGTTTATAAGAAGTTAAGAGAAGCACAAAAAACTTTACAAGAACAACAAATGCAAGGAACGCTTGACGAAAAAGTGATGAAATCATTACAAGAAATTAGTCAAGAAGCTTCTCAATATCCACTAATGATGGAATTGATGGAAAAAGAACGTGCCATCAGTGTTTTGATTGATGATTTGAATAAGATAATTTTTAAACCTTTAAGTGAAGTATATGATATAGAAGGTTAAGATTTAACTCCCATGGAAGCACAGAGTTGCTTAACTGGGAGTTTTTATTTTAAAATAAGTTTTAGAGAAACATTAAGTGTGAGGAAAAGTAGGAATGGAAGAAAAAAAGTTATTAGATTTTTCAATAAATGAAAATATGGATATTTTTGTTTTGATTAAAAGTGCTGAAGTAAGAGTAGCGAAAAACGGAAAAAAGTTTATTGCCTTTAATTTTGCTGATAAATCAGGTGAAATAAGTGCTAAATTCTGGAATGCAACTGAAAAAGAAATCGAAGAATTTAAAGAAGGAAAAGTTGTCAGATTAAAAGGAAAAAGAGAGAATTATCAAGATAATCCGCAAATTAAGATATTTAATTTAAGAATTGCTACAGAAAATGAACCTAACAAACCTGAATATTATTTACAAACTGCGCCAGAATCAATTAAAAAAATTGAAGAAGAAATTAACAATACATTTTTTGAAATTACTAATCCTAAATGGAATAGAATAGTGAGATATTTGCTAAATAAATATCATGATAGTTTCTTTTTATTTCCTGCGGCTAAGAAAAATCACCATGCTTTTTCTGGAGGATTAGCATTTCATACAGTATCTATGTTGAGGTTAGCCAAAGCAATTGCCAAGGAATATGATGTATTAAATGAGTCATTGTTATATGCAGGAGTTCTTCTTCATGACTTGGGGAAAGTAAAAGAATTATCTGGACCGATAGCGACTAAATATACACTAGAAGGTAACATGATAGGGCATATTGTAATTGTTGACGAAGAAATTGTAAAAGCGTGTGAGATATTGCAGATAGATTATAATAGCGAAGAAGTAATTTTGCTAAGGCATATGATATTATCACACCATGGTTTGTTAGAATATGGGTCACCGGTCAGACCACATATTATGGAAGCTGAAGTATTACATCAAATCGATCAACTTGATGCATCGATTCAAATGATGAAGAGTTCGTTAAGTCATACAGAATTTGGTGAATTTTCTGAGCGTATTTTTGGTCTTGATGGTCGTAATTTCTACAAACCTAAAGAATAAAGATATCAAGTAGATATTATTTTATTAGAAAATAAAAAGGCACATAGTCGAAATTGACTTGTGCCTTTTGTTCTATTTAGAACTAGAAGAACTACCTAAGTAGCTAGATAAAATATTTTGTAAATCTTTATCTTTAATAGATACATTACCCTTCTTTAGAACCTTAGATACAACTGTTTGTAGAGTTGTAGAATCACTCATCTTAGAATCGATGATTTGTGATTTTAATTCAGAAGTATGATCTGACATTTTACCTTTGCCAGGGTTCTTAATAGAATAAATTACATGGTAACCATATTCTGTTTTTACAGGTTCAGTTGTAAATGATCCTTGCTTTAATCCAAAAGCAGCTTTCTTAAAAGTACTATCTAATGAAGTATCTGTGTTGTCAAAAGCAGCTAATTTACCACCATCGTTCTTAGTAGAAGAGTCAGTAGAATACTTCTTAGCTAATTTCTTAAAGTTAGCGTAACTTCCATCTTCTTTTAATTTATTAATGATGTCTTCAGCAGTACTTTTCTTTGATACTAAAATATGAGCTACTGTAACTTTAGGCTCATATTCTTTCCATTGAGCTTTTAATTGTTTATTGGTGATTTTTGTATTATCTTTTACAGCTTCTTTTAAAAGTAAGTTAGAACGAATTTCTTGTTTGAAACTAGATTTAGTCATGTCATTTTGTGCTAAAACAGAATCAAAAGAAGAACCATATTGTTTTTTGTAAGTATTATATTGTTCATTAACTTTTTTATCAGAAACTTTTGAACCATATTCTTTTTCAAGAACTTTATTTAAAATCATTTGTTGAAGAACTTGCTTACCAGAAGAAGTTTTCTTCATACTACTATAGTATTCACTTTCAGTAATCTTTCCGCCAGATGTTGTAGCTACTGTCTTTGAACAAGCAGCAAGACCGAAAGTTAAAACAATACCAGATATGGCAACTAACCATTTCTTTTTCATGATAAATATACACATCCATTCAATTAATTTAAATTAACGATAATAACTATACCATAGATATTGAAATGATAGTAAAAAAAACTAAATCTTACAAAAAAATAAAAGAAAAAGTCTAAAAATCAAAAACTATCTAAAGTTTTATTAACTTCTTGAGAAAAATCGTCAATTTCAGTTAATAAATTTTCAATAGTATCAGAAGATTCACTAACCTGATCTAATAGTTGCATTACATTAAACAAGACTTTCTTTGAAGCAAAAGAAACTTGTGAAAGTTCTTTAGATAAGGTTTCATAGTAATCTTTATAGATAAGAAATTCATTTTTAAGAGCTTTTCTATTGTAATAAGCTAATCCAACAACACCTAGAGTAATTGGAATAATAAGTTTTCTTTTTTTCATAGATTAATTCTCAACCTTAGAAGAAATTTGATTAGCAATTTCTTGAAGTTTTTTACTATCATATTTTGAAGAATTATCATCAAATCTAAGGCCGAATCCTTCTTTTTTACTATAACGAGGAATCAAATGTATATGAGAATGGAACACAGATTGATAAGCAACTTCACCGTTATTATTAAGGATGTTAAGACCTAAAATATTAGGATTAGAATTTTTAATAGCTCTGGCAAGCATTGGAATACGACTAAAAACCTTAGCAGCTAAATCTGTATCGTATTCATAAATATTAGCTACATGTTTTTTTGGAACTACCAAAGTATGTCCAGGAGTAACTTGTGAAATGTCTAGGAAAGCTAATACTTCATCATCTTCATAGACTTTTGTGCTAGGAATTTCACCAGCAATGATTTTACAAAAAATGCAATCTTCCATAAATTTCTACCTTCTTTCAAGTTAATCTATCTACAATTATACACCTATTAGGCGATTACTAGACATAATTTTTAACTGCTGCTAAGATGATATTAAATTAAGAAATAGAAGGAATGTAGAATGACGTTAAAGGTTAAGAATTTAGTAGGTGGTTATTCCCAAATACCAGTGTTGAAAGGGATTGATTTTAGTGTTGATAATGGCGAATTGGTGGGCTTGATTGGTCTGAATGGTGCTGGAAAGTCAACGACAATTAATCATATTATAGGGTTATTACATGCTATGAAAGGTTCAATTGAGATAGATGGAATAACTATTGATGAAGATGCACAAGCATATAAGAGTAAGATTGCTTATATTCCAGAAACGCCCATTTTATATGATGAATTAACGTTAAAGGAACATATAGAGTTGACGATACTGGCATATAATTTAGATAAAGATGAAGCTTGGAAAAAGGCAAATGAGCTATTGGAAATATTTAGGTTACAGAATAAATTGGACTGGTTTCCGGCCAACTTTTCAAAGGGTATGAAACAAAAGGTAATGATCGTGTGTGCCTTCATTACTAAGGCTAAGCTCTTTATTATTGATGAGCCGTTTTTGGGATTAGATCCATTGGCTACAGATGATCTATTAAAGCTCATAGATGACGTTAAAAAGAAAGGATCAGCAGTGTTAATGTCTACGCACGTACTAGGAACGGCCCAAGAGTACTGCGATCGATTTGTAATGATTAATCATGGAGAATTGAAGGCAAGTGGGACATTGGAAGAATTACGAGCTCAATTTAATAAGCAAGATGCTTCTCTTTCCGAGATTTATTTGAGTTTGACTAAAGGGGAAAAGGCCAATGAATAATCTATGGAAGAAGCGATTAAACCTGTATCTAAAGCGAATGATCAAGTACTATCGCTATGTATTCAACGATCATTTTGTAATTGCGTTACTTTTTTTACTGGGTGGAATAAGCTACACATACTCTAATTTCATAAAGTCCTTAAATGTAGATCTATCGTACCCATGGGCCAAGCCGGTAGTAATCATTGTCTTGCTTGTGATGTTACAGTTTGGAAAGGTAGGGACATTAATTGATGAGCCTGATAAAGTGTTCCTTTTGCCACAAGAAAAGGGTATGAGAGAGTATTTGATGAAAGCACAAAAGCGAGCTTGGGTATCAAACAGCGTTATTCAAATCGTTGTCTGGATCGTTTTACTGCCTTTCATTTACTACGGTGTCCATTTAAACTTAGTAGAAAGCATAATCCTATTATTAAGTCAGGTAGCTTTAAAGGTTGCCCAGGTAAACTTATTCTTTATCCGAGCCTTTGAAGCAAAGTATCAAGCAGGCAAATATAGTCTTATCCTTAATTATGTGGTACCTTTAATCATTTATATGCTTGGCTTGTATGCATCCATATATTTCGCATTGGGGATTACCGTTGGACTAATTCTGTATTTGAAATCATTGCCTAAAAATAAAATCATTCAGTGGAATTATTTGATAGACGTAGAAAAACTAAGACTGATGAGAAAATACAGTTTCTTCAACCTATTTACAGATGTTCCCCAAGTAAAGAAGAAAGCTAAGCGTAGAAAGTACCTAGACTGGCTCATACCTAAGTTTAAAAACGTATATGGCTACCTATTCATTAGGGCAATCATCCGAAATGGTGAATATAGTGGCCTGTATATACGCCTAACCGTTATCGAGTTCATTGTCCTACTCTTTATCCCTAAATTCTGGCTTAGCCTGGTAATTGGAATGTTGTTCATCTACTTAATCGGCTTCCAAATGTTACCCCTATACAAGTACTTTGACGATAATGTATTCGTGCATCTATATCCACTTGAAACCAACAGCAAAGGCAAAGAATTTAAAAGCATCCTATTAGCTTTATTGATAATCAATGCCTTCCTAGCAACCATAGCCGTATATATCGCTATCCAAAATATACTACTCTCAGGAGCCTTCCTTGCCCTTGTATTAGTCGAAAGCATCCTGTTTGTTTATGGATATGCAAATTTAAGGTTAGAAAAATCTTGACACTTAATAGATATATTTGTAGACTTAGTTTAGTTAGCACTAAATGCGAGGAGTAAGTCATTATGAATCTTAATTTAGAAAATGGATGGCAAATCCTCCCAATCGGTGGTGACACAGATACAGCATATATGGGAATAAAAAGTGATCAAAAAGTATTTTTAAAACGAAATACCTCTCCTTTTTTAGCAGCATTGTCTTTGGAAGAAATAGCACCTAGACTAATATGGACGAAGAGGATTTCAACAGGTGATACTTTGACTGCTCAAGAGTGGTTAAATGGTAGATCTTTATATAGGAGTGAAATGGGACAAAAATCGGTATCTGATTTATTATATAAAGTTCACCATACTCCTGTACTTAAAAAAATGTTAATTCAAGTTGGTGGGAAAGTAGTTACGCCAATTGATTTAGTGAGAAAATACTTTGAAGGACTTCCTGATGATTTAAATCAGCATCCGTTATTGAATAAAGTAGCAAATTATCTAAAGGCTAATCAGCCTGATTTAAAGTCTGACTTTTATGAAGTATGTCATGGAGATTTAAATCATAAAAACTGGTTGTTGTCAGATAAAGAAAAGCTTTATTTAGTGGATTGGGAATCAGCTAGAATTGCTGATCCAGCTAGTGATCTTAGTATGTTAATGTGTCAATATGTCCCACGTAAAAATTGGGAGCAATGGTTACGTCAGTATGGTTTAGAAGTGAATAGAGATTTATGGTATCGAATTTACTGGTATTCATTGATAAATTTATTGCTCGATGTTAAATACTATCATCAACGTGGTCGTTTCACAGAAATGAACCAAGACATATTAAAAATATCGGAATTAATTAATGAACTTAATTTTTAAAATGTAGAATTGTTGAGATAGAGGAAGTTAGTACATTAACCCCTCTATCTTTTATTTTTTGTAGGAGGACTAGTATTGCGATTAAGAAATAAACCCTGGGCTAAGCCTTTGATTGAAGAAAATCCAGATTTTGTAGTAACAGAACCAACAAAATTAAAAGGAAAATGGCACACACGTTTTCAAAATAATAATCCAATTTTTGTCGAAATAGGAATGGGGAAAGGTCGTTTTATTGTTGAAATGGCCAAAAAGAATCCAGAAAAGAATTACATTGGATTAGAATTACAGACAGTTGCTGTAGGAATTGCCTTGAAGAAACAGTTAGAAGAGAAACTACCTAATCTTCAGTTAATATGTGCTAATGGTAGTGGCTTAGGAGAATATTTTGAAAAAGGTGAAATTGCAGGTATCTATTTGAATTTCTCTGATCCTTGGCCTAAGAAACGTCAAACTAAAAGAAGATTGACTTACAAAACTTTTCTCGAACAATATAAAGAGGTATTAGATTCAAATGGACATATTGAATTTAAAACTGATAACCAAGGATTGTTTGAATATTCTTTAGTTAGCATGAATAATTTTGGAATGAAATTTGACGGAGTTTGGTTGGACTTACATTCATCTCCTGAGGCTGAAGATAATGTAATGACAGAATATGAGGAAAAATTTAGTAAAAAAGGGCAACCAATTTTTAAATTAGAAGCCCATTTCTAAGTTGATAATATGTGAATCAATAATTTTTCCGGTTTTTGCATCTGCAGTAAAGGTATAATTAATGGTTTTTCCTGAAGGATCAATACATTTTACACCACCAGCATAAGTTAATGGTTGATTAAATTGATAATTTTGACGAGGATATACGTGGATCCAGGAATCTTTGACTATATACTGTTTGGAAAATTCGTCTCTTATCTTTGATAAGACAATCTCGCTATTTTTGATATACTTCCTTTTTAAATAGAAGATGAGCAAAAATAACGGACAAAGGACAATAAGCAGAGCAAAAAGCAATTGTAAGTTCAGTTTTTTCACAGTCATCAATCCTTTCAAACTAACTATAGTAATATCAAATATTTGATGAATAAGCAATATATTTTACTTATTATTTTTTTAAGTTATAATTAAGGCATAATTAATTACAAAAAGTAAGGAAGTGTCTGTAATGGAACAATTGGCAAAAATGAATAAACAAGAACTAGAAGAAAAATTAGCAGAGGGAAAATACGTACTATTTTTCACAGCTGATTGGTGTCCTGATTGTCGTTTTATAAAACCAGCTATGCCTGAAATTGAAGAAGAATTTTCAGATTTTAACTTTATTCAAGTTGATAGAGACGAAAATATTGATTTATGTCAAGAATTAGATGTATATGGAATTCCAAGCTTCATTGTTTATGAAGATGGAAAAGAAGTAGATCGTTTTGTAAATAAAGATAGAAAGACTAAGAAAGAAGTAGAAAATTTCTTAAAAGCGATCTAAAATTTTAATAAAGGAGAAAAGAATCAGATGTTTATTGCTAGTTATAATCCTAAAAGTATAGGTGATGTATTGGTTGTTGTTCTAAGACCTGATACAATCCAACAAAAATCAGAAAAAAAGGGAAATGTTGTAAGAATTTTTGACGCTGAGAGTAATACAACATTAGGATATAACTTTTTTGGTATTTCAACTGTGTTGGCGGACCTACAAGGACATGGAGAGGAAAAATTAAATCAAGAACAAGTGGATAAGTTGAATAAATTACTTGAAGAAAATGATTTTGATCCAGAATTAATTTTAGATGCTAATCCAAAATTTGTTGTAGGGTACGTAGAAAGTATGAAAGAACATCCTGATTCTGATCACTTACACATTACCAAAGTAAAAGTTGATAATGATCAAGAATTGCAAATTGTATGTGGCGCTCCAAATATAGACGAAGGACAAAAGGTTGTAGTGGCTAAAGTAGGAGCAATGATGCCAAATGGTGCTATGATTTTTCCTGGAAAATTACGTGGTGTAGAAAGTATGGGAATGATTTGTTCTGCTAGAGAATTAGAGTTACCTAATGCACCACAAAAGAGAGGAATTTTGGTTTTACCTGAAACCGATGCTTTTGAAGTAGGAAAAGAGTTTAATTTTGTAAAAGGTGCAGAATTATTTACAAATAAAGCGTAATAATATGATAGAATGGGCTAGTATTCAAATTTATTTTAAAATATTAGCCTATTTTTTATAGGAAAATAAAGAATTTAGATAGGATGAGATAGAATGGAACATTATGATGGACCAGCTTTTTTTCGTAGACAAGGTCGATCAAGTAATATAGATGAAAATAGTGCAAAAAAAAGTTCAAATGTTTCTTCTACATCTTCTTTTAAGAAAGCTAGTCATAAATTTGAAGGAAGAAATATTAGACGTCAAAGAGCTTTTGTGCGAACAAGCACAACTTTGGACAGTTATAGAACACGTCCATTTCGCCCTACATATGTACCACCTTCATCTATTAAGTTTACTAACAAGAATGACAAAGAAAAATATAGTAAGTTAGTAGCAAAATTGAGATTAAAATTTAATAATTTATGGTTATTCACGGATGATTTTCAAGAGTCTAAAGATATTGTAGATGATAATATCTTTGAAGAAAATAATCTCCAACAAATTGAAGATAAAAATGAATTACCTGAAGATGAATTAGAAACACCAGCAGATAGTAAGTTAACTGAAGAAATAAATGATGACAATGCTGATGACAATATTAAAGTTAATAAAGAACAAGAAATTAGCGAGCCTACTGATGATGAAGAGAATCAAGGAAATGAGGAGACAGAAGATATAAATAGTAACGAGATAGAAGTTTCAGAAGATTCTATGGAACAAAATGATATTGATACTATTTCTTCAGAAGAAAGTGACGACAATAGTATGGATACAGTAATTCCTTACGAAACAGCTAGAAATTATCATCATGAAGAAATTGAAAAAACTGTAGAACTTAAGCAGCAAGATGATAATGCTCCTAAGAAGAAAGCATTAGATCGTTCTTTAGATGAAATTATGCAACAAGAAAAGAATGATATGCAAAGTCACTTATCCTTATTTAATCAGTCGCAAAAAGGTGACAATAAGGAAAATTTAATGTATAAATTCCCGGAAATGTCATTACTACCAGATCCTGTAATTAATGATGAAGATGAGATGGATGAATGGGTGTTACAAGAAGTAGATATTCTAAATGAGACTTTAGAGGCTTTTCATGTTAAAGCTGAAGTTACTAATTGGACTATTGGCCCAACAGTTACTCAATTTGAAGTAACGTTAAATAGGGGAGTTAAAGTTAATAAAATTACAAATTTGACAGATGACTTAAAATTAGCTTTAGCAGCTAAAGATATTAGAATAGAAGCACCAATTCCCGGAAAACGAAGTGTGGGAATTGAGATACCAAATAAAAAGTCACGTCCAGTTATGTTATCAGAAGTCTTAAATTCTAAAGTCTTCAAAGAAGCAACCTCACCTTTAACTGTGGCATTAGGTGTAGACTTATTTGGACAACCCCAAGTTACAAATATAGCTAAAATGCCACATGGTCTGATTGCGGGGGCAACAGGTTCGGGGAAATCAGTATTTATCAATAGTATGTTAGTATCTTTATTATATAAAGCAACACCGGCAGAGCTAAAACTGCTACTGATTGATCCTAAAGCTGTTGAAATGGCTCCATATCATGATATTCCACACTTATTGGCCCCTGTTGTATCTGATCCTCAAGCAGCTACGGCATCATTAAAATGGGCAGTTAATGAAATGGAAGAACGATTTGAACGTTTAGCGGCTGCAGGAGCTAAAAATATAGAATCGTACAATGAAAAAGCTGAAGAAAACGGAGATTATGGATTAAAAATGCCATATATTGTCATCGTTATAGATGAGTTGGCAGATTTAATGATGGTCGCTTCTTCTGAAGTTCAAGATTATATTATAAGAATTACACAAAAAGCGCGTGCAGCTGGGATACATATGATAATTGCAACGCAACGTCCAAGTGTAGATGTTATAACTGGTGTTATTAAAAGTAATATACCTACTAGAATTGCTTTTATGGTATCTAGTCAAGTTGATTCAAGGACGATTTTAGATTCGTCTGGAGCAGAAAGATTACTTGGTAGAGGAGACATGTTGTATTTAGGAAATGGTGAAAGTCAAGCAAGACGTATTCAAGGAACGTACGTTGAGGATGAAATAGAAAAGATTACAGACTTTATCCGAGAACAAGGAACTCCGACATATGCTTTTAATCCAGATAAGTTAAAAGTTATAGAGACACAGACTGAAAATGAAGATGATCTAATGCCTGAAATTTTAGAATATATCGTTAATGAAGATGGGATTTCTATATCTAAGCTTCAAAGAGTATTTTCAATAGGCTATAATAGAGCTGCAAAAATTATTGATGATTTGGAAAGTAAACAATACATTTCGTCTGCAAAGGGGTCTAAACCTAGGGACGTATATATAACTCCTGAAAAACTTGAAAAAATGAAGGAAACAAATTAAGTCTAAATAATAAAAATAATTATATTTATGGTATCATTGAAATGATCGGAAGTTAGAAAAGAGGAAACGTAGATTATGAATAGTGAACAAACATATTTTTTTGTAGGAATTAAAGGAACTGGAATGAGCTCTTTAGCTTTAATTTTACATGATAAAGGATATAAGGTTCTAGGATCTGACATTGATAAGTATACTTTCACACAAAGAGGCTTAGAGAATGCTGGAATAAAAATTTTACCATTTGATGAAGATAATATTAAGGAAGATATGATCGTAGTTGCTGGTAATGCATTTGGTAATGATCAAGTAGAAATTAAAAAAGCTCATGATATGGGATTGACAGTACAAACATACCCAGAAACAGTAGAACAAATTATTGAAGAAACAACAAGTATAGGTGTTGCTGGTGCACATGGTAAAACAAGTACATCAGGTTTACTAGCTCATGTATTAAGCGGAGTATCACCAACAAGCTATTTAGTTGGCGATGGTTCTGGTAAGGGAACTCCTAATGCACGTTTCTTCGTTTTTGAAGCAGATGAATATCGTCGTCATTTCGTTGCATATCACCCAGATTATGCGATTATGACTAATATTGATTTTGATCATCCAGATTATTTCACAGACATTGATGATGTTAGAGATGCATTTGAAACATTGGCTATGCAAACTAAAAAAGGAATTTTTGTATGGGGCGAGGATGAAAACTTGCGTAAACTTAATGCAAAAGTTCCAGTGCACTATTATGGTACTAAGTCGGATGATGATTTTAGAGCTGAAAACATTAAACGTACAACAAAGGGTTCTAATTTTGATGTTTATTTCCATGATGAATTTATTGGAAATTATGATATTCCAATGTTTGGGGAACACAATGTTTTAAATAGTTTAGCTGTAATTGCTGTTTCATATATGGAAAAAGTAGATCAACAAGAAATTGCTAAAGAATTGTTAACATTTAAGGGTGTTAAGAGACGTTTTACGGAAAAACGTGTGGCAGATATGGTGATTATTGATGATTATGCACATCATCCAGCAGAAATAAAAGCAACAATAGATGCAGCTCGTCAACAATATCCAGATAAGAAGATAATAGCAGTATTCCAACCACATACTTTTAGTAGAACAATTGCGTTAATGGATGAATTTGCTGAAAGTTTAAGTTTAGCAGATAAAGTTTACTTAACTGATATCTTTAGTTCTATTAGAGAACATGATGGAAAAGTTTCTTCTGAAGATTTAGGTAAGAAAATTAGTAAAGGTGGAGAGGTTCTAAAATTAGATAATATGTCCCCTCTACTAGATTTCCATGACGATGTTGTTATTTTTATGGGAGCAGGAGATATTCAAAAATATGAACATGCATATGAAGATTTGCTAAGTAATTTGAGCTTAAAAAATAACTAGTTATTAAAAGATCATTCTAAAAAATATCAAAACAGACGCCTGTCTAATTAATTGTTAAAAAAATCTACATGTGGTATGATATGTCTAAGAAAACGTGGAGGTGTTGTCATGTCTGAAGATGTGCATAGGCGCGGTAAAACAATTGATGAGATAAAAGAAGGAGATTCTTTAACTGTTACTGAAAGTATAAGCGATAGAGATCTGTTATTATATTTAGGTATTACAAACGATAATAATCCTCTATATATTCAACATGATTATGCAAGAGATACTGAGTATCAAAAGCCAATCGTTCCACCAGTATTACTTACAGGTATTATTACAAGTTCAATTTCTAAAGTTTTACCGGGACCAGGTAGTGATGTAGTTAATTTATCAACTAATTTTATCCTTCCCGTCTATCATGATGAGATGGTAACATTTAGTTTTGAAGTTATTAAAGTTGATAGCATGAAAGAAGTTATTACGATTTCTGTTGAAGGTGAAAATGAAGATGGAGATCGTGTTATTGATGCAGTGGTGATTGTAAAACCACCTAAGATTTTTTAACACTTTAGACTATGAGAGGATTTGATATTAAGAATGAATAATAATGAGATTTATGGAAATCAAGTTGGACTAAATAGTTTTATGGCTAAGATGTATGGCTTTATGGCTGGTGCAGTTGCAATTTCTGCTGTCACAGCTTATCTGATTTCTAATGTATATCAGGTACAGGCCTTAACTTTTTTTGCTAATAATCGTTGGGCTGTATGGGGAATTTTGATTTTGCAAGTTGTTTTAGTTATGTCTATGTCTTTTAAAGCTGACAGATCTCCAGCTATGTCCTTAACGGGATTGGGATTATATTCAGTATTAGAAGGATTATTTTTTGGTTTAATTGTTCAAGTTTATTCAAGTCAAGATGTAACTATGGCATTTGTTTCAGCAACAGTTATGTTTATAGTTTTAGCTTTGATGGGAACAAATACTAAGAAAGATTTGTCAGGAATAGGTCGTCAAGCAATGGCTGCTTTGATAGCTTTAATTATTGTAATGATAATTAATATTTTCCTAAAAAGTTCAATTATAACTTTGGCATTTTCGTTTATAGGTGTTATTATCTTTGCAGCTTTAATAGCTTGGGATTCACAAAGATTTCGTCAAATGTATATTCAATATGGAAATCAAATTAATACGACAAATTTAGCAATTATGGGCGCGTTACAATTATATTTAGACTTCGTAAATTTATTTATACAATTATTAAATATTTTTACTGGTTTAGGTGGAAACAAAGATTAATATTTCAGGCTTGGGATTTTTCCCAAGTCTTTTTTTATTTAATAGAATATAGTTTATTGGTACAATAAGATTAGAAGAAAACGAAGGGAGTATATAGTTGGACTTCCAGCTAAGTGTATTATGGTAGAAGAAAAAAATAAATTATTATTAATAGATGGAAATAGTGTTACATTTAGGGCTTTTTTTGCTTTGCATAATTCTTTAAGTAGATTTGTAAATCATGAAGGATTACATACTAACGCAATTTATGGATTTAAGAATATGTTAGATAGCATCTTAACTAAGGTTAACCCTACACATATATTAGTAGCATTTGATGCTGGTAAAACTACTTTTAGAACTGAAAAATTTACTGATTATAAAGGTGGGAGAGCTAAAACTCCTTCAGAATTATCAGAGCAATTTCCAGAAATAAAAAATTTACTAGAAGGATATGGGATAAAAACTTACGAGCTAAAAAATTATGAGGCTGATGATATTATCGGAACATTAGCTGCAAAAGCTGAAAAGAAAAACTATGATGTTGTAGTTGTTACAGGAGATAGGGATTTAACGCAATTAACAACTGATAAAACAACGGTTGCTGTAACAGTTAAGGGTGTTAGTGAGATTGAAGAATATACTCCAAGTCATGTTGAAGAAAAAATAGGTTTAATCCCTGAACAAATCGTTGATATGAAAGCTTTAGTGGGTGATACTTCTGATAACTATCCTGGAGTTACAAAAATTGGTGAGAAGACAGCAATTAAATTGTTGAAACAATATGGTACTTTAGATGGAATCTATAAAAATATAGATGAAATGAAAAAGTCTAAGATGAAAGAAAATTTAATCAGAGAAAAGGAAATTGCTTATTTATGCCAAGATTTAGCAGAAATTAGAAAAGACGCTCCAGTTGAAATAACTTTAGAAGAAACTGAATGGACTGGAAAAGATATTGAGAAATTAGTAACGTTATATCAAAAATTAGATTTTCGAAAGTTTTTATCACAATTAAAGGATGAAAGTAGTGAACAATTAGATATTTTTGAATCTAAAAGTAATATAGAATTTACTGAATTAACAGAAGAAAATTTAGATGATATAAATGTTAGTGATAATGATGAAATAGTATTTAATTTAGAAATAGATGGAGAAAATTATCATACAGCTGAAATTATTGGTTTCTCTATTAAAATAGGTGATAAATATTTAGTGTCGGATGATATAGATTTACTAAAGAAAAAACAAATCAAGAATTTGTTGGAATCAGATGAAGTTGAAGTAGATTTATTTGATGGCAAAAGACAATATGTTGGCTTAAATAGATTAGGTGTTACTTTATCGAAAATTAATTTTGATTTGTTACTTGTATCATACTTGCTAGATAATAGTGAAAATAGTAATGATCTAGGTTTGTTGGCACAACAGCACGAATATTATGATGTAGAATCTGATGAGCAAATATATGGTAAAGGTGCTAAACATGCTGTGCCAGAAGATAAAGAAGTTTTATTTGAACATTTAGTGAGAAAAGTAAAAGCGATAAATAATTTAAAAGAAAAATTATTTAATGAGTTAGAAGAAAATCAACAACTAGATCTATATACAAAAATAGAACGTCCATTGTCGATTGTATTAGCAAATATGGAAATTGCGGGCGTAAAAGTGGATAGTAATAGACTAGAAACTATGCAAAGTGAATTGAAAGAACGATTAAGTGAACTAGAGCAGGAAATATATAATGAAGCTGGAGAAGAATTTAACTTAAATTCACCAAAACAATTAGGTGTTATATTGTTTGAAAAATTAAAGTTACCAGTTATTAAAAAGACAAAAACAGGATATTCAACAGCAGTAGGTGTATTAGAGCAACTTAGAGGTATGTCCCCAATTGTTGATAATATCTTACAATATCGTCAATTAGCTAAAATACAATCTACATATATTGAGGGATTGTTAAAAGTGGTTTCTAAGACAGACGGAAAGGCTCATACAAGATATACTCAAACCTTAACTTCAACAGGAAGACTATCTTCAGTTGATCCAAATCTACAAAACATTCCTGTTCGTTTAGAAGAAGGTAGAAAAATACGTCAAGCTTTTGTTCCAAGTCATCCAGGATGGGAAATATTTTCTTCTGATTATTCACAGATTGAATTACGTGTATTGGCACATATTTCAAAAGACAAAAATATGCAAGAGGCTTTTAAGGAAGGCATGGATATTCACGCAAGTACAGCGATGAGAATTTTTAATGTAGATAGTCCAGATGAAGTAACTCCTAATATGAGAAGACAAGCTAAAGCTGTTAATTTTGGAATTGTATATGGTATTAGCGATTATGGTTTATCACAAAATATAGGGATATCAAGAAAACAGGCTAAACAATTTATAGATACTTATTTAGATACATTTTCTGGCGTAAAAGATTATATGGAAAAAATTGTTGAATTTGCTAAAGAAAATGGATATGTAGAAACTATTTTTAACAGAAGACGATATCTACCTGATATAAAGAGTCGTAATTTTAATTTACGCTCTTTTGCTGAAAGAACAGCTATGAATTCACCAATTCAGGGTAGTGCAGCTGATATTATTAAGGTTGCGATGATTAATATGCAAGAAATGTTAAAAGAAAAGAATTTGCAAGCAAAAATGCTACTTCAAGTACATGACGAATTAATCTTTGAAGCACCAACAGAAGAAATTCCATTATTAGAGGATATGGTTCCAAAAGTTATGGATTCAGCAGTTAAGCTGGATGTACCGTTAAAAGTTGAAAGTAAGCATGGACAAACTTGGTTTGATACGAAGTAGGAAGGTGAGATAATGCCTGAATTACCAGAAGTTGAAACAGTACGTAGAGGACTAGAGAAACTAGTCTTAAATAAAAAAATAAAAGATATTAGAGTGTTGTATTCTAAAACTATAATTAATGAAGAGACAGAATTCATAGAAAAACTAACAAATAAAACTATTAAAAAAATTGATAGACGTGGGAAATATCTATTATTTAGATTTAGTAGTGATTTGACAATGATTTCCCATTTGAGAATGGAAGGGAAATATTTCGTTGAACCAAGTACAAAAGAAGTTGAAAAACATACCCACGTAGTATTTGATTTTACAGATGGGACATCACTTAGATATAACGATGTTAGAAAGTTTGGCAGGATGCAATTGGTTAAAACGGGAATGGAAATGCAAACAGCTGGTTTAGCTAAATTAGGACCAGAACCTAAAGAGGAAACCTTTATAGTTGAAGATTTTTCTAAAAATTTGAAAAGGAGAAAAAAAGCTATAAAAAATGCTTTATTAGATCAAACGATAGTGGCAGGTTTGGGAAATATTTATGCAGATGAAGTGTTGTGGATGAGTAAAATTCATCCTGAAACACCGGCAAATAAATTAACTAAAGAGGAAATTGAAGTTTTACGAGATAATATTATTAAAGAACTAGCGTTAGCTACCGAAGCCGGAGGAACTACAATTAGATCATATACAGATGCATTTAGACATTCTGGAGGATTTCAGTTTAGCTTACATGCTTATCAAAGAACAGGGGATCCTTGTGAGAGATGCGGAACACCAATTCAAAGAATTGTTGTAGGTCAGAGAGGAACACATTTTTGTCCTAAGTGTCAGGTGGTAAAATTATGAAAATTTTAGGATTAACTGGCGGAATAGCTTCAGGAAAGACAACTGTTAGCACATATTTAAAAGAGATGGGATATCCAATTATTGACGCTGATAAAGTTTCTCGTAAAGTTGTGGAGCCACATACAGAAGGTTTAAAAGAAATTAGTCATTTTTTTGGAAATGATATTTTACAATCTGATGGAAGTTTAAATAGAAAAAAATTAGGTGAAATAGTTTTTGAAAACAAGGACAAAAGAGAGTTACTTAATAAAATATTGAGTAAAAAAATACGCACAGAAATAATTAATCAAATTGAATATTATAAAAAGCAAGGTGCAGATGTATTAATCTTAGATATTCCTTTGTTATTTGAAGGTGGATATGATAAGATGTGTGATTTTACAATGGTCATATACATTCCCAAAGAATTACAAATAGAAAGATTGATACAAAGAGATGGACTAACTAGGGATAAAGCGTTGAAAAGAATATCTGCTCAATTAGATAGTGCAGAAAGAAATTCCAAAGCTGATATTGTCATTGATAATTCAAGAAGTATTGAAGATACTCATAATCAAGTGATAGAATGGCTAGAGAGAAATAATTTAATGTTAGAGAAATGAGGTGAGCTACAACTATGAAATGCCCAAATTGTCATAAAAACGGTTCTAGAGTTGTAGATAGTAGACCAGCGGATAATGGACATGCCATTAGAAGACGCCGAGAATGTGAGCAGTGTGGATATCGATTCACAACATTTGAGAGAGTCGAAGTAACTCCTTTATTAGTTATTAAGAAGAACGGAACAAGGGAAGAATTTCAAAGAGAAAAATTACTAAGGGGAATTGTAAGAGCTGCTGAAAAACGTCCTGTAGGAATAGATGAAATTACAGAAATAGTTGATAAAGTTGAAAATAAACTACGCTCTGTTGGAGGAACCGAAGTCTCAAGCCAATTAATTGGAGAATATGTAATGAAAATATTGGCTGATGTTGATGAAGTTGCCTATATTAGATATGCGAGTGTTTATAGGGAATTTAAAGATATGCATGCCTTTGCTGATGAATTAAGGGAATTAATGGATCGTGAAGAAAATAATTCGAAAGATTAGGATGAGTTTATGGATAGCGCATTGAATAAACTATCACCAAAAGATGGATATTTGGTATCTGCATCTACCTATATAGATAATCATGATATTGAAATTGTTCAAGTGCTGTATCAGCCAATAATAGGTATTGTAGCGGTAGCATTATATTCATATTTACGTTTTGAAATTGACCCTAAATTAATATTAAGTGAGAGAAAACTGAATAAGAATATTATAGATGGCTTAGGGATAAGTATTCCTGAGTTATATGATGCACGTTTGAAACTTGAGGCTACGGGGCTTATAAAAACATTTGAAGGTGAAGATAAATTAGGTAAGTATCATATCTATGAACTTCAAAAACCATTAAACGAAGTGAAATTTTTTACAGATGATTTATTAAGCACGGCGTTATTAGAAATGGTTGGAAATGAAAAATTTAAAAAATTATCTTTATGGAATAAATTTGATAATAATTATCATGATAAAAAAGAAGTTACAAAGCAATTTTTTGATGTATTTAATTTAAATAAAGATAATATTGTTTTACAAGCTCAATTAAATAATAGTAAGATTTCAAATGATGAATCTCTTATTAATCGTCAAAAGGTGTCATTAGACATGACAGTTTTTAGTGATTTCATAAAGAACTCATATATAAGTTCAGATGATGTTATGGAACACTTAGATATTATTAAAAGTGTTAAATTAGTTTATGGTATAGATGAATTTCAATTAGTAAAACTTTTAGAAAAAGCAATTAATGTAACAAATAATAAGATTGATTATAATGAATTTAAAAAATTAGCTCAAAAAAATTTTGATAGCGGAATTCGAAGAAACTTTAAGGAAAACAAGATAGTAGAAACGGCTAAAGCTAAAGATGACGAAAAAGATAAGAATATTGATCCTTTAGTTAATGCTTTTAAAGCCTATGTTCCATTAGAATTTTTAGAGATCCTAAAAAATGAGTTAGGAAGTTTTGTCACTGCTAATGAAAGGTATGCTGTAAAAACATTGGTAGAAAAGCAGATGTTACCAAATGAAGTTATTAATGTTTTAATTCATTATTTGTTAGTTGTTCAAGATAGTTCTACCATCTTAAAAGGAACATTTGAAAGAATTGCTGCTGATTGGACAAAGAAAAAAATAAGAAACGCTCAAGAAGCGATGACTTACGTTAAAAGTTTCACTCGAGAAAAATCACTACAACGCAAAACGACAAAAAAAGATTCAAAAGGCCGTAAAAGCAATGTAATTGTTAAAGAAAAATTACCTGAGTGGGCTAAAGAAAAGGGAAAGAATAAGCTAACAGACGTTGGAAAGAAAGAAAATAAAGAAATTGACGAGCTATTGAAAAAAATAAATGGAAAGTAGGTGAGCTATGTGGAAGATATGGGAAAGGAACTTAGTAAAAGGCTAGTAGAAAATAAGTGGGAAAAAAAGTATAAAGAAATAATTGAAAAAAGTTTAAAAGATGATGATGTGCAATTGTTTTTACGTGAAAACAAAGATAGACTAAGCCATCAAGAAATATTAAAGGGTGCAAGTAAGTTATATGAATTTGTTGACTTGAAGCAAAAAATAGCAGAAGGAAAAGAAGTTTTTGCCCCAGGGTATTCGCCACAATTAACTATTAGTGATCATCACATTGAAGTAACCTATGTACCTACTAAAAAATTGATAGAAGAGAGACGACTAAGAGAAATAAATAATAGAATTAATATTGTCAATCTTCCTAAAAGTATTCGTAAAGCAACACTAGAAAATTATTATAGAGATGATGATGGAAGAATGATAGCTTTAAAAAAAGCTATAGAATTTGTTGCGAACTATACTGAAACGCCTAATATCTTTCATAAAGGACTATATTTATCTGGATCGTTTGGAGTAGGAAAAACATATTTACTGGGAGCGATTGCTAATAAATTAGCAGAAAAGGGGATAAAAGTAACTTTAGTTCACATGCCATCTTTTGCTGTAGAAATAAAAAATTCTATTGGTAAAAATACCACTATGGAAAAAGTTGATGCTTTGAAAAAAGCTCCTGTATTAATGATAGATGATATAGGTGCTGATCAATTAAGTAGTTGGTTTAGAGATGATGTTCTAGGTGTGATTTTACAATATCGTATGCAAGAAGAATTACCAACTTTCTTTAGTTCAAATATTGCTTTAGATGATTTAGAAGAATTCTACTTAACGCAGAATACGAGAGGTGAGTTAGAACCCTTGAAAGCAAAAAGAATCATGGAAAGAATTAGATTTTTAGTTGATGAAGTAGTTATTAATGGTGAAAATAGAAGAAATAAATAATGAAAAACCCTTGAATAATCTTCAAGATAATGGTTAAATAAAACTGTAGATTTCGTGAAAGACAAACGGATTACTATGATTCAGGGATGAAAGGCTTGACTGAAAACTTTCAATAATGTAGTATTCTTACCACTTTCATGTATTGTTTAATGAAAAGTTAGACCGGTGCGACCGTTAACAGCACAATGAGTAGTTTGTTTAAAGCTAAAAATTAAAGGTGGAACCACGTTAATAGCGTCCTTAATACATCAATGTTGGTGTGTTAGGGACGTTATTTGTTTCATAGAGAATTCAGGAGGTAGAATTAATGTCTAGTATAAAAATTACATTTCCAGATAATTCAGTAAAGGAATTTGATGCTGGTGTAACAACAGCTGAAATTGCTAAATCAATTAGTATCAGTTTGGCTAAAAAAGCTGTTGCAGGAAAAGTTGATGGTAATTTTGTTGATTTAAATCAACCATTAAAAGAAGATGGATCTATTGAAATTATTACAAAAGATTCTAATGATGGATTAGTTGTATTGTGGAGAACAGCAGCACAAGTTTTAGCTAATGCATTACATGAATTATACCCAAATATGAAATTTGGTTTGGGTGATGTTACAGAGCATGGATTCTATTTTGATACTGATAATTCTGAAGGCCAAGTTGCAGAAACAGATTTTGAAAAGATTTCTCAAAAAATGTCTGAAATAATAAAGGCAAACTTACCTATAGAACGAGTTGAGTTTTCAGAAGAAGAAGCTTTGAATTTAGTATCAGGTGACGAATATCAAGAAGAATTAGTTAGAGATGTAGCTAATAAAAATAATGGTAGAGTAGTTGCTTATAAGCAAGGTGATTTTATTGATATCACTGATGGAGTAGTTTTATCTTCAACTGGTGAAGTAAAGATTTTTAAACTATTATCTGTTGCTGGTGCATACTGGAAAGGTGCTTCAAGCAATCCAATGTTACAACGTATCTATGGTACAGCTTTTTATAAGCAAAAAGATTTGGATGCTGAATTACAACGTCAAAAAGAAGCTCGTGAAAGAGATCATCGTGTAATTGGAAATGAATTAGATTTATTCTTTGTTGATCCTAAAGTTGGTGCAGGATTACCATATTGGATGCCAAATGGTGCAACAATTCGTCGTGTAATTGAACGATATATAATTGATAAGGAAGTTGCATGGGGATTCCAACATGTCTATACTCCAGTTCTAGCAAATTTGAACTTGTATAAGCAATCTGGTCATTGGGATCACTATCGTGAAGATATGTTTCCACCAATGGATATGGGCGATGGTGAAATGTTGGAATTACGTCCGATGAACTGCCCATCCCATATTCAAGTTTACAATCATCACAAGCGTTCATATCGTGAATTACCATTACGTATCGCTGAATTAGGTATGATGCATAGATACGA
Source organism: Ligilactobacillus sp. UO.C109 (assembly GCF_026847815.1). Classification (NCBI taxonomy): domain Bacteria; kingdom Bacillati; phylum Bacillota; class Bacilli; order Lactobacillales; family Lactobacillaceae; genus Ligilactobacillus; species Ligilactobacillus sp. UO.C109. The sequence goes on along the minus strand of NZ_JAPSFH010000027.1, from coordinate 689,202 downwards.
AAAGTCTGGAGCATTAACAGGATTGTCTCGTGTTCGTGAAATGACTTTGAATGATGGTCATGACTTTATTGAACCAGATCATATTGAAGATGAAATTAAGACTTTAATTAAATTAATGACGGAAGTTTATAATGACTTTGATATTACAGATTATCGTTTCCGCTTAAGTTATAGAGATCCTAAGAATACAGAAAAATACTTTGATGATGATGAAATGTGGGAAAAATCTCAAAGTAAGTTAAAAGCTGCTATGGATGATATGGGTCTAGAATATTTTGAAGCTGAAGGCGAAGCTGCATTCTATGGTCCTAAGATTGATGTCCAAACTAAGACAGCTTTAGGTGGAGAAGAAACATTATCAACTATCCAATTAGACTTCTTATTGCCAGAAAGATTTGATTTGAAGTACATTGGTGCTGACGGTGAGGAACATAGACCAGTTATGGTTCACCGTGGAATTGTTTCAACTATGGAACGTTTTACAGCTTACTTAACTGAAATGTATAAGGGTGCATTTCCAACTTGGTTAGCTCCACACCAAGTAGATATTATTCCTGTTAAGAATGATTTACATATGGATTATGTAAATGATTTAAGCAGTAAATTAAGAGCACATGGCATTCGTGTTACTGTTGATGATAGAAATGAAAAAATGGGATATAAGATTCGTCAAGCCCAAGTAAACAAGATACCTTATACACTTGTTATTGGTGATGAAGAAGTTTCAAACGGAACAGTGACAGTTCGTAAATATGGTGAAGAAAAGACTAACACTATGACAAAAGCTGAATTTAAGAATCTTTTGTTTGAAGATATAGAAAATTATAGTAGAGAAAAATAATTTCTATTATAGTCTTGACGCTTTTAAGTGTAGTTGATATACTTATAAAGTTGAGAAAAAAGCAGAGGCACCCGCTTCTCGCCTAGGAAATGTAGGTTTCCGGGCAGAAATTATGATATTAATTCTAATTAAAACGGATTATTAAGACGGGCATTCTGATTTTTTGGATGTCCGTTTTCTGCATTTTCTCTCTGAATTATTTTTGGAGGTGAATATCATAGCAGTCGATAAAATGGTTAATGAAGGCATTCGTGCTCGAGAATTAAGATTGATTAGCGATAATGGTGACCAATTAGGTGTAAAGACTAAGCAAGAAGCTCTAAAAATGGCTGAAGATGCAAATCTTGACCTGGTTTTAGTTGCTCCTAAAGCTAAGCCACCTGTTGCAAAAATCATGGATTACGGTAAATATCGTTTTGAACTTCAAAAGAAACAAAGAGAAGCTCGTAAAAAGCAAAAAGTTGTTAACATCAAAGAAGTTCGTTTAAGTCCAACTATTGATACGAATGACTTTAATACTAAGATGAAGAATGCACGTAAGTTCTTATCTAAAGGAGACAAGGTTAAAGTTTCTATTCGTTTTAAGGGACGTGCAATTACTCATAAGGATATTGGTCGTGATGTCCTTAATCGTTTTGCAGAAGCAACTGAAGACGTTGCAACTGTAGAGTCTAAAGCAAAAATGGATGGTCGTAGCATGTTCTTAATGCTTGCACCAAAAACTGAAAAATAATAAAACAATTTATTTATTTTAGGAGGATTTATAATCATGCCAAAACAAAAAACACACCGTGCATCAGCAAAACGCTTTAAGCGTACAGGAAATGGTGGTTTGAAACGTTCAAACGCCTACACATCACATCGTTTCCACGGTAAAACAAAGAAGCAACGTCGTCAATTACGTAAAGCTTCAATGGTATCTGCTTCAGATATGAAACGTATCAAGCAAATGCTTTCTCAAATGAAATAAGAATATCTAAGATAAATATTATAAAGAAGAAAAGTTACTTAATTATGTAACTATACCTAGTATAAAGGTTGAATTTTTAAGGAGGAATTGTCATGCCACGTGTTAAAGGTGGATCTGTTACACGCCAACGTCGTAAGAAAATTATCAAATTAGCTAAAGGTTATCGCGGAGCAAAGCATATTCAATTCAAAGTTGCTAAGCAACAAGTTATGAAGTCATACCAATATGCATTCCGTGATCGTCGTAAGACAAAGTCTAACTTCCGTAAGTTATGGATTGCTCGTATTAATGCTGCTGCTCGTCAAAATGACATTAGCTACAGCAAGTTAATGCATGGTTTGAAGTTAGCTAATGTTGAAGTTAACCGTAAGATGTTAGCTGATTTAGCTATTACAGATGCAGCTGCATTTACAGCACTTGTTGATGAAGCAAAGAAAGCTTTAGCTGCTGAATAATTTAGTTTTTTAATTAAGTGAGAAGGTATTTTACCTTCTTGCTTTTTTTATATCCTTAAAATTACTTATAATTTTGTATAAACAGATTGCTCAGGGAAAATATGATATAATTTAAATTGATAAAATATTAGGAGAATTTTCAATGTTTAAAAGATTTATACCGACTTGGAAGATTGAATCTATTTATGATTTAACACCACAAGAAGTTAAAAATCATGGAATTAAAGCAATTTTAACGGATTTAGATAATACATTAATTGCTTGGAATAATCCAGATGGTACACCAGAACTCAGAAATTGGTTAAAAGTTATGAGAGAGGAATCTATACCAGTTATAGTTGTATCAAATAATAATCATAGGCGTATAAAAAGAGCGGTAGAACGTTTTGAACTTCCATTTGTCTCAAGGGCATTAAAGCCATTTGTTAGAGGAATAAATATTGCTAAGAAGAGATATAATTTAAAGAATAACGAAGTTGTTTTGGTCGGAGACCAATTAATGACAGATATTGCTGCTGCTAATAATGCTGGTATTAGGAGTATTCTAGTTAAACCTTTAGTTAAAAGTGATGCATGGAATACTAAGCCAAATAGGATATTAGAAAAAATCATAAAAAATAATTTAATAAAAAATAATAAAATGGAAAAATTATGGAGGCATTCCTTAGATGACAGAAACTAATAATGAAATTTTATATTGTATTGGGTGTGGAGCTAAAATCCAATCTAAAAACCCAAATGAACTAGGGTATACACCAGAATCTGCTGTAAAAAAAGGGTTAGAGACAGAAGAGTTGTATTGTCAACGTTGTTTTAGATTGAGACACTATAATGAAATAGCAGATGTAAGTTTGACAGATGATGATTTTTTAAGATTACTAAATCAAATTGGTGAATCAGATTCATTGATTGTTAATGTTGTAGATATATTTGATTTTAATGGATCAGTTATCCCAGGACTACATAGATTTGTTGGTAAGAATGACGTTTTGTTAGTAGGTAATAAATCTGATTTGTTACCTAAGTCTTTAAAACGTTCACGGATTAAAGACTGGTTACGTCAAGAAGCTAATAAACAAGGTTTGAGACCTATAGATGTAGCACTAACTAGTGCAAGTAAAGGGTATGAAATTGATAATTTATTAGAATTAATTGATAAGTATCGTAAAGGCAGAGATGTATATGTAGTAGGTGTTACTAATGTTGGTAAGTCCACACTTATTAACCGTATAATTAAGCAACAAACAGGTATTTCTGAGTTGATTACAACTTCGCGTTTTCCAGGGACAACATTAGATAAAATTGAAATACCATTTGATGATGGTAAAAATTTGATAGATACACCGGGAATTATTCACAAGCAACAAATGGCTCATTATTTAACAGGAAAATCGTTAAAGTTTGCTTCTCCTCAAAAAGAAATCAAGCCTAAAGTTTATCAATTAAATGAAGGACAAACCATTTTCTTAGGGTCTTTAGCAAGATTTGATTATATTTCTGGCGGACGCACAAGTGTAATTGCATATTTTGATAATAATTTACCATTACATCGCACAAAGTTACAAAATGCTGATAAATTTTATGAAAAACATGCAGGAGAATTATTACAACCACCTACTAGAGAAGAATTGGAAAAAATACCTAAACTAACCAGATTTGAATTTAAGATAAGTGAAAAAAGTGACTTAGTATTTTCAGGATTAGGTTGGATAAGTTTAAGTCCGAATACAATTGTTGCTGGTTGGGCTCCAGAAGGTGTAGGAGTATTAATAAGAAAAGCAATGATTTAAGTATAGAAAGAGATGTGTAATATGAAACTTAGAGGAAAACAAAAACGATATTTACGTAGTGAAGCTCATCATTTAAAACCTATTTTTCAAATTGGTAAAGATGGGTTGAGTGAAGTATGGTTAGATGAAGTTTTAAAAGCATTAGATAAAAGAGAACTATTAAAAGTTAATATTTTGCAAAATTCACTAGTGGAAGTTGAAGAGGTTAAAGAATTTATAGAGAATAATAGTGATGCACAAGTTATTCAAACAATAGGTAATGTGTTAGTTCTGTTTAAAAAGTCTGGTAAGGCTGGAAACCAAAAAATTTCAGTAAAAGTTGCAGAATTATAAAAATTAGAGGGATATACAATGGTTAAAACAATAACAATTCCTGAAATAAAAGTCATGGCTGAATTAATAACGAATATGAAACATAAGAGGGTAGGAATATTAGGTGGTACTTTTAATCCGCCACATCTAGGACATTTAATTATTGCAGAACAAGTAAAAAGCCAATTAAATTTAGATGAAGTAATGTTTATCCCCGATTACCAACCACCTCATATTGATAAAAAAACAGCTATTTCTGCTGAAAAGCGACTAAAAATGGTGAAACTTAGTACGATGGATGAGCCTGAATTTAAAGTTAGTGATATAGAGTTACGACGTAAAGGTGTAAGTTATACAATAGACACAATTAAGGAATTGAAATTGAAGAATCCAGAAGTAGACTATTATTTTATAATTGGTGGAGATATGGTTGAGTATCTACCAAAATGGCATAGAATAGAAGAACTAATTAAATTAGTAAAATTTGTTGGTGTTGGTAGACCTGGATATAGAAAGGAAAGTAAATATCCAATTATGTGGGTAGATGTTCCAATGACAGATATTAGTTCAACTTTAGTTAGACGAAATGTAAAGCAAGGATGTTCTATAAAATATTTAGTGACACCAGAAGTGGAAAACTATATACATGAAGAAGGTTTGTATCGTGAATAATCTAGATTTAGAATATACAGAGGGAATTTTTTCCGGAACGCGAGAAGAATTGGTAAAAAAAGTAAAAGAATCAGTAAAAGAGTCAAGATTTAAACACATACTTGGTGTAGAAAAAGCAGCAATCGAATTAGCTAAGAAAAATGATTATAGTACAGAAAAAGCAAGTATTGCTGCTTTAGTACATGATTATGCTAAGGAAAGAACACCAGAAGAATTTAAAAAAACAATTTTAGATGAAAATTTATCTAAAGATTTGCTAAATTGGAATAATTTTATTTGGCATGGTGTAGTTGGTGCAGAAATCATTAAAAATGAATTGCAAATTAAAAATGAAGAAATTTTAAATGCTGTTAGACGACATACTGTAGGTGATGTTGAGATGACAACTTTGGATAAGATTATATATGTTGCCGATTACATTGAAGAGGGACGCAGTTTTCCGGGAGTAAAGCTAGCTAGAACAATTGCTAAAGCAAATTTAGACGATGCTGTTAGTTATGAAACTAAACATGTTTTAGAATTTTTGTTAAGTCAGGATAAAGTTATCTACCCTAAAGCTATATTAACTTATAATAAATGGGTAGCAGAGTAATTATTTGAAAGGATTTTGATTAATGGATAGTAAGAAACTTTTAGAAATAGTTGTAAAAGCTGCTGATAGTAAGAGAGCAGAGGATACAGTAGCATTAGATGTTCAAGGAATTAGTATTTTAGCGGATTATTTTGTAATTACACAAGCTAATTCTGAACGACAAGTAAAGGCTATTGCTGATGCAGTTAAAGAACAAGTTTATGAAGCTGGTGCTGATGTTAAAGATATTGAAGGAAAAGATGGAGCAAACTGGATATTATTAGACTTAGGCGATGTAGTAGTTCATGTTTTCAAGACAGAAACTAGACAGTTTTATAATTTAGAAAAACTATGGTCTGATGCACCATTAGTAAATATTGCCGATTGGATAAAATAATATGATATATACAACGTTCGCCCAATTGTACGACAAATTAATGGATCCGCAAATGTATAAGGATTGGGTGTCTTATTTTGATAGATATGAATTTGAAAAAAATAGTAATATTTTAGATTTAGCATGTGGTTCTGGAAGATTTGCAGTGGAAATTGCAAAGAAGGGCTATGATGTAACCGGATTTGATTTATCTGAAGAAATGTTGTCATTAGCATATCAGCATTCATATGAAGAAAACATAGAATTAACATTAGTTGCTGGTGATATGCAAGATTTATCAGGTCTAGAAAAATATAATGTTGTAACTTGTTTTGCTGATTCTTTATGTTATTTACCTAATAAAAGAATATTAAAGAATGCATTTAGAGAAGTGAAACAACATTTAAAAAAAGATGGTGTTTTTTTGTTTGATGTAATAACGCCATATAAGACTGATAAAATATATCCAGGATATATGTATAATTACAGTGATGATGAGCAAACTTTTGTATGGACAACATACTTAGGAGAATATGAACATAGTGTTGAACATGATTTAACTTTTTTCATTTTTGATGAAAGTATTAATGCATATAAAAAAGTTAATGAACTTCATAAAGAAAGAACTTACGAATTAAGAGATTATATTGAATTGCTGAAAGAAGCTGGCTTTAATCAGATAGAAGTAAGTGCCGAATTTGGACGTGAAGATATAGAAAAACAAACTGAACGTTGGTTCTTTAAATGTAGTATTTAATAAGTGGTGATAGTAATGAAAATTATTGGTATTATAGCAGAATATAATCCATTTCATAATGGTCATCTATATCAAATAGAAAAAGTTAAAGAGATTTATCCGGAATCAATCATAATTGTTGCTATGAGTGGTAATTTTCTACAAAGAGGGGAGCCTGCAATTGTTGATAAGTGGGTAAGAGCAAGACAAGCATTGTTGAATGGTGTAGATGTAGTTGTAGAGATACCGATTGCTGGATGTGTACAACCTGCCGATAGATTTGCTGAGAATGGGGTACGAATATTAAGTAATATGGGATGTGAAGAACTTTTCTTTGGTGCTGAACATGCTGAGTATGATTTTATGACATATGCACAGTTGGTTCAAAATTTAGATAGTACTGAATTTTCAAAAAAAAATATATCTTATGCTGAAGCATTCCAAGAAGCTGTTGCGGCAAAAATAGGACATAATATAGATTCACCTAATGATGTCTTAGGCTTGGCATATGCTAAGGCAAATTTGAAATTTGGAAAAAAGTTAAAGTTAAATCCAATCTCTAGAAATGTTGCAGGTTATCATGATAAGTCTTTGTCTCCTGATAGTAATATCGCAAGTGCTACAGCAATCAGAAAAGTTTTGTTTTCTAAAGACCATAATTTAGTTGATAAGTATCTTCCTTCCTACCAAGATTTAAGGGATGAAAAATATGTTTCTTGGGATGATTTTTGGCCATTTCTAAGATATAAACTAATATCTAGTGATATTGATGAGTTAGCTAATATTTACGGGATGGCTGAAGGAATTCAATATAGAATGAAAAAGAAAGCTTTAGAACTAAAGACAGAAGCGACATTTGATGAATGGCTAAAAGCTGTTAAATCAAAAAGATTCACATACACTAGGCTAACAAGATTATCAGTTGCTACTTTAGTAGGAATGAAAGTTAATGATGTTAGTTTGTATAATAAATTTCCTTATGTGCATTTATTAGGATTTACGAAAAATGGACAGAAAGCTTTGAATATAATGAAGAAAAATAGTGAAATACCATTACTGGCTAAAATATCCCAACAAGATAAAGATGACTTTTATCATGTTGATTATAGAGCTGGGAAAATTTATCAATCTCAAAATTATAAAGAGCAAGATTTAAAAAGAGCCCCATTGATATTTTGAGGTGTCAAGGAAAAAACATTGACAAAGGTTTAAATGAAAGTTATAATCAAATTTGTTGCATTGGGAGGAATATAACATGAAATGGTCTTTAAAAGAGCTAAATCAAGCAAGTGAAGCTCCAATCCATTTTACAGAGAATTTAGATTTGAATGAAGCATTAAAATCTAGAAGATCTGATATTATAAAAGTTTCAACAGTACATGTTGATGGAATGTTTTCTGTCGACGAATTAGGAGTTTTAGGCTATATGAAGGTTAACTGTACAGTAACCTTACCTTCTAGTCGTTCATTTCAACCAGTCGATTTAGAACTTAATTTTGATGTAACAGAGCATTATTTAAGTCATTATAATCCGAATTTATCAAATTTTGAAGATACGGATGTCGTTATTGTATTAAAAGATGATATACTGAATCTTGCAGATGTTATAGAAGACAATATATTGTTACAAATTCCTATGCAGGTTTTATCTGTAGATGAGAAACGAGATGACGCAGTTATGCCGTCTGGTAATGACTGGAGTGTCATTCGTGAGGAACAGTTGCAGAAAAACAATCATAAGAAAGATAATATTGATCCAAGATTAGCTAAGTTAAAGAATTTCTTTGATGAAGATAAATAGTAATAGCTATTGCAAATTTTGTGAATAACAAGTAGAATCTTTCTTGGTAGATTTATTTATTGTTTTAAGGAGGTGTCTAATAATGGCTGTACCAGCACGTAGAACATCTAAAACTCGCAAGAGATTACGTCGCACACATTACAAGTTACAAGTACCTGGTATGAGTGCTTGCCCAAATTGTGGTGAATTACGTAAAGCACATCATGTATGCCCAAGTTGTGGATACTATGGTGACAAGGAAGTTGTAAAAACTAAGTAATCGAAATATTAATTAAGATTAAAGGGACCATGGCCCTTTAATAACTTGGATAACGCTTTTCTTTATTCAGAAAGAAAAGCGTTATTTTAATATTTACTAAATAAAAAGTACGATAAAATTTTGAGATAATAATTTTATCGTACTTTTTTGAAAACTGGATTATTTTTTTGACACATCAATGTACTTAAAATCAGGATTAATAGATTTATCTAAACTATTGAATTGCTGTTCCATTTTTTCAATAATAATTTTCTGATTTTTATCGTTAATTTTCATTTTCCTATCTAAATAGATTGGATCTCCAAAAGCAACTGTAGTTTTTTTTCTAGTTAAAAGTCCTTTAAAGGTTAATGGCCCTTGATACACAGCAGGAACAATAGGAACTCCTGAAAGTTTAGCAATTAAAATTGCTCCACCTTTTAGTTTTTGAGAATGTCTAGTTCCAGATGGAAACATGATAAGTGATAAATCTTTCTTTTTTAACCATTTAACAGGAGTTTTAATAACTGAAGGTCCAGGATTTTCTCGATTAACAGGAAAAGCATTGGCGTGTACAAGAATGAATCGTAATATAGGATTTTTGAATAATTCTTCTTTAGCCATAAAAGAGAATTTCTTTGGAGAAGCAGCTAATGCAAAATATAAAGGATCGAACCAAGTCCTATGTGGGCCGACTAAAATATAATTTCCAGTTGGAAGTTTTTCTTTATTTAAATATGTAGGTTTTCCATTAACAATGTAAACTATAATACGAACTATCACACGAATGAAAGAATAAAACATTGAGCGACAACCTTTCTATAATTTGTTATACTACTATCATATAGTATGAAAAAAATTTTTAAGTTGCAAGTAAAAAATGAGGTTTTATAATGCATGAGGATATATTACTATCTAATGAACGAATTGATCAATTGTATTCATCAAAGATAAAAATTATTCAAAGTAGCGAAGTTTTTTCTTTTTCAATAGATGCTGTTTTATTGGCTGACTTTGCAGACTCATTGAAGAAAAAGAATTCTAAGATAGTGGATCTATGTGCAGGAAATGGTGCAGTAGGTCTTTTTTTGAGTCAGAAAGTGAATGGAAAAATAATCCAAGTAGAGATTCAAAAAAGATTAGCTGATATGGCTAGAAGAAGTATATTACTGAATAATTTAGAAGATAAAATCACAATCTTAAATGAGGATTTAAATAATTTACAAGGTTTGATATCAAAAGATTCGGTTGATATGGTGGTATGTAATCCTCCGTATTTCGCTAATTTGGAAACAAGTAAAAAAAATCCTAATCAGTACTATGCTATTGCAAGACATGAAATTAAGGTAACTCTAGAACAAGTCATAGAAGTTACAAGTGGACTTTTGAAATTTGGTGGGAAGGCTAATTTTGTATATAGACCTGATAGGCTACTTGAAATGTTAGATTTGATGAGAAAACACAATATTGCTCCAAAAAAAATTCAATTAGTATATCCAAAAAAAGATAAGGAAGCTAATATTGTATTAGTTCAAGGTATAAAAGCAGGAAAAGATGGTGGGATTCGTTACCTTCCACCTATAATTGTGTCGGAAGATAATGGAAAATATACTAATGTTATAGAGGAACTTTTATATGGTAAAGGAAAATAGCTATTATTTCTATGTATTATTGTGTGCAGACAATACTTTATATGGAGGATTTACGACTGATTTAATTAGGAGATTAAATCAACATAATGATGGAGTAGGTGCTAAATACACAAGATTAAAAAAACGTAGACCAGTTGAAATGATTTATCATGAAAAATTTAGTTCTAAAAGTATGGCTTTAAAAAAAGAATATGCATTTAAGCATCAATCTAGGGAAAAGAAAAATAAATATTTAGTTGAACATGGTGTAGATAGAAATTTAATTGAATGATTAATAAAATCATTGCAATTCATACAATAATAAAGTATAATCTTTTAAGTGTGTAAGACACAATTCACACTGCATGCGATAGTTAAAAAGTTGCTCGTCAGAGTTTTTTAACAATTGAACATGTGGGAGGATAAAAAAACAAATTATTTGGAGGTAAATTGTAATGGCAGTTATTACCATGAAACAATTACTAGAAGCTGGTGTACATTTTGGTCACCAAACACGTCGTTGGAACCCTAAGATGAAGAAGTATATCTTTACAGAACGTAACGGTATCTACATCATTGACTTACAAAAAACAGTTAAGTTAATTGATGATGCATATGACTTCATTAAAGATGCTGCAAGTGATGACGGCGTAGTATTATTTGTTGGTACAAAGAAGCAAGCACAAGAAGCTATCGAAGAAGAAGCAAAGCGTGCAGGTCAATACTATGTTAACCATCGTTGGTTAGGTGGTACTTTGACTAACTGGAATACAATTCAAAAGCGTATTAAGAAGTTAAAAGAAATCAAGGCAATGGCTGAAGATGGTACTTTTGATCGCTTACCTAAGAAGGAAGTTGCTTTGTTAATTAAACAAAGAGATCGTTTAGAAAAATTCCTTGGTGGTATTGAAGATATGCCACGTATTCCTGATGTATTGTTCATCGTTGATCCTCGTAAAGAACGTATCGCTGTTAAGGAAGCTCAAAAATTGAACATTCCTATTGTTGCTATGGTTGATACAAACGCAGATCCTGATGAAATTGATGTTAAGATTCCATCAAACGACGATGCAATTCGTGCAGTTCGTTTAATCACTTCTAAGATGGCAGATGCTATCATTGAAGGTCGTCAAGGTGAAGATGATGCACCTGTTACTGAAGATACATTTGAAAATACAGATGATCAAGTTGATTCAATCGAAGATATCGTTGAAGCTGTAGAAGGCGACAATGATAGCACAGATGCTGAATAGTTAGTTAACTTAGGCTGTCTCGAATTTGTGGGCAAATAGCCTCAGTTTGAGACAGCTTTTTTAGTAATTTTAATTTTAAGGAGGCCAATTAAGATGGCAAAGATTTCTGCTGCTCAAGTAAAAGAGTTACGTGATAAAACAGGCGTTGGTATGATGGACGCTAAAAAAGCTTTAGTTGCTGTAGAAGGTGACATGGAAAAAGCTATTGATTTCTTACGTGAAAAAGGTATGGCAAAAGCTGCTAAGAAGAGTGATCGTGTTGCTGCTGAAGGTTTAGCAAACGTTGCTGTAAATGGTAATAAGGCTGTTATTGTTGAAGTTAACGCTGAAACAGACTTTGTTGCACAAAATGATCAATTTAAAGCATTAGTAAAGCATATTGCAGACGTTATTGCTGAAAACACACCTGCTGATGTAGAAGCTGCTTTACAATTAAAGACAGATAAAGGTACTCTTAACGATGAATTAATTGAAGCTACACAAGTTATTGGTGAAAAGATTAGTTTACGTCGTTTTGAAGTTGTTGAAAAGGCAGACGCTGACAACTTTGGTGCATACTTACACGATGGTGGACGTATTGCTGTATTGTCAGTAGTAGAAGGTGCTGATGAAGCTACAGCTAAGGATGTTGCTATGCACGTTGCTGCTATTAATCCTAAATATGTAAACCGTGATGAAGTTCCAGAAGCTGAAGTTGCACATGAAAAGGAAGTTCTTACAGAAGAAGCTAAGAATGAAGGCAAGCCAGAAAAAATCATTGAAAAAATGGTTGCTGGTCGCTTGAACAAGTTCTTTGCAGAAGTTGCATTAGATGATCAAGACTTTGTTAAGGATCCTGATTTAACAGTTGCAAAATATGTTGCTTCTAAGAATGGTAAGGTAAAATCTTTTGTTCGTTATGAAGTTGGCGAAGGTATTGAAAAGAAAGAAGAAAACTTTGCTGAAGAAGTAATGTCTCAAATTAAATAATATTTAATTTAGTTGCTGTAAATGTTGGTTTATCAACGTTTATGGCAACTTTTTTTGTACTTTTATATAGTATTAATAAGTTTATGTCGATTGTCGTATAGGAAATACTACTTAGTTAATGTTAAATAAAATAATAATTCAGCACTTGTAAAAGAATAATATTATGTTATAATAAAATTTTGTATAAATATAGTGATCAATTTTAAAATTAAGATTCTTTATAGCTAATGTATGGTATAATTATACGTGAAAGAATTTTGTAGGAAATTGTCAAAGGAGGGTTGGACATGCTGAGGAAAACAAAGAATTTTTTGAAGGCCAATGGAGTTTACTACGAAAAAGAACATGTTAATCCACTAATGGTTCCTGAGAGAGTTTATGTATTAAAATTTGGAATCGATGAAAAAACAATGAATAATCGTTTTATCGTCGAATATACGTATACATGGACTGGAAGAATTAAGATTAATAAGATTTCCTTACGTTTACATGGACAGCAACATCCGCGTGAATTCAGAAATGAGGCACAGTTGTTACAATATTTAAAGAAACATTCTAAGAGATATGTAAAAGGTAAAGAAATATCAAATAAAAAACGTAGTAAATAGTAAATGAACTATAATTAAATAAAAATCCGTTCAAGAACTTGTTAAAATTCTTGAACGGATTTTTTAATTTTCAGTATGTAGTTTTAAATGTTCATCTCTAGATATTTTTCCCATGTCTAAAAGAGTATCAGCAATAGTATTGAGAACAAATTGACGATCTGATTTATTTTCTACAAAATCGTATTTATCGCCGTCTATTACTAGTAATAGGGATTTATCATAAGTACGTTCCCATTCGTCGTAGAATTCTAATAATCGTTTATAGTAATCTACTAAAGAAGGATCATTTGTAACCTGTTCATATTCACGTCCTCGTTTTTCAATACGCTTGATCATTGTAGGATAAGAAACTTTAATTAGAATCATCAAGTCTTTATGATTTTTAGGGGTTGCTAATTTAATTTCATCTAGCATATTTTTTAATAATTCTTGATAAATTTGATACTCTATTTGGGTTGCATTACCTAATTCTGTATTCATTCTCATGAACATAGCGTCTTCATAGATAGATCTATCTAATATGTTATTATCCCCACGCATAGCTTCTTTTATCATTTTGAAACGACGATTTAAGAAGAAAGTTTGTAAAAGGTAAGTATAAGGATTGGTTACATCGGTAGCACCAGCAGCTCTTTTTTTTGCTGCCAATTCATTTCCTTTATAAAATAGTGGTAAAACAGGATTATCAGTAACTGGTTCAAAGAAAGGTGTAGTATTTAATTCTTGAGATAATAATTTTGTTAAACTAGACTTTCCAGAACCAATAATTCCAGCTAAAGTTATCAAAAGTAATTCCTCCGTTAAAATAAACTTACATTTAATTTTACCTTAAGTGAAGCAATAATTCCAAAATATTATTATTTAGTGATAAAGTTCGTATTTTTGTGATATAAGTGTACTTTTTACCACGTATTTAAAAATAAAATTCGAATTTTACTTTGACATCTAAGGCGCATTTTGCTATTCTATGTTTGTCTAGGAGGGATAATTTTGAAAAGAGAAGTAGCAATTGTAATGGGTAGTATTTCTGATTGGAATACTATGAAAGAGGCAGCTGAAATTTTAGAAAATTTTGGAGTAAACTATGATAAAAAAGTTATTTCAGCTCATAGAATGCCAAAAGAAATGTTCGTCTTTTCTGAAACCGCAAAGGATAAAGGGTTAAAAGTAATTATAGCTGGAGCTGGTGGTGCTGCACATCTTCCGGGAATGGTAGCAGCTAACACTATACTACCTGTTATTGGAGTCCCAGTTAAATCGTGTGCATTAAATGGAATGGATTCATTATTGTCGATTGTACAAATGCCAGCTGGAATTCCAGTAGCTACTACAGCAATTGGTGCTTCAGGTGCTAAGAATGCAGCATTATTGGCGTTGCAAATTTTGGGAATTAATGATGAAGAAATAGCTGAAAAATTAGTTTTATTTAGAAAAAAACAGCATGATGATGCAGAAAAGAGCGGTGAGCAACTTGGATAGTATGATAATGCAAGGAAAAACAATTGGAATTATCGGTGGAGGACAGTTAGGGCAAATGTTGTCATTTTCTGCAAAAAAAGCTGGAATGAGAGTTATAATCTTGGATCCTAATCCAGATTGCTCAGCGGGACAAGTTTCAGATGAACAGATTGTAGCACCTTATGATGATATAGACGCAATAGAGGAACTAGCTGATAAGGCCGATGTATTAACCTATGAATTTGAAAATGTTGATCTTAACGCATTAGAGAATGTTAGTAGCAAAGTAGAAATCCCTCAAGGTACGGAATTATTAAGAATTACTAAAGATAGAATAAGAGAAAAAACTTTTTTGCAAAAAAGTGGGTTAAAAGTAGCCCCATTTGCTGAGATAAATAAATTTTCAGATTTAAAAAAAGAGATAAATGAAATAGGTTATCCAGCAATCTTAAAAACATGCGAAGGAGGGTATGATGGTAAAGGACAATTAGTTCTCAATTCAGAAAAAGATTTAGTTGAAGCTGATGAAATTATAAAGTTAGGACAATGTATTTTAGAAGGAAAAATAAACTTTCAAATGGAATGTTCGGTCATGGTAGGAAGAAATCTTAGAGGTGAAATTACTGCATTTCCAGTAAGCGAAAATATCCATCGTAACCAGATATTACACGAAAGTATTGTACCAGCTAGAATTTCGAGTGAATTACAAGAAAAAGCAAAAGAAACAGCGGTAAAAGTAGCTGAAAGCTTGAATTTGTGTGGAATCTTAGGAATTGAAATGTTTATAGGTGAGGATAATGAGATTTACATAAATGAATTGGCACCTAGACCACATAATTCAGGACATTACTCAATAGAAGCATGTAATTTTTCACAGTTTGATATTCATAATAGAGCTATATGTAATTGGCCATTACCTAAAATTGAGCTATTAAAGCCAGTAGTGATGGTGAATGTTTTAGGACAACATGTTGAGAAAACACAAGAATTGATACCAAAAAAACCTACATGGCAATTCCATGATTATGGTAAAGGTGAAATTCGTGTTGATAGAAAAATGGGACATGTTACAATATTAACAGATGATATAAATAAAACACTTGATGAGATTGCATCAACTCATGTATGGGATTAAAGGAGAGTAAAATGATTTCACGTTATACACGTCCAGAAATGGCAGCAATTTGGAATGATGAAAAAAAATACGAATGTTGGTTAGCAGTTGAGTTAGCTGCGGATGAAGCTTGGGCAAAGCTTGGTCATATTCCTGATGAAGATGTTGAAAAATTGAAAAAAAATGCAAAGATAAATGTAGATCGTATTGCAGAAATAGAAGAAGTAACACACCATGATGTTATTGCATTTACGCGTGCTTTATCTGAAACATTAGGTGATGAAAAGAAATGGGTTCATTATGGATTGACGAGTACAGATGTCGTTGATACTGCCTATGGTTATCAATTAAAGCAAGTAAATGATATTTTACGTAAAGATTTACAAGAATTTAAAGAAATTGTTGCTCGTAAAGCTAAAAAGTATAAGAATACTGTTATGATGGGACGCACTCATGGAGTTCATGCAGAACCTACTACATTTGGCTTGAAATTAGCAAGATGGTATTCTGAGATTAATCGTGATATTGAACGTTTTGAACATGCTGCTAAGGGTGTAGAAGCTGGTAAAATTAGTGGTGCTGTTGGTACATTTGCAAATATTGATCCTTTTGTTGAAAAATATGTATGTGATAAATTAGGAATTAGAGCACAAGAAATTTCTAGTCAAGTTTTACCAAGAGATTTACATGCTGAATACTTATCTGCATTGGCTTTAATTGCTACAAGTTTGGAAGAATTTGCAACTGAAATTAGAGGATTGCAAAAATCTGAAACACGTGAAGTAGAAGAATATTTTGCAAAAGGTCAAAAGGGATCTTCTGCAATGCCACATAAGCGTAATCCTATTGGTTCTGAAAATATCTGCGGATTAGCTAGAGTTTGCCGAGGACATATGGTAACTGCCTTTGAAAATGTTTCTTTATGGCATGAACGTGATATCTCTCATTCATCAGCAGAAAGAATAATTTTACCTGATACTACAATTTTGATTGATTACATGTTACATCGTTTTGGAAAGATTGTTGAGAATTTAACAGTCTTCCCTGAAAATATGAAACGTAATATGGATAGAACATTTGGATTGATTTATAGTGGACGTGTACTTTTGAAATTAATCGATACAGGAATGAGTAGAGAAGAGGCATACGACTTAATTCAACCAAAAACTGCTGAATCTTGGGATAAGCAAGTTCCATTCCGCCCTTTGTTAGAGCAAGATGAAGAAATTTCTAAGCGTTTATCCAAAGAAGATTTAGATGATGCGTTTGATTATCATTGGCATTTACGTCATGTAGATGACATTTTTAAACGTGTGGGATTAGAATAATAAAATATATATTAACAGAAGTGTATTTTATAATATGCTTCTGTTTTTTTGGTTTAAAATACTTGTATTTTGAGATAATTATATGATAAAAGTAATTTGAAGGAAGTGATGAAATGTGTACAAGTGTTAGTGTTATTTCTGAAGATGGAACACATGTTATGGGAAGAACAATGGATTGGTATGATCTTTATGTGAAACCTATGTATATTCCTAGGGGATATCAGTGGAAATCAGCATTTGATAATAAAAAATATACAAACAAATATGCTATAGTTGGTGGAGGTTTTCAAGATAATAATTATATTGATTTAAGTGATGGAGTTAATGAATGTGGGTTGATGGCCCAAAAATTGACATTTTCTAATGGAGCACAATTGGTTGATGATAAGCATGATGATAAAATCCAACTTGAAGCATATGAATTTGTTACTTATATACTTGGAAATTTTTCTTCAGTAACTGAAGTAGAAGAAAATATAGAGAAAATTGAACTTATGAGTAATGTAATTAATAATACAAAACATGGTGGATCAGAGTTACATTTTAGTCTTTCAGATGAGAGTGGACGAAATATTATAGTTGAACCTAGTCAGCACCCAATGAGAATAATTGATAATCCTTTAGGGGTAGTAACTAATATGCCTAAATTTGAGCGTCAGTTGGCAAAATTAGAAAATTATATGGAATTTACTGATGAATTTAAAGAAAATTCGATTAAATATGGAAAATTTCATGTAACTACTGGAAAACTGGGTGGCAAGAAGACACCACCGGGATCTTACTCTCCAAGCCAAAGATTTATTCGTGCATCTTATTTAAAGGAACTTGTTGATAAGCCTAAAACACGCGATGAAGCCGCATCGTTAGCGTTTGGTATATTAGATACAGTTTCAATTCCTAAGAGTAAAGCACATAGACCGACGTATACAGTTTATAGAGCAGTTACGGTATCAGAGGATAGGACTTATTATTATCAAGCAAATGGGCGAGCTACAGTTAGTGGAATTAAATTAGATGAAGAGCTAATGCAAAATACAGAACCGATAGTATTTAATGTATCGAATATATGGAATCCACAAATGTTAAGTTAATAAAAAAGTTGCAGACTTCAAGATCTGCAACTAAAAATAAAAAAGATCAGGACAAAATCCTGATCTAATAATTATGAAATGATCCGGGTGAGATTCGAACTCACGACCGTTCGCTTAGAAGGCGAATGCTCTATCCAGCTGAGCTACCAGACCATCACAACAAAAATTATTATATGGTATATACTTATAAATGTCAATTGATTTTTTCTAAATAATAATATTTTTTTGTTAGAAGAATATTTTTCTAATGATATTAGAATTGATTGCTATAAATAGTTTTAAGTATAACTTTAATGATAGGCATTTTTGTGGTAAAATGTTAAAATTGCAATGAGTAGAATTTAAGATATAATTTATTTGTCATTATTATATAGGAGTGTCGTATATGAGCAGAATTTTAATAATTGAGGACGAAAAAAATTTATCTCGTTTTGTTGAACTTGAATTACAACATGAAGGATATGAGACAGAAGTATGTAAAAATGGACGACAAGGTTTAGAGTTGGCACTGGACGAAGATTGGGATGCCATTTTATTAGATTTAATGTTACCTGAGTTAAATGGTTTGGAAGTTTGTCGTCGTGTTCGTCAAGTGAAGAATACACCAATTATCATGATGACTGCAAGAGATTCAGTTATCGATAGAGTTTCAGGTCTAGATCATGGAGCAGATGACTATATTGTAAAACCATTTGCTATCGAAGAATTACTAGCAAGATTAAGAGCCGTTTTGCGCCGTGTAGAGCTAGAAAATGAACAAAACGGAAATAAACAAACAACACTAACATATCGCGACTTAACTATTGAAAAGGAAAATAGAGTTGTAAGACGTGGAGATGAAATCATAGAGTTAACTAAGAGAGAGTATGAACTACTATTAACGTTGATGGAAAATATAAATGTTGTTTTAGCTAGAGACACACTTTTGAAGAAAGTATGGGGATATGAAACACAAATAGAAACAAATGTTGTGGATGTTTATATCCGTTATTTACGTAATAAGATTGATCGTCCTGGAGAAGATAGCTATATCCAAACAGTGCGTGGTACTGGATATGTAATGCGTTCCTAAAAATTAAGGTGTTGATAATATGGAAACGACAAATGAAAAGAAAAAGAAAAAGTTTTTTTCGATTAACTTAAAATGGTCGTTGGGAACGGGTCTAGGTGTTGTTATAATTTTTGCTGTTTTTGCAACACTTTTATTTCAAAGTTTTTCCAGTCTTTTAATAAGACAAGAAAAGGGACATTCAGAAGAGGCGATGAATGCTGTAACTTTAAGGTTAGCGCAATCTAATAGTACACTTACAGATACTGGTGTAAGGGATATTCTTAGCTCTTCTTGGAATGATGATATTCAGAATAGGAAACAAGCAGCAATATATTCTGATTCTGTTTTGACTGCAACTTCAGGAAAAAATATAGGAATTAGTGTTTATAGTGTTAATAAAGAATTGCTATTTGCTTCTAGAGGAGTATTAGTAGATTTTTCTAGCAAAAATAAACAAAAAATTACGAAAATCAATGGACAAACTGTATATATAGTTAGAAGACCTGTTTATTCTAATAAAAGTGATAAATTAATTGGATATGTACAAGTCACTAATAAATTAGTAGATTACGATGCCACTAGACATAAGTTAATATTAATATTTATTGTTTTTGGTGTAACTGCTGGGTTAGCTAGTGCTTTAGTTGGATATGTACTTTCAGCATGGTTATTAAGGCCAATAGAACTTATAAATGAAACTATTGGTAAAATAAATACAGATGATGAAAGAGACTCCTTAGCTAACGTTAGAGTTCCGATTTTAAATCAAAATGATGAACTATCAGAATTAAGTAATTTATTTAATGATATGCTTGATAGAATGGAAAGATACATTCAACAACAACAACAATTTGTAGAAGATGTATCGCATGAATTGAGGACACCTGTAGCAATTATTCAAGGACATTTGGACTTATTAAGTAGATGGGGCAAGGATGATCCACAGATATTGGAAGAATCTATTTCAGCATCATTACAGGAAATAACAAGAATGAAAAGTTTAGTTCAAGAAATGTTAGATTTATCGAGAGCAGAACAAGTAGAGTTGCAATTTGGTAATGAAGTTAGCGATGCAAGAGAAGTAGGATTACAAGTATTCAATAATTTTAAGATGATACATCCAGATTTTACGTTTGTTTTGGATAATGATTTAAAAAATAATACACCAGTAAAAATTTATAGGAATCATTTGGAACAAGTGTTAATTATTCTAATGGATAATGCAGTAAAGTATTCTCAAGATAGAAAAGAAGTTCATATGTCAATTTCAAAGAATAGTAAGTTAGTTGAATTTGTTGTTCAAGATTTTGGGGTTGGAATTTCACAGGAAAATATAGATAAGATTTTTGATAGGTTTTATCGAGTTGACAAGGCACGTAGCCGAGATAAAGGTGGTAATGGACTTGGATTGTCAATTGCTAGAAAGTTAGTTGAAGGCTATCATGGATCTATGTCTGTTGAGAGTGTCGAAGGACAGGGTTCCTTATTTAGAATTTCTTTACCATTGGTAGACTTAGATAATAAAAAATAGGAAGTATGGCAAGTAAGTCATACTTCTTATTTTTTATATAGCTTTAAGAATGAAATTGGTTAAAAAAGAGGCTAGGGGAAAACCATATTTTTAGATGAATTTTAGAAAATAGTTATATTAAAAGCCGCTAGGAATCAACGTTTTTAGTAACGCGATTTCTAGCGGCTTTTTCTAGTCTCGATATAAAAAGTTATATTTGATCATTTCTTACGATTTTGCTTGCCAGCGTTTCTCTTGCGATTTTTTTCATGCATATCGTTAGAAACTGAGGTTACTTTCTTTTCATCATCAGTTTTCTTTGCAGGTGATTCAACGGTAACTTCTTTAATTGGTTTATTTTTCAGCTCTTTTTTAATATCCTTACGAATTCTAGGACGCATGAAATTAATAATTAGAGTTTGGATGCAAGCAAAAATACCACCAATAAAGAAATATAATCCTAAACCAGCAGGGGAAATGTATGTCATTCCGGTTAGCATTACTGGAGATACAATAATCATTGATTGCATTTGCTTTTTTTGTTCTTCAGGTAGTCCTAATGTAGACAACCAACCTTGTAAAGCATAAATAACAAATGTTAGTACAACAAAAGTAAAACTTCTATGACCTAAGTTGATCCCCATAAAAGTTGTTTTAGATAACTCAGGAGAATATTGTATTGCCGCATATAAAGCAGCAAAGATAGGCATTTGTATAAGCAATGGAAGACAACCAATTCCACCAACCATAGAAATATTATTTTCTTGGTAAAGTTTCATCATAGCTTGACTAGCAGCATTTCTTTCTTCAGGAGTCTTAGCATTTTTTTGCTGTTCTTGAATTTTAGCAAGTTGAGGTCTAATCATTGCAATTTTTTCTTGTTGAATGGTTGCTTTTTTAGATTGATTAATCATAATAGGCATCATAATTAATCGAACAATGAAAGTAATAACTATGATTGACCAGCCATAGCTTCCACCTAGAACACCGGATAGCCATTCCAATAAATGTTGAGTAGGTATAGCTAACTTTTCGTAAATGAATCCATAGGGTTTTCCATCCTTGGTTCTTTGTACACAACCACTTAATAATAGAGCGATTGTGAGAAATGAAGGTAATAGTATGTATTTTTTATTTTTATTCATTAATAATTCCCTTTCATATTTATTCTGTAGAATACTATACTTGATTAAACGTTTTTTTTCAATATAAAAATAAACAAGCGGATACAGTGAAACGCTTGTTTAAACAACTAATAAGTTACAGAAAAGTCATTATATGTTTTTACAGGAATTTCTGAAACTTCAATTTTTGTAACTTTAGCAAATGGATTTTTGGGAGCTTTTATAGAAGATATGAATTGCGATAGTAATAAACTATTTCCTTGTGCTTCAATATAAACAGTTCCATCGCTTTGATTACGTACGATTCCCTTAATACCCATATTATCAGCGATAGCTTTAGTTGTATAACGGAATCCAACACCTTGGACGGTACCGAAAACAATAATCTTATAATTTTTCAAACTTATCACCACCTTTTATCATTATACTAAAAAATAAGACATGAACGTTTAATAACCTTAAAAAACGTGATAACATAAGTTAGATAACTAATTGAAAGTAGAGTGTATATTGATGGATATAGGAATTGATAAAATTAATTTTTTTACTTCTAATTTATACGTAGACATGACTGAACTAGCAATTACCAGAAATGAAGATCCAGATAAATATCTTATAGGTATAGGTCAAAGTAAAATGGCAGTAATCCCACCTACTCAAGATATAGTTACAATGGGTGCGAATGCTGCAGAATCTATGCTCACGGATGAAGATAAAGAAGACATTGATTTGGTAATTGTGGGGACAGAATCAGGGATAGATAATTCTAAATCAGCAGCTGCTTATATTGCTGATTTGTTAGGCCTGAGAGATGATATTAGAACTTTTGAAATAAAGCAAGCATGTTATGGTGCAACAGCTGCGTTACAAATGGCTAAAGCACAAGTTGCGTTAAATCCGGATAGTAAAGCGTTAATTATAGGTGCAGATATTGCTAAATACGGATTGAATACTCCTGGTGAAGTAACACAAGGTGGTGGAGCAGTTGCAATGTTAGTTAGTGCTAATCCTAAATTATTGTCATTCGAAGGAGGTTCAACATATCTATCACGTAATATAATGGACTTTTGGAGACCTCTTGGACATAGTGAGGCTTTAGTTGATGGAAAATATTCATCAAACGTATATTTAGACTTTTTTAATAATGTTTATAGTAATTATAAAGATAAGACTGGATTTACTATTGATAATTTTGAAGCTCTTTTATTTCATTTGCCATATACTAAAATGGGATTAAAAGCATTACGAGAAGCACAAAAAGATGCAGATGCTAAAGTATCAGCTAAATTAACTCATAGATTTGAAGATTCACGCTTGTACAATCGACAAGTAGGCAATTTGTATACGGGTTCCTTATATTTAAGCCTATTATCATTATTAGAAAACAATGATGATTTAAAATCTGGTGACAGATTAGGTCTATTTAGTTATGGTTCTGGAGCACAGGGAGAATTCTTTGCTATGCTTTTGAGAAAGGATTATCGTAAATATTTAATGAATACAACAAATGAGTTTCTACAAAAAAGAACACGTATTTCTGTCGAAGAGTACGAAAAAATTTATTTAAGGAGCTTACATTATGAAAATAATAGTGAATTAGATTTAGATATGGATGATGCTCAATTTGTTTTAACAGGCATAAAGGAAAATCAAAGACAATATAAAAATAGAATTTAAATAATTTTTATTCTAATCTTAATTATGTCAAGCTTTAGAACTAAAGGAATATTTGGTAAAATAAGATTATAGTTTTATTTAAAAATTAATGATTATTAAGGAGAGTTCAAATGGCGGATTCAAACCAATTTAATTTATCAGACCATGACTATGCGACAAAAGAGTTATCTAACTCATTGATAAGCAAAATAGAATATTTAAAGGTTTTAAACGATGCTATTGACGAGCAAGACGACCGATTAGTTTATCAATTAATAGACGGTCAACGTTACTCCAAAGAAATTTTAAAAGCAAAACATAGCGTAGCAGATATAGAAAATGAAAGTTTAATTTTAGATGTTCATGATAAAATAAGTGCTTTTTTGAGTAAAAAGTTAATTACTTATTTACGTGAAATGTATCCTTTCTTTTATTTTGAAGAGATAGGTGTAGGGCGTTTTCAATTTTATTTTGGAAATTGGTGGGGACGACGCCTATTTGGTGAATTAGATGTATTGAATGTCGAATTCAAATTTAATGCTGAAGAATACGAAAAGTTATCTCGAGCATTTGAATTAGAAGTAGAGAATAAAAGATATAATACAGATGAAATTAATAAAATTTCTGAAGAGACAGATTCTTTACAAGAGTTAATAGACGGACAAGACAGTCGTGATCAACGTAAAGATGAAATAAGAAAAGAATTGAAGAGACAATCTCAGGAAAAAGTAAGTTTTTGGGAACAATCTAAACAAAAGGAACAAAGACAAAAGTTAATGTCGGAGTTATCAAAACTAACTGATTTAGATGAAGCAGCAAATAATGCGTATCAAAAGATTCGTGAAAATGAAGAAAAAGTTTTGAATTTATCGAAAGAAGATACATTATTAGGCTATGAAAAGCAAAGTATTATTACAAAGTTTGGTACATTTGAAAACTTTATTGACCATAATAATTCTCTATATCGTGATTATATTGCTGATTTAATTGCAAGAAAAGGGAGAGTAGATTAGTATGGAAAAAAATAATAGCAATGGTACTGTTACCTTTTACCCTAATAACTATGAAAATAGTGAGGAAGATGTACACTCTTTAAGTACTAAAGGAAGACTTCTTTCATATAACAATCAACTAAAAGATAGTTTACATAATGGATTGAAGTTCACAGAGTTATTGGATGAACTTATAGAAACTACGGATTCCCAAAATTTATTAAGAGCTGCAATGGAACTGACTCTATTTCAACTAGATACGGCTTATTTAGTTTTTCCTCAACAATATAGTCAATCTGATTATTATTTGATCTTTTTAAATAGATTATTACAGTTACATCAAAACGAACAGGTTATACTACAGTCATCCGATAGAAATGATGAATTGTATCATGAATTTCCAGGGATAAATCAAAATGGCTACTTCACTTTTAGAATAGATAATACAGAAGAAGGTGGGGCTTACTATACTGAAAAAAATACAGGTGAAATTTTGTTCTATCTTAACTTCCAAAGAAGAATTTTACATTTCAATAGTAGAGCTATCACTAACTTATTAGTTGTTGATTATAGCAAGACATACAATTATGAAACTGTGAAGAAGTTTGAGATGTATTTAATGGCTTTAGGAGAATATTTCAAAAAAGATTATGGATTTGATGTGGACTTTAACATTATGGATCCTTCCAATAGTACATTCTATCAATTTGGTAATACAGGTATTCCTCAAGCGGCTCTAGATAAATTATTTATTCAAGCTGCGAGAGAAAACTTTATGTTAGTAACAGGCTTGCATAATGAAGCTATTTTGAAACTGGATAATGGTGTTGAAGTTACAATTTATGATAAATCAATAGAAGATAGTAGTGCTACATTAAATAAGTGGGGATTAGTTGTTACAGATGATGATCATAAAGTATCTTGGTTTGATTTACTGTTCCAATATGATTTTATTCGTACATGGTACTTAGATAATTTAAGTAGTTTAGAAATACAATCTAATCCTTTATATTTCTAATTATAAATTTTTGCTGAGGGTCTAATTTATATGGATATTAATGAAATAGCTAAAAAAGTTAGAGGAAGAGAAATTAAGTTGTTTTTACCAACAAAAGTTTTAAATCCAGAAGAAAAAGTAGCTGGACTCTATGTAGGTTTAAATATTTATTTGGTAAAGATGATGGAAAATGTT
Source organism: Ligilactobacillus sp. UO.C109 (assembly GCF_026847815.1). NCBI lineage: Bacteria > Bacillati > Bacillota > Bacilli > Lactobacillales > Lactobacillaceae > Ligilactobacillus > Ligilactobacillus sp. UO.C109. Next base: position 663,463 of record NZ_JAPSFH010000027.1, on the reverse strand, counting down.
CGTAATGAGAATAGAAAAGAACTTATAGAATATTTTTGTGAGACAATGGTATATTTTATAAGTATTGCTAATGAAAAGAAATGGCTCTACCTATTATTATTAAATGAAGAACAAATGTCAAATTTTAAGTCTAAATGGCATAGTAAATCATATAATAGTGTTTATTTAATTATTCAACAACAGATAAATAAGTGCTATTTTAGTCATCAAAGTACAGAATTTGTACATGCGTGGCATATGTTAATAAAATTTGGCTTGGTAGAATTAGGGATAAGTCCAGAAGAGATAGAAGATTATTTTAATCAATAAAACTAAGAATAATTTGAAATAAGCTTGCAAAAGAGTATTCATTCTTGATACTATTTATAGGTAGCTAATTGATGGGAATACTTATGTCTTTTATTTAATGTATTTCGCTAACATAATTTTAGGAGGATAAACAATGATTTCAGTTAACGAATTTAAAAATGGTTTAACTATTGAAGTAGATGGTGAACTATGGCGTGTTGTTGAATTTCAACATGTTAAGCCAGGTAAGGGATCTGCATTTGTACGTTCTAAATTAAAGAATTTACGTACAGGTGCTGTACAAGAAAAAACATTCCGTGCGGGTGAAAAAGTAAATCAAGCACAAATAGATCGTAAAAAGATGCAATATCTATATGCTGATGGTGATAACTATGTATTTATGGATACAAATACTTACGAACAGCTTGAATTACCAGGTTCACAAATCGAAGAAGAACTTAAATATATGAAAGAAAACATGGTAGTAAGTATCATCATGTTTGGTACAGAAACATTAGGTGTTGAATTACCTAATACAGTTGACTTGGAAGTTAAAGAAACAGAACCTGGCATCAAAGGTGATACATCTTCAGGTGGTTCTAAACCGGCTACAATGGAAACTGGCTTAGTAGTACAAGTTCCTTTCTTTGTTAGTGAAGGAGACGTTTTAACTATTAATACAAGTGACGGTACTTACATTTCACGTGCTTAGTTAAGAGGTGTTTTTAATGGCAGATAATATCGTCTTAAAAAACGAAGAAACAAATGATTTAGGTAGAATAGAGATGGCACCTGAAGTTTTGGAAATTATTATTGGAATTGCAGCTGCTAAGGTTGATGGAGTTTATTCAATGAGAGGATCATTGGCTAATAATATTTCTGCACTTCTTGGTCGTCAAAATCGTGGTAAAGGTGTAAAACTAAGTAATACAGATACAGATTTAGCTGTTGATGTATATACTTTCCTTAATTACGGTGTCTCTGTTCCTAAAGTAGCTAATGAAATTCAAGAAAAAGTACGACAACAAGTATTGTTTATGACTGGGATAGAATTAGCGGCAGTTAATGTTCATATTCAAGGTATGGTTCCAGAAAAAGAAGAACCTACAGTTGATCCTAACAACCTATTTGAAGAAAATGGTGACGAATAATGAGCTTGAGTAGACACGATATTAGAAAAATAGCATTTCAAACTTTGTTTGCATTAGGAAGTAATCCAGATGCAAATAGTGAAGACATTTATCGAGAATTACTAGATGAAGATAACAATGATTCTGATTTATCATATTTAAACGAACTTGTAGATGGTGTTCTAGACCATCAAAGTGAAATTGATATGGAAATTACTAAATATTTGAGAAAAAATTGGAATATTGGTCGACTTAATAAAACTGATTTGATTATCTTGAGAATAGCTATATTTGAAATTAAGTATAGTGATGTTGCTAGTAAGATTGCTGTTAATGAAGCTGTTGAATTGGCAAAGGAATTCAGTGATGATAAGTCATATAAATTTGTAAATGCTATTTTACAAAACTTAATATAAAAATGAAATACAGTTATATCACTGATATAGCTGTATTTTTGATTATATAATTAGTTTTTTTAATTATTTTGAGAACGTGCGCATTAGATAGATCATTTATGGTAAAATTTATTTTATGAATTAATGTTTAAAGGGAGAATTTTTATGGTAGCAACAATATTAGATGGGCGAATGTTATCTAAAAAAATAAGAACTGACGTATCTAAAAAAGTTAGCTTATTAAAACAAGAAGGGATAACTCCAAAATTAGTAGTAATCTTAGTAGGTGAAGATCCTGCTAGTCAAGTTTACGTAAGAAATAAAAGAAGGACTGCACATGCGTTAGGTATAGAGGCTGTAGATATTAGATTGCCTGAAAATGTTGAAGAAGATGAATTAATTAGGTTAATTGATGAATTAAATAGTGACAGAACTGTTCATGGTATTTTAGTGCAATTGCCGTTACCAAAACATATAAATGAAAATAAAGTAACCCATAGAATTATACCCGAAAAAGATGTAGATGGATTTCATCCTTTAAATATCGGAAAACTATTTATGAATATACCTGGACCATTACCTTGTACTCCAAGAGGAATTATGGAATTTTTCAAGGAATATGATATTCCTGTTTCAGGAAAAAGAGTTGTAATTGTCGGCAGAAGTAATATTGTAGGTAGACCAATGGCTGCATTGCTGGTAAATAGTGATGCTACTGTGACAATAGCACATAGTAAGACTAAGAATTTAGCTGAAGTGACAAAGCAAGCTGATATTTTGATTGTTGCTATTGGTAAAGGTGAGTTTATAGATGAAAATTATGTAAAGAAAGGAGCTGTTGTGATAGACGTGGGTATGAACAGAAATAATGATGGAAAATTAGTTGGCGATGTTAATATGGAAAGTGTGAGCAAAGTAGCCAGCTATATAACCCCAGTTCCTGGTGGTGTAGGGCCAATGACAATTGCAATGTTGATGAAACAAACAGTAGAATTAGCAGAAAGAAGTGTTGCTGGTGAGTAAAGAATATTTAACGGTAAGTGCTCTGACAAAATATTTGCATACTAAATTTACTCGTGATCCTTATTTAAGAAGGGTATATTTAACAGGTGAAATATCTAATTTTAGACGTAGAGCTACACATCAGTACTTTAGTTTAAAAGATGATAATGCTGTGATAAGTGTAATGATGTTCCAAAGTGCCTTTTCAAAAATAAAGTTTGAACCAGAGGAAGGAATGAAAGTTCTGGTCTCTGGGAGAGTTGATTTATATGAAAAATCCGGAAGATATCAAATAATTATTGATACAATGCAACCTGATGGAGTAGGAGCATTATATCAAGCATATGAACAATTAGTAAAAAAATTACGAATAGAAGGATTGTTTAATGAAGAATTAAAGAAGCCTTTGGTTAAATATCCCAAAAGAATTGCTGTTATTACCAGCCCATCTGGTGCAGTTATTAGGGATATTATTACTACAACACGTAGACGCTATCCAATTGCACAATTAGTTTTATTCCCAGCAGTTGTTCAAGGGGATGATGCTGCTGATTCTTTAGTTGGAAGACTAAAACAAGTAAACGAAGATGGAAATTTTGATACAATAATTATTGGTAGAGGTGGAGGATCAATAGAGGATTTATGGCCTTTTAATGAAGAAAAGGTCGCTAGAGCAATTAGTGATAGCAAGATCCCAGTTATATCTTCTGTAGGTCATGAAACTGATACAACAATTGCAGATTTAGTAGCAGATGTTAGAGCTGCTACACCTACAGCAGCTGCCGAATTAGCAACACCTGTATTGAGCGAAGAAATAGTGAAGATTAAGCAGTATCGTTTAAGAATAATACAAGTTCTAAAAAATAAAGTATCCAGTTATCAACAAATTTTAGATAAGGTGTGCAGTTCATATATTTTGCAACAACCAGATAGACTATATACAGGGTATGCGCAAAATTTAGATTCATTGATTAATAGAAAAAATCAAGCTTTTAAAAATTTAGTTTATCAAAATGAAAAACAATTACAGTTATTAGAAAGTAATTTACAACATAATAATCCAAGCATTAGAATTAAAGATGAAAAAAATAATTTACAACAGTTATTAGAAAAAATGCATCTAGGGATGTTAGGTGTTTTTAATGATAAAAGCTATAAATTAGAAAAATTAATGTCATCTTTAGATATGTTAAGTCCATTGAAAGTTATGAATAGAGGATATAGTTATATTTTAAAAGATGGTAAAACAGTAAAAAATGTTAAATCATTACAGCCAAATGATGATGTAACACTTTATTTTGAAAATGGTAGTGCTGAAGCTAGAATAACAAAAATTAGAGAGGAAAAAGAATAATGGCAGAAAAAGTAACTTTTGAACAAGATATGAAGAACCTTGAAGAAATAGTAAAAAGACTTGAGCAGGGAGACATTCCATTAGAAGAAGCAATTGAAAAATTTAAACAAGGGATGGATTTGAGTAAAAAATTACAAAATACACTTCTACAAGCAGAAGAAACATTGACTAAAGTAATAGATGATAATGGAGATGAACAATTATTTGAAAAAGAAAATGAGGATTAGTAATTTAACTGAATTTGAAAAAATCTCACTCCCAAAATTAGAGAATGAGATGGATCTTTATTTAAATTCTTTGAATAGTAATCAAATTTTGAAAGAATCTATGAGATATTCAGTTGATGCTGGTGGAAAAAGAATAAGACCTTTATTGGTGTTAATTTCAGCGTATTCTTTAGGTAAGAAAATTTCAAAAAGTGATTATCAAGTGGCAGGTAGTTTGGAACTTCTGCATACCTACTCATTAATTCATGATGATTTACCAGAAATGGATAATGATGAATTAAGAAGAGGAAAGCCAACTAACCATAAAAAATTTGGGCAAGCAATAGCAGTTTTAGCAGGGGATGGTTTGTTAACGACTTCATTTGAATGGCTATCTCTTACTGATATTGATAACGATAAAAAAATAAAATTAATCTCACAATTAGCTTTGGCTGCTGGACCACAGGGGATGGTAAGTGGTCAAACTGATGATATTTTAGGGGAAAGTAAAAAATATAATTTGGAAGAATTGAAACATCTTCATGCAGGTAAGACAGGTGCATTGTTAAGATATGCTTGTGTTGCCGGAGGGATTTTGAGTGATGCTTCTGATAATCAATTAGAGTTACTAAGAAAATATGGTGAGAATTTTGGCTTAGCATTTCAAATTTATGATGACTTATTAGATGTAATTGGTGATGCCAAATCTTTAGGCAAAAATGTTCATAAAGATGAGATAGAAAATAAAAATACTTATCCAATTCTTTTAGGAGTACAGGGGACCAAGGAAGCTTTAGTTGAAGTTTTAAATAATACTGAGAATTTATTAAAAGAAATGGCGAATAATGATATTGCAATAGACCTATTTGAGCAATTGTTAGATTATTTTAAAGTAAGGAAGTAATTATGAAAAAAGAACGTGTAGATGTACTATTAGTTAAACAGGGATTATTTTCTACAAGAGAACAAGCTAAAAGGGCTGTAATGGCTGGCGAAATTTTAGGAGAGAACGAAGAAAGATTAGATAAACCCGGAATGAAAATTTCTGTAGATACTGAGTTACATTTTAAGGGGACAAAAATGCCTTATGTAAGTAGAGGCGGTTTAAAACTCGAAAAAGCACTTAAGGTATTTAAAGTTGATGCAAAAAATAAAACTATGTTAGACATAGGATCGTCTACTGGAGGATTTACAGATGTAGCTCTACAAAAAGGGGCCAAATTAAGCTATGCTTTAGATGTAGGAACTAATCAATTAGCTTGGAAGTTGCGTCAAGATGACAGAGTTGTTGTTATGGAGAATACAAATTTCAGATACAGTAAATTAGAAGATTTTACTAAAGGACAACCAGATTTAGCTACAATAGATGTTTCTTTTATTTCTTTACAGTTAATATTACCAACTTTACATGAGATTATTCAAAATAATGGTGATGTAATAGCTTTAATTAAGCCCCAATTTGAAGCTGGAAAAGAAAAAGTTGGAAAACATGGAATTGTAAGAGATCCAAAGGTTCATCTAGAAGTACTAAATAAAATCATAAGTTTTGCAGCTGAAGAAAATTACGATGTTGTTGAATTAGATTTTTCACCTATCACTGGTGGGGAAGGAAATATTGAATTTTTAGTTCATCTGGTATCTAAGGAAAGTGTTGGAAATATTTCGCCTAGTGTAAATCCTGAGTTAATTGTGAAACAAGCTCATGCTACATTAGATATTAAAAAGAAAGCATAATTATATGAGAGAGGGATGAACTGAATGAGAAAGCAAGTCAGACAGAAACTTATCAAGGAAATCCTCCAAGAAAATGTTATATATAAGCAAGAAGATATTGTAGAAAAGTTAAATGCTCGTGGAATAAATGTAACGCAAGCAACTATTTCTCGCGATGTAAAAGAAATGCAACTAGTTAAATTGCCAACACAAACTGGTAGTTATAGGTATAGTATGCCTACGCTAAAAGAAATTAATGTAGAAAAGAAATTGAGTGATACATTAAGTGAATCATATGTTTCTTCAGCACAAAATAGAGAACTATGTGTATTTAAAGTTTTACCTGGTAGTGGACCTGCAGTTGCTAATCTGATTGAACAAGCAAAATATCCGGAAGTTTTTGCGACTTTAGGAGATGATGCTACAGTCATGATATTTGCTTACTCAGAAGAAGATGCAATAAAAATGGAGAATAAGTTGTTAAATCTGATAAATATAGGGTGATTATATGTTACAAGAATTATCAATAAAGGATTTCGCCATTATAGATGAAATACAAATATCATTTCAACCTAAGATGACAGTATTGACGGGTGAGACAGGTGCTGGTAAATCAATTATTATTGATGCTCTGGGCTTATTAGCAGGAGGCAGAGGTTCTACTGAATTTATTCGTAAGGGTGAGAAAAAAGCTGTTATTCAGGGGTTATTTACATTACCTAGAGAAGCTAATACTTACAACATTTTGGAAGAATACGGAATAGATTCTGAAGATGGACAAATAATCTTGCAAAGAGATTTATATCGAGGCGGAAGAAATATTTGTCGCATCAATGGAATGATGGTAAATTTGGCAACTTTACGAAAGGTAGGAGAAACATTAATTGATATTCATGGGCAGAATGAGCATCAAGAATTGATGAAGCCAGAAAATCATATAGATTTGTTAGATGAATATGATAAAAAAACATCCCAGTTAAGAAATCAATATCAAGTTGTGTATCAAAATTATCGTAAGCTAAAATTATCAATGGAAAAAAAAGAAGCTGATGAGAAGGCCTGGGCCCAAAGACTAGATATGCTAAATTTCCAAGTCAAAGAAATTGAAGAAGCTGGTTTAAAAATTAATGAAGAAGATGAACTAGTCGAAGAAAAAAATAAATTGGATAATTTTCAAGCAATACATGATGCTTTAGAATTGAGTTATCAAATTTTATCTGGTGAAAAAATAGATGTAGTTGGAAATTTAGGAAATGCAATGAATGAGTTAAGCGATGTTTCAGATTTATCAGAAAATCTTCAAGAAATCAATACTAAAATTTCAGATGCTTTTTATAGTCTAGAAGATGCCGCTCGTGATATTTCAGATGAACTTGATTCAATGGAGTGGAATGGAGAAAGGTTAAATGAAATAGAGGAAAGATTAGAGTTGATCCACCAATTGAAGAGAAAATATGGTGATACAATAGAGGATATTTTGCATTATCATAGTAGAATTGAAAAAGAATTAAGAGAAATGGAAAATGCGGAACAAAATTCAGAAAAGCAAGAAAGACAATTATCTGAGGCATTAGAGAAAGTAAAAGAATTGGCAATAAAACTTTCGAAACAGCGGAAGAAAAGCGCTAAAAAATTAGAAAAAATGATCCATGAACAATTAAGTGCATTATATATGGACAAAGCTGTATTTGAAGTTAAATTTTTAAATAATTCTAAATTATATTCTAAAGGTATCGATAAAGTTGAATTTTATATTCAAACTAATCCAGGTGAAGAAATGGGCCCATTAGCTAAGATAGCTTCAGGTGGTGAACTTTCACGAATAATGTTAGCTTTAAAAACAATTTTTTCTCAAAAGATGGGTGTCACAAGTATTATCTTTGATGAAGTTGATACTGGTGTTAGCGGTCGTGTAGCTCAAGCGATTGCTGAAAAAATAAGCCAAATTTCAAATAATTCACAAGTTTTATGCATTACTCACTTACCGCAAGTTGCAGCAATTGCAGACAATCATTACTATATTTCAAAATCTGTCAACGATGGTAGAACAGAAACTTCATTAAAAGAATTAGATGAAAAACAAAAAATTAGAGAGATAGCAAGAATGTTATCTGGATCTGAAATTACAGAATTAACATTGAAACATGCAGAAGAATTAATTAAAATGTCAAAATAAAAAGCTAGGATTTGGTATTGTGTAACACCATATATTGGTATAAAAACAATACATCCTAGCTTTTTAAATAAGATCACGATATAATCCAACAACTTTTCCTAAAATAGTTACATTTTCTAAGATAATAGGATCCATTGTATCATTTTCGGGTTGTAATCGGTAATATCCATCTTCTTTGAAGAAACGTTTGCAAGTTGCTTCATTCTCTTCAGTCATAGCAATAACTATTTCTCCATTATTTGCAGAAGATTGCTTACGAACAATAACTTGATCACCATCTAAGATACCAGCATTTATCATACTCTCGCCACGAATAGATAACATGAAAAGATCATCAGCAGATTCAAAATAAGGTGGTAGAGGAAAATAATCTCTATTTTCTTCAACTGCTAAAATAGGTTCACCAGCAGTAACAGTACCTACAATGGGAATTTGAGTTTTGTTAGGTAACTCATCCAACATTTCTAAGCCTGCTAAAGTAATTTCAATGGCGCGAGGTTTAGTAGGATCGCGTTTAATGAGACCTTTACTTTCAAGCTTAGAAAGATGTCCATGAACGGTTGAAGTAGATGATAAACCAACAGCGTTACAAATTTCACGAACAGTAGGTGGGTAGCCACTATCAGATACATGTGAAAATATATAACGAAGAATATCATGTTGACGTTTCTCTGATTTTGTCATTCTAGACACTCCAATATTAATATAATAACTTGATTATAACATAGAATTATTAAAAACGTCAAACTAACGTTCGTATTTATAACTTGTCTTTTTGTAAGCTTTTTGATAATATGTCAAATAGAGTAAATCACAAAGGAGTGAGACGATTGGCTGATAATAAAGGAATTCCACAAGAGTTAATAGATAGAATAAATGAACTTTCTAAAAAGAAAAAAGAAGAAGGCCTAACATCTGAAGAGTTAGCAGAACAAAAAGAATTACGAGAAACCTATCTTTCTTTATTTAGAGAAAATTTTAGAAGCCATATTGAAATGCTACAAGTATATGATAAAAATGGTAAAGAAGTAACACCTGAAAAGGTAAAAAAGATTCAAAGAGAACGTGGTCTAAGAGATGATTAATTTATCTTAGTGTAAGCGTTGATAGGTAATATTACAAATGATATAATATAATAAGCGTTAAAAAGTAAGATTAATTTTTTAAATTATTAGATAGGTTAATCTTATTAGAGGAAGGAGAACTTATAAATGAGTACAGGTATTTGGGTGCTTATTGTCATTATTGCTGCTGTGCTAGGCTTTGTTGGTGGTTTTTTTGCTGCTCGAAAGTACATGGAAGACTATTTAAAGAAGAATCCACCTATTAATGAACAAATGATGCGTACTATGATGATTCAAATGGGACAAAAACCATCTGAAAAGAAATTGCATCAAATGATGAATGCAATGAAGAATAATTATGGTAAGAAGTAATTAGTTTTTGAGGGAGTGAGTAGATGTAAGTCAGTCACTTCCTTATTTATTATTATAATTTAGATTAAGGTGGTATTATTTAATGCAAGTACATAACGTCAATTTAACAATTAGTGCCGTAAGACCAGAACAATATCCAGATACTAAATTGCCAGAAGTAGCACTTGCTGGTCGTTCCAATGTTGGAAAGTCTTCATTAATTAACACATTAATTAATAGAAGAAATTATGCCCGTACATCAAGTCAACCCGGAAAGACGCAAACTCTGAACTTTTACAATATTGAAGATTTATTATATTTTGTTGATGTACCAGGTTATGGATATGCTAAAGTTTCACAAAAAGAAAGAGAAAAATGGGCTAGAATGATAGAAACATATTTTTCTACTCGACAAGAGCTAAAGGGAGCTATCAGTTTAGTAGATGCTCGCCATGAACCTTCAGAATTAGATTGTCAAATGATAGAATTTTTGCATTATTACAATATACCTGTATTAGTTGTAGGAACGAAAATAGATAAAATTCCTAAAAGCAAAAGAAATAAAAGTGAAAGTCAAATTAGAAAAAAACTACAATTGACAAAAAATGATAGACTAATTTTATTCTCTGCTGTTGATAAAACAGGTAAAGATGAAGTTTGGGATTGGATTGAAGATATTACCAAAGTTAATTAATAATTGTGAGGAATATTATGGAATTTAATGAATATCAAGAAGCGGCTAATCGAACATTATATGGAAATGAGCAAGTTCTTACAAATTGTGCATTAGGATTAGCTGGGGAAACAGGACAAGTTGTTGATTTAGTTAAGGCGTATACTTTTAAAGGAAAAGATTTAGATAAAGAAAAATTAGTACATGAACTTGGGGATGTACTTTGGTATTTATCACAAATTGCAGAATGGGCAGATATACCCTTTGATGAAGTAGCGCAAGAAAACATCGAAACGTTAAATAAACGTTACCCTAATGGATTTAATCCAGCAAATTAATCAAAAGTCATTGTGTTTATGAAACATAATGACTTTTTTATTAAGAAATATTTTTTTAAAGTAGACAACAGGTTGAAACTTTGTCATAATTCTTATGATAGGGGTGTCGAATTTGAAAAAAAAAGTTATAAGTCTTTTCAAAAAGAATTGGAAATATTGCTTATTAGTAATATTAGTATTGAGTATAATTTTAGTTATTAAAAATATTAACAAAAGACACTACGATATTGAAGATTATAATTCTAATATTCAATTAAAAAATGATGGCTCTATAGGAGTATCGACACGTGTACAATATAATATTCATGGTAAGTATGACTTATTAGTTATTCCACAAGCATTACCAAAAGATGTGGATACGATTAATAATGTGGAAGTGTATGAAATTAAAAATAACAAGCAAGTCTTATTAAAAAAAGGGACTAATGCAGATATATCTAAAGAGGCCAAGATGAATGCTGGTAAATATTTTGTCACTTCTGATTTAGCAGAAACAAATACTAAAGTAAAAGTAAGAATATATCAACCAGTTGAAAATGAGAGAGTTACATACAAACTAACATATAATGTACCAAATGCGATTATAAATTATGGTAATAGTAATATTTCAGAATTAAATTGGAATATACTGAGTAATTGGGGACATAAGTTTAGCAATATTGATATAACATTTGATTTACCTGAAAAAAATCCACAAATTTTACGAGCGTGGGTGAGAGGAACAACCGATGGTAAAATAACGACTAGTAAGAAAAATGGAAAAGTGAATTTTAAGTTGAATAGGCTTCCCGAAAATAAGAGTTTACATTTAAGACTAATATGTTCTAAAGATCTATTTGCTTATAATACTAACAATATGTTTAAAACCCCTATACCAACAGAAAGTAGTATTGCAAGATATGAATATAAAAATAGTGATAAAGTAAAGAGGGATAGTAGACTAAAATATACTGGAAAGTATATTTCTATAACAATATTATTAATTGTTATGACAATTATGGGAATATTCAGTTGGAAAGTGTTATCTAGAAATTTAGTTTTATCAAATTATCTTAAGTTTACAAAATATTCATTTGATATTCCTAATATATCAGTTAAATATGTTAGATCGATTTTATTTCCTAAACGAAAGCCAAACAGAAATGTTTATGCAGCATATATAGTAGACTTAATAAATAAGGGTGATCTAGTATTAAATCCACTAAGAACTGAAAATTATCAGACTATATATGACTACGAATTGCAAGTTAAAGATGAACAATTTATAGAAAATAATGGATTGAATACATTATTATTTAGTAATCTTACTTCTGACAATAAAATTAAGTTATCTGAAATAGAAGAAACTGTCAATCTTATGAAGATTTCAGAAGTTACTGAAACTTATAAGCAATGGCAAGGGAAAATTAAAGAAGAAGTGGATAATCTATTTAAACTGGAACATAAACGTAATTTAAAAGGTTATTTTACTAAAAAATGGTTAATATTCTGGACACTATTCAATCTAGCAGGAGTAATTTTATTTTTTATTGTATCTAAGTGGTTAGGGATAATTATAGCTACAATCCTTATTGTTAATGATATAAGTTTGATATATATATTTATTAATGTTTATAAATATGAACCTGAAATATTTATAGAACTGAGAAGATTAAAGATTTTATATCGAAGTTTACGCAATATAGAAAAGCTAGAATTGAATGATGTTGGTGATGAAAATTTTTGGGAAAAATTATTACCATATGCAATAGCTTTAAATATGGGAGAAAGAACAAATCGAAAACTATATCAGTTATATAGTGAATCAAATATCTTTATGAAAGATTCTATACTATATATAGGAGATTTTGCTGAAAAAATAGGTGAAATTTTTATTAGATTAGATTTAAATAGTGAAACGTTGAATATAAAAAAATAAACTATAAATACTGGTAAATGTGGGAATTTACTGGTATTTTTTATTAAATATTTTAAATATATGATAAAAAATTAAAAAGTAACTATATTAAGAGCAATATTTTTATTATAATAAGGGTAGTATATTTTAGTTTGCTGGGAAGAAAGAGGCGGATGTGTAATGGACAAAAAAGGAATAGTACAGAACGACATAACAGACGCACAAGATAAGGTCCAAAAACCTCAACAAAATTTAAAAGATGAAATCAAAAATTTAAACAAAGATATAGTTAAATTTACAGAATTAAAAAATGAAAAAGAGTCTGAGTTAGACAACTTATTAAATTTACAAATAACATTACAAAATGAATATGCAAAGTTAGTTAATATAAAAGAAAAAATTTTAAATGAAGGTGAAGAGAGTCAAAAAGAAGAGTTAGAGAGAAATAAAAAATCTCTAGAAAGAGTAGAGAAATCTTTACGCGAGACGGAATTACAGTGGAATAATAACCACAAAAAGTTGATTCAAGCTAAAGAAGATTTAAATAATGTAAAAGAAGAAGTTAGCAACATCGAAAAAAAGCAAGTTAATGCTAAAGATAGTTCAGAAATAATAAAAAGAGATGTAGAACGTGCTGATAGAAAAGTAAAGATTTCTTATGAAGATTGGATGCGTAAGAAAAAAGAAATAGAGAGTACAGAAAAAGATATAGCTCGGTGTAAGGATGATATTTCTAGTAAGAAGAAGCAGTTAGAAAAAGAAAAAGATAAGTTACCAACTACGGATGAGTTAGTCAAAGAAGTACAGAAAAAAATAGATAAGAATTTGGAAAATATAGATACAGTTCAAAAGCAAAGGAATGAATTACAATCTATATTATCTAAATTAGCGATTGCAATAGAAAAAGAAAAAAATAAAATAGATTTATTGCCGCAAATTAGAATACCTCAAGACTACACACAAGTACTCTTTGAAAATTTTAATTATGGAAAAATTTCTCGTGAAGAAGTAGCAGATATAATATCTCCAGGCCTAGAACTTAATAATAAGAAGTTGAATTTTTCAGAAATTGATGATAAGAATAAAATTTCAGATGTAACAAAGCTTACACTGCAAGAATTAATAGAAATCTCAACATTTGTAGCAAGTCTATTAAATCCATTACGAAAAAAGATGGGAAGTAGGTTAATAGAGGTTACTCCAGATTCTATACAGTTCACACAAGCAGTGGTAGATAGGTATAATCAGGATAATTGGCAAACTTTTTACAGTCAGAAAAGTAATAAATTAGGTTTAGGTCATGATATTGAAGGTTTGTCAGATCTATGGAACCAAACTCCAAGTGTTTTTGAGGATTATGATAGCAAGGATGAAGAATTGGCTAATGGTGAAGAGTATTTTAATGAATTTAGTGATAATGAAATGACTATGACTGATTTAAAGACTGTGATTTATAGAGTATTAGTTGATTTTCTATTTAATGACACTAAAAATAATTTTGGCCATTTAGAAACATTGCTTGGTTTAAATAAAAGCAAAGACTATAGTACACACTATATGGCTGTGGGAATCGATAACAATTTAGCTATTCACTTTGAATTCGCGTATAACAATATAAAAGCTAATGGTTCATATGTCATATCTGATTTTGGAAAGAAAAATATAGAAGCAAAGATCAACGAATTAAAGGCTGAGCAAGCTGGAAACTTAATAAAATTAAGTGATCTTAATAGTCAATTGGAGAATGAAAATAAGAATAAAATGGCGTTGAAAGAAGAGTTACAAAATGCCAAAAAGGGACCTGATATGACTGGAATTACGAAATTGGAAGATAATATAGATTCCTTGAATAAAAATATTAGTGTACTACAAGATAGATTAAGAGGGAAAAACAATTTATCAGAATTGGTACGTGAAGAGTGGATAAAGAATAAAGGGCTTCTAAGAAGAGAAGAAAATAAATTTGAAGCAAGCAAAGCAGCTATTACTGCAACTGAAATTGAATTGAATTCTATTAAAATTGATTTAAGTCAGAAAAAAAAACAAGTAGAAAAATATAATAAATCAGAGTTAGAAAATAGTGAACAATTAAATATTTTGAAAGTAAACTATGAAACTATTCAAGAAAATATACAGACTATATTAGATGATTTAAAAGAATATAATGGAATTGATCAAAAGATTGAAGAATTAAAGGAAAAGCTTATTAATAATGAAAAAGATGTAGCAAAGATAACTGTTGTATATAATGATTTAGTTGTCAAAGTTCAATCATATCAAAATATATTAGAATATAAAGAAAAAGAATTAAGTGAATAGTCTAACTTGAGTTAATAGTGTCAAGTTAATTTCCTTAACAAATAATAAAAAAAACTGGAAATAGGTTTGAAAAAATGGTATTATATTAAACGTCGAAGATAAAGTTATGTCTTTTTGAAATCTAAAACATGTTTGGAGGTTTAAAACATGCGTGTAAATATTACTTTAGAATGTACAGAATGTCATGAACAAACATATCTTACAAGCAAGAATAAACGTAACAATCCTGATCGCATCGAATTGAAAAAATATTGCCCACGTGATCACAAAGTTACTTTACATCGTGAAACAAAATAACAACAGGAAAAAATCCTGTTGTTTTTTTCTTTATGTACGACATGAGGTGATGCAATGTCAATGAATAAGAAAGAATTTAGAAAAAACCAAATTCAAAAATTACAGAAATTAAGTAAAACTTGGGAAAAAAAGTTAGATGAACTAAATCTGTATAAAGAGTTATTTAAAACTACTGAGTGGGAAAAAGCTGATAATGTGGCAATTACACTGAGTGAAGATTTTGAGTTAGATACTTTCCCTATAATTTCAACTGCTCAGCAACAAAATAAAAAAGTTTTAGTACCTAAGACTTTGCCAAATAGAATGATGGAGTTTGTTGAATTAACTCCTGATGTCAAAATAGTAAGAACTAAATTTGGTGTTTTGGAACCTGAAAGTGAGAATTATGTTAATAAAGAAAATATCGATTTAATCATTGTTCCAGGCTTGGCATTTGCTGAAAATGGAGCAAGGTTAGGATTCGGTGGAGGATTTTACGATAAGTATTTAAGTGATTATCGTGGAAATAAGGTAGCACTTGTTGATAGAAGTAGATATTTCCAAGAACCTCAGTGGGATGTTGATAGTTTTGATATTTACATTACTAATCAAATAAGAATATAAAGAGGTGCGGTTTATGTTGCAATATTTAAAAAATAAACCTAGTATCACTTATACGTTAATTATTCTTAATATAGTAATGTATATAGTAATGACATTATTTGGTGGAACAGAAAATATTGCTAATTTAGTGCGTTTTGGAGCAAAGTATTCCCCTTATATTATCAATGGTCAGTATTGGCGCTTGATAACTCCTATGTTTATTCATATAGGATTACAACATTTACTTATCAATATGATAACTTTATATTTTTTAGGAACTTTATTAGAAAATATTTTTGGAAAGACAAGGTTCTTAATAATTTATTTGGTAAGTGGAATTTGTGGGAATATAGCAAGTTTTGCATTTAATTTTAGTAGTATTTCTGCAGGTGCTAGTACAGCATTGTTTGGTATGTTCGGTTCTTTTTTGATGTTGGGAGAATCTTTCAGAAGAAATCCATATTTACAAACTATGTCTCGTCAATTTTTTCTATTAGTAATATTGAATATATTCTTTGGTATGTTTGGAAATTCGGATTTGACAGGACATTTAGGTGGATTAGTAAGTGGTTTTCTTTTAGGTTATGTCGTTGGTGTCCCTAATTTAGGTAGGGTCCCTAAAGTTAAAAGAATTGTAAGTTTTGTGATTTTACTTTTTATAAATTTGATAATCTTAAATTTTGGTTTTACAAGTTAAGTACAATTCAAGTATAATTAAATGTTGAGGTGATAGAGCATGAAAACGTTATATGATGTACAGCAATTATTAAAAAATTTTGGTATTTTTGTATATGTTGGTAAACGTATGTGGGACATTGAGTTAATGGCTCTAGAACTTGATCATTTATATAAAGCAGGAGTAATTGACAAGCAAACTTTTTTATCAGCAAAGTTAGTTCTTAATCGAGAACATGGTGTTGAAGAAAAAAGAGCTAAGTCACCTGTAAAATTTACTATTAAGGAGAATGAGGAATGAATAAGAAGTTAATTGGCGTTGATTTAGGCGGTACAACAATTAAATTTGCTATCTTGACACTAGATGGTGAAATTCAACAAAAATGGAGTGTTGAAACTGATATTTTAGATGATGGTAAGCATATTGTTCCTGATATTGTTGAATCAATTAATCATCATTTAGATTTATACGATATGAAACCAGAACAATTTGTTGGAATCGGAATGGGTACACCGGGAACAGTAGATATTGAAAATGGTACAGTTGAAGCAGCATTTAACTTGAACTGGAAAGAAAAGCAAAACCTAAAAGAAGAAATTGAAAAAGGCACCAGTATGAAGTTTGCTGTAGATAACGATGCTAATGTAGCAGCATTGGGTGAACGCTGGAAAGGTGCCGGAGAAAATGATGATGAAGTAACATTTGTTACATTAGGTACAGGTGTTGGTGGTGGTGTCATCACTAATGGCGAAATGGTTCACGGAGCTGGTGCTGGTGGTGAAATTGGTCATATAAATGTACAGCCAAATGGCTATTTATGTACTTGTGGAAATCATGGTTGCTTGGAAACTTATGCTTCTGCAACAGGTGTTGTACGTGTTGCGCGTGATATGGCTGAAGAGTTTGCTGGAAAATCTGATTTAAAGAAAATGTTAGATGATGGGCAAGATATTAGTTCTAAGATAGTATTTGATTTAGCGAAAGATGGCGATATTTTAGCTGAACGTGTTGTGGATCGTGTTTGCTACTATCTAGGATTTGCTTGTGCTAATATTGGTAGTCTTATCAATCCATCATATATTGTAATTGGTGGTGGCGTTTCTGCAGCGGGTAAGTTCTTATTAGATCAGGTTGATAGTTACTTTAAGGAATTTGCCTTCCCCTCAGTTAAAAAATCAACTACTTTAAAACTTGCTGAATTAGGAAATGAAGCTGGAGTTATAGGTGCAGCTTCACTAGCTTTAAAATTTAATAAGTAGTTAATATTTTTTAATAATTACAGCTAAGGAGGTCTTAGTACAATGTTTTTGGCTGATATTTCTGTATGGGCATGGGTAAACATCATTCTAATTTTATTAGTAGCTTATCTTCTAGGAATGCAGTTATATACCTACATTTCTGGAAAGAGAGTATCTACTATGCTTGATAATGAAGAGTTTAAAAAGGGAATGAAAAAAGCTCAAGTTATAGATTTGCGTGAACCTGATACTTTTAATGCGGGACATATTTTAGGAGCACGTAATATGCCATATAGCCAATTTAAAATCTATAAATCAAGTCTCCGTAAGGATATGCCAGTATATTTATACGAAACTGGAAGAACAATTGCTACAAGAGCAGCTGTTCAATTGTACAAAGACGGTTTTAGAGATTTATATATATTAAAATCAGGCTATGATCGTTGGGATGGAAAAAAGAAGAAGAGCAAATATTAATAATAAAAATAGCAGCAAGGCTAATAAATCTAGCTTGCTGCTATTTTGATATAAGACAATTACTATTTTTTATCCTTGATGTGCAGAACGACTCTTACGTAAAGCACGACGACGATGTTCTTCTAAAATAGCTTCTTTTTCTTCAATTGGTTCAACAACATTTTTCTTAAAAGTAAAAACAGCGCCAGCTAAAGCACCTAATGTTGTTGTAACACCTAGTAAGAAACCTAAATTAAATTTTTTCATATTGAGTACCTCCTTCGAAGTGGTTCTATATACATTATGAATGATATTGATAAAAATATCCAGGAAAATAGTTATAATTTAAGTAATAATGATATACTAATTTTATAAAAAGATAATTAAGGGAAGATAGTATGACACAAAAAGTTATTGTGATTGTTGGCCCAACAGCAGTAGGAAAGACAGCTTTATCAATTGATATTGCTAAGAAATATAAAGGACAAATTATTTCAGGCGATTCAATGCAAGTTTATAAAAATTTGGATATAGGAACAGCAAAGATAACACCTGATGAAATGGAAGATATAAAGCACTATATGATAGATATCTTACAAGTTCAGCAAAGATTTTCTGTTGCTGACTTTATAGATAACTGCCGTAAAGATATAAAGGAAATAGCTAATGATGATAATATACCTATCATCGTTGGTGGGACAGGCTTTTATTTGCAAGCACTTTTAGATGGTTATAGTTTAGGTGGAGATACTTTTGATCAATTGAGTATTGAAAGAAGAAAAAAGTGGCAACTTTTTATGGAAAAAAATGGAAAAGAAAGATTGTGGGAAGAACTAGCAAAATTAGATATAGTAGCTGCTAGGAAAATTCCAATCAATAATTCTAGAAGAGTGATAAGAGCTTTGGAGGTTATTGAACAAACTGGACGCCTTTTTTCTGAACAACATGATGAAAGTAATAAGGAATTTGAGCCATTATTAATAGGATTGAATACTCAAAGAAGTACCCTATATGAAAGAATTAATAAAAGAGTAGATATAATGATTCAAACTGGATTGATTGAGGAAGCAAAGTACCTATATGATTTAGGCGGAGCTACACTACCTGCTGGTAAAGGAATAGGTTATAAAGAATTTTATCCTTATTTTGATGGTGAAATATCTAAAGATGAAGCTATTGAACTAGTAAAAAGAAATTCACGTAGATATGCTAAACGACAATTGACATGGTTTAGGAATAAAATGAATGTAGTTTGGTTTGATTTAG
Organism: Ligilactobacillus sp. UO.C109; assembly: GCF_026847815.1. Taxonomy (NCBI): domain Bacteria; kingdom Bacillati; phylum Bacillota; class Bacilli; order Lactobacillales; family Lactobacillaceae; genus Ligilactobacillus; species Ligilactobacillus sp. UO.C109. The sequence continues at coordinate 644,042 of NZ_JAPSFH010000027.1, read as the reverse complement.
TTAATAACCCTGAAGATATAAAGAAAATATATAAACTAATTGATGATTGGATATAAATATTAAGGAGTGAAGTGATAATGAGTAAATGGTCAGAAGATTTACCTAAAGATTTACAAAATAAAATAGAGATAGTAGATGAGAAAATATCTTCAAAATTAGAGGATATAACAGAAATAGTATTAAATAATCAGCGAAGAGTATTAGAATTATTTAGGAAGCATCATGTCGCTGAGGAAGACTTAGTTGGTTCAACAGGATATGGTTATGATGACATAGGTAGAGATAAACTTGATGCTATGTTTGCTGATTATTTTAAAACTGAAGATGCTATGGTTAGACCGCAATTGACATCTGGTACCCATGCCATTTCAACTGCATTTTTTGGAGTGTTGCGTCCACATGATACATTGCATTATTTAACAGGAATGCCATATGATACTATTCAAGAAGTTATAGGTGTAGCTGGAGATAATCCAGGAACTTTGGAAGAACATCTAATTAATTTTTCTTACACACCACTTTTAGATAATGGGAAAGTAGATTATAAAAGAGCGAAGGAAGATTTACAAAAAGATTCTTCGATAAAAATGGTAGCTATACAACGTTCGCGAGGTTATTCTTCAAGAGATAGTTTCGTTGTTTCTGAAATAGCTGAGATGATAAAATTTGTAAAAAAATATGCCCCTCAAGCGATAATTTTTATTGATAATTGTTATGGAGAATTTACAGAGACTGAAGAACCAACATTTTATGGAGCTGATTTGATGGCTGGCTCCCTATACAAAAATGCTGGTGGTGGAATTGCAAAAACAGGTGCATTTTTAGTTGGGAATAAAGATCTTATTGATAGATGCGGTGCAAGGCTCATTGTTCCAGGAGCAGGAAAGAATGAAGGTGCCACATATCCATTTATGAGAGATTTTTACGAAGGTTTCTTCTTGGCTCCTAATGTGACAGGAGAGGCAATTAAAGGATCGATTTATACAGCAGCATTACTAGAAGAAATGGGAATGGATGTATCACCTAGCTGGGATGCGCCTAGGACAGATTTGGTTCAAACGGTTAATTTTGGTAATCCTGATGCAATGGTCAAATTTTGTGCAGCAATACAGCATAATTCTCCTATGAATGCATATGTTGAACCAGTTCCAAGTTATATGGATGGATATGAAGATAAAATTATTATGGCATCTGGAAGTTTTACAGAAGGGTCCACAATAGAATTATCAAGTGATGGTCCTTTAAGAGAACCATATACATTATATATTCAAGGTGGATTAACTTATGCACATGTAAAAATTGCTATAACTAAAGCGGTGCTAGAAACATTTTATAAATAAAAAATTCGTGTAAGAAAATATTACATGGGATATTGACATTTGTCTGTCTTATTGATATCATTAACACGTAATTTAAAGGAGGGTTGGATTATGCGAGAAAAAGAGCTTAGACGTTCACTTGCAGTTTTACCTATGGGAACTGTTATGAAACTAACAAATCTTACTGCACGCCAGATTAGATACTATGAAGAACAAGAATTGGTTATACCTGAACGTAATGCGGGAAATAGGCGAATGTATTCCTTGAATGACATAGATAAGCTTTTAGAAATTAAAGATTTTTTAGGTGAAGGAATAAATATGGCGGGAATTAAGCATATTTATGAAGAAAAAGCTAAAAAAGAACAAGAAAAAGCTGATAAACATAATACATTAACAGATGCTGATGTTCGACGCATTTTACGTGATGAGTTTGTATCTGCTGGTGGTTTTATAAAAGATAATGATTTTTCTTTGCGTAATAACCGTTCACTTTAAATTAACAACCCGACAAGGAGCAATAAAAGATGGTAAAATTCGACTACACAAAAGATGACATTCGACGCATTGCAAAGGAAGAAAATGTACGTTTCTTACGTTTAATGTTTACTGATTTATATGGAACAATTAAAAATGTTGAAGTTCCAATTAGTCAGTTAGATAAAGTTTTAGATAATAAGATGATGTTTGATGGTTCATCCATTGATGGCTTTGTACGTATTGAAGAAAGTGATATGTGGTTATATCCAGATTTATCAACATGGATGATTTTTCCATGGGGTGGAGAACATGGAAAAGTTGCTCGTTTAATTTGTGAGGTATATAATGCAGATCGCACACCATTTTTAGGAGATCCTCGTAATAATTTAATTAGAGTACTTGATGAAATGAAGGAAATGGGCTTTACGGAATTTAATATTGGGCCTGAACCTGAATTCTTTTTATTCAAATTAGATGAAAAAACTGGACGTCCAACAATCCACTTAAATGATAAGGGAAGTTATTTCGATTTAGCTCCTGTTGATTTAGGTGAAAATTGTCGTCGTGATATTGTGTTAGAGTTGGAAAATATGGGATTTGATGTAGAAGCTTCCCATCATGAAGTAGCTCCTGGACAACATGAAGTTGATTTTAAGTATGCGGATGCTTTGCATGCATGTGATAATATTCAAACATTTAAACTTGTTGTAAAGACTGTTGCACGTAAATATGGATTACATGCAACATTTATGCCAAAACCATTAGATAGAATTAACGGTTCAGGTATGCATTTGAATATGTCATTGTTCCATAAAGATGGTAATGCATTCTTTGATACTAAAGGTGAAGAACAGTTATCACAAGATGCATACTACTTCTTGGGTGGCGTATTAAAACATGCACGTAACTTTACTGCTATTATGAATCCTACTGTAAATTCTTATAAACGTTTAGTACCTGGATATGAAGCTCCTGTTTATGTGGCTTGGTCAGGACATAATCGTTCACCACTGGTTCGTGTTCCAATTGCAAGAGGAAATTCAACTCGTTTAGAATTACGTTCAGTAGATCCATCTGCTAATCCATATTTAGCAGTAGCTGCATTACTAGAAGCAGGTTTAGATGGATTACGTAATAAAATTGAACCAGCAGCTCCTGTTGATAGAAATATTTATGCAATGGATGATGAAGAACGTGAGGCAAATAACATTCAAGATTTACCATCAACATTGCATAATGCATTAAAGGCATTGAAGACAGATAAGGTTGTTCAAGATGCTATGGGACCACATTTATATCAAAACTTCTTAGAAGCAAAGCGTTTAGAATGGGATGCTTATCGTCAAGAAGTTTCACAGTGGGAAAGAGATCAATATTTAGAAATGTATTAGTGAACTTTAAGATGAATAAGTCATTTGTGGACTTATTCATCTTTTTTATATATGTTACTTAAATTAGTATAGGATTGAAAAATTAATCATTTCTTAATATTTGCTTAATAAAATAGTCTAATTTATTGAGTACTATATATTTACAGTTAGTAAGCTAGTTTTTTATATGAAAGAGAGGAGTAAGCCTATGATTTCAATAAAAAAAGATACAGTAGAAGTTACTATAGTAAATGATAAACCGGTAATTGATAAATTAAGTATAGATAGAAAAAAGAAGCATAAGCCAGTAATTAAAATTAAGTAAATAGGTGTTTATTTATAATAATAGTTTTAGCAACACTAAGCGGATAATAAGATAGTATAGGTAGCTATCTTATCGCCAACTAGTGTTGCTTTTTTTAGGAGTGATATGCATGTATAAAATGAATTATGATTCACCAATCGGAAATATAGTTTTAAAATCTGATGGATATTCTTTAGTAGAATGTTATTTTAGTGATGAGAAAGAAAATGAAGAAAAAAATATTGGTAATGTGGTGTTAGAAGAAACAGTACAATGGTTGGATGACTACTTTAAAGGAAATAAGCCATTAATTAAAGATCTACCAATTAAATTTAAAGGGACTGAATTTCAATTAAAAGTATGGAATGAATTATTAAAAATACCCTATGGATCTACCATATCATATAAAGAATTAGGCAAAATAATTTTTGGTGAAAAGAATCTTTCGTCACAAGCAATTGGAAGAGCAGTTTCAAAAAATAAATTATTAGTAATAGTTCCATGTCACAGAGTGATAGGTAGTAGAGGAGATTTAGTGGGGTATGCTGGAGGAATAGATAGAAAGAAATATTTGTTGGATCATGAAAAATAAGTAATAATTCCATTATTGTAAGCATTTACGAGGTGTTTTCTGATATAATAAATACAATAATGTAAAAAGTGGAGTTGAATTTAATTATGGTTCAGTCAATTAATACAAAAGTAGATTTAACAATGGCAGGTACGTCTTATATGGGATTATCTGATTATGGAAAGATAATGATAGGTGATAAGGGATTTGAATTTTTTAATGATAGAGATGTTAGAAAATATATCCAAATTCCATGGGAAGAAGTGGATGTAGTTATAGCTTCTGTGATGTTTAAAGGAAAATGGATACCACGCTTTGCTTTAAGAACTAAAAAAAATGGTATGTTTACTTTTTCTGCTAAAAATTCCAAAGAAGTATTGCGAGCAATTAGAGAATATGTCCCTGCAGATAGAATGGTTCGTTCATTAACTTTCTTCCAAGTTATAAAAAGAAATTTAAAGAACTTATTTAAAAATAAAAAATAATTAGCAATTATTTTTAGACCTACTATCATCATGATAAATATGGTAAAATGAAATTTTAGAAGAGATAAAATTTTATAGAATGAATTATGATAAATATTGGGAGGAATTTTACATGTCTGACATCAAGTATAAACGTGTATTACTAAAGTTGAGTGGTGAAGCACTTGCTGGTGATCAAGGAAAAGGAATTAATCCGCCCGAAATTTTAAAAGTTGCAGAAGAAATAAAAGAAGTTCATGATTTAGGTGTACAAATTGCTATCGTTGTAGGTGGCGGAAATATGTGGCGTGGTGAAGCTGGTGCTGAAATAGGAATGGAAAGAGCACAAGCCGATTACATAGGTATGTTAGGAACCGTTATGAACGCTTTAGCACTTCAAGATAGTCTAGAGTCAGTTGGAGTTCCTACAAGAGTTCAAACAGCTATTGAAATGAGACAAGTAGCAGAACCATATATTCGTAGAAAAGCAATTCGTCATCTAGAAAAAGGAAGAATTGTTATTTTTGCAGCAGGTACAGGTTCTCCATATTTCTCAACAGATACTACAGCTGCATTAAGAGCATCCGAGCTTAATGCAGAAGTAATCTTAATGGCTAAAAATGGAGTAGATGGAATCTACAACGCGGATCCTAAAGTTGATCCTACAGCTAAAAAGTATACTAAGTTAACACATATGGATATTATTAATAAGGGATTACGTGTTATGGATACTACAGCTTCATCATTATCAATGGACAACAATATTGCTTTAGTAGTCTTCAACATGAACAACCGAGGAAACATTAAGAAGGTTGTTGAAGGCGAAGAAATTGGTACAACAGTGGAAGGAAAATAATTATGAAAATAACAGAACCTATTATTAAGGAAGCACAAGAAAAAATGACGAAGGCAGAAGATTCTTTACGAAGAGAATTAGGGAATATTCGTGCAGGACGTGCTAATGCCAGTTTATTGAATAGAATTAATGTAGAATACTATGGGGCTCCTACTCCTTTAAATCAAATGGCACAAATTTCAGTTCCTGAAGCACGTGTATTATTGGTCACACCATATGATAAGACCTCTTTAAAGAACATTGAACATGCTATTATGGCATCAGATTTAGGAATTGCACCAATGAATGATGGAACAGCAATTCGTTTAGTTATTCCACAATTAACTGAAGAACGTCGTAAAGAGCTAGCAAAGCAAGTAAAGGCTGTTTCTGAAACTGGAAAAGTTGCTGTTAGAAACATTCGTCGTGATATGATGGATGCTTTGAAGAAAGCTCAAAAGAATGGTGACTTAACAGAAGATGATTTAAGAGATTTAGAAAATCAAGCACAAAAAGTGACAGATGAATCTATTAAAAATATTGATAAAATTACAGAGGACAAAGAAAAAGAAGTTCTCGAAGGATAATGCAATAAACTATTGTATCACGAGGGTAAAGATTTGTTACTTTACCCTTTTTTTATTGTATATTAACTTTATTGTTTAAAAAAAAACTGCTATAGTAATTTAGAGGTATATTTCCATTATGGAGGTGAATTTAGATGTTGGATTTTTTTAATAAAAAAGAAAATATGGATGAAAAAAGGAATAAATTAAAAAAAGAACTAATTCCTAATCATATAGCTATTATCATGGATGGAAATGGACGTTGGGCTAAGAAAAGACACTTACCGCGAATAGCAGGACATAAACAAGGAATGGAAACTGTAAAAAATATAACTAAGGTAGCGAGTAATTTAGGTGTTAAGGTTCTAACGTTATATGCTTTTTCTACAGAAAATTGGAAACGTCCTGATAAAGAAGTGGATTTTCTTATGGATTTACCGGTTAAGTTCTTCAATACTTTTGTTCCTGAATTAATTGAAAATAATGTAAGAGTAAATGTTATGGGTTATATAGATATGTTACCGAAAAAAACTCAAAAAGCTGTTTATGATGCAATTGAACAAACTTCAAATTGTACAGGAATGGTCTTAAATTTTGCATTAAATTATGGTGGTCGTGCTGAATTAGTATCTGCTATTCAAAGTATTGCTAGTAAAGTAAGTGAAAACAAATTAGAGATAGAAAAGATAACTGAAAAAGTAGTAGATGCTAATTTAATGACTGGAAAGCTTGCTCCATACAATGATCCTGACTTATTAATTAGAACGAGTGGAGAAGAAAGAATATCAAATTTTCTATTATGGCAATTGGCATACAGTGAATTTGTATTTACTGATATATTATGGCCAGATTATTCAGAAGAAGATTTATTAGCTAATATTTATGCTTTTCAAACAAGAGATAGAAGATTTGGTGGATTAAAAGAGGAGAAGAAATAAAGATGAAACAAAGAGTTATTACAGCAGTCGTAGCATTGCTGATTTTTATTCCTTTACTAGTAGTGGGAGGAAATTTATTTAGTATATTAGTAGTAGCGATGGGATTAGTGGGAATGTCAGAATTCTTAACTATGAAAAGAAAACTTTTAATTTCACCTGAGGCAATAATAGCTTTTATGGCAGTGGCTTGCCTATTAGTACCAAGTAATTGGATCAATTTTTTTCCAAATGGAATTTTTTATAGTGGATTCTATTTCTTCACGCTAGTATTACTAGGATATACAGTTGTTAGTCGTAATAGATTTTCCTTTGATGATGTGGGAGCTATAATTTTAGGAGCTATTTATTCAGGATTAGGATTTCACTATATGATTTATGCTCGCCAAGAAAGTTTATGGATGATTTTATACGCATTCTTGATTACTTGGATTACAGATAGTGGCGCATACTTAATCGGGCGTCAAATTGGGCGTACTAAGTTAGCTCCTCATATTAGTCCTAACAAAACATGGGAAGGATCAATTGGAGGTACAGTGAGTGCTGTCATTATCGTAGGAATTTATCTTTTCTTTAAGCAAAGTGCTTTTCCATATGGCTTTTTAACTATGTTGGGAATAACAGTATTTCTATCAATTGGTGCTCAATTTGGTGATTTAATTGAATCAGCATTTAAGAGACATTATGGAGTAAAAGACTCTGGAAAAATTTTACCAGGACACGGTGGAATATTAGATAGATTTGATTCAATTTTGTTAGTTTTACCTTTAATGCATTTCGTTGGTTTAATTTAGTAAGGTTTAAGAGAGGATGGTTAAATGATTATCACAATAATTGCATTTATTATTGTTTTTGGAGTCCTCGTTTTTGTACATGAATTTGGACATTACTTTTTTGCAAAAAAGGCAGGAATTTTAGTAAGAGAATTTTCCATTGGCATGGGGCCTAAACTATGGTTCTATCGAAAGAATAGTACTACATATACAATCAGATTATTGCCTATAGGTGGATATGTGCGTATGGCAGGTGCTGAGGAAGACGATGTTCCCTTGAAAAAGGGAATGACAGTTAATCTGTTAATAAATGATGAAAATAAAGTAGTAAAAATTAATACAAGTAACAAAAAAACTTTAATTTCAGGTGTTCCTGTTCAAATTTCTGATTGGGATTTGGAAGATAAGCTGTGGATCGAAGGATACGAGAATGGCGATGATTCAGAACTAAAAGTATATGAAGTAGATCATGATGCATGCATAATTGAAAATGATGGAACGGAAGTACAAATTGCACCTAAAGATGTTCAATTTCAATCAGCTAAAATTATTCAAAGAATGCTTACAAACTTTGCAGGTCCTATGAATAATTTTATTTTAGCAATTGTAGCTTTTTTAGTGATCGCACTTGTGCAAGGTGGAGTAGCTTCTACAGATAATCAAATAGGAAAGGTTCAAGAAAATTCGGTTGCACAGAAAGCAGGAATAAAGCCCAATGATCGAATAATAGCTGTTGGTAATATAAAGACCACTACTTGGCAAGAAGCTTCCACTCAAATCCAAAGAAATGGGAATAAAAAAATTATTTTAAAAATTGATAGAAAAAATAAAATTATTAAAATAAGGATAACACCTAAAGTTCAAATCGAGAATGGTAAAAAAGTTGGAATGATAGGAGTTATGGCAAAAGTCCATTATGATAAGTCAATTGTTGCAATTTTGTCATATGGATTTACTCAAACCTGGTATATAATAACAAGTATCATAGGAGTTTTAGGTAAAATGTTTACACAGGGATTCAGTTTGAATGATTTGGGTGGACCTGTAGCAATGTACTCTTATACGAGTGAAGCTGCTCATTATGGTATCTTGAGTATTATGAATTTAATGGCAGTTTTGTCTATAAATTTAGGTATTGTCAATTTATTACCAATACCCGCGTTAGATGGTGGGAAATTGTTATTAAATATAGTAGAAGCAATCAGAAGAAAGCCTTTAGATCCGGAAAAAGAGGGTATAATTACTTTGATAGGGTTTGGTTTTTTAATGATTTTAATGATTTTAGTAACCTGGAATGATATTCAAAGATATTTTTTACATTAGATAATTAATGGTTTAAGATGAGTATTGTTCTCAGAGAGGAGTAAAAAAATGAAACAATCACAAATGTTAATTCCAACATTAAAAGAAATTCCAAGTGATGCTGAAGTTGTCAGTCATCAATTGATGCTAAGAGGGGGATATATCAAACAAATAACAGCAGGTATGTATGCTTATTTACCTCTTGCATATCGAGTAATGAAGAAAATCGAAAATATTATTCGTGAAGAAATGGATAGAATTGATGCAGTAGAAATGCTAGTCCCTGCAGTTGTACCAGCAGAGTTATGGCAAGAGTCAGGACGTTATGAAACTTACGGTCCTACTTTGTTTAAATTAAAAGATCGTCATGAACGAGATTTTATTTTAGGACCAACTCATGAAGAAACTTTCACAACAATTGTAAGAGATGCAATAAAATCTTACAAAAAATTGCCACTATATTTATATCAAATTCAAATGAAGTATCGCGATGAAAATAGACCTAGATTTGGTTTATTACGTGGTCGTGAATTTTTGATGTTAGATGGTTATTCATTCCATGTTGATGATGCAAGTATGGAAAAAGTTTTTAATGATACTGACAAAGCATATCAAAGAATTTTTGAACGTTGTGGGCTAGATTTTAGAGGAATTATTGCTGATTCAGGCGCAATGGGAGGAAATAGATCAAAAGAATTCCAAGCCATCGCTGAAGTTGGAGAAGATACAATTGCATATTCTGATTCGTCTGATTATGCAGCTAATATTGAGATGGCAAAGAATTTGAGAATACCTAAACAATCTCATGAAACTCCAAAAGATTTGGAAAAAGTTGCTACACCTAATGCCAAAACAATTGTTGAAGTAGCTGAGTTTTTGGGAACAGATACTCAAAATGAAATTAAGACTCTATTATTTGTAGCTGATGACGAACCTGTTGTTGTTTTAATGAGAGGTATTGACGAAGTAAACGAAGTTAAATTAAAGAATCATTTAGGAGCTATTGATTTACGTCCAGCTGAAGAAGAAGAAGCTGTAAAATTCTTAGGTGCAAACTTCGGCTCTCTAGGACCTGTAGGAATTGATGAAAATCTAAAAGTACTAGCAGATTTAGATGTTGAAGGAATGATAAATGCTAGTGTAGGTGCCAATGAAGATGGTTACCACTATATAAACGTTAATATTGATAGAGATTATCATGTTGATGAATTTTTAGATTTGCGTGAAGTTAGAGAAGGAGAACTATCACCAGATGGCGAAGGTGTATTGAAATTTACACGTGGAATTGAAATTGGTCATATTTTCCAATTAGGAACTCGTTATTCTGAGAGTTTGGGTGCAGATGTATTAGATGAAAATGGACGTCAAGTTCCTATGAGAATGGGTTGCTATGGAATTGGTGTTTCACGCTTATTATCAGCAATAGTTGAACAACATAATGATGAAAATGGTATTGCTTGGCCTCGCGAAATTGCCCCATTCGATATTCACGTTGTTCCTGTTAATGTAAAGAATGATACACAAAGAGAACTAAGTGAAAAAGTTACTGCAATGTTAGAAGATGCAGGATATCAAGTGTTAGTTGATGATAGAAAAGAACGCGCAGGAGTAAAATTTGCAGATTCAGATTTAATTGGACTTCCAATTCGTATAACTGTTGGTAAGAAAGCAGATGAAGGAATTGTTGAAATTAAACTTCGTCAAAATGGAGAAAAGATTGAAGTTAAGTTAGAAGAGTTATTAAACTCTGTAAAAATACTTTTTAATGAAACAATTACTGATTAGTTAATATTTTTATTTGAAGTGACTGAGATTAAGTGTTAAATTTTTCTCAGTTACTATTTTTTTTGAAATGAAGAATTTTGGGAAAGGAGCTACTTCTTTGGAAACCAATAAACAAGATCTATTTAAGAAATTATTAAGACAGATTAATTGGGAAAATAAACATGGGTTTGAAGAGGTATTTACGAATGCAGAAATTCAAAAAGTTGAAGTCCATGTAGAGAGTAAAGTTTGGAATTTTCATTTGCAAATAGAAGATATACTGCCATATGAAGTATTTTACCAATTTTATCAGCAACTACAGTTAGCGTTTAAAGATATTGCCAAAGTTGACATCACTTTGCATACAAAAAATCCCATTATAACGAATCAAAAGTTAGGAGATTATTGGAAATGGGTTGTATTTAATAGTGGTATTCAATCATCATTTATACAAGAACTTTCCAGAAGTAAAGTACCATATTTAGATAATAATAGAGTAATTTTACTGGCAGAAAATGAAATTGTAAAACGTTTTTTAGTAGATCAAGCTTTAGGTCCATTAGAATCAACATATCACAAGATAGGGTTTCCTAAATTTTCAGTTAATACTCTAGTTGATGAAACTAAGGCTCAGGAGATAATTGAGAATATTAAAGAACAGAAAGCTAAGAGCGATGCCGAATTGGCTCAAAAAGCTGTAGAAGCCATAAAGAAACAAAGTGAACAAAGAGAAAAATCTAAAGCAGAAGTTCCTAGTATAGAAGGACCGGTCCAACTAGGAAAGAAAATTTCATCTGATCAAGAAATTACGCAAATGATTAATATAACTGAAGAAGAACGTTCAGTTACAGTTCAAGGCTATGTCTTCAATAAAGAAGTTAGAGAGTTACGTTCAGGTAGAAAATTATTAATCTTGGAAGTTACAGATTACACCTCATCATTTGTCGTTAAGAAGTTTTCACGAACTGAAGAAGATGAAGCGATGTTCGATGCTATAAATTCTGGTGTCTGGATTAAGGTGCGTGGAAGTGTTCAAGAAGATAACTATATGAGGGACCTAGTTATTAATGCATATGATTTGAATGAAATAAAACATGAGAGTAGAAAAGATACGGCCCCTGAAAATGAAAAGCGAGTTGAATTACACCTTCACTCTAATATGAGTATGATGGATGCTACTAATAGCATTACAGAATACGTATCTAAAGCTGCGGAGTGGGGACATAAAGCTATTGCAATTACAGACCATGGAACATTACAGGCATTTCCTGAAGCACATGCTGCTGGGCAAAAAAATAATGTCAAGATTCTCTATGGTGTTGAGGCAAATATTGTAGATGATGGAGTTCCTATTGCGTATAATGAGCAACACAAAAACTTGAGAGATGCAACATATGTTATTTTTGATACTGAAACAACAGGTTTGTCAGCACAATATGATAAAGTAATAGAACTTGCTGCTGTAAAAATGGAAAAGGGAAATGTTATTGATACGTTTGAAGAATTTATTGATCCCGGTCATCCTCTTTCACAGACTACAATTAATTTAACAAGTATTACTGATGACATGGTAAGAGGTTCTAAAAGCGAGAAAGAAGTTTTTAGGTTATTCAAAGAATTTTGTAAAGATTGCATTATTGTAGGACACAATGCTACTTTTGACGTAGATTTCATGAATACAGGATACGAACGTCATAATATGGAAATGATACAGGAACCTTGGATTGATACATTACCGTTAGCAAGATATTTATATCCTGAAATGAAAGGATTTAGGCTTAATACATTAGCTAAAAAATTGAATATAAAATTAGAGCATCATCATCGAGCTATATATGATGCTGAAGCTACTGGTTTTATATATTATGCTATGTTAAAAGATGCTGAAGAAAAACAAATATTATATCATGATGATTTTAATAAGCATGTTGGGGAAAATGATGCGTATAAACACGAGCATCCATCGCATGCAATAATTTTAGCAAAAACACAAGAAGGCCTAAAAAATCTCTTTAAATTAACTTCAGAATCTATGGTTAAGTATTTCTATAGAGTTCCAAGAGTACCACGTTCAATTTTAGAAAAATATCGTGAAGGACTTATAGTAGGGTCTGCTTGTGCTGATGGTGAAGTATTTACAGCAATGATGCAGAAGGGATATACAATTGCTAAGCAAAAAGCAGAATTTTATGACTATTTAGAAGTTCAACCAAAGCCATTGTATGAACCATTATTGGAACAAGAATTAGTTAAAGATAATGATAATCTTGAAGAAATTATTACAAATATGGTTAAATTAGCCCACGAACTAGATAAACCAATAGTTGCTACTGGAGATGTTCATTTTATGAATAAAGAGGATGCAATTTATCGAAAGATATTAATTCATTCTCAAGCAGGGGCTAACCCATTAAATAGATTAAAAAAATTACCAGATGCACATTTTAGAACTACAGATGAAATGTTAGAAGAATTCAGCTTTTTAGGAGAAGATATAGCAAAAGAAATCGTGGTAACCAATCCTAATAAGTTAGTAGATGAAATTTCAGAAATCATTCCTGTTAAAGATAAACTTTATACACCTAAAATGGAAGGTGCAGAGCAAGACATACATGATCTTACTATGAATAGAGCACATGCCTGGTATGGTGATACTTTACCAGAAATAGTTCAAAAGAGGTTGGATAAGGAATTGAAATCTGTTATTGGTAATGGATTTTCGGTAATTTATCTAATTTCACAAAAATTAGTGTATAAATCTAATAAAGATGGATATTTAGTAGGTTCTCGAGGATCTGTTGGGTCAAGCTTAGTTGCAACAATGACAGGTATTACAGAGGTTAATCCATTGCCACCACATTACCGATGCCCAAAATGCAAGTGGACGCATTTTTATGAAAAAGGTGAGTATGGTTCTGGTTACGACTTACCAGATAAAGACTGTCCTAATTGTGGTACAGAATTAATAAAAGATGGACAAGATATACCTTTTGAAACTTTCTTAGGTTTTAAGGGAAATAAAGTTCCAGATATAGATTTAAATTTCTCTGGGGATTATCAACCTATTGCACACAATTATACAAAAGTTCTATTTGGTGAGAATAATGTTTATCGTGCTGGAACAATTGGTACAGTAGCTGATAAAACAGCTTATGGATATGTTAAGGCCTATGAGAGAGATACTGAACAAAATTTCAGAGGTGCTGAAATAGATAGACTAGCTAAGGGAGCTACTGGAGTAAAGCGAACTACTGGGCAACATCCTGCAGGAATTCTGGTTGTTCCTGATTATATGGACATTTATGACTTTACTCCAATACAATATCCAGCAGATGACCTAACAGCTGCTTGGCGTACAACTCACTTTGATTTTCATTCGATTCATGATAACATCTTGAAATTAGATATTTTAGGTCATGATGATCCTACGATGATAAGAATGTTACAAGATTTGTCTGGAATAGATCCTAAAACTATTCCTACAGATGATCCTGGAGTTATGGCATTATTCTCAGGAACAGATATTTTGGGTGTAACTCCTGAAGAGATTCAATCTTCGACAGGGACATTAGGTGTTCCGGAATTTGGTACTCGCTTTGTTAGAGGAATGTTAGAAGAGACCCATCCAAAAACATTTGCAGAGTTATTAAAAATTTCAGGACTATCACATGGTACAGATGTCTGGTTGGGAAATGCAGAAGAATTAATAAAAAATGGAACTGTAACAATGCCAGACGTTATAGGATGTCGTGACGATATTATGATGGATCTAATTCATATGGGTGTTGAGTCTGATAAAGCATTCAAGATTATGGAACATGTACGAAAGGGCAGAGGAATACCAGATGAATGGCAAGCTGATATGAGAGCAGCAGATGTTCCTGAGTGGTATATCGGAGCATGTTTAAAAATTAAGTATATGTTTCCGAAAGCACATGCTGCTGCGTATGTCTTGATGGCACTAAGAATTGCATATTTTAAAGTTTATTATCCCCTTGTTTATTATGCAGCATATTTCTCAGTACGTGCAGATGATTTTGATTTAGTTTCAATGTCTAGAGGAAAAGAAGCTGTAAAAAATGCGATGGAACTCATAAATTCAAAAGGAAATGAAGCAACAACTAAAGAGAAAAATCTTTTAACAGTATTAGAAATTGCTAACGAAATGATAGAAAGAGGTTTCGATTTTAGTATGGTAGATATTAATAAGTCTGATGCTCAGAACTGGACTATTCAAGAAGACGGAAGAACATTATTGGCACCTTTCACAGCAATCCCTGGTTTAGGATTAAACGTAGCTAAGCAAATTGTTGCGGCAAGAGAGGAACAAGAATTTATTTCAAAAGAAGATCTAAGTAAGAGGGGAAAAGTATCTCAATCATTGATTGATTTTATGACAGAAAATCATGTGTTGGATGATTTACCAGATGAAAATCAATTAAGCTTATTTTAACTACTAAATAAACTTAGAAATTCTCAGTATAATAAGAAAAACAGAGCAATGTTAATTCTTGTATTCTAATTTTAGCTATGTTAAACTAAGTTATATTAGATAACTCGTAAAGAGTGAGCAGAAATGCTCACTCTTTTTATTGGAATAGTTTACTTTGGTTCTATTTCTGCTGAAGTATTGCTTTAATTTAGTTGAAGGAGGCTCATAAGTGAGTAGTGTTGTTGAAACAGTAACTAATCTGGTAATCCCTATTCTAGATGAAAATCATTTTGAATTAGTTGATGTAGAATTTGTAAAAGAAGGAAAAAGTTGGTATTTAAGAGTTTATATTGATAAACCTAATGGAATTAACATTGAAGAATGTGCCTTGGTGAGTGATAAACTCAGTGAAAAATTAGATAGTTGTGACCCAGATCCAATACCACAAGCTTATTATCTAGAAGTTTCATCACCAGGTGCTGAAAGGCCTTTAAAGAAAGAGAAAGACTATGAACGTGCATTAAATAAGTATATTCATATTTCTCTTTATCAAGCTATTGATGGACAAAAAGTTTATGAAGGTACTATGGTTGATTTAAACAAAGAAACTTTGACATTGGAATATAGAGTAAAAACAAGAACAGTAACTAAGACTTTTGATCGAAATAAAATCGCAAAAGCTCGTTTGGCAATTAAATTTTAATAATTATTAAGGAGATAGAACAATGAGTAAGGAATTACTAAACGCATTAAATGCCTTAGAAGTTGAAAAAGGTGTAAAGAAAGAAATTGTGATTGAAGCATTAGAAGCAGCTTTGGTCTCAGCTTATAAGCGTAATTATGGTCAAGCTCAAAATGTGGAAGTTGAATTTGATAAGATTGCAGGTAATATCCATGTTTATGCTGTTAAAGAAGTAGTAAATGAAGTGTATGATTCTCAGTTAGAAATTAGTTTGAAATCTGCTCTTGAAATTAATAGAGCTTATGAAATTGGTGATACTATCCGTGAAGAAGTTACACCAAAAGATTTTGGACGTATAGCAGCGCAAACTGCTAAACAAGTAATCATGCAACGTGTTCGTAAAGAAGAAAGAGAAGTTATTTATAATGAATATGTTCAATATGAACAAGAAATTGTTACAGGTGAAGTAGAGCGTAGAGATAATAAATTTGTTTACGTTAATTTAGGTAGAATTGAAGCTGTTTTATCACGTCAAGATCAAATTCCAGGTGAAGAATACAAGTCACATGATAAAATTAAGGTGTACATTTATAAAGTTGAAAACACATCAAAAGGACCTCAAGTATTTGTAAGCCGTTCTCATCCGGATTTGTTAAGACGTTTATTTGAACAAGAAATTCCAGAAATTTTTGATGGTACTGTAGAAATAGTTTCAATTTCTAGAGAAGCCGGTGACCGTGCTAAAGTAGCTGTTCGTTCTAATGAAGATGGTGTAGATCCTGTTGGAACATGTGTAGGACCAAGAGGTGAACGTGTACAGGCTATTGTAAATGAACTAAAAGGTGAAAACATGGATATTGTTGAATGGCGTGAAGATCCGGCTGAATATATTGCTAATGCTTTGAATCCTGCTAAAGTATTAGACGTTCGTTTTGATGATGAAAACGAGCATGCTTGTACAGTTGTTGTACCAGATGATCAATTGTCTTTAGCAATTGGTAAACGTGGACAAAATGCAAGATTAGCTGCAAGATTGACAGGTTATAAAATTGATATTAAATCAGAAAGCGATGCTGCTGATTTAAGTAACGTGGAAGCTGATAATAATGATATTGATGATGAAGATCAATTGATGTCAGACTCTTCTTCCAATATGATTGAGGAGGAATAATTATGGCACAACGTAAAATTCCTATGAGAAAAGACATTGTTACAGGTGAGATGGTACCTAAAAAGGAATTAGTCCGTGTTGTTAAAAATAAGGAAGGCGAGGTAAGCATAGACCCTTCTGGGAAAAAATCTGGTAGAGGTGCATATATCCATCTAAATGTTGATGTAGCAAAAAAGGCAAAAGTTGATAAGACTTTTGATAAAACTTTTGGGATTAGTATTTCTGATGATTTTTATGATGAATTGATTGCATATGTAGATCATCAAGTAGAAAGAGCAAAATTATTTGGTAATGGAAAATAGGATAAAGGTATTAAATTTATTAGGTTTAGCTAGAAGAGCTAGTAAATTAGTAACAGGGCAAGAATTAGTCTTATCGCGAATTAGAAGCAACAAAGTTAGTATTGTTTTTGTTGCTAGTGATAGCGGAAAAAATTCATTGAAACAATTTACTGATAAGTGTAAGAGTTACAATGTATTTTTATGTAAGTCTTTCACAAAAGAAGAGTTAAGTTCAGCTATTGGACAAAAACGTTCCGTTATTGCTGTAAATGATATTGGATTTGCAAATAGAATGAAAGAACTATTATCTGATTAATTTATTGTTCATTCTTATTTTAATGCGATAGGGCTTCTGAAGTTAGGGTACTAAATTAGGAGCGTGATAATATGGTAAAAAAACGTATTTATGAATTGGCTAAAGAGTTAGGTATAAGTAGTGAGAGAGTAATAGAAATTGCTAAAAAATATGATTTTAAAGTTACAAACCATATGTCAGCATTAGATGAAAATGAACAGAATAAAATTCGTGGAAGTATAAGTCTAAAAGCAAAGAAAAAAGAGCACATACAACATAATAAAAATAAAGATAATTTTCATTCCAAAAAGGTACAAAAAAGTAGTACAGGGAGTAAAGACGAAAATAATCATAAGAATGTGCATAAAAATAATAGAAAGCGATCTGGTAGTAGTATGAAAGAAAATAATAATGCAAAGAACGGACAACGTAATAATAGAAATAATCGTTCTAATAATAAATTTAAAAATAAACGTAATAACAATAATAAACGTAATAATAATTTTAAGAAGGGAAATCCTGTTCCACCAAGAAAAAATAAGCCATTGCCAGAAACATTGGTTTATACTGTAGGGATGAATGTAGCTGATATTGCTAAAAAAATTCATAGAGAACCTGCAGAAATTATTAAGAAGCTATTTATGATGGGGGTAATGGTAAACCAGAACCAATCCCTAGATAAAGATACAATTGAACTTTTAGCTGCTGATTATGGTATTAATGCAGAAGAAAAAGTTGAAGTGGATGTGTCTGATATTGATAAGTTCTTTGAAGAAGAACAAAACAACACTGAGCATTTAGAAAAACGTCCTCCAGTAGTTACTATTATGGGACATGTTGACCATGGTAAGACAACTTTACTTGATAAATTACGTCATACGCATGTTACTGAAGGCGAAGCTGGTGGTATTACACAACATATTGGTGCTTATCAAGTAAGACATGATGATAAGATTATAACTTTCTTAGATACACCAGGACATGCTGCATTTACTAATATGCGTGCTAGAGGTGCTGATATTACAGATATTACTGTTTTAGTTGTAGCTGCTGATGATGGTGTTATGCCTCAAACTATTGAAGCTATTAATCATGCTAAAGCTGCAGGTGTACCTATAATTGTAGCTGTTAACAAGATTGATAAACCAGGTGCAAATCCTAACCATGTAATGGAACAATTGACGGAATATGAATTAATTCCTGAAAGCTGGGGTGGAGACACAATTTTTGTAGAGATATCTGCAAAATTTGGTAAGAACTTAGATGAATTATTAGATATGATTCTTTTAGAAGCAGAAATGTTAGAATTACATGCTAATCCAAATCAAAGAGGGGCAGGTTCTGTTATTGAAGCTCGTTTGGATAAAGGAAAAGGTTCAGTAGCTTCATTGTTAGTTCAACAAGGTACGTTACATGTTGGTGATCCAATTGTTGTGGGTAATACATTTGGACGTGTACGTACAATGGTGGATGCTCGTGGACATGATATTAAAAAAGCTACACCAGCGACACCTGTAGAAATTACAGGGTTGAATGAAGTACCGGATTCTGGTGATAGATTTATTACATTTGAGGATGAAAAGACCGCTAGAGCTGCAGGTGAAAAACGTGCCGAAAGAGCTTTATTGAAAGAACGTAGTCAAACAAACCATGTTACTCTAGATAACTTATTTGATACTCTTAAAGAAGGAGAATTAAAAGAAGTTGGAGTTATTATAAAAGCTGATGTTCAAGGATCTGTTGAAGCTTTAGCACAAAGTTTTAAGAAGATTGATGTTGAAGGTGTACGTGTAAATATTATTCACCAAGCAGTAGGTGCCATAAATGAAAGTGATGTTACATTAGCAGAAGCATCTAACGCTATCATTGTTGGTTTTAATGTACGTCCTACACCACTAGCTAAACAACAAGCAGAATCAGATAATGTTGATATACGTTTACACCGAGTTATTTATAAAGCTATTGATGAAATTGAAACAGCTATGAAAGGTATGTTAGAACCTGAATATCAAGAAAAGATTACAGGACAAGTAGAGATACGCCAAACATACAAAGTTTCAAAATTAGGTACAATTGGTGGTGGATATGTTATTGATGGGTATATTCGCCGCGATAGTGGTGTACGTGTAATTCGTGATGGAATTGTTATTTATGAAGGTAAATTAGCTTCTTTGAAACGCTTCAAGGATGACGTTAAAGAAGTTAAACAAGGATATGAATGTGGATTGATGATTGAAAAATATAATGACATAAAAGTTGGAGATCAAATTGAAGCATACATTATGGAAGAAGTTCCAGTTGATTAATCTTTATTATACAGGAGGAAATTATGGCACAACATTTTCGTGTAGGAAGATTATCTCAAGAAATTCAACGAGAAGTAAATGATATCTTACTTAAACGAGTGCGAGATCCAAGAGTTAAAGATGTAACTATTACAGGTGTAGAAGTTTCTGGTGATTTACAACATGCTACTATCTATTATAGTATTTTATCAGATAAGGCTTCTGATGAGAAAAAGGTGCAAACTGGTTTGGATAAAGCAACTAGTTTGATTAGAGGCGAACTTGGTCATCGTTTAAGTATTTATGTAACTCCTGAAATTAAATTTGAACGTGATAAGTCTGTTCAATATGGAGATCATATCGATGAGCTTCTTAGAAAACTTCACAGTACAGATAAATTTTAGTATTTTTAAGAAAGTATTTAAGAGGGTATGGTTGTTAAATCGTACTCTCTTTTTTGGAGGGATTTTTTAATGGATGGAATTCTACCTTTGTATAAAGAACGTGGAATGACTAGTAATGATGCTGTCATAAAATGTAGAAAAATTTTTAAGACTAGAAAAATAGGACATAGTGGAACTTTAGATCCTGAAGTCGATGGTGTTTTACCGATTTGTGTGGGAAAAGCTACAAAAGTGGTTAATTATTTAATGGATTCAGGTAAAGTATATAAAGGCGAAATAACATTGGGATTTGCTACTACTACTGAAGATTTAGAAGGTGAAGTAATTTCAGAAACAAAACTTTCTAAACCTTTTTCAGATGAGAAAATAAATGAAATTTTGTCTAGTTTTATTGGTGATATAATACAGGTTCCGCCTATATATTCTGCTATAAAAGTTAACGGTAAAAAATTATATGAGTATGCTAGAGCTGGTGAAAAAGTAGATATTCCAGAAAGAAGAGTTCATATAGAATATTTTAAACAAATTTTTCCTGCAAAATTTGATAAAGAAAAAGGACAGCAAACTATATATTTTGAAGTCGGTTGTGGTAAAGGTACATATGTTAGAACTTTAGCAGTAGATGTTGGGAAAAAATTAGGTGTACCAGCTGTTATGAGTGATTTGACAAGGCTTAAAAGTGGTGGCTTTCAAATAGGGATGGCAAAGTCATTATCACAATTAGAAAAATTAGCACATGAAAATAAATTATCTGAATCATTATATCCTATTGACTATGCGGTCAAAGATTTACCAAGATATAATTTGAAATTAGAACAATGGAAGATAGTGAAAAATGGAGGTTTTTTACCTGTAAATACTTTTAAAGAAAATTATGATAGAGTGAATCTTTTCTATGACGATAGAATTAGATGTATTTATCAATATAATGAAGAAAAAAATAGATATCAATCTGAGAGAATGATAGATTTAAGTTAGGAAGGGATATAGATGGAAATCGTAAAATTGAAGGAACCTTATGATAAAAATGCAATTGTTGATTCTCCAATTGTATTGGCTTTAGGTTTTTTTGATGGAGTTCATCGTGGACATCAAGAAGTAATAAAAAGAGCTATAGAAAAAGGAAAAAGTTTAGGTGTAAAAGTTGCAGTAATGACTTTTGACAGACATCCAAAAATCATCTTTCAAAATATTGATGGTGAAAAGTTTAAATATCTAACAATGTTGGATGAAAAACTAGAACATTTTAAAAATTTAGGTGTAGATATAGCTTATGTTGTTAAGTTTGATGAAAATTTAGCTTATCTTTCACCACAAGATTTTATAGATAAATATGTAGTAGGGTTACATGCAATATGTGTTGTTGCAGGTCAAGACTACACTTATGGAAAACATGATATTGCTAATATGGATACTATTTCGGATTTTGCAAAAGGAAGGTTTGAAATAATAACTGTAGACCACTTACAACGTAATGATCAAAAAATTAGTTCTACTCAGATAAGAAAAGATTTAGATAGTGGGAATGTGGAAGCCGCTAATTTGCTATTAGGATATCAATATGAAAATCATGGAACTGTTGAACATGGTTTTAAGAGAGGAAGAAAAATAGGATTCCCAACTTTAAATGTTTCTATCCCTAAGAATGAACGTATTTTAGGGGAGGGTGTATATGCTGTTAAAGTGAAAATAGATAAAGATAATTTATGGTATGAAGGAATGGCATCTATAGGGCATAATGAAACATTTGGTGATGATTTAGAAAAAACAGTTGAGATAAACCTATTTAATTTTGATAAAAGTGTTTATGGAGAAAAAGTTATTGTTAAATGGTATAAATTTTTAAGAGAAATGGTGAAATTTGATAGTGTTGAGGAACTAATAGATCAATTAAATAAAGATAAAAGAGATACTGAGGTCTTTTTTGAAGACTTGAAAAAAAATTAGCACTTATAGGGTTACTCTGCTAATTTTTTGGCTAAAACTCTTGACTAATCCCATTAACTAGGTTATATTAATAATTGACTTAGCACTCTAATGTGTTAAGTGCTAAAAGAGGTGGTTGGTTTGCTAACTGAAAGACAGTTGTTGATTTTGGAAACAATAATCCGAGATTATACTGATTTAGGACAGCCTATTGGTTCTAAAACTTTGCAAGAACAATTACCTATACGTGTTAGTTCAGCTACTATTCGAAATGAAATGGCAGTTCTTGAAAAACAAGGTTTTATAACTAAAGAGCACTCTAGTTCTGGTCGAATTCCTTCCCTTAAGGGATATCGTTATTATGTTGATAATTTAGTTAAACCCGTTAAAATAGATTCTAAATCTGTAAGAAGTATTCAATCTCTATTTGGAAATGAATATCGTAGAGCTGATGAAATAATAGAAATGTCTGCAAAGATATTGTCTGATTTAACTAATTATACGGCGATAACTTTGAGACCAGAAGCTAGTGATTTAAAACTCGAAGGATTCAGGATGGTACCATTAGGAAATGGCCAAGTAATGGTTATTCTCGTTGCCAGTGATGGATCAGTTGAAAGCCAAATTTATAATTTACCTAATAACATAGATGGAGAGTCTCTAGAAGCTGTTATTAGGCTAATTAATGATAAATTGGTAGGTTCTTCCCTTAGTGAAGTCACTTCTAAACTACAAGAATTGCAGCCGTTACTTACTAAATATATTGAAAAATCTGATGGATTTATCGATGTATTTGGTGGAATCTTAGATAAAGCTATCAAAGAGCAGTTTTATATTGGTGGAAGGCGAAATTTGTTAAATTTTGCTAACGGTAATAATTTAGAACAGATCAAATCCCTGTATTCATTAATTGATGATGAATCAGATAAGATTGGTGGGTTAGTAGATAATACGACTAATCCACATGATCATCATGGAATTTCGGTTAAAATAGGTGATGAGATGTCTGATAGGTTATTGTTAGATTACAGTCTCGTATCGGCGACTTACAATGTTGGGAGTCATGGTCGTGGCATGATTGCTATTTTAGGACCTACTAACATGCCTTATTCTAAGATGATAGGATTGGTTGAAGTTTTCCAAAAAGAGCTAACTAAAAAATTAATTGATTATTACCGAAATTTTGATGAGTGATAATTGAAAGGGGTGGCGATGTGTCTGAAGAAGAAGTAAAAGTTTCTGAGCAAAATGATGACAGTGAAAAAGAAATTAAAGAAGATGATAAAGCTTCATCTGTTGAGAACGAAAAATCAGTAGAGGAGACAGATGATTCTTCAAAAGCATTAGATGAACTTCAAAAGAAGTACGATGATATTGAGGATAAATATTTACGAGCTGAGGCTGAAATGGCTAACATGACACAACGTTTTAAGAAAGAACAAGAAATGTTGTTGAAGTATGAGGGTCAAGATTTAGCTCGTGATATTTTACCAGTTATTGATAATTTAAACCGTGCTTTAGAAATTGAAGTAGATAATGATGCATCACAGCAACTGAAAAAGGGTATAGAAATGGTTGCTCGTGATATGGAAAAAGCCTTGAAAAACAATAATGTTACTAAAATAGATTCTTTAGGAAAGGTGTTTGACCCTACTTTACACCAAGCTGTAAAGACAGTTCCTGTTGAAGAAGGACAAGAACCAGAAACTATAGTACAAGTTTTCCAAGACGGATACATGCTAAAAGATAGAGTATTACGACCAGCAATGGTTGTTGTAGCTCAATAAGTAGTATTTAATTAATATATTTATAAAAGAGGTAATACATTTATGTCAAAAATCATTGGTATTGATTTAGGTACAACAAACTCAGCTGTTGCTGTACTAGAAGGTAAAGATCCTAAAATTATAACAAATCCAGAAGGTAATAGAACAACTCCATCAGTTGTATCATTCAAAAATGGTGAAACACAAGTTGGTGAAGTAGCTAAGCGTCAAGCTATTACAAATCCAAATACAGTATCTTCTATAAAGCGTCATATGGGAGATGCAAACTATAAGGTAAAGATTGAAGATAAAGAATATACTCCACAAGAAATTTCAGCAATGATTTTACAATACATTAAAGATTATGCTGAAAGCTACTTAGGTGAAGAAGTGTCACAAGCTGTTATTACAGTTCCTGCATACTTTAACGATTCACAACGTCAAGCAACTAAAGACGCAGGTAAGATTGCTGGTTTGAAAGTTGAAAGAATTGTTAATGAACCTACAGCTGCAGCTTTAGCTTATGGTCTTGATAAATTAGATAAAGATGAACGTATTTTAGTATTTGACCTTGGTGGTGGTACTTTTGACGTTTCTATCCTTGAATTAGGTGATGGAGTATTTGAAGTTCTATCAACTAATGGTGATACACATCTTGGTGGTGATGATTTTGATAATAAGATCATTGATTGGTTAGTTGAAAACTTTAAAGCTGACAATGGAATTGATCTATCTCAAGATAAAATGGCTATGCAACGTTTGAAAGATGCTGCTGAAAAGGCTAAGAAGGACTTGTCTGGTACAACAGAAGCACAAATTTCACTACCATTTATTGCTGCTGGTGAAGCTGGTCCTTTACACTTAGAAACATCATTATCACGTGCTAAGTTTAATGAATTAACTGAAGATTTGGTTGAAAGAACAAAGATTCCTGTACGTAACGCTTTAGCTGACGCAGGATTAACAAATGCTGATATTGATGAAGTTATTTTAGTTGGTGGGTCCACACGTATTCCTGCAGTTAAGGAAGCTGTTAAGGCTGAAACAGGACATACTCCTAATGAATCAGTTAACCCAGATGAAGCTGTTGCTTTGGGGGCTGCAATTCAAGGTGGTGTTATTACAGGTGATGTTAAGGATGTTGTTTTATTAGACGTTACACCTCTATCATTAGGTATTGAAACAATGGGTGGTGTATTTACTAAGTTAATTGACCGTAATACAACTATTCCAACATCTAAGTCTCAAGTATTTTCTACAGCAGCTGATAATCAACCAGCAGTGGATATTCATGTTCTTCAAGGTGAACGTCCAATGGCTGCAGATAATAAGACATTGGGTCGTTTCCAATTAACAGATATTCCTGCTGCTCCTCGTGGTGTGCCACAAATTGAAGTTAAGTTTGATATTGATAAAAATGGTATTGTTAATGTTTCTGCCAAGGACTTAGGAACAAATAAAGAACAAAAGATTACTATTAAGAGTTCATCTGGTTTGTCTGACGAAGAAATTGATCGTATGGTTAAGGAAGCTAAAGAAAATGAAGCAGCTGATAAGAAACGCAAGGAAGAAGTTGACTTGCGTAATGAAGTAGATCAATTGTTATTCCAAACAGACAAGACTTTGAAAGAAGTTAAAGATAAAGTTTCTGCAGATGAAGTTAAGAGTGTTGAAGATGCACGTGATGCTCTAAAGAAAGCTCAAGAACAAAATGATATCAATGAAATGAAAGCTAAGAAAGATGAGTTAACTAAGTTAATTCAAGATATGTCTGTAAAATTGTATCAACAAGCACAACAGGCTCAACAAGCTAGTGGTGCACAAGGTGATACTTCAGCTAATAACTCTACAAACGATGATAATACGGTTGATGGAGACTTTAAAGAAGTAGATCCTGATGAAAATAAGTAGTATCTATCTTGTAAAATAGGATTGAGCCATATGCTTTTATGCATGTGGCTTTATCTTTATTAACTATTTAAGTTATAATTAGTTGTGTAAATTTGGCAAAATGAAAGTCATTTTGTACTTTGAAAATTGGAGAGAAAAAAATGAATCCATATGATGTTTTAGGAGTTTCTAAAGATGCTTCTGATCAAGAAATAAAACGTGCATATCGTAAGTTATCAAAAAAATATCATCCAGATTTAAATCATGAACCTGGTGCTGAAGAAAAATTCAAAGAAGTAAATGAAGCATATGAAATTTTAAGTGATCCTCAAAAAAAGGCACAATATGATCAATTTGGTACAACAGGTGGACAACAAGGCTTTGGTGGTGGCCAAGGTTTTGGTGGCTTTGATTTTGGTGGATCTGGAGCAGGTGGCTTTGAAGATATATTCAGTTCATTCTTTGGTGGTGGTCAAAGTAGAAATAATAATGGCCCTCGTCAAGGGAGAGATCTTCAATATGAAATGCATCTAACTTTTGAAGAAGCAATCTTTGGAAAGAAAACAGAAATTAAATATACCAGAGAAGAAAATTGTAAAACTTGTAGTGGGACAGGTGCCAAGCCAGGAACATCACCAGTAACATGTTCTAAATGTCATGGTAGAGGATTTATTCAGGTTCAACGACAAACACCTTTGGGTAGAATGATGTCTCAACAAGAATGTGATGTGTGCCACGGTACTGGTAAAGAGATAAAAGAAAAATGCTCCACTTGTCACGGAAGTGGACATGTAAATGAACAACATGCTATTGAAGTTACAGTACCTGCAGGTGTTGAAGATGGTAATCAAATGCGCTTGAGTGGTCAAGGTGAGGCCGGAGTAAATGGTGGACCATATGGCGATTTATATATTTACTTCTCTGTTGCACCTAGTGATAAGTTTAAACGTGATGGGGCAGATATATACTTGAGTTTGCCTATTAGTTTTGTCCAAGCTGCACTTGGCGATGAAGTTGAAGTAGACACAGTTCATGGCAAAGTTAAGATGAAAATTCCAGCTGGAACGCAAACAGGGACAACTTTTAGACTTCGCGGGAAAGGTGCACCTCATCTAAGAGCTGGTGGAAATGGTGATCAACGTGTTACAGTTAGAATAGAAACACCTAAGAATTTGAATAAAAAACAAAGAGAAGCACTAAAAGCATTTGCTGATTCTATGGGTGAGGATCCTAGTGGTGATGATAGTTTCTTTGAACGTTGGTCTAAGAATAAGAAAACTAAACGAAAAAAATAATTAAGTTAATTGATGAATATACTTTTACTTTTTTGAAGTGAGTATTGTCAAGTAGATACTAAAAAGTTTTTATTATATAAACTGATTTCGGTATTAAACCGGAATCAGTTTTTTTAGATTCTGTTTGATTATTTCTTACGTGAATTTGAACAACAGATTGGCTTTAGTTCTGGTACATTCTCTTATGATGGACAAGGAGTTAAAACTGTTACTGAAGTTGTTTCTGAGAATTCCACAACTTATCAAACACGTTCCAGTTATCTTACTCAAGTAGAACTGTTTTTAAATCAATTAGTTAATGCAATTCTTGAAGTAGCTAGTGTAGGTCAGTTTTTTTCTGATGGTAAACCTAGATGGACTGGTAATGTAGCAGATGTTGAGTTGTCTATACATTTTGATGATGGTGTGTTTATTGATAAAGATAAACAACGAGCTGATGAGATGCAGTTAGTTGCTGCCGGAATTATGCCAAAGCTTGAGTATTTAAAACGCAACTTTGGTTTGAGTGAAGAAGATGCTCAAAAATGGTTAGCTCAAGTTACTAATGAACAACCAGATTATTCTGCTAATGTATTTCAGAAGCAAGATACAGGTGGTGTCTAGCTTATGGATTCAAAGCAGAAAATAGACCAAGACACAAATAATATTGCTAATCTATATTCTAATTTAGAAGATAAGATATTTTCTGAAATTATCAAAGTGTTACAACGTGGGCACTATGAAGATGTAACACAAGATAATGTTGTTCAATGGCAAGCACAGCAATTATCACAAATGGGAGCATTAACTAAAAGAGTAATTGATTTAATGGCAGACTTTGACGGTATCTCACCTAGTGAAATTGAAACTATCTTAAAACAAGATGGATATGAGATATTAGATGAAGTCAGTCAAGAATTGAAGTACAGTGGCCAAGTTAGTCAGCCAATCAGTGATGAGAGTTTTAACATGCTTGATTCAATGGTTAGACAAACTACAGATACTCTAAACAATACGATTAATCAAACTTTGCTTAGTCGCAATTATGGTGTTAATCCTGTTATGCGAACATACCAGGAAATTTTAAAACGCTCAACAATTGAAACTGTAACTGGACTTAAAACTCATGATCGAGCAGTCAAAGATGCTATTTACCAACAATTAGATAAAGGTATCGAAGTTATGAGAGATAAGTCTGGACGTGCATGGTCTCTTGAAGGTTATACACGTATGATACTTACGACAACATCTAATAGGACTTACAATGATTTACGAACTAAGCGAATGCAAGAGTTTGGCCAAGTGTTATGTTTAATGTCTAGCCACCCTAACAGTCGTGAAACGTGTGCTTATATTCAAGGTAAAGTAGTCAATATAGTTCCAACTGATGATCCTAATTACAATGACAAGTACGATTCAATCTATAATCATGGTTACGGTGAACCTGCTGGAACATTAGGAATTAATTGCAGACACAAATTATTTCCATTTACTCCAGGCGTCAACGTGAATAACATGACCCAGTATAATCCTAAAGAAGCAATTAGAAATGGTAATTTACGTCAAAAGCAACGTTACTATGAACGCTCAATTAGAGACGCTAAGAAACGATTAAAAGTTGCTGAAGAATTAGAAGACGAGCAGATGATAACTCGTACCAAAACACTAATTGCGGCACGTCAAAAGAAGTTAAGAGAATACATTAAAGAAACTAACAAGATGTATGGCAAGAAGTATGATATTTTGACTAGGGATTGACAGGGAACAGATTCAAAGTGCAGATGTTGTAAAAGAAAAACAAAAAATAAAAGATTATCATGCTAAGGAATTAGAGAAATTAAAAGAAAAGTATGGTTATCATGGATTCCCAAAAGCAGTAGAAGAATATCAATCGTTGCTATATAATAAAGACACAGGGCAAGCAATACATGCTTACATTAAAGCAAGAAAAGGCGTAGCATTGAGCCAGTGGTAGATTACAGGTATTACATTGATACTGTCAATGAATATAGGCGGTTAACAAAAAATATGAAGACAAAACAAGCAACAAAGTTGAACAGGCTATCAGATCATTCAATTGGTAGAATACCTGGTGCTCGTCATGATTATTCTCATCTTGATAAAAAAGGGAATCCTACTCTCCGAATTAGTATTTCTGTAAAAAATGTGATTAATGTTATTAAAAACGGTGAGTTAACAGAAGATAATTCTAAAGCAGAAGGATATTCTTTAGATGGGTGGAAGGTTGTTATCAGCAAGCAAAAGAAAACCTATGGAAAAGTAGTTACTATTAAACCTCAGAAGCAAAAAAAGAAAAAACGAAAGAAGCGTAATTAAAAATGAAAGATATTGGTTATCTTTATTTTAGTAAAACTGATTACGATTTTATAAAGTTACATTTTCCTGATATTTTTGCTATCTGTGAACAATATGTATCCAGTCGTGAACCTGATATTGAATTAACAGTGACGGATTCACAAACAGATATGATTGATAACAAAGTTTTAATGGCTATTGGGAGTAATGCTACCGTTCCCCAAGGAGACCCGTCACCAGAGGCTATTGAACTTGAAGCAATTTGGGATAGAGCATAAGGATGTGGGTAGCATGGATGATAAGATTGCAGTACATGTAAAAGGTGTAGATTATTCTGTAAACGCAGACGATTCTAAAATGCATGTAACGCTTGACATAGATATTTTTGAAAAACCACAATTTGATAATATGAAATTAGTAGAAAAATTAGCACGTAAAGTGAATGAGATAAAATTATAACATTCCGACCTGAGTAAGTCGTAAAACTGCTTTTTTTGTATGCAATCAATCAGCGTGGAGCGTTCCACGTAAAATAAAAACGATAGGAGAGATTGACATGAAACGTGAAGATTTGAAGAATTTAGGTTTGACTGATGAACAGATTGAAAAAGTGATGGCTGAACACGGTAAAGATATAACCAGTTTACAAGAAAAGGTAAATGGTTTAACTAATGAACGTGACGGTTTGAAATCACAACTTGATGAACGAGATCAACAGTTAGCTGATTTACAAAAGAATTCTAAAAACGTTGATGATTTAAACGAACAAATCAAACAATTACAATCTGACAATAAGAAAGCTAATGAAGAATGGCAAAATAAATTAGCTACTCAAACTAAGAATTTTAAAATCGAAATAGCATTACGTGAAGCAAAATCTAAAAACGTAAAGGCAGTTTTACCATTTATTGACACGGAAAAAGTAACTGTTGATGGAGATAGCTTGAAAGGACTAGATGACCAAATTAAAGCTATCCAGCAAAGTGATAGTTACTTATTTGAAGAAGGCAAACCAGAACCAAAGATTAACATTGGCGGTAAATTTAATAATGGTGAAAATGGTGCTGATGGTAAAGTTGATCCGGTAGTTTCTAGCATTGCAGCATGTATGAAATCAATTTAGAAAGGATATGAAATAAAATGGTAGTAGTATTAAATCGGAAACGCAAATAATTGTTATATAGAAAGATATGTAAATAGTTGAAAATTTTACATTCAAAAAGGTATAATTAGTAGTTAGATATTTAGAAAAGGTAGGAGTGTTCTCATGGATTTAGAACAAATGAAAGTTCGTCAGAAACATATTCGGAATTTTTCCATTGTGGCACATATTGATCACGGAAAATCAACTCTAGCTGATCGAATCTTAGAAATGACTGATACGGTAACCAAAAGAGAGATGCAAGACCAGCTGTTAGATTCAATGGAATTAGAGAGAGAACGAGGCATTACAATTAAATTAAATGCTGTTGAATTGCATTATCATGCAAAAGACGGCGAGACGTATATTTTTCACTTGATTGATACACCGGGACATGTTGATTTTTCATATGAAGTTTCTAGATCTTTAGCAGCTTGCGAAGGAGCTGTATTAGTTGTTGACGCTGCACAAGGAGTAGAAGCGCAGACTTTAGCAAATGTATATCTAGCTTTAGATGATGATTTAGAAATTGTACCGGTTATTAATAAGATAGATTTACCTTCAGCAGATCCAGAACGTGTTCGTCAAGAAATTGAGGATGTGATAGGACTAGATGCTTCTGAAGCTGTTTTGGCTAGTGCTAAAAAGGGAATTGGAATTGAAGAAATGTTAGAACAAATAGTGCAGAATGTTCCCGCTCCTGACGGGGATTTAGAGGCACCGTTGAAAGCTTTAATTTTTGATTCTGTTTATGATGATTATCGAGGTGTAGTTCTAAGTATTAGAGTTGTTGAAGGAACTGTAAAGCCTGGTGATAAAATTCGTTTGATGAATAGTGGCGCCGAATATGAAGTAGTTGAAGTTGGTGTAAATTCACCTAAACCATTAAAGAGAGATTTTTTAATGGCTGGAGACGTGGGATATCTTACTGCAAGTATAAAAGATATTCAAGATACACGAGTAGGTGATACTGTAACAAATGCTAATAATCCGACAGCAAAGCCACTCGAGGGATATCGTGAAATGAATCCTATGGTATATTCAGGATTGTATCCAACAGATAACGCTAAGTATAATGATTTACGAGAAGCGTTAGAAAAATTGCAGTTAAATGATGCTGCTTTAGAGTTTGAACCAGAAACTTCACAAGCTTTAGGCTTTGGTTTCAGATGTGGTTTTTTAGGTTTGTTGCATATGGATGTTGTTCAAGAAAGATTAGAGCGAGAATTTAATATGGACTTAATAACAACGGCTCCTTCTGTAACATATGATGTTGAATTAACAGATGGTACACATATTAATGTATCTAACCCATCTGAAATGCCAGAAACACCACTAATCAAGCAAATTAATGAACCATACGTTAAAGCAGAGATAATGGTACCAAATGACTATGTTGGCGCTGTAATGGAGTTATGCCAACGAAAACGTGGTACTTTTGTAACTATGGATTATCTAGACGATTATCGTGTTAATGTTATTTATGAAATACCATTATCTGAAATAATTTTTGACTTTTTTGACAAGTTGAAATCTAGCACACGTGGTTATGCGTCATTAGATTACGAGTTAGATGGAACTAGACCAAGTGATTTGGTGAAAATAGACATACTTCTTAATGGTGATAAAGTAGATGCTCTAAGTTTTATTTCTCATAGACAATTTGCTCAAGCGAGAGGTAGAGTAATAGTTGATAAACTTAAGACTATCATACCACGTCAAAACTTTGAAATTCCTATTCAAGCTGCTATTGGAGCTAAAATAATAGCTAGAACTAATATAAAAGCTTATCGTAAAGATGTAACAGCAAGAATTCATACTGGTGATCCAGATAGACGTGCTAAATTACTAGATAAACAAAAACGTGGTAAAAAGAGAATGAAAGCAGTAGGTACAGTAGATGTACCTCAAGCTGCATTTATGGCTGTATTGAAGACAGATGAAGAAATAAAGTAAATATATTTTTTTAGAGTACTGGATGAGTTAATAACAATTCCAGTACTCTTTTTTATAGAAAAATTATATTAAGTTATGAAGTAGGTAATATATAATTTATATTAAATATATTTTTGAATACTCTTGACAAAGAAAAAATGGAGAACTAAAATATAATAGTTGAATAATTTTGGGCATTCGCCAAATTGGTAAGGCAGTGGACTCTGAATCCATAATTTACAGGTTCGAACCCTGTATGCCCAATCTTTTTGTTAATTGAATACTATATTTTAAGGATAAATCTTACATAGGTTTATCCTTTTATTTTTTATTGAAAATAAGTTTATAAATAGATTGGAAATTAATAAGTTACATGTAATATTTAAAAGTAACGTACACAAAGCAATGAGAAAAATAGGAATATATTTCTAATATAACAGTTAGATTAGTTTATAGTTCATCAATATCTATTGTCACTTTATATAACATTAAATTTGAATATTCACGAAATAATATATAATTTTAATGTTTTTATATTGAATTTATCTATGAAATAAAATATCATGTATCATTTTATGACAATATTGTGGTATAATATTTTCATAAATCAGAATAAGGAGAACGAACATGAAAAAGTTTATTACATTTTTAAGTATTATTAGTAGTTTAATCTTTCTTTCATTTTTTATTAAACCACAGTTAGTTCATGCGGATGAAAAAACATATACAATAGCTACTGATGTAACATTTCCACCATTTGAATATGCAAATGATAGTAATAAATATGTCGGCATTGATATTGACTTGATGAATGCTATAGCTAAAGAAGAAGGATTTAAAGTGGATCTGAAGCCAATTGGTTTTAACGCTGCTTTGCAATCCGTTAGTGCTGGACAAGTTGATGGAATGATCGCAGGAATGACAATTACAGATGAACGTAAGCAAAAATTTGATTTTTCGAAACCATATTATTCATCTGGTATTGTTATGGCTGTAAAACCTGACAGTAGTATTAAAAGTTTGAAACAGCTACGCGGAAAGAAAGTAGCTATAAAAACGGGGACTTCAGGTGCGGATTATGCTAATTCTATAAAAGATAAATATGGATTCAAGACTGTAACTTTTGATGATTCAGACAATATGTATAATGATGTAAAAAATGGGAATTCTGTTGCATGCTTTGAAGATAGTGCTGTTTTAGAATATGGTATTAGCACAGGTTTAGGATTAAAAATAGTAACTAAACCAGCTAATTCTGGTAATTTTGGTTTTGCTGTAAAAAAAGGAACACACCAGGAATTGATGAATAAATTCAATGATGGTTTAGATAAACTTAAGAAAAATGGAAAATACCAAAAGATAATTGAAAAATATACAGGTAAAAGTGCAATTTCAGCTACTAAAGAGGCTAATGAAAAGAAAAGTAAAGATAGTCATACTGTCTTAGGACTATTAAAACAAAATAAAAAGGCCTTTTTAGACGGAATAGTAGAAACTTTAAAATTGACAGTAGTTGGAATTATAGGTGCAACTATTTTTGGGATTCTAATAGGAATGTTAGGTGTTGTGCCAAACAAATTTGCTCAAGGTATTTCTACAACAATAATTTATATTTTTAGAGGACTTCCATTGTTAGTTCTAGCTTTGTTTATTTACAATGGTATTCCTAGTTTAACAGGATCAAAAATTCCAGCATTTATCGCCGGAATTATTACATTAACTTTAAACGAAGGTGCATATACTGCAGCTTTTGTGAAGGGTGGAATCGAGGCCGTAGATAAAGGTCAAATGGAAGCAGCTAGAAGTTTGGGACTTTCGTTTGGCAAATCCATGAGAAAAGTTATCTTACCTCAAGGTGTTAAAATTATGATTCCATCTTTCATTAATCAGTTTATAATTACATTAAAGGATACTTCAATTTTATCTATTATAGGTATATTAGAATTAACTCAAACTGGTAAAATCATTATTGCTAGAAACTTAGAAGGTTTTAGAATTTGGGGCATTATAGCAATAATGTACCTATTAATAATTACAATTTTAACTTTATTATCCAAATGGATTGAACGGAGGATAAATAACTAATGACAGATTTAAAAGTAGATGTTACAGATTTAAAAAAGAATTATGGTAGTAATCATGTATTAAAGGGAATCAATTTTAAAGTAAAAAATAATGAAGTTGTAGTTTTAATTGGACCATCTGGTTCAGGGAAAAGTACGTTGTTGAGATGTCTAAATAAATTAGAAGAACCTACGAGTGGTTCAATTATCATTGACGGACATGATATAAGTGATCCTAAGACTGATATAGATAAAGCACGTGAAAATATCGGTATGGTTTTCCAACACTTTAATCTATTTAATAACTTAACAGTAGGTGAAAATATTACTTTGGCACCAGTAGAGCTTGGAAAGTTAGAAAAGGAACAAGCTGAATTTGTAGCTAAGAATTTACTAGAAACAGTAGGCTTAGCTGATAAATATGATGCAATGCCTGCTTCATTGTCTGGTGGTCAAAAGCAAAGAGTTGCTATAGCAAGAGCATTAGCAATGAAACCAGATATTATGCTATTTGATGAACCCACTTCGGCTCTAGACCCTGAAATGGTTGGAGATGTTCTTGAAGTAATGAAAGAATTAGCTAAAGATGGAATGACTATGGTTGTTGTAACACATGAAATGGGATTTGCTAAAGAAGTTGCAGATAGAGTTGTTTTTATGGCTGATGGTCATGTGATGGAAGAGGGTACTCCTGAAGAGGTATTTGATAATCCTCAAAATAAAAGAACTAAAGCATTTTTAGACAAAGTAATTAATGTCTAGAGTATAAAAAGACTGGGATTAAATAATCGCTAAAGATTGCATTATTTTAATAATGGCGATCTTTAGCGATTTTTATTTTATTATTCATAAGATAATTCGACAAGATATACATTTCTATCAGTTAAATGAGCCGTACTAGCCCAAACTTCATGGTATCCACGTAATTGGCGACCAGTCATTTGAAAGAAATCGTCTAATAATTTTCCATGTTGAGAAATGAAGTCAAGCTTTAATCTATTAACCATAAGGCTATTATCAGGGAAATATATTTCTGCATCTGAAACCTTAACTTTATCAGAAATAAATAGTCTAATAACATTATCGTAAGCGGGAATGGCCTTTACTAAATCATCAGGATGTCTTTTAATATAAGATAAGATGAAGAATAGAGAATCTGAATTACTTGCCAAAACACAAAAACTCCTTTACACAATCATTTAATATTCATTGTATCATTTTTAGAGTACACTTAGTATATAAAATAAAGAAAAGAGAGAATAGGATGTTTGAAAGAACTTGTGATTTAATAGAAAATTTATATAAAGACAACATTGTTCCTGGTGTATCATATGCTGTAATAAAGCCCGGAGAAGTATTAACTAAAGTTATAGGAAATAGTCAGTTGATTCCTAAAGTAGAAAAACTAAAAGCAGGCATGTTATATGATATGGCTTCTTTAACTAAAGTTGTAGGAACTACGACAGTAATTTTAAAGTTAGTTGAAGATAATAAGATATTAATTGATGACAAAGTGAAGGATTATCTACCATTATTTAAAGATGATAGAGTTACAATTAGACATTTATTAACCCATACTTCAGCATTGAATGGGTATATACCGCATCGAAATGAGTTAAATGCACAAGAATTAATTGAGGCAATGTATACTCTAAAAGTGGGAGACTGGTTAGGAAAAAAAGTGGTATATACAGATACAGGATTAATATTGTTAGGAGAAATAATTCAAAAAATATACAATAAACCTGTACAGACAGTTATAACGCAAGAAGTGTTGCAACCATTGCAGTTATTTGAAAGTACGTTTAATCCGGATCCGGGATTGTGTGTACCTACTGAAGTTCAAAAAAATGGTAAAGTCTTGAAAGGAATTGTACATGATCCTAAAGCTAGGATTTTAGGTAAATATTGTGGATCAGCTGGTCTATTTATGTCGCTAAATGATTTGATTAAGTTTTCTAATTGGATTATACATAATTCAAAAAATAGAGTATTAAAAGACAAGACAATATCTAAATTGTTTAATGATTGGACTCCTAATGGGACTTTGGGGCGATCGCTAGGTTGGGATTTAAGATATAGAAATGATGGAGTTCCATGTATTTATCATACAGGATATACTGGTACATTCATTTTAATAGATAGAGATAGTGGATGTGGATTAATAGTATTGAGTAATAGGGTTCATCCAAGTTCTAATAATCAAATCTTTTTAGATAGAAGAGATATAATTATATCTACTTTTCTTGATGAAATTATTAATTAAAA
This sequence comes from Ligilactobacillus sp. UO.C109, assembly GCF_026847815.1. Classification (NCBI taxonomy): domain Bacteria; kingdom Bacillati; phylum Bacillota; class Bacilli; order Lactobacillales; family Lactobacillaceae; genus Ligilactobacillus; species Ligilactobacillus sp. UO.C109. The sequence continues at coordinate 607,230 of NZ_JAPSFH010000027.1, read as the reverse complement.
AAATAATAGAGTGAGGTAATAGTAGGAACTATTTTCTCACTCTATTTGCTTTTAGTAGGTAGGTTTTATTTCTAGAGCTTGTTGCTTTGATAAATCAGCATCTGGATATTTTCTTTGTAAAGCAGTAATTAATATACGTTTAGCTAATTCACCATTTCTAGCTAAGATAGGTCCATGGAAGTAAGAACAATAAGTATTTTTAAAAATAGCACCTTCAGTTTTGTCTTTTCCATTATTTCCATGTCCACTTACAACAGTACCTAGAGGTCGCTCATTTTTTCCTAAATATGTGACTCCATTATGATTTTCGAAACCATGATATTCTTGGTTGGTTTCTTCGTTCTTAATAACAATATCTCCGATGAAACGATTATTATCTTGACTTTCAGTATAATGGTCTAAGGCATGAATACCTTTAATTTTTTGACCGTCAGCCCCAATATAGTATTGACCTAGTAATTGATACCCACCACAAATAGCAAGCATTGGCCCGCCATCATGTATATATTTAGTCAATGCTTCTTTTTTTGATTGAATATCTTTTGAAACAATCATCTGCTCGTAATCTTGGCCACCACCAAAAAAGGCAATATCATACTTTTCAGGATTAAATTCTTGATTTAAGGAGATAATATCAACTTTTAAATCAGTGTCCATTTGTTTAGCATAATAGCGTAAAGCAAGGATATTTCCGATATCACCATAAGTATTCAATAAGTCACCGTATAGATGGGCTAAATTTAGTGAATATTTCATAATTAATCCATGCCTCCTTTAATATAACCTTGTTCAGACAATAATTTACGTAACTGTAACACAGCGGTATAAGTTGCTAAAACATAAACATGCTTAGTTGGCATTTTTTTAATATTTTCAAGCACGTCAGGAAGTTTTTCTTCTTGAGAGAAATTTTCTTCAGGTACACCAGCGACTCTCAATCTAAAAGTAATATCGCGGTATCTTTCACCACCAGTTAAAATAGCTGGTATCTTATCAAATGGAAGAGATTCAAAACTTCCATCCCAAATCCAGCTAGTATCGATACCGTCAGCATAGTTAGCATTTAATAACACTGCTAAAGAAAATGGTTCTGTATCGGTTTTTATCATATCAAGTACTTGATCTAGACCAACTGGATTTTTAATCAAGACCAATGTTAGTTCTTTATCACCTATCTTGATAACTTCTTGTCTTCCAAAGACTTTTTCATCGTTACTGCTTAAAGCATGTGCTATCTGTTGAGGTGAAACGCCTAATTCATTTCCGACAGCATATGCTGCTAAAGCATTATAAATATTATATGTTCCACCTATATGAAGTGAGATGTTAGTATTATCGATTTCAAAAGTCGAGCTTTGAGGACTTTGACTTAGAATACGGTTCATTCGATAAGAGAGTTTTGGACGTTTGAAATCGCAGTTAGGACAATAATATTTCCCCAAATTACTGTAACTTCTATTCTTATAGTGTAAAATATGTTGGCATTTAGGACATAATAAACTGTCTGTGTTAGCTGGTGCCATTTGTTCTCTATCTGCTTTATCATCAAATCCGTAATAAATAACTTTATTTTTTAATTCTCTACTATTGAAGATAGGAGCATCACCGTTAGCAATAACGAGTGCATCGGGATGCATATTAATACCTTTTAATATTTTATCGTAAGTGGTATATATTTCACCATATCTATCCATTTGATCACGGAATAAGTTTGTCATGACATAGATAGAAGGGGATATATATTGAGATATAATTGGAACATTGGCTTCATCAGTTTCTAATACTGCAAGTTTTTTTCCACTCTTTGTTTTTTGAGCGGTTAAAAAGGCGGATACAATACCTTGTTTCATATTAGATCCACTAGGGTTAGTTAAAATGTTGGAGTATTTTTCACCTAAAACTTTAACAGTTAAAGCAGTAGTTAACGTCTTGCCATTAGTACCTGTGATGATAACTATTTCATAATCTTTTGCTAGACTTTTTAAAACATCAGGATCAATAGCTAAAGTAATCTTTCCAGGTAAAGAAGTACCACCATTTGTAAATTTGTGTAAAAACCAATGTGAAGTTTTTCCTGCCGTAATGGCAACTGAACTTTTCAAACTCATTTTAAAGTTCCTCCAGATATATGTTTGATAAAAAAACATAAGAATTTAATAATACTAAAAAATATGATAGCATAAATTTGTGGTTGTGCATATCAAAAGACTATATTGAAAGGCAGAGATATTGTAAATTTAAAGAATGTTGAAAGTTTAAAATTAAAAAGTGTTGTTGATCATAATTATTAATTATAAAAAAGCATGATATAGGCTTGTTTTTAGTCTATGAAATAATCTATACTAGACTAGGAAATTTTATTCAATGGAGTGATTTTTTGTGGCTCAACTTTTTTTTCGCTATGGAGCGATGAATAGTGGTAAGACAATCGAAATCCTTAAAGTTGCACATAATTATGAAGAACAAGGGAAAAATGTTATTATCATGACAAGTGGTTTGGATAATCGCGATGGTTATGGTTATGTTTCTAGTCGTATAGGTTTGAAAAGAAAAGCTATTCCAGTTGTTAGTGAAACTAATATTAAAGATCTAGTAGAACAATCTTCTTTAGAGCCTGCCTGTATTTTAGTTGATGAGGCACAATTTTTAGAAAAACATCATGTATTGGAATTAACTCAGATTGTAGATGAACTGAATATTCCTGTAATGACTTTTGGGTTAAAAAATGATTTTATGAATGAGTTGTTTGAAGGATCTAAATATCTTTTATTATATGCTGACAAAATAGAAGAAATGAAGACAATTTGTTGGTTTTGTAATAAAAAGGCTATTATGAATTTAAGAATGCATGATTCTAAACCGGTATATAGTGGTGAACAGATAATGATTGGTGGTAATGAATCTTATTATCCAGTATGTAGAAAACATTATTTTAATCCACCTATTAATAATTTAGAAAAAGATGAAGGAGAAATAAATGGATAAGTTATTTGATAGATTGCAGATGTTAGAAGATAGATATGAAGAATTAGGTGAACTTCTATCAGATCCCGATGTAATTTCAGATACAAAGCGTTTTACAAAGTTATCTAAAGAAATGGCTGACTTAAGAGAAACTGTTGAAAAATATAATAAATATAAAGAAGTAACACAACAAATTTCTGATGATGAAGAGATGCTAAGTGATGGATTAGATGATGAAATGGCATCTTTAGTGAAAGAAGAATTGTCAAATGCTAAGGATGAGAAGGTAAAGCTAGAAGAAGAAATTAAAATTTTATTACTACCTAAAGATCCTAATGATGACAAGAATATTATTATGGAAATTAGAGGTGCTGCTGGTGGCGACGAAGCTAGTTTATTTGCTGCAGATTTATTTTCTATGTACAGCAAGTATGCTGAACGTCAAGGATGGTCAATTGAAGTTATTGATAAGAATGTAACAGAAGTTGGTGGCTTTAAGGAAATAGCACTTATAATTAACGGTAATAGTGTATGGTCTAAGTTAAAATATGAGAGTGGTGCCCACCGAGTTCAAAGAATACCAGTAACAGAATCTGCAGGACGAGTACATACATCAACTGCGACAGTTGTTGTTATGCCTGAAGAAGAAGATGTAGAAATTGAGCTAGATCCTAAAGATATCCGAGTAGATGTTTATCGTTCATCTGGTGCTGGTGGACAGCATATTAATAAAACATCTTCTGCCGTACGTATGACTCACTTACCTACAGGTATAGTTGTTGCTATGCAAGATCAACGTTCTCAACAACAAAACAGAGAAAAAGCAATGAAAATATTAAAGGCTCGTGTATACGACTACTACGCTCAACAAGAACAAAGTGAATATGATGCAAATCGTAAATCTGCAGTTGGTACAGGGGATAGATCTGAAAGAATTAGAACTTATAACTATCCTCAAAATAGAGTTACAGATCATCGTATAGGTTTATCATTAAATAAATTAGACCGCATCATGAATGGTGAGTTAGAGGATGTTATTGATGCTTTAGTTTTATTTGAGCAAACTAAAGCAATGGAGAAGTTGGAAAATGAATAATCCAACATTTTTTGAAGTCCAGAAATGGGCTTTTTCTTGTATAAAGGGAAATGGTGGTACATTAGAAGATGTAGATTACTTAATATGTGGTCAAATGGGTTGGAATAAAACACAATTGTTGATGAATTATCGGACACGTATTGATGATAAAAATTACCAAGAACTACAAGAAAAGATAGAATTGTATAATCAAGATTATCCCCTACAGTATTTAATAGGTTATCAGGATTTTTATGGTTTGAGACTAAAAGTTACGAAGGATACATTAATACCACGCCCAGAAACTGAAGAACTTGTGGATTGGATTTTAAATGATAATTCAAAAAATGAGAACTACGATGTCTTAGATGTTGGTACAGGAACTGGAGCGATAGGATTAGCACTAAAATCTATACGAAGTAACTGGAATATTTTTTTATCTGATATTTCTGAACCTGCATTAAAAGTAGCTAAAGAGAATGCTCAAAATTTAAATTTAGATGTATCATTTTCTACAAGTGATTTATTTGAAAAAATTGAAGGAAAAAAAGATATCATTGTTTCTAATCCACCATATATTTCGGAAAACGAAAAAATTTATATGGACAAGAGTGTTTTGAATTATGAACCTCATCAAGCTTTATTTGCAAAAAATAATGGACTAGAAATATATGAAAGAATTGCAAATGAAAGTGGTAAACTTCTTAAACAAGGTAGCAAAATCTATATGGAGATAGGATTTTTACAGGGAAAGGCAGTAAAAAAAATCTTTAAAGATAGTTTTCCAAATTCGGAAATTACTTTAAAGAAAGATATCAATGGTAATGATAGAATGATCTGTGTAAAAATTTAGAGGAAGAAGGAGATTTTTTGTTAATCACAAAAATTTATAAACCAAGTGAGTTTAATGAAGCTGCAAAAGAATTACGTCTAGGAGAACTTGTAGCTTTTCCAACAGAAACAGTATATGGATTAGGAGCAGATGCTACTAATGAACAAGCAGTAAAGAGGGTTTATTTGGCTAAAGGAAGACCATCAGATAATCCTTTGATTGTGACTGTATCATCACTAGAGATGGTAAAAAGATTTGTTCCATCGTTAAGTAAAGAGGTAGAAAAGATAATAGAAAAATTCTGGCCGGGTTCATTGACAATTGTACTAAAAATAAAAGATGGTAGTTTATCTAAGACAGTAACAGGTGGTTTGAAAACTGCTGCGTTTAGAATGCCTAAAAATGAAACTACATTAAACTTGATAACAGCATTAGGTAATCCTATTGTAGGCCCTTCAGCAAATTCTTCGGGAAAGCCAAGTCCCACGACTGCTCAGCACGTTTATCATGATTTAGAGGGAAGAATTGCAGGTATTTTAGATGATGGACCTACTGATGTCGGTGTAGAGTCAACAATTATTGATATGAGTACAGAAATACCAACAATTTTAAGACCAGGAGCAGTAACAGCAGAAGAAATTGAAAAAGTCATAGGTAAAGAAGTATATAATGATAAACATAAAGTTAAAGAAAATGAAATACCTAAAGCTCCGGGAATGAAATATAAGCACTATGCTCCATCAGCACAAGTGTTAATAGTTAATAAAGATAATTGGAATAGTGCACTACAGTGGGCAAATGAAAATAAAAATCAGGTAGGAATATTAGCTGATGATGAAGTGTTGAGTAAAGCCTTAGAAAATAAAACTTATTCATTGGGAGAAAATGTAGAAAGTGCAGCTAAGAATCTTTTTGCAGGGCTTAGATATTTTGATGATGACAATCAGATTAAGTATATTTTAGCCGAAGCGTTTCCTGAAGAAGGTGTCGGTTTAGCATATATGAATCGTTTAAAAAAATCAGCCGGTAATCAATTTTATAATAAATAGAGTAATTATTTATTAATATGGTAGAAATTAGATGTGATATCATATAAAATTAGTAGAGAAAATTATATTAATTAAATCAAGGGAGCGTTAAACATGGGAAAATTTCAAGTATTAGATCATCCATTAATTCAACACAAATTATCAATTATTAGAGATAAAAATTGTGGAACAAGAGAATTTAGACAATGTGTAAATGAAATAGCTGAATTAATGGTTTATGAAGTTTCTAGAGATATGCCTTTAGAAGATGTAGAAGTAGAAACACCAATTACAAAAGCAACTACTAAACGACTAGCTGGTAAAAAAGTAGTAGTAGTTCCAATTTTACGTGCTGGTATTGGAATGGTAGATGGTATCTTGGAATTAATCCCAGCTGCTAAAGTAGGTCATATAGGCATGTATCGTGATGAAGAGACACTACAACCACATGAATATTTTGTGAAAATGCCAGATGACTTAGAAAATCGTGAAATGATAATTGTTGATCCAATGTTAGCAACTGGTGGTTCAGCAATCATGGCTGTTGATGCACTCAAAAAGCGTGGTGCAAAATCTATAAAATTTGTTTGCTTAGTTGCTGCTCCAGAAGGTGTTAAAGCATTTCGTGAAGCACATCCAGATGTAGATATTTATTCAGCTTCATTAGATGAATATCTAAATGAAGACGGATATATTGTTCCTGGATTAGGTGACGCAGGTGATAGATTATTTGGTACTAAGTAAATAATTAGTTTGTTAGTATTTTAATTATTAATAATTACTTTTAAAATGATGATTTATTGAATTTAAATGCGATAAATCATCATTTTTGTATTATTTTTCTCAAATTGACTTTTGTAATTTTATCAAAATGGTGGTATTATCTTTTTAGTATTCGAAGATTTATCCCGTCTTTGAATGCATACCAGTTGTTTTAAGCTCACTGGACAAAATTTGAAAAGAGGTGAGACTTGGTGAATGAAGGAACTCAAATTGTAGAGTTTTTTGGAATTCCTTTTAATGTTGGTAATATTGTTTCTGGATTAGTTTCAGCGGTAATAGTATTCTTAGTATTATTTTGGTTATCTCGTAAAATTCAAATGAAACCTGTTGGTAGACAAAATGTTTTAGAATGGGTTGTAGATTTTACAAATGGTATTATAAAGAATGCTTTACCAGATGAAGAAGGAAAGCAGTTTGGTTTGTTAGCCTTTACCTTATTTGTTTTCATCTTTATCTCTAATCAGTTGGGATTAATAATAGAGCTTACGTTTAATGGAGTTGAATATGTGAAAAGTCCCACATCTTCTCCATTAACAACGTTAACTCTAGCATTTATGATACTAGTGTTATCCCATTATTTAGGAGTAAAGAAATTTGGTTTTAAGGGATATTTTAAAAATACATTCCTTAGTCCAATGCCAGCATTATTACCTATTAGTATTTTTGAACAATTTACTAATTTTATAACATTGGCATTGCGTTTATATGGTAATATTTATGCCGGTGAAGTTTTGCTAAAATTAATTTACAATATGGCAAACTCTAAAGGTGTATTAACATATATACCTGCAATTCCATTGGAAATTATATGGCAGGGATTCTCTGTCTTTATCGGAAGTATCCAAGCCTATGTCTTTGTCACATTGACAATGGTATACATCTCTCAAAAAGTTGAAAAAGAGTAATCGAGGAGGATTTTAATTATGAGTGCTTTAGCATTAATTGGTGCAGGTTTAGCTGCTGCAGGTGCTGCTATTGGTGGTGCTATTGGTAACAGTCTTGTTATTTCTAAAATGTTGGAAGGTATGGCTCGTCAACCAGAACTTTCAAATCAATTACGTAGTAATATGTTCATTGGTGTTGGTTTGGTTGAAGCTACACCTATCTTAGCTATTGTTGTTTCTTTCTTGCTTGTTGCAAAAGGATAATTCTCAATTTAATTAATTTAACAAATATTGGATTGAGGAGGTGTCAATAGTAATGAACACAACATTTTTACTAAGTGCTACTGAACAAGGTGTTGCATGGGGAGATTTTATTTTCTACATCGTAACGTTCTTGATTTTGCTTGCTCTAGTTAAAAAGTTTGCATGGACTCCTATCACGGATATGATGGAAAAACGTGCAACAAAAATCTCTAATGATATTGATTCTGCTGAACAAGCGCGTCAAAAAGCAGAAGAGTTAGTTGAAAAACGAGATCTTGCTTTGAAAAACTCTCGTTCAGAAGCTTCTCAAATTATTGATCGTGCAAAGAAAAATGGAGAACAACAAAAGGCTAATATTGTAAGTTCAGCACATGAAGAAGTTCAGACAATGAAAGCTAATGCTAAGAAGGATATTCAACAAGAACGCCAAGAAGCATTAGATAGTGTAAAAAATGATGTGGCAGAGTTATCTATTGAAATTGCTTCGAAGATTATTCGTAAAGAACTAACTGCTGATGACCAAAAGGCCTTAGTTGATTCATATATCGAAGGGTTGGGAAAGCAAAATGAAACTAGATAATGAAACGATAGTACATCGTTATGGAAAAGCCTTATTTGAACTTGCTGAAGAAATGAAAATAAGAAATGAATTTCATTCTGAATTGCAAGAATATAAGAAGGTACTCCAGAATGAACCACAGTTAAAAGTCTTTATGAGTAGTAATCAAATTAGTCCTGAAGCTAAATTGAAGATTATGGAAATTTTGAAGAAAGATTCTTCAAAGTTAATGACTAATCTTTTAGATATGCTCTATGACTATGGTAGAATTACTAATTTAGAAGGCATTATTGATGAATTTGACAGATTAAATGACGAATTCGAAAAGACAGTGCGTGCATCAGTCATAACTGCTATCGAATTAGATGAAGAACGCAAACAAAAACTAGCATCTTCATTTGCTAATGTTGTTGGTGCAAAAAAAGTCATTATTGACCCTATTGTCGATCCTGGGATTATAGGTGGAGTTATTTTAAAATCTGAAAGCTATATCTATGATGGATCTATTAAAACAAAAATTGCACGCATTAAACGTCTATTATTAAAATGATTTAAAGAGGTGAGACTTTTATGAGCATTAAGGCTGAGGAAATCAGTGCTCTGATTAAACAACAATTAGCAAATTATCAAGATGAGCTTACTGTTGATGAAGTTGGTACTGTTACTTATGTTGGTGACGGAATTGCTCGTGCTAATGGTTTAGACAATGCGCTTGCTGGCGAATTGGTTGAATTTGATGATGGTACTTACGGTATGGCTCAAAACCTTGAATCTAATGATGTAGGTATCATTATTTTAGGTTCTTTTAAGGGAATTCGTGAAGGAGATACTGTTAAACGTACAGGTCGAATCATGGAAGTTCCAGTTGGTGAAGAGCTAATTGGTCGAGTTGTAAACCCATTAGGACAACCTATTGATGGTTTAGGTGAAATTAAAACAAATAAAACACGTCCAGTTGAAAGAAAAGCTCCAGGTGTTATGGAACGTCAATCAGTTACAGAACCATTACAAACAGGTTTGAAAGCTATTGATGCATTAGTTCCAATTGGTCGTGGACAACGTGAATTAGTTATTGGTGATAGAAAGACTGGTAAGACATCAGTTGCTATCGATACAATCATAAATCAAAAAGATCAAGATATGATCTGTATTTATGTAGCTATTGGTCAAAAGGACTCAACAGTTCGTACGTCTGTAGAAACTTTACGTAAATTTGGTGCTATGGATTATACAATTGTTGTTTCTGCTGGCCCATCATCACCAGCACCATTATTGTACCTAGCTCCTTATGCTGGTGCTGCTATGGGTGAAGAATTTATGTTCAATGGTAAGCATGTTTTGATAGTATATGATGATCTTTCAAAGCAAGCTGATGCTTACCGTGAACTATCTTTGATTCTAAGAAGACCACCTGGTCGTGAAGCTTATCCTGGTGATGTTTTCTACTTACATTCACGTTTATTAGAGCGTGCTGCTAAGTTAAGTGACGAATTAGGTGGAGGATCAATGACGGCATTGCCGTTTATTGAAACAAAAGCAGGGGACGTTTCTGCTTATATTCCAACTAATGTTATTTCTATCACAGATGGTCAAATTTTCTTAGACAGTGATCGTTTCTATTCAGGTATTCGTCCAGCTATTGATGCTGGTACATCTGTTTCACGTGTTGGTGGTAACGCACAAGTTAAAGCTATGAAGAAAGTTGCTGGTACTTTACGTACAGACTTGGCATCTTATAGTGAACTAGAGTCATTTGCTCAATTTGGTTCTGATTTAGATGAAGCAACACAAGCAAAATTGAATCGTGGACGTCGTACAGTTGAAGTACTAAAACAACCACTTCATAAACCACTTCCTGTTGAAAAACAAGTATTGATATTATACGCATTAACACACGGATTCTTAGATCCAGTTAAAGTTGATGATATTTTACCATATCAAGATGGTTTATTTGATTATTTTGATGCAAATCATAAAGATTTACTTGACGAAATAGCAAATACAGGTAAACTACCTGAAACTGAAAAATTAGATGCTGCAATCAAAGAATATGCAGCTACATTCCAAGCTAGCGAAAAATAAGAAAGGTTGGTGAAAACTAATGCCAGCTTCTCTACAAGAAGTTAAACGTCGAATTGAATCGACTAAAAAAACTAGTCAAATTACCAGTGCGATGCAGATGGTTTCAACTGCTAAGCTTAGTCAAATTCAAAAGCATGCGACTAGTTATCAAGTTTATGCCACCAAAATTCGCAGTGTTATAACACATCTTTCTAAATCACATTTACTAGATTCAGTAAATACTACTAGTAAAAATAGTGGTGGAAAGGTAAACACTCTAGGAATGTTAAGGCAGCGTCCAGTAAAAACTACAGGGATTGTTGTCATTACTTCTGACCGTGGTTTAGTTGGAAGTTACAATAGTAATGTTATTAAAGAAACTCTCGAACTTATAGAAAATAATCATCATAGTACTGAAGATGTAGCTATTATAGCTATTGGAGGTACTGGAGCAGATTTCTTTAAGAAGAGAGGTTATAACGTTGCTTATGAGTACCGAGGGATAAGTGATATTCCTACTTACAAAGATGCTAGACCTTTAGTAGAGGCAATTGTAAGTATGTATGATAAAGAAGTATATGATGAATTATTCGTTTGTTACAGTCATTTTGTAAATACATTAACATCAGAATTTAGAGCTGAAAAAATGTTACCAGTTTCAGCTGAAAACATGGGACATGATGATTTAACAAGTAACGATGAAGGCTACAGTATTGAATACGAAACTGAGCCTTCTGAAGATGCAATATTAGAAGTAGTTTTGCCACAGTATGCTGAATCTTTGGTATATGGTGCAATTCTTGATGCTAAAACATCTGAACATGCATCAAGTTCTACTGCAATGAAATCTGCATCTGATAATGCTAAGGATATTATTTCTTCATTAGAATTGCAGTATAATCGTGCTCGTCAAAGTGCTATTACTACTGAAATCACAGAAATTACAGGTGCTCAGGCTGCCTTAGAATAGTAAAAAATTGGGAGGAATAAACTAATGAGTTCTGGTAAAGTAGTTCAAGTTATCGGACCCGTTGTTGATGTTCAATTTCCTCTAAGTGAATCATTACCAGATATTGACGATGCTTTGAAAGTGAAACGTGAAGACGGTACAGAATTAGTTATCGAAGTTGCACTTGAGCTTGGTGACGGTATTATGCGTACTGTTGCTATGGACTCCACTGATGGTTTAAAGCGTGGAGCTGAAGTTGAAGGTACAGGGGCATCTATTAGTGTTCCTGTTGGTAAAGATACACTTGGACGTGTATTTAACGTTTTAGGAAATACCATTGATAATGGGCCTGAATTTGATGAGGATCATCCACGTAATCCTATTCATCGTGATGCTCCTAAATATGATCAATTGAGTACAGGGATTGAAATCCTTGAAACAGGTATAAAAGTTATTGACCTTTTAGCACCTTATATTAAAGGTGGTAAAATTGGTTTGTTCGGTGGTGCCGGTGTTGGTAAGACTGTTTTGATTCAAGAGTTAATTCATAATATTGCTCAAGAACATAACGGTATTTCAGTATTTACTGGTGTTGGTGAACGTACTCGTGAAGGTAACGATTTATACTTTGAAATGAAAGAATCTGGCGTTTTGGAAAAAACAGCCATGGTATTCGGACAAATGAATGAGCCACCTGGAGCTCGTATGCGTGTGGCTCTTACAGGGTTAACATTAGCTGAATATTTCCGTGATGTTGAAGGTCAAGATGTGTTATTATTTATTGATAACATTTTCCGCTTCACACAAGCTGGTTCTGAAGTTTCAGCTTTGTTGGGACGTATACCTTCTGCCGTTGGTTATCAACCAACACTTGCAACTGAAATGGGTCAATTACAAGAACGTATTACTTCTACTAAGAAAGGTTCTGTAACTTCTATTCAAGCTGTTTATGTTCCAGCTGATGACTATACTGACCCTGCACCTGCAACAACATTTGCTCACTTGGATGCTACAACTAACTTGGAACGTTCTTTAACACAACAAGGTATTTATCCAGCCGTGGATCCATTAGCATCTACTTCAAGTGCTTTAACACCTGAAATTGTTGGTGAAGAACATTATGAGGTTGCTACAGAAGTGCAACATGTATTACAACGTTATCGTGAATTACAAGATATCATTTCTATTTTAGGTATGGATGAATTATCTGATGAAGAAAAGATTATTGTTGCACGTGCACGTCGTATACAATTCTTCTTATCACAAAATTTCCATGTTGCTGAACAATTTACAGGTAACCCTGGTTCTTATGTTCCTGTTGAAGAAACAGTAAAAGGATTTAAAGAAATTTTAGAAGGTAAGTATGATAATCTTCCTGAAGAAGCCTTCAGATTAGTTGGTGGAATCGAAGATGTAGTTGAAAAAGCTAAGAAACTTGCTGGCAATAATTAAGGAGGTAACGTCTGATGGATGAAAAATCTATATTGACGATAAATGTCGTTACTCCTGATGGAAGTGTTTATGAAAATACTACGGATTTAGTTATTTGTAAAACTACTGTAGGTGAAATAGGTATAATGCCTAATCACTTACCATTGCTGGCTTCTTTAGCTATTGATGAAGTTCGAGTAAAAGTTGATGATGAAAATTTTGATGAAATTGCTGTTAGTGGCGGATTTGTGGAATTTTCAGACAATAATTTATCTGTTGTTGCTTCAGCTGCCGAAAGAAAAGAAACTATTGATGTTTCTCGTGCGGAACGTGCTAAGCAACGTGCTGAAAAGCGTATTGAAGAAGCTAAGAACGAAAATAATGACATTGATTTACGTAGAGCTGAAGTTTCCCTACGTAGAGCTATAAATCGATTGAACATTTCAAAACACTAATCATAATAGAAAGACAGTATTTTTTGGATACTGTCTTTTTTATGTAGAAAAATTTAAAATTTTATAAAAATCATGACTTAATTTATAAATTATGCTATTATGAGTTCGATTAGTTTAGAAAGGAATAATATTAATATGTATTTAGGATTAATGGCAGTAGTTACAATTATTAGTCATTTTTTCTTCATAACACTCGTTTTTATAAGTTTTCAGGGATTAAGACTAGATTATTTTTTTAGTAAGGAAAAACAAGGAAAATTCCGATTAGCACTTGTACTTTTTTCTGTAGCTATCGGGTATTTAGCAAGTGAATTCTTCTTAAGTTTTATCGATAGTATTCGCAATTTGCTATTTTTAATTAAGTAATGCAGAGTGAGGAATTGTAATGGAAAAAATTGTAGTTCGTGGTGGAAATAAGTTAGAAGGAGAAGTAGAAATTGAAGGAGCTAAAAATGCAGTTCTTCCTATCTTAGCTGCAGCAATCTTGCCCAGCGAAGGAAGAACGATTCTAACTAATGTTCCAATGCTATCTGATGTATATACTATGAATAATGTAATCAGATTTTTAAACGTTAAGGTTGGCTTTGATGAAAATGAAAAATCAGTTGAAATAGACGCAACTGGTAAATTATCATATGATGCACCATTCAAGTATGTTTCTAAAATGAGAGCATCGATTGTTGTGTTAGGACCATTATTAGCACGATTAGGCAAAGCTAGAGTAGCAATGCCTGGAGGATGTGCTATAGGTTCTCGTCCAATAGACTTACATTTAAAAGGATTAGAATTGTTAGGAGCTAAAATTGAGCAACATAATGGTTACATAGATGCACATACCGATGGAAGATTGGTGGGAGCAAATATTTATTTAGATTTTCCAAGTGTTGGTGCTACTCAAAATATTATGATGGCTGCTACTCTAGCTAAGGGCACAACTATTATTGAAAATGTTGCAAGAGAGCCAGAAATTGTAGATTTAGCTAATGTTTTAAATAAGATGGGAGCTAAAGTTTACGGAGCGGGTACTGAAAAAATCAAAATTATAGGTGTAGAAAGTTTACACGGAACTGAACATGCTATTATTCAAGATAGAATAGAAGCTGGAACATTTATGGTTGCTAGTGCTTTAACCCAGGGAAATGTTTTAATTAAAGAAGCAATTGCAGAACATAATATCCCATTGATTTCTAAACTAGAGGAAATGGGTGTAAAAGTTATCGAAGAAAATGAAGGCATTCGAATAATAGGACCTGAAAAATTGAAACCAACTACAGTTAAAACTTTACCTCATCCGGGTTTTCCTACGGATATGCAACCACAAATTTCAATTTTGCAACTAGCTGCTGAGGGAACAAGTATTTTAACTGAAACTGTGTTTGAAAATAGATTCATGCATTTAGAAGAATTAAGAAGAATGAATGCTGATTTTAAAGTAGAAGGGAATTCGGTAGTTCTTCATGGGCCAACTGATTTCAATGGTGCCGAGGTAGCTGCTACTGATTTAAGAGCTGCAGCTGCGTTAGTTTTGGCAGGATTAGTTGCGAAAAATATTACTCAAGTTACTAATCTAAAGTATCTTGACAGAGGATATTATCATTTCCATCAAAAATTAGCTTCTTTAGGTGCTGATATTAAGAGAATTGATGATATTACTGATAGATCATTTGAAATAAAAAAGGAAAAATTAAAAAACGTCAATAACTTACAATAACTAAGTTCTTAATCCGTTAAATCAAATAAGATGGTTTAACGGTATTTTAGTGTTTTTAAATAGGAATTAAAAATTAAAATTTAATCTTGTCTATGGTATAATAAGCTAGATATATTATTAATTTGATAAATAAAATTTAGTAAAAGGAGATTTCTCTTATGGTGAAGGATATAGGTATCGACTTGGGTACTGCTAATGTTTTAATAAATGTTAAAGGTAGAGGTATTGTCCTTAATGAGCCATCAGTTGTTGCTATAGATACTAAGAGTGGCAGGGTTCTTTCTGTTGGATCTGAAGCATATCAAATGGTTGGTAGAACACCTAGTAATATTCGTGCAATTCGTCCTTTAAAAGATGGAGTAATTGCTGATTTTGATATGACTGAGCAAATGTTGTCCTACTTTATAAAAAAATTAAACGTTAAAGGTTTCATGTCTCGTCCTAACATTTTAATTTGTTGTCCTACTAACACTACAGATATTGAAAGAAAAGCAATTAGACAAGCAGCAGAAAAATCTGGTGGTGGTAGTAAGGTATACTTGGAAGAAGAACCTAAAGTTGCAGCAATTGGTGCAGGTTTAGATGTTTTCCAACCACATGGAAATATGGTAATTGATATCGGTGGTGGGACTAGTGATATAGCAGTACTATCACTAGGAGATATTGTTGTAAGTCGTTCATTACGTGCAGCTGGAGATAAATTAAATAGTGATATCGCAAATTACGTAAGAAATAAACATAACTTAATTATAGGTGAAAGAACTGCTGAAAAAGTAAAAATGGAAATAGGTTCTGTACTAAAAGGACACAGAGATGAAACATTTAGTGTACGTGGTAGAAATGTAGTTGATGGATTACCTAAGACTATTACGATGACTTCTGATGAAACGGAAGAAGCAATGCATGATACGATGCAAGCTATGATTTCTGCTGCTAAGGATCTATTAAGTACGACTCCTCCAGAATTAGCTTCAGATATCATTGATAGAGGAATTGTTATTACTGGTGGTGGTGCATTGTTAGATGGAATAGACATGTTGTTCTCAGAGCATTTGAAGGTACCAGTTATGATTTCAGAAACTCCATTGGATGATGTTGCTTTAGGAACAGGAAAATTACTTGACCATATTGAAAAATCAAATTAATAAGGGAATAATATTCTTAATAAGATGTTATCAAAAGTATATTTCTCCTATGTTTCCACCAACGTGTAGATATTATCCAACTTGTTCTAACTACGCAATAGATGCAATAAAAAAGCATGGTGTTGTTAAAGGAATTATAATGGGGTTTTTTAGGATTTTGAGATGTAATCCATTTGTAGAGGGTGGAGTAGATGTTGTTCCGGAGAAGTTTACAATTTTTAGAAATGATGATAAGTAGGAGGATTTTTTGTGTCGAAACGAGAAAAGAATATTGAAATACTTGAAGTCGAAAAAATTGTTGATAATAATACAATTACAGAACTAACTACTAAGGATCAAGAAGTGATCGGTAGAATTTTGCAAGATGGGAAAAGATATATTGCAGAATTGAAAAATGGTGAAACTTTTAGAGTCAGTTCACAAGCTGAAGCAATGGAAATTTTATTAAGAGAATATCATTTGCATAGATAATAAGCTACGAACAGTAAAAGTTAATAGTGTACCAATATAACTAATTTGTTAGACAAAGGAGAAGGATAGTAGTGCAGGATAGACAGTCGCGAGAACGTCGTGAAGAAGAAGACGCACGAATAGATTGGGGAATCATTCTATCTGTTATGGTTCTTGCAATAATAGGAATGCTTTCAATTTATGTTGCTGCAAGTCATGACACTAGTACAATGAGTGTACCAAGAACACTTATTTCTCAAGCTATGTGGTATGCAATAGGGATAGGTGCAATTATATTTATTATGCAGTTTGATGCTGAACAATTGTGGAAAGTAGCTCCTATTGCGTATGGTTTAGGTATTACTTTGTTAGTTTTGGTTTTGATTTTTTATAGTAGAGCTTATGCTTTAAAGACTGGGGCTAAGAGTTGGTTAGCTTTTGGACCTTTGACTTTTCAACCGTCTGAAGTGATGAAACCTGCCTATATTTTAATGTTAGGTAGGGTGGTTGCACAGCATAATGCAGAGTTTTATGAGCATACTATTAAAACAGATTGGAATTTGATAGGAAAGTTGGCTCTATGGACATTACCGGTTGCTGTATTGTTGAAATTACAAAATGACTTCGGTACAATGTTAGTTTTCTTTGCTATTCTTAGTGGTGTGATTTTAGTTTCAGGTGTTTCTTGGAAGATACTAGCACCTCTTTTTGGAGGTGCTGCTTTCTTAGGAACCGCTGGTATTTTATTAGCTGTTTATGGGAGAAATTTATTAATGGCAATAGGTTTTAAAGCTTATCAATTTGCTAGAATTGAAGCTTGGTTAAACCCATCTGCATCCACTACGGGTAATAGTTATCAATTATGGCAAAGTATGAAAGCTATTGGATCAGGACAGTTATTTGGTACTGGATTTAATCATTCTAATGTATATGTTCCTGTTAGAGAATCGGATATGATATTTTCTGTTATAGGTGAAAATTTTGGATTCATTGGTGGATGCATTTTAATTTTTATATATCTATTACTTATTTTCCAAATGATTCAGGTTACCTTTGATACTAGAAATGAATTTTATGCGTATATTTCTACAGGTGTTATTATGATGATCTTATTCCACGTTTTTGAAAATATTGGTATGAGTATTGGATTATTACCATTAACAGGTATTCCTCTACCATTTATAAGCCAAGGTGGATCTGCTTTAATTGCAAACATGATAGGTATAGGATTAATAATGTCCATGAGATACCATAATAAGAGCTATATGTTTAGCAGCAGTAAGGAATTTCGTTAATACATACTGAGGTGAGAATAAATTATGTTAAAGGTTTATTGTTATAAAAAATGTAGTACATGTAAAAAAGCAATTAAATGGCTAGATAATCATAGTATTGATTATAAATATTATGAGATTACTGAAGAAAGACCTCAGGAAGATTTATTCAAATTATGGTTACAAGATACAGAAAAAAAGGCAACATATTTCTTTAATACTAGTGGTAACTTATATAGAACAATGAATCTAAAAGATAAATTGAAGGAGTTATCAATTGAAGAAAAAGCAAAATTGTTAGCTGACAACGGAATGTTAATCAAAAGACCTTTAGTAATAAAAGACGATGGTAGTGTGCTTTGCGGCTTTAAAGAAGAAAAGTACAAAGAATTTTTATAAAAAAGTAATTCTAAAATTGAAAATTCGAACTATAATTTATTAATCTAATAATTATGGTTCGAATTTTTTTATTAGATTAATATGATAATTTACTTGTGGTGCAATCTAATTTTTAATACAATAATGACAGAAGGAAATTATGGGGAGGTAGGCACGATGGATGGAATAGATTTTTTGATAGAATTTTTAAATGATTATTATAAGGCAAAATTAAAAAATATTCATGATATTGCTGGTAATGTCCATTTATCTGGATATAGTGAATTATATAAAAAAGACTTATTTGTTAAGATTTTTAGTAATAAAGATATGTTTTACGCTGAACAACATGTAAATCAAGTATATTATCCTGAGATTTATCTAGATAGTGTGATTTTTGAAGATAATTATGTAGTAGTTCTTAAGGATAGACAATTAGAGGATACGGATAAGAAAAAAATCTCTAAAGAACAAGCTTATTTATATGGTAATTTATTAGCAGATTTCCATAATAAATTAACAGGAAATGTATCTGTTTATGAAGATAAAAGTTCATTAGGTGAACAAATAGATACTTTAGTAAAAATGCTGCAAAACACAGAATATATAGATGATATTAATGATGTAAATAAAATTATTAAAGAACGTCTTGAAAAAGCACAATTGGAGTATGAATTATTACCAAGAGTAGTGTTGCATGGTGACTTTAGTATTAGAAATATAAAAAAATATCAAGATCAAGTAATATTAATTGATTTCGAACGTTCTCGTATTGGAGTAGCATATCAAGATTTTGTGAAGTTCTTTTTTAATGAAGTAAAAGATTTAGATTTAAGAAATGCTTTCTTGAAGGGCTATAGAGAAAATAGACCATTTGAAATTCCTAGTGAAACTCTTCAAAGTGTATTATTATTTAAAACAGCATTAGAGATATTGAATTTTCATCTATCACATCCTGAGAAAAAATTTGGGAGAATGGCTGATGATATGTTAGTAGCTATTAAGGAAGATAAGAGTTTTTTAGAATTGTAATACGGCTACTTTATGACTGGTAATTTATATATTAATAAAAATTTGATAAGTTTACTTGCATTTATAATTAAGATAGTGCATTATTAATTTTAGTACATATTAAATAGGAGTTTTTTAATTCATGGCTAAAAGAGGTATGTTGATTGTTCTTTCTGGCCCTTCAGGTGTTGGAAAAGGAACTGTCAGAAAAGAGATATTTTCACAACCAGGTAATAAGTTTCATTATTCTGTTTCTATGACAACAAGAGAAATGCGTCCTGGAGAAGTAAACGGTAAAGATTACTATTTTGTATCAAAGGAAGAATTTGAACAAGAAATTGCTGCTGGACAAATGCTAGAGTATGCACAATACGTAGATAATTATTATGGTACTCCATTGAAGTATGTTAATGAGATGCTTGATAGTGGTAAGGATGTATTTTTAGAGATTGAAGTTAAAGGTGCTATGCAAGTTAGAGAAAAGGCTCCGGATGGCTTATTTATTTTCCTTACACCACCAGATTTGATGGAGTTGAGACAGCGCATTATTAATCGAGGTACTGATGATATTGATACTATTAATAAACGTATGAAAAAAGCAGTAGATGAGATAGAAATGATGCAAAATTATGATTATGCTGTTGTAAATGACGAAGTTGAGAAGGCAGCCGAAAAAATTAAAACAATAATTAGAGCAGAACGCTGGAGAGTAAAGCGTTTCTTGCCAGACTATCGAAAACAGTTAGGAGAGTTGAATTAAAATGATTTTATACCCATCAGTAGATGATTTATTAGAACAAGTTGATTCTAGATATTCTTTAATTATGTTAGCTGCTAAGCGTGCACACGATTTAGATGCTGGTTCCCCAGAATTATTATCCAATTATGAATCACCAAAAAATATTGGACATGCATTAGAAGAAATAGCTGCTGGTAAAGTTAAAATTAAGGAAGACTAATTATATATAATTAGTAGCTATATTAAAGCCGTAGAGATTGTTCTCCACGGCTTTTTTATAATGAAATTGTATGTCACTTGGTATAATATAGTATATGAGATTTATTCTATGATATTGATAGAAATTTGAAGGGATGAAGTCTTTATGGAGAGAAAAAATATTGCTGTATTTTTAACAGGTGGAATTGCTGTTTATAAAGCAGCAAATGTTGTTAGAGGCTTAATTAAAAAAGGATTTAAAGTAAAAGTAGCTATGAGCGAAGCTTCTCAAAAATTTATAACTCCATATACATTCCAAGCTTTAACACATGAAGAAGTCTATACTGATTTATTTGAGATAACAGATGATAACCCAATACCACATATTGAATTAGCTAATTGGGCTGATTTTGCTTTGATTATACCAGCTACAGCAAACATAATAGCAAAAATGGCTAATGGTATAGCTGATGATTTTATTACTACGACACTATTAGCAATAGATATGCCGAAATTTGTTGTTCCAGCGATGAATGAGAAAATGTTATTGAACAATGCTACCAAAAGAAATATGCAAACTTTGATAAATGATGGTGTAAAAATAATGTCTCCAGATACAGGTATGTTAGCTGAAGGATATACTGGTAAGGGAAGATTGCCTAAAGAAGAAGAGATCATTGAGTGGATTATTAATAAAATAAATTTAAAGAAAGATTTAGTTGGTAAAAAAGTCGTTATTTCTGCTGGAAGTACAATCGAACCAATTGATCCTGTCAGGTATATATCTAACTATTCGAGTGGAAAAATGGGCTACGCTTTAGCGGAAGCAGCATTCGAACGTGGAGCAAGCGTTACATTAGTAAGTGGTCCTACTAATTTATTGGCAACCCCAGGTGTAAAAATCAACAGAATTAAAACAACTAAAGAATTAGAAAGAAAAATGAATGAAGAATTTAAAACTGCTGATATTGCAATAATGGCAGCAGCTGTTTCTGACTATCATGTTGCTAAAGTAGCAAATAACAAGATTAAAAAGACTGGAGAAAAGTTAACATTAGAATTGGTACAAAATCCTGATATTTTAAAAGGACTGGGCTCAGTTAAGGAAAAACAAATATTAGTAGGATTTGCTGCTGAGACGAATAATTTATATGAAAATGCTCAAAATAAGTTACTTTCCAAACATGCGGACATGATTGTTGGAAATGACGTATCTAGAAAAGATATAGGATTTGGAAATGATGATAATGAAGTAACACTATTTACTTTGAAAAATAGTCCTATTAAGTTACCTAAGACTAATAAAAAAGAATTAAGTCATAAAATTTTGGATGTAATTGTTGAAAAACTTATGTCTAAGGAGTGATTTAAAATTTTAAAAAATTTTGCTGAAGTTATTGTAGATGTACCTACAATGCAAACTAATAAACCATTTACTTATAAAATACCTGAAAATTTGCAGGGACAACTAGAAAAAGGAATGAGGGTAGTAGTTCCCTTTGGAAAGGGAAACAGATTGATTCAGGGATTTATTATAAATTTTAAGTCTAGTAGTGAAAATATAGATAATATAAAAGAAATTGATAGTGTATTAGATTTAGAACCTGTATTGAATGAAGAAATGTTGGAAATTGCAGATTGGTTGTCAAAGTATACTTTTTCATTCAAAATTAGGTGCCTTCAAGTAATGCTTCCAAGTATTATGAAAGCTAAATATGAGCGAAAGTTTACTTATATTGGAGAGCAAGATGAAAAAGTTAAAGAGCTATTTTCAGGCAAATCTGATTTATTAGATAGTGATAAAAAAGTAAATTCTAGTACGATAAATAAATTATTACAGTTAAGAAAGCAAGGAAAAATAAAAGTAGACTACATTGTAAAAAATAAGGCTAAAGCAAAGTTAGTCTCAGTGGTTAAGACAAAATTATCTTTACAAGAGTATGAGAATGAGTTAGGAAGTATTTCCCCTAATGCCAGCAAACAAAAAAAGTTACTAAATACATTAAAAGAGTTTCCTGTGGGGTCAAAAATACGGCAAAGTGAATTGAGGGAAAAATACAATTTTACTAATGCTGATATAAAAAATGCTAGTGAAAAAGGATGGATAGATGTAGTAAAAGTTGAAAAATATCGCGATCCATTTGCTAACTATAAGAGTTATTATGAAAAAAAGCATAAGCTTACACAAGAACAAAGTAAAGTTGTGAAAAAATTAGATAATGATATCGAAAACGATAAAGCGCGAGTATCTTTGCTTCAAGGGGTAACAGGAAGTGGAAAAACAGAGGTATATTTACAAGTAATAGATACTGCTCTTAATCAAGGGAAAACAGCTATTGTATTGGTTCCTGAAATATCGTTAACACCGCAAATGGTAAAAAGATTTAGAGCTAGGTTTGGCACCAAAGTTGCAGTTTTGCATAGTGGGCTTTCTATAGGAGAAAAATACGATGAATGGAGAAGAATAGAGAGAGAAGAAGCACAGGTAGTTGTAGGAGCGCGATCTGCTATTTTTGCTCCTTTGAAAAATTTAGGAGTCATAATAGTGGATGAGGAACATGAATCTAGTTACAAGCAAGATGAAATGCCTAGATATAATGCAAAAGATGTTGCTAAATGGCGTGGAATATACCACTCATGTCCTGTTATTTTCGGGAGTGCAACCCCATCACTAGAGTCTAGAGCTAGGGCACAAAAGGGAGTATATGATTGGTTAAGATTAACTAAAAGAGTTAACGATCAAAAGCTACCTAAAGTACAAATTGTTGATATGAGAGAGGCAGTAAAAACCTCTCCAATTCCAGATTTTTCTCTTAAAATGGTTAATTCAATTCAGGAAAAACTAGATAAAAAGGAACAAATAGTGCTTCTATTAAATCGTAGAGGGTATTCGACGTTTATGATGTGTAGAGAGTGTGGTTATGTAATAAAGTGTCCTAACTGTGATATTTCTTTGACAGTTCATTTAGATAGCAGATCTTTAAAGTGTCATTATTGTGGATATGAAGCGAGAATACCATATGAATGTCCTAGTTGTAGTAGCAAAAAAATAAGATATTATGGTACTGGGACACAAAAAATTGAAAAAGAGCTAAAAGGTCTATTTCCACAAGCTCGAATTTTGAGAATGGATGTAGATACAACTAGAAAAAAAGGAGCACATGAGAAACTATTAAGAACATTTGGAGATGGGGAGGCTGATATTTTACTTGGAACGCAAATGATAGCTAAAGGACTAGATTTTCCAAATGTAACTTTTGTTGGAGTTTTAAATGCAGATACATCGCTTGGGATATCGGATTTTAGAGCAAGTGAGAGAACTTTTCAACTTTTAACACAAGTTAGCGGACGTGCTGGACGTGCTGATAAAGATGGAGAGGTTATTATTCAAACTTTTAATCCTGATCATTATGCTATAAAACTAGCTCAGAATCACGATTATGAAAATTTTTTCTATAAAGAAATGAAACTTAGACATAATTTAAATTATCCACCGTATTACTATACATTAAAGATAACAGTAAGTTCTAATTCAGAGTCATTGACGGCTAGAACTATTTTTAAAATAAATAATGAAGTAAGGATGAATGTCTCTAAAGGAACTATTATATTGGGTCCGACTCCACAGACGGTTACTAAAATAAATAATCGTTATTATTATCAAATTGTTATTAAATATAAAAAAGAAACAAAATTAATTAACTATTTACAAGATTTGCTTCTTTCAAGTCAAATAATTGAAAGAGAAGGTATACAAATTGTGATAGATAGAGAACCATTGAAATTTAATTAAGTTAAGGACGTGATATTATGACAAATATTGTATTTATGGGAACACCAACTTTTGCTGCACCAATTTTAGAAGGAATTATTGAAAATGGTTATAATGTTTTAGCTGTGGTCACACAACCTGATAGACCTGTTGGAAGAAAGAGAGTACTACATGCCTCACCTGTAAAAGAAGTTGCTTTGAAATACGGTATAAAAGTATTTCAACCAGTAAAATTAAGTGGCAGTGATGAAATGCAGGAAATAATAGACTTACAACCAGATTTAATAGTAACAGCAGCATACGGTCAATTTTTGCCAACAAAATTAATTGAAAGTGCAAAAATTGCTGCAATTAATGTTCATGGATCATTATTGCCTAAATATAGAGGCGGTGCTCCTGTACAATATTCAATTATGAATGGTGATGATAAGACAGGTGTAACTATTATTTATATGGTTAAGAAAATGGATGCTGGGGATATGCTAGCTCAAGCTGAATTAAAAATAGAATCTACAGATGATACTGGAACTATTTTTGAAAAAATGAGTATTTTAGGAAGAGATGTGCTTCTAGAAACATTACCTAAAATTATTTCTGGTAATGTTGAAGCTGTAAAACAAGATGAAAATAAAGTTGTTTTTTCACCTAATATCAAACCAGAAGAAGAAATTTTACACTTAAATTTAGAAGCTAAAGAAATTGATTGGAAGACGAGAGCATTACGCCCAGCACCTGGAGCTTATTTTAAAAATTTCAAAGGAAAGAGAACGAAGTTATGGAGTATTAAACCACTTGAAGAAAAAACAGAATTCGCTCCAGGATATGTTGTGAATGTTGATAAGCATGAGTTAAAAGTATCTGCATATAATGGGACTGTTTATTCAATTATTGAATTACAACCGGCAGGTAAACAAAAAATGGATATAACTTCATATTTAAATGGAGTTGGACAAGGATTAAAAATTGGACAAAGGATAATTGAAGATGAAGAATAAGACAGTTAGATTACTAGCAGTTGAATTACTAACTAGAGTTGAAAGTCAAGGTACATATTCAAATCTAGCATTAAATAAAGTGATAGAAGAAAATAACCTTTCTGTTAAAGATACAAAATTATTAACAACAATTGTTTATGGAGTAATACAACATAAGTTAACTTTAGAATATTGGTTAGAACCATTTATTAAGAAGGCAAATAGGTTACAATTATGGGTTAAGGAATTATTATTAGTATCATTGTATCAAATGGTTTATTTAGATAAAATTCCAGACCGAGCTGTATTTAATGAATCTATTGAAATAGCAAAAATCAAGGGACATACCGGTATTAGAAAATTTGTTACAGGTGTGCTGCATTCAATCAGAAGAAATGGTTTGAGAGAAGTTAATGAAATTGATAACGATATTACAAGGTTGAGTATAGGGACTAGTACCCCTGAGTGGCTAGTGGAAGAATTAATTAAGGAATTAGGAATTACTAAAGTCGAGTCGATATTAGATACAATAAATACTTCTCCAAAGCATAGTGTAAGAATCAATACTCATAAAGTTAACAAGCAAATTTTAGTAAATGAACTAAAGAATGATGGCTATACGATTAGAGAAAGTGAAGTTACACCAGATGCTTTAATAGTAGATGGGGGCTTCTTACCAAAGAGTTCAGAATTTCGAAATGGAAAGATGATAATTCAAGATGAAAGTGCAATGTTAGCTGTTGAAAGTATGGATATTCAAGAAGATGATATAGTTCTAGATGCTTGTGCTGCTCCTGGTGGTAAAACAACACAAATAGCTGAAAAATTAATGACAGGTGAAGGCAAAGTTTGGGCTTTAGATATTCACAAACATAAGGTGAAATTGATAGAGGAAAATGCTAATAAATTAGGATTAATATCTAAAGTATCAGCTAAACAATTAGATGCGAGAAAGGCGATAACAGAATTTGATTCGGAAAAATTTGATAAAATTTTAGTAGATGCACCTTGTTCTGGATTAGGCTTAATGAGAAGAAAACCAGAAGTAAAATATGAAAAAAAGTTGGCTGACTCATATAGTCTACATGATATTCAAGTTAATATTTTAGAAAAAATAGCACCTTTATTAAAAAAAGGTGGATACTTGACTTATAGTACATGTACAATTTTAAATATTGAAAATCAAAAAGTTATTGATGATTTTCTTAAAAAGCATCCAGAGTTTGTTCAAGAAAAGACTTATACAAAAAATAAATTAAAAGATGAAAGAGATACACTTTCTTTAACCATATATCCAGATGATTACATGTCGGATGGTTTCTTTATAGCAACGCTACGTAAAAAATAGGAGTTGATGAGTATGGAGATTGCATATTTAAGTGATTTAGGAAAAATGAGAAAAAATAATGAAGACTATGTTGGAAAATTTGTCAATAAAGCTGGAGCAGTAATGGTAATTGTGGCTGATGGATTAGGTGGCCATAACGGGGGAGAAGTAGCTTCAGAAATGGCAGTATCCCATCTAGGCTATTACTTTAGTGAAACAAGTTTTTTTTCTATTTCTCAAGCAAGTACTTGGCTTTCTAAAAAAGTAGATGAAGAAAATAGTTTAATTTTAAAAAATTCTCTTCACTATAAAGATTTACGTGGTATGGGAACAACATTAGTAGTAGCTATCATATTTGAACAAGAATTTTTACTAGCACATATAGGTGACAGTAGGGGATATATTTTAGAAAAAGGAAATCTTACTAGGGTTACAGAAGATCATTCTCTAGTCAATGAATTAATAAAAGAGGGTGAATTAAGTCCAGAAGAGGCTGAGCATCATCCTAAAAAGAATATCATCACACGATCTTTAGGAATATCGGAAAATTCAGAATTAGATGAAGAATTTTTTCAAATTACTAAAAATAGCATTTTGATGTTATGTACAGATGGTTTAACTAATATGGTTGAAGATACGAAGTTAGAACGTTTATTAAATATATCTGAATCTTTACCTGATAAATGTCAAAGATTGGTTGATGAGGCTAATAGAGCAGGAGGAAATGATAATATTTCTGTATTACTTGTGTCGTTTGATGAAGAGGTGAAATATTAATGGGACCAGGATACGTTTTGAATGGTCGTTATAAGATTCGACGTGTTCTAGGTGAAGGTGGAATGGCTAATGTTTATTTAGCTGATGATTTAATTTTAAATCGACCAGTTACGGTGAAAGTTTTAAGACTAGATTTACAAAATGATCCTGCTTCTTTGAGAAGATTTCATAGAGAAGCGATGTCATTAACAGAATTAACTAATCCTAATATAGTTAACATTTATGACATTGATCAAACAGATGATGGTATGCAGTATCTAGTTATGGAATATGTAGATGGTATGGATTTAAAAGCATACATAAAGAAAAATCATAAACTTCCATACGAACGTGTAATAGAAATTATGGAACAAATCTTATCGGCTGTAGAGGATGCGCATGCACACAATATAATTCATAGAGATTTAAAGCCGAAAAATATTTTAATTGATAAGAATGGGACAGTTAAGATTACTGATTTTGGAATTGCTGTTGCAGTTGCGGAATTTACAATGACTCAGACTAATACATTAGTTGGTTCAGTACATTATATTTCACCTGAACAAGCAAGAGGAAGTATGGTAACTAAGCAATCCGATATTTATTCTTTAGGAATAATTTTGTTTGAAATGTTAACTGGTGAAGTTCCGTACCAAGGAGAGACAGCTATCTCTGTAGCTTTAAAGCATTATCGTAATGATATGCCATCTGTTCGTAATTATGATAATAATATTCCACAATCCCTAGAGAATGTCATATTGCATGCGACTGCTAAAAATTTAAATGACCGATATAAAACAGTGGCAGAAATGGCGGATGATTTAAGAACAGTTTTAGATGAAGATAGAAAAAACGAAAAAGTATGGAGACCGCAAAATTTTGTTGATGAAGAAACAAAGATATTACCTCAAATAAAAGACAGTTTTATTGACGAAAATTTAGATGAAACTAAAACTTTGATTCTCTCAGAAGATGCTATAAAGAAGAACGAAGAAACTACTAAGACTAGAGAGAAAAAACAAAAGTGGAGCAGAAAAAAAAGAGGTATTACAGTTGGGGCAATAATATTAGCTTTAATCGTTATTTCAGTTGTGATTTTTGCTTTAATTACAACTCCCAAAGTAATTACTATGCCAGATTTAAGAGGAATGACTCAAACGCAGGCTGAAAGCATTCTTGATAACAAGAAATTAGAAATAGGTAAAGTTACGGAAAAATATTCAAATTTATATAATTATGGTCAAATAGTTAGTACTAATCCTAAGCAGGGATCAAATGTACGGCAAAAAACATCGGTAGGTTTGGTAATATCTAAGGGACCAGATAAGAAACCATTTGGCGATTATCGCGGACAAAATTATGATGATGTTAAAGAGAGACTTGAAAATCAAGGTGTACATGTTTATAAGAAATTGAAGTATACTGATGACGTTACTAAAGATTCAATAACATCTCAAAGTTTAAAGCCAAGTGCTGCTGTTGTTATGAGTCAAACAACCGTTACATTTACAGTTAGTAAAGGTCCCGTTCATTTTAGGTTAAAAATGTTTAGTGGGATGAATAAATCTCAAATTGAAAGTTACGCTAAGCAACAGAATATAGATGTAGTTTTTCAGTACGAGGCATCTGATAAGTTTAAAAGTGGTGAAGTTGTGAGGCAAGGTCCAGCACCCAATGCTATTGTTGAGAGAGGATCACAAGTAATTGTTGTGTTAGCTAAATAATAAAGTGAGGAAATATAGGATGTATTTCTCTACTTTTTTATATTAATGAGAAAGGAAGTAGGATATTTTTTGACGACAAAAGGGCGCATAAAGCAATCACTAAGTGGGTATTATGATGTTTTAGTAGAAGATAAAGAGTATAGAACAAGAGCAAGAGGAAATTTTAGGAAAAAGAAAATGACACCAGTAGTTGGTGATTGGGTAGACTTTAAAATTGACGACAATGGTGATGGATATATATTAAAAATTTATCCTCGTAAGAATCAGTTGGTGAGACCGCCTATAGCTAACGTAGATACAGCTATTGTTGTTTCGGCGTGTGTAGAGCCAGATTTTTCTCCAAATTTATTAGACAGACAGTTAGTAATGTTAGAAAGTAATAATGTAAGGCCAGTTTTATTTTTTTCAAAAGCAGATTTGTTAAACCAAGAACAAAGAGAAAAATTTGAATCTTACTTTAATTATTATAGTAAGTATTATTCATGCTATATTTCATTTGAAAATGAAAACAGACAAAATGTATTAAATAATTTGATGAGTGATTTAACTAATGAAATAGTGGTTGTGATGGGACAAACTGGAGCAGGTAAGTCTACTTTACTTAATGATTTAAAGCCAGATTTAAGTTTAGAAACAGGTAAGATTTCTAAAGCATTAAGTAGAGGAAAACATACGACAAGAAAGGTAACTTTATTAGATATTAATGGTGTAATGATTGCTGATACACCAGGATTCTCATCATTTGAGTTATTAAATATAACAAAAGATACATTACCATTAATGTATCCAGATTTTGTTAAATATCAAGATAACTGTAAATTTAGAGGATGCTTACATTTAAAAGAACCTAAATGTGCTGTTAAAGATGCAGTAAACAAGGGTAAAATTTTGGAAAATAGATACATTAATTATGTACAGTTTCAAGATATGTTAGCTAATAAAAAGGTTAGGTATAAATGATGGACAATGAAATGACAATAAACATTTTGGTTGGTGGACCACGTGAAGAATTACCTGAAAATTTTTGGAAAAACAGTTTTAGTGAAGATCATTGGATAGGAGCGGATAAAGGTGCAGTAGATTTGGTTAAACATCACCAATCCTTACTATTTGCAGTTGGAGACTTTGATTCTTCTAGTGAAGAAGAGATAGAATTAGTGAAGGAAAATGTACCTGAATTAATAACTTTTAAACCAGAAAAAGACTACACCGACACTGAATTATCTGTAAAGTTAGCAATAGATAAATATCACCCAAAAAAAATTACTATCTATGGAGCTACAGGTGGAAGAATAGATCACTTATTGGCTAATATAATGTTTGTTTTAAAGCCAGAATTTAGATTTTATGCAGACAAAATAAAAATTATTGATAGAAGAAATATTATAAATTTCTTTTTGCCAGGTAAGTATACTATAAATAAAGAGGAAAGCTTTGATTACTTGGCATTCATACCATTAGAAGAAATTAAAGATTTAAATTTATATGATGAAAAATATAAATTGAATAATGCTAACTATGCTTACCCCATTGCATTAGCAAGTAATGAATTTGTAGGGGATAAAGCTAGCTTTAGTTTTAAAAGTGGACTACTTTGTGTTATTCAAAGTAAAGATTAAAAGTAAAAGGTCATAATGCTTCAATTCGAAACATTATGACCTTTGTTTTTTAGTATATTACTTGTTATCTATTAGACACGAGTAACCTTGCCAGACTTCAAAGCACGAGTTGAAACCCAAACTTTCTTAGGCTTACCATCAACTAAAATACGAACTTTTTGCAAGTTTGGCTTCCAGCTACGATTTGTTTGGTTTAAAGCGTGAGAACGTTTCTTACCAAAAGTTGTCTTACGACCTGTAACAAAATCTTTTGCCATTGCTATATATCCTCCATTTCAATCTCAAATAAAGCAAAAAATGCTTATCCACTAAATAAAATTATCATAGATAGAGAATGATTGCAACATTTTTTTGTAAAGTTAATTTACTTTACACCTTTATTTGAATAAAATGACTTCAAAATAGATAATTTTTTGATAATCAGATAAAATATTCTGGTTTAAAGATGATTTTAATTGTATCATAAATATGATAGAATAATTATTTGTATGAATGCCAATCAGTTAAGGAGGCTATATATTATGGCTGTAAAAATTCAAAACCAATTAGGTAATATTGATATTTCCAATGATGTTATTGCAACAGTTGTTGGTGGAGCTGCTACTGAAATTTTCGGTATTGTTGGCATGGCTAGTAAGAATCAAATTCGTGATAATTTAAATGAAATTTTACGTCGTGATAACTATTCCAAGGGTGTAGTTGTTCGCCAACAAGAAGATGGAGTAGCTATTGACGTTTATATTATTGCAGGTTATGGTACAAAAATTTCTGAAGTATGTCGTAATGTACAAAGTAAAGTAAAATATAACTTAGAATCTATGCTTGGAGTTAAAGCTGAGTCGGTTAACGTCATTGTACAAGGTGTACGTGTTATTGGAGATTAAATATATTTTGGAATCTAGACTGCCAAGGAGGATAATTTTAATTTGAAAGTCGCTAAGATTACTGAGTCAGAGTTCCGAAAAATGGTACTGACAAGTTCTAATAAGTTAAATAAAAATGCTGAATTTATTAATTCATTAAACGTTTTTCCAGTTCCTGATGGTGATACAGGGACCAATATGAGTTTATCCCTAGCTAGTGGATATAAATATGTTTCAGAATCAACATCTACTAAGGTAGGGGACCTAGGAGTAGCTTTAGCTAAAGGTTTGTTGATGGGTGCTAGAGGTAATTCAGGTGTTATTTTATCTCAAATTTTCCGTGGTTTTAGCAAGAGTATGGCTAAAAAAGAAAATTTAACAGCTCAAGATTTAGCAGATGCAATTACAAGTGGAGTTGAGACTGCATATAAAGCAGTTATGAAACCAACTGAAGGAACTATTTTAACAGTTGCTCGTAAAGCTGCTGAAGCTGCTAGAAATACAGTAAAAAATACAGATGATTGTGTTGAAGTTATGGAAGCAACTTATGAAGCTGCTAAGCAAGCATTGGCAACAACTCCAGAACTTTTACCGGTTTTAAAAGAAGTAGGTGTAGTGGATTCTGGTGGTCAAGGGCTAACATTTGTATATGAAGGTTTCTATGAAGCTTTATCAGGAAATATTACCGATGATGAGCATGTACCTAATGTAGAAGAAATGGACGAAATGGTAAATGCTGAACATCATAAGAGTGTCCAAAGTCAGTTACATACAGAGGATATTAAATATGGTTACTGTACTGAAATAATGGTAAAGTTAGGTGCAGGGCGCTTAGTAGACCAAGAATTTGAGTACGATAAATTTAGAAATCATTTGGCTGAAATTGGAGACTCTTTACTAGTAATTGCGGATGATGAAGTTGTTAAGGTTCATGTACATACTGAACATCCAGGCAAAGTTTTATCCTACGGTCAAGAATTCGGTTCTTTAATCAAGGTTAAAGTTGACAACATGCGATTACAACATGAAACTATTCTTGAAAAAGATGAAGATAATGATAAAGATGATGTAGAAGCTAAGAAGTTAGCTGATGCTAGAAAGAATGCTGGCGATTATGGAATATTAACAGTTGTTTCTGGAAAAGGATTGAAAGACTTATTTATTAGTTTAGGTGCAACAGATATCTTAGATGGTGGTCAAACAATGAACCCAAGTACACAAGATTTTGTTGATATTATCTCTGCTAGTTCAGCTAAGAAATTCATTATTTTCCCTAATAACAAAAATATATTCCTAGCTGCTAAGCAAGCAACTGAATTAGTAGATATTCCTGTTAAGGTTGTACAATCTAGATCTGTTTTGGAGGGATTGTCAGGAATATTTGCATTCAATCCGGATATGGATCTTGAAGATAACGTAACAGATATGGAAGAAAATATATCTTCTGTGAAATCTGGTCAAGTAACGATCGCAGTTAGAGATACAACTCTAAATGGTAAGGAAATTAAAAAGGACGATTATATGGGAATTGTGGATGGAGATATTACAGTTACTGCTAGTGATTCTAAAACTGCTGCAATTTCAATGGTAGAATCAATGCTTGATGATGATAGTGAAGTTGTAACTATCATTTATGGTGAAGATGGTAATGAAGCTGAAGCTAAAGAAATTGAGCAGGCAATTCTTGACATCGATGATGACTTAGAAGTAGAGATCCACGAAGGAGATCAACCTGTTTATCCTTATCTAATTTCTGTTGAGTAAAATATTTTATTATTTTAAAGGAGTGGGAGATATGAGTTCTTTTGCTCCTTTTTAAGTAGATTTTAAAAGGGGTGATGTTGGTGAATTTGGGTGATTCAGTCGGAGTTTTACGAGGTGTTGGTCCTAAGAAAATACAGGCTCTTAATAAATTAGGAGTTAATACGATTGAAGATTTATTGACATTCTATCCTTTTAGATATAATGATATTGCGGTCAAAAATTTAGAAGAGATAAATAGTCAAGAAAAAGTTACACTAAAAGGAATAGTGGCATCTGAACCTGTTTTAGTAAGATTTGGTAAAAAAAAGAGTAGGTTAAATTTTAAGTTATTAATTAATCATGACGTGATTGGTGTAACGTTTTTTAATCAACCATGGATATCAAAACAGGTAACTACAGGACAAGAGCTAGCTGTATATGGCAAATATGATGCTTTGAGGCAAAGTTTATCTGGCATAAAGATAATCTCTAGAAAGACTAATGATTTTGTGGGAGTATATCGTTCGTCTAAAGATATCAAGGAAAGTGTAGTTAAGCAATTAGTAAAACAAGCATATGATGAATATAATTCCTACATTAGAGATGTTGTTCCTGAAAGCATTCGTATAAAATATCATTTAGAGAATAGAAAGCAAATGATTCATGATATGCATTTTCCTTCGACGAAAAAGGAGGCAGATTTGGCTAGAAGAAGTGCAATATTTGATGAATTTTTTAGTTTTGAAGCTGGTCTTCAACTTTTAAAAAGGGATAATCATAAAAATATGGGGTTGAGGATTAAGTATAATAATGAAAAATTGAAAGAGTTCATTAAAGGATTGCCTTTTGAATTAACGAAAGCACAAAAAAGAGTAGTAAATGAAATTTGTGCAGATATGTTAAGTTCAAATCATATGAATAGATTGCTACAAGGTGATGTTGGATCCGGTAAGACTATTATTGCTGCAATTGCTATGTATGCTACAGTAACTGCAGGTTTTCAAGCAGTATTAATGGCTCCGACGGAAATATTAGCTCAGCAACACGCAGAAAAATTAGCTAATTTATTTGAGCAATATGGGATAAGTGTAGCTTTAATGACAAGTTCTTCATTGAGCAGAGTAAAAGTTAAGAGAGAATTATTAAAGCATTTAAAAAATGGTGATATTGATATTGTCATTGGAACACATGCTGTTATCCAAGATAATATTGAATTTCACAATTTAGGATTAGCTATTACTGATGAACAACACAGATTTGGTGTTAATCAGAGAAGAATTTTAAGGAAAAAAGGAGTTAATCCTGAAATTTTAGCTATGACTGCTACTCCTATCCCTCGTACATTAGCAATCACTACGTACGGTGAGATGGATGTGTCTATAATAGATGAACTTCCAAAAGGGAGACAACCTGTTAAAACAAGCTGGGTTAAGAAGAAACAAGTAAAAAATGTATTTGAATTTGTTAAAAGGCAGCTCGAATTAGGAACACAAGCCTATATTATTTCCCCTTTAGTAGAAGAATCTGAATTATTAGATTTACAAAATGCAGAAGAAGTTTTTGAGAAGGCAAAAGAATACTTTGGTTCTGAAAAAGTAGCATTATTACATGGAAAGATGGATGCTAATGAAAAAGAACAGGCCATGCAAGCTTTTAAAAATAAGGAGGTTTCCATCCTTGTTTCTACGACTGTTATTGAGGTAGGGGTAGATGTTCCTAATGCTACTGTAATGATCATTTTGGATGCAGATAGATTTGGTCTAGCCCAATTACACCAACTTCGTGGAAGGGTAGGACGTGGTAGTAAGGAATCATATTGTATTTTAGTGGCAGATCCTAAGAGTGAGTATGGTAAAGAACGTATGAAAATAATGACGGAAACTAATGATGGATTCTTAATTTCGCAAAAAGATTTAGAATTGCGAGGTCCTGGTGAAGTTCTAGGGAAAAAGCAGTCAGGTTTACCTGAATTTAAAGTGGGGGATCCAGTAGTAAATTTGAATATATTACAAGTTGCTCAAGAGGAAGCTCATAATGTTGTTTTTAGTCCTAATTTTGAAACAAAGGAAGAGAATTTTGAATTAATCAAGCATTTGAATAGACAGTTTACCCAAGAGGAAATTATTGATTAGGAGATGGTAAAGATGAAAAAAATTGCTGTTGACGCTATGGGTGGAGATTTTGCACCACAAAGTGTAGTTGAGGGTGTAGAAAAGGCGAGAAATAAATATCCGGATCTCAGATTTATGTTATTTGGTGATGAACAGAAGATAAGAAAAATTCTGACAAGTGATAAAAATATTGAAATTATCCAAACTACTGAAGTTATTGACATGAATGATGAGCCAGTTAAAGCAATTAGAAGAAAAAAAGATTCTTCTTTAGTTAGAGCAGCATATGCTGTAAAAGAAGGAAAGGCTGATGCATTATTTTCTTGTGGAAATACAGGAGCATTATTAGCGGCTGGTTTATTAATTGTTGGTAGAATAAAAGGGATTGCTCGTCCAGGATTACTGTCAACTCTACCAGTATTAACTAAAGAAGGTGGAGCATTTAATCTTTTGGATAGTGGAGCTAATGCTGATAATAAGCCAGAACAGCTATATCAATATGCTTTATTGGGAAAATATTATGCTGAAAGTGTTAGAAATATTAAAAATCCAAGAATAGGTTTGTTAAATAATGGAACTGAGCCACACAAGGGAAGTAAATTAACACTTGAAGCACATAATTTAATAGCAGCTGATAGTAGTATTAATTTTGTTGGTAATGTAGAATCAAAGGATATTTTGAAAGGTGTTTGCGATGTAGTAGTAGCAGATGGCTTTACTGGTAATGCAGTCTTGAAGGCTATAGAAGGTACAGCCGGTACAGCTATGCATCTCTTAAAAGATACTATAATGTCAGCTGGTCTACTAGGAAAAATTGGTGGTTTATTATTAAAACCAAGTATTATGAAGATTCGTAATAAAATGAGTGCATCTCAATATGGTGGTGCAGTATTATTGGGAGCTAAGGCCCCAGTTGTAAAGGCTCATGGTGCATCAGATGCAGAAACAGTATATTATACAGTTAAACAAATCAATGATATGCTAGAAAATGATATGTTATCGAAATTTACAGATTATTTTAACAAGAATGTATAATTCTAAACTAAGCTAGACATTTAATAGTAAAATTAGTAAACTACAAGTAGTAAAAAATTTGAAAGAAGGCAAATTTATGTCAGAAAAAGAGATATTTGAAAAAATTTCTGAGATTATTGAGGATAGATTTGAAATAAAAGCAGATGAAATTACAGAAAATTTAAATTTTCAAGAAGATTTAGATGCAGATTCAATTGATATCGTGGAATTTGTCCTTGAATTGGAAGATGTATTTGGTGCAGAAATTCCAGATGAGGATGCTGAAAATATTCATACTGTTGGTGATGCTGTTAAATATATATATAGTCATCAAGGATAATTTAAGATGGAAGCTGGCACATGTAGCCGGCTTTTTTGGTATAATAAATAAGTCATAGTTGTTTTGAATTTTTTATTCTCCACTGTATAATGATTGATTACTTTATATAACGGAAAATATGAAATTTATTAATTTTATTAAGGAGAGGTATTAATGATTGAAGGATTACAAGAAATGTTAAAAAGAGATTTTGACATCACTTTTAAAGATGTAGACTTATTGGATGCGGCATTTACTCATGCATCGTATGTAAATGAAACTCCAGAAAGAAAGAAAAAGTTAAAATATTATGAAAGAATAGAATTTTTGGGTGATGCTGTAATGCAGTTATGCGTGTCCGAATATATTTATGAACATTATCCAGAAATGCCTGAAGGAAAAATGTCAAGACTAAGGGCGGCTATGGTAAGAGCTGATAGTTTTAGTAAATTTGCTATTGAATGCCATTTTAATGAGTATATTAGATTAGGTAAAGGTGAAGAAAAAGGAAATGCTCGTCAGCGTCCAAGTTTGTTATGTGATATTTTTGAATCATTTATAGGTGCTTTATATTTAGATCAAGGAAAAGATGAAGTTGTAAGATTTATTTCTAAGGTTATTTTTCCAAAATTAGAATTGGGTTGGTTTGACCATATGATGGATAATAAGACTGAATTACAGGAAGTCTTGCAACAAAACGGGGAATGTAAAATTAAATATAATGAAGTTAATGTTACAGGTCCGGATAATGAACGTGTCTATACAATGAATGTAGTTGTTAATAATGAAGTCATGGGCGAAGGTACTGGACGTACTAAAAAAGCTGCCGAACAGATGGCAGCATATCAAGCTTTAAAGAAACTCAGAAAGTAGGAGTTTGTATACAGATGAAAATAAAATCACTTACTTTAAATGGTTTTAAGTCTTTTGCAAATAAAACAATTATAAATTTTCAAGATGGATTAACTGGAATTGTTGGCCCGAATGGTAGTGGAAAGAGTAATATTACAGAGGCGTTACGTTGGGTTTTAGGTGAACAGTCAGTTAAAAATTTGCGTGGTAGTAAAATGTCGGACATTATTTTTGCTGGCTCAGATACACGTGCAGCTTTAAATAGAGCAGAAGTGACATTAGTTCTTGATAATGAAGATGGATATCTATATAATCAGCCAAATGAAATAAGAATTACAAGAAGAATCTTTCGTTCGGGTGATAGTGAATTCTTCATAAACGAAAAGAAAGTCAGGTTGAAAGATGTCGTAGATTTATTTATCGACACAGGGTTAGGAAGAGAATCGTTTTCGATTATATCTCAAGGAAGAGTAGAGTCTATTTTTAATAGCAAACCTCAAGATAGACGTATTTTAATTGAAGAGGTTGCTGGAGTCTTAAAATATAAAAAAGAAAAGAAAAAAGCAGAAAGTGAACTTGTTGAAACAACTGAGCATTTAAAGAGAGTAGCAGATATACTGTCTGAATTAAGTAGGCAGCGTGATCCCTTAGCTCAACAGGCTAGTAAGGCAAAAGATTATTTGAGTCAAAAAGAACAATATGATTTATTAAATAGAGATAGATTAGTTTTAGAAATTACACAAAAAAGTTCGGAAAAAGAGCAAAAAGAATCGGAATTACAAAAAGTTATAAAAATTTTATCTGACAAAGAAAGAATGACTTCTGAACAGAGTAAACAGGTAGAAGTATTACATTCTAGACAAAAGAAATTAGAGAGTTTAATTGACAATGAACAAAATGAATTGACGGAACTTGTAAGACAAGAGGAAAAAATATCTGGACAACAAAATATGTCTAGACAAGAAGAAAAATTTCAAAAGGAAAGATTATCTGAACTTCAAGAGCAATATAGTGCTAATCTAGATAATTTGACTGAAATTCGAACTGGAAAACAATCTGTTAAAGAAAAAATAGCTAATTTGGAAGATGATAGAGAAAAACTATCTAAAAAAATATTAGAGTTAGAAAAAATAATAGATAATGTAAAAGAACCAGAAGAAATTCTAGAAAAACTAAAAAGTGAATTAAATCGAAAGATACAAGAGAAGAATTTAGTCAATAATAGTAATAATTATATTGAGCAAGAGTTAGAAGAAAAAAGTCAGAATCAAGCTGAGACTAATAAGAATATTCAAAATATAACGAATGAAAAAAATAAATTAAAACTACAGCTAGATGAATTAAAAACTACTCTTAATAATAAAGATAATAAGTATCAAGAAATAGTTACTACTTTAAAAGAACTTAAAATTAAGGAAGTCGAACTATCTAAAAAGGATAGTGAGTTAAAAAATAATAGAAATAAGGCATGGGATATTTATCAACGTGCACAGACTAAATTAGAGACACTAAAAAGTATTTCAGATAGTTATACAGGATATTATCAAGGTGCTAGAGAAGTACTAAAAGAACGTAAAAATATATCTGGTATTATCGGATCTGTAGCAGAAGAATTTGTAATTCCTAAAGAATATGCTCAGGCGATGGAAGTAGCTTTAGGTGGACACTTACAAGATATTATTGTTACAGACGAGAATGTAGCTAAAAAAGTTATACAGCATCTGACTTATAACAGACTAGGTAGGGCGACATTTTTACCACAAAAAACAGTTAAAGCTAGAATGCTGAATAAACAATATAGAGTAACTTTAGAATCATTAGATGGCTATGTCGGTATTGCAAGCGAGCTTGTTAAAGTATCTAAAGAAAATTTAAAAGTGAGTCAAAATTTATTAGGAACAACAGTAATCGCTAAAAATATAGATTTTGCTACTGAAATTGCAAAAAAATTAAATTATGGTGTAAGAATTGTTTCGTTAAATGGTGATGTAGTGAATCCAGGTGGTGCTATAACAGGTGGTGCTGTAAAGCAAAAGAAGTCAGGTCTGTTAGAACAAAAATTACAAATTGAAGATTTGCAATCCGATATCGAAGTAATGAAGAAAAAATTAGAAGATATGGAAATCTATTGGGGAAAGGTTCACGAAGAATATAAAAAAATTCAAGATAAGATCGATACCCTTCAAGTTAAAAAGAATAGATTGCAAACTGATAGAGATAAATATCGTAGAAAATTCGAACTTATTAAGATAGAAAATGAGCACCAATCGATTAAACTAAAAGAGTTAAAGGAAAGTAGTAAGTATACAAATATAGAGATACTTTCTCAAAATCTTGAAGAAAATAAAGAAAAACTACACTCTTTAACAAAAGAAATAGATAGTTTAGAGCAGCTAATTACTCAAAAAGCGAAAGCTGAAGAACATAATTCTTATAGTATAGAAAAGCAACGTGAAGAGATTAGCAGCTATAAGCAACGAGAGGCGGTTATAATTGAACAATTAAGAGGATTAAAACTCCAGTTGCAAGAATTAATGACACAAGAAGAAAATATTTCTGAATTACTAAAGAAACAGCAAGATGCTATTGCGGAAATAAAAAATAAAGAAAAAATTGCTTTAAGTGCTAAAGAAGATATTAAGGATAAACAAGAATATATAAGAAATACGATTGACAGTATAAAGAAGAAATTAAAAGATGCACAGGAAGAAAGAAAACAATTACACATAGAAGTAAAAGAAGCTGAGAAACAATTAACAAGAGCTAACGAACTTCAGCGCTCAGCTTATGAAGAACAAAAAAAGTTAAGTATACGTATAAGTCAATGTGATAATATTTTGGATAGGAATTTAAAAGATTTATCAGAAAATTATGGGGTGACCTTTGAAGAAGTAGAACATCAAATTTCTGAAAAAGACTTAAATACTATTGAAAAGAAACTCAAGTTATTAAAATTAGGATTAGATGAGTTAGGTGTAGTAAATATAGGTGCTATTTCTGAATATGAAAGAGTCAATGAACGTTATGAGTTTTTAAATAGCCAACAAAATGACTTACTATCGGCAAAAGAGCAGTTAGAAGTAAGTATGAATGAAATGGACTTAGAAGTTAAGAATAGATTCCAAAAAACATTTGAACAAGTGTCGAAAGCTTTCAGTGAGGTATTTCCAATAATGTTCTCTGGTGGATATGCAAAACTAAGCTTAACTAATCCTGAAAATATTTTAGAAACAGGAATTGAGATAATGGCACAACCACCGGGCAAAAAATTACAGCAATTAAGTTTACTTTCTGGTGGAGAAAGAGCATTGACGGCCATTACCTTATTATTTGCTATTTTAAAAGTGCGACCTGTACCATTTGTAATTTTAGATGAAGCGGAAGCAGCCTTAGATGATACAAATGTAGCTAGATACGCACAGTATTTACAAAAATTTGATAATGAAACACAATTTATAGTGATAACTCATAGAAAAGGAACGATGATAAATGCAGATATTCTTTATGGGGTAACTATGCAAGAATCAGGGGTTTCACAAATAGTATCTGTGGCTCTTGATGATATTGATTAAGGAGAGGTAATATGGGACTTTTTGATAGGATAAGAAAAGCTTTTTCTAGTCAAGATGATGAAGAAAAAATAAAACAAGAAACTGTTGATAACGATGAAGAGAGTATGAAGAGCGAAGAAAACTCATCTGATTCAGATAGTAATGTAGTTTTTGAAGAAAAAACAAGTGAAGATGTTGACCAAAGTGTTGATTCACAAGAAAAAAATAGTGATGAATCTGAAGAAAATAATGATGAAATCTTAGATTTAAACGGAGATAATAGCGAATTTGTTGAAGAAGAGAATTCGAATGATTCAAGTGAACAAAATGATAGCTTGAAAGTTGAAGAAGAAGTCTCAAGTGATGAAGAAGAGCGTTATGATAAAGGGTTAGAAAAATCACGAAAAGGTTTTGGCGCAATGATAAATTCATTGTTAGCTAATTTTAGACATGTAGATGAAGATTTCTTTGAAGAATTAGAAGAAACTTTAATAGAAGCAGATGTAGGCTTTGAAACAGCTATGAAGATTAGCGATGAATTAAGACAAGAAGTTAAATTGAGAAATGCAAAAAAGAAAAATGAGATTTCTGATGCAATTATTGAAAAGCTTGTTGAAATTTACGAAAACGAAGGAAAAGAGGAAGATAATAATTTACACTTTTCTAGCGAGGGACCAACAGTTTTTCTTTTCGTAGGTGTTAATGGTGTGGGTAAGACAACAACTATTGGTAAACTAGCCCATCGTTATAAAATGGAAGGAAAAAAAGTAATGCTAGCTGCAGCAGATACTTTCCGTGCTGGGGCAATTGAACAGTTAGCTGAATGGGGACGACGTGTAGGTGTAACAGTTGTAAAAAAAGTTGAAAAGAGTGATCCTGCTGCTGTAGTATTTGATGCAGTAAAGAAAGCTAAAGAAGAAGACTATGACATTTTATTAGTTGATACTGCTGGTCGTTTACAGAATAAAGTTAACTTAATGAAAGAATTAGAAAAGATTGCTAGAGTCATAACAAGAGAAATTCCAGATGCACCACATGAAGTTTTATTGGCTTTAGATGCTACAACAGGACAAAATGCTTTAACACAAGCAAAGCAATTTAAAGATGTTACTAATGTTACAGGGATAGTTCTAACTAAATTAGATGGAACTGCTAAAGGTGGTATTGTACTTGCAATAAGAAATGAATTACACTTACCTGTAAAATTAGTGGGATTAGGTGAAAAAATGGATGATTTACGTGATTTCAGTCCAGAAGAATATGTCGTAGGATTATTCAAAGGGTTAGTTACTCCAAGTAAATAGTAGGTAGGTGAAAATATAGTGGCGATTGAAAAAACTAATAGAATTAATGCTTTATTTGATTTTTATGAACCATTGCTAACGCCTAAACAAATGACCTACATAGGATTGTATTATCGAGATGACTATTCTTTAGGTGAAATTGCTGAAAATTATGAAGTTTCAAGGCAAGCTGTATATGATAATATAAGAAGAACAGAAAAGATATTGGAAGAGTACGAGAGTAAATTACATTTATATAGGAACTTCCAACTACAAAGTGAGGAACTAGATAATTTATTGAAGTATGTTGAAGAAAATTATGCATATGACAAAGAATTATTAACGAAAATTAATCGTTTAGAAAGTTTAGAAGAATAAAGGTAGGTGGCCATTGTGGCATTTGAAGGTTTAACAGAACGTTTACAAAACGCAATTGGAAAACTTAGACGAAAAGGTAAAATTAGTGAATCTGATGTCAAGGAAGTTATGCGAGAAATTCGTTTAGCTTTACTTGAAGCCGATGTAAATTTTAAAGTTGTTAAAGATTTTGTAAAGACCGTTAGAAGTAGAGCTATTGGAGCAGAAGTATTAGAAAGTCTTACACCCGCGCAACAAATTGTAAAGATTGTTAATGAAGAATTAGTGAAAGTTATGGGTGAGGAAGCCGCTCCCCTAAATAAATCAGCTAAAATTCCAACAATTATTATGATGGTAGGTTTACAGGGTGCTGGTAAGACAACTACAGCTTCAAAGTTAGCAAACAAGTTAAAAAAAGAAAAAAATGCACGACCTTTTATGATTGCAGCTGACGTATATAGACCTGCTGCTATTGACCAATTGAAAATATTAGGAAAAGATATTGATGTTCCTGTATTTTCATTAGGTGTTGATGTTGATCCAGTAGAGATTGTACGACAAGGTCTTGAAGAAGCTAAAGACAAGAAAAATGATTACGTTATTATCGATACCGCTGGTCGTTTACAAATTGATGAAAAGTTAATGCAGGAGTTATCTAGTATTAAAGAATTAGCACAGCCAGATGAAATTCTATTAACAGTTGATGCGATGACTGGTCAGAATGCGGTTGAAGTTGCTAAAGGTTTTAATGATCAACTTGATGTAACAGGGGTTGTTCTAACTAAGCTAGATGGTGATACTCGTGGTGGGGCTGCACTTTCAATAAGAGCTGTTACTGGAAAACCAATTAAATTTATTGGTCAGGGTGAAAAAATGACGGATTTAGATGTATTTTATCCTGACAGAATGGCTTCTCGTATTCTTGGAATGGGTGATATGCTTACCTTAATTGAGAAGGCACAGCAAGAATATGATCAAAAACAAGCAGAAGAACTTGCAGAAAAGATGAGAGAGAACAATTTTGATTTTAATGATTTCTTGATTCAGATGGAACAAGTTCAAAATATGGGACCGATGGAAGATATTATAAAGATGATTCCAGGAATGGCTAACAATCCTGCACTGAAGAATTTGAAAGTAGATCCTAAGGACATTGAACACACTAAAGCGATAGTATACTCAATGACACCACAAGAAAGAGAAAATCCAGATTTATTGAATCCTAGTCGTCGTCGCCGTATAGCTGCTGGATCTGGTAGACCAATCCAGGAAGTTAATCGCATGATAAAGCAGTTTAAGCAAATGCAAGATATGATGAAAAAGATGTCAAATGGTAACTTCTCAGGTATGGAAGGCCTTTTAGGTGGAGGTATGCAAGGTAAGTTGGCTAAGATGTCAATGAATAGAATGATTAGAAAAAATAAGAAATTAAAGCAAAAGAAGCTGAAAAAACTACTTAAAAGAAAAGGGAAATAAAAAAATTTAGTCTGTCAAGAAATTTTCCTTTACACCAGACAAAATAACTGGTATATTATTAAACGTTGAGATAATAATAGGAGGTGGAAATTTAATGTCAGTAAAGATTCGTTTAAAGCGTATGGGTTCTAAGAAGCGTCCTTTCTACCGTATCGTTGTGGCAGACTCACGTTCTCCACGTGATGGTCGTTTCATCGAAACAGTTGGTACTTACAACCCATTAACAGATCCAGAAACAGTTACTCTTAAAGAAGAAAAGGTTATGAACTGGTTAAACAATGGTGCTCAACCATCTGATACAGTACGTAACATTCTTTCACGTAACGGTGTTATGAAGAAATTCCATGAAGCTAAATTTTCTAAGAAATAAGGTTAAGAAATGACAGAAACAGATGTTAAACAATTAATTCTAACGATTGTTCAACCTTTAGTTGCTGAGCCTGATGAGGTTAAAATAGAAACTGAACAGGATGATTATTTTTTAAACTTTAATTTAAGTGTTTCAAAAGAAGATGTTGGTCGTGTGATTGGTAAACATGGAAGAATAGCTCAGGCTATTAGAAATATTGTTTACGGCATTAGACTTGATAATAATCTTAAAGTACGCTTAAATATCGTGGATTGATTAGTATAAAGTTAAGAAACCTCAAAATAAGGAGTGTACATACCTTGTTTTGAGGTTTTTATTAATTTTTAAGGAGATGAGTTAATGAATTATTATGAAGTTGGAAAAATTGTAAATACACATGGTATTAAAGGTGAACTAAAAATTATTAGTAAGACGGACTTTCCTGAAGACAGATTTAAGCCAGGAAACATATTATACATTAGAGACAATGGAAAGATTAATAGTTATGAAATTAAAAGTTATAGAACCCATAAACAATTTGAAATGATAACTTTTAAAGGGTTGGAAAATATTAATCTAGTAGAAAATTTAAAGGGAAAGACACTAGAAATTTCTGAAGAACAGCAAGAAAGTTTATCTGATGGTAATTATTATCATCATCAAATTATAGGTTTAGATGTCTTTAGTGAGGATAATAACTATATAGGAGTAATA
Organism: Ligilactobacillus sp. UO.C109; assembly: GCF_026847815.1. NCBI lineage: Bacteria > Bacillati > Bacillota > Bacilli > Lactobacillales > Lactobacillaceae > Ligilactobacillus > Ligilactobacillus sp. UO.C109. The sequence continues at coordinate 562,235 of NZ_JAPSFH010000027.1, read as the reverse complement.
AAAGAAATAATGTCTCCTGGAGCTAATGATGTTTGGGTAGTCAAACGTAAGGGATCAAGTGATCTTTTATTACCAGCTATTAAAGATGTAATTAAAAAAATTGATTTAGAACAAAATAAAGTGATTATTGAATTATTAGATGGGTTGGATTAAAAATGAAGATAGATATTTTAAGTTTATTTCCAGAAATGTTTGGCCCTTTGACAGAATCAATTGTTGGTAAGGCAGTAGAAAAAGATATTTTAGACATAGAAGTAACAAATTTTAGGGATTTTACTACTAATAAACAAAATCATGTAGATGATTATCCATACGGTGGAGGAGCTGGAATGCTGTTGCAAGCACAGCCAATCTATGATGCTTTAGATAATATTGAAGAGAAAAATGGTAACTTAGGTAGAGTTATTTTACTTGATCCAGCTGGAAGAAAATTTGATCAGAGTGTTGCTGAAGAGCTATCTAAAGAAGATCATTTAACTTTTATATGTGGGCATTATGAAGGATATGATGAGAGAATACGAGCAAAGGTTACAGATGAAATTTCATTAGGTGATTTTGTCCTTACTGGTGGCGAACTCGGTGCAATGGTAGTTATTGATGCTACCGTAAGATTGTTACCAGATGTCTTGGGAAACAATGAATCGGCTTCAGGTGATTCTTTTTCAATGGGATTGTTGGAATATCCTCAATATACAAGACCATCTAATTTTAGAGGAATGGAAGTCCCAGAAGTTTTATTGAGTGGGAATCATCAAAAGATTGCTGAATGGAGAAAAAAAGAATCTTTAAGGAGAACTTATCAAAGAAGACCAGATTTGCTGGAAAATTATGAATTTTCTGATAAGGAAAAAGAATGGTTAAGAGAATTTGAACGGGATAAGGATGTGGAAATTCATGGAAAAGGCTAAAATTAGATTGGTTAATTTAAATGATGCTGAAAGAATTTTGCAAATTTATCGCCCATATGTGGAAAATACAGCTATTACTTTTGAATATACGGTGCCAACATTAGAAGAGTTTAAAAACAGGATAGCTAGTATAGTAAAAAAGTATCCTTATATAGTAGCAGAAATAGATGGTAAAATTATGGGATATGCCTATGCTAACACTTTTAAAAATAGAGAAGCGTATGATTGGTCCGTAGAAACATCTATATATGTTGATGAAAATAGTAGAGGTAAAGGGTTAGGTTTGCAATTATATAAAGCTTTGGAGAATCTTTTAAAGAAGCAAGGTATTTTAAATGTAAATGCTTGTATAACTAATCCAAGTGAAGAAAGCAAGTATGTAACCAAAGGAAGTATCTTATTTCATGAAAAATTAGGCTACAGACATGTAGGAACCTTCCATAACAGTGGATATAAATTTGATGAATGGTTTGATATGAGTTGGATGGAAAAATCTTTAGGAGAACATAATCTTAATCCTGGAAAAGTGATAGAAATTTCTAAATTATTGGAAAAATTTACTTTTGAGGAGTTAATATCTTGAATAAGAAAATATTTTTGAAAAAAATAACGCAAAAGCAAAATCCTAAACTATATGCAGCGAAAGATTCAAAATTAAGTCCTAGTTTAAGAACTCTAGATTTAATTGGTTTGGGAACTGGAATGGTAGTAGGTACTGCCATATTCACTTTACCAGGTATTGTAGCTGCTGAATATACAGGTCCTGCTGTTCCGTTGGCATTTATTATAGGAGCAATAGGTGCTGGACTTTCGGCACTTGCTTATGCCGAGATGGCTTCTGTTTTGCCATTTGCTGGATCTGCTTTTTCATGGATAAGCGTACTCTTTGGGGAATTCTTTGGCTGGGTTGCAGGCTGGGCGTTATTAGCAGAATATTTTATTTCTGTAGCGTTTGTTGCTTCAGGTTGGTCTGCTTATATGCAAGGATTTTTAAAAAGTATGGGTATTTATTTGCCAGTAGCTCTTAGTGGGGGATTTAATCCTAATACTGGACAGATTTTTGACGTTTTAGCGGCTTTTGCAATTTTGTTAGTTACTGTCTTATTGTCAAAAGGTGTAAAGCAAGTTGCTAGGATAGAAAATGGAATAGTAATGCTAAAATTAATAGTAATTATTATTTTTATTGCAGTGGGAGCAACGGCTATCCATCCTGATAATTATGTTCCATTTATTCCTGCTCATAAAGCTGGAACTCATTTTGGTGGCTTAACGGGTATTTTAGCAGGTGCATCACAAATATTCATTGCTTATGTTGGTTTTGATGCTATTGCAGCAAATACAGCTGAAACTATTAATCCACAGAAAACAATGCCTAAGGGATTATTAGGGACTCTATTTTTAGGAACAGGATTTTTTGTACTAGTTTCCCTAGTATTAGTCGGAATGTTTAAGTATAGTATTTATGCTGGTAATGCTGAACCAGCAGCTTTCGCATTAAGAAAAGCAGGACATTATTTTACAGCAAATTTATTATCTCTGGTAGCTATAATAGGTATATTTTCTGCTTTAATAGGTATTTTATTGGCTTCATCTAGGTTAATTTATTCATTTGGTAGAGACGGGCTTTTATCTCCAAAATTAGGAAAAATTAATACTAAACATGTTCCTAAGAATGCTTTATGGTCAATTTCATTAGGTGCATTAATATTAGCGTCCTTTTTTCCATTCGATTTTCTTGCAACATTAGTATCAGCGGGAACTTTAGTGGCATTTATTTTTGTTTCAATAGGGATTTATGCTCTGAGAAAGAGAGAAGGAATTGATCTACCTGAAGCTAAATTTAAAATGCCAGGATATCCTTTGTTACCAGCTATTTCGGCATTAGTGTCAATTATAATATTTTGGAATTTAAATATTGATGCAAAACTACTAATGTTGGTTTGGTTTATAATAGGTATTATTATTTATTTTGTATATGGAATGCATCATTCAAATTTGAATAAAAAATAAAATTTGTTCTTTACTTTTATAGTAAATTATGGTATTTTATTAATTGGCTTATTTGCCATATAATAACGATATTCCGCTGCAACTGGACATGAATGTCGGTGAAAGGAAAGATTTTAATGTCAGTAAATCCATTAATCGCAAAGATTACGGAATCTCAATTACGTAATGATATTCCAGATTTCCGTGCTGGTGATTCAGTACGTGTTCATGCTCGAATCGTTGAAGGTTCACGTGAACGTATCCAAATTTTTGAAGGTGTAGTTATTAAGCGTCGTGGTGAAGGTATCAGTGAAACATATACTGTTCGTAAGATTAGTAACGGTATTGGTGTTGAACGTACTTTCCCATTACATACACCACGTGTTGATAAAATTGAAGTTACTCGTCACGGTCGTGTACGTCGTGCTAAGTTATACTACTTACGTGCATTACACGGTAAAGCAGCTCGTATTCCAGAACGTCGCCGTGGCTAAAAACGTTAGAAACCTTGCTGTTGCAGGGTTTCTTTTTTTATGCATTTTTTGAAAGAGAGTCATTTTTAGTTGAGAAATAATAAATGGTAGCAAAATGGTAGCACTTTTTCAAAGTTTCTCTAATTGGGAGTTTAAATTTAACTTGGCCTCTTTGGTAACATGCAAATAAATTTGTTCTAACATCTTAGAATTTTCATGACCAACTCTATCTTGAATAACATAGAACGGCACTCCTAAAGCAGCTAGCATTGAAACATGAGTGTGTCTAAATGTATGAGTGGATAATCTTTTGTCAATGCCTAGTTTATCTTTAGCATTTCTTAAAATTGTATTCAAAGAAGATATTTGATAAGGGGTTCCGTTAGCAGTTTGAAATAAAAAACCAGATTCGTATTTATCTAATTGTTTTTGGTAAATTTCAACTGCTTGTGATGATAAGTCTATATCTCTAATTCCAGCGGCAGTTTTAGTTGTATCTGTTTTGTGCTGTTCAGTAACACTAACTTTTTTATATTCTAATGTTCCAGTTACATGTACTACATATTGATTGTTAATGTATTCAATATCATCCATATCTAACGCTAGAGCCTCACCAGCTCGCATACCAGTTAAATATAGCCATTGAAAAATTGGAGCGTAATTAGGGTGCTTTTTTTGAATATAATCAAAGAGTTTAGTCAACTCATCCTTTTCCAAAAATTTATCCTTTATTTTAGTACCATGATTAGATTTTTTAGGTGAAAGTTCAACTTTATCCAATGGATTATCTTTTAAATAATTTTGCTTTATGGCAAATTTAATGGCCAGATTTAGCTTACTTTTTATGATGGAAACGTATTTAGCTGATAAATCATGTTTGAATAGCAGATCATCAAATGAACGACTTAAAATTGATGAATCAAGCTGAGATAATAAAGTATCTTTATTGATGACACCTAATAGAGTTTGGATATTTGCAACTGTTGCCAAATAAGTGGTCCTTCTAACTTGTTGTTTATATATTAGAAACCATTCATCAAACAGATTAGCTAATGTTTTACCTTCAATAATATTATCGTTAGCTAAAGCCGTTTTGTTCCTTATTTTTTCGTTAAGTAATCTCATAGCTTTATTTTGTGCTTGTTTTGAATTACTAGATAAAGTAATACTTACAGTTTTTCTTTTTTGTGTATATGGATCTATATAACGTTCATAATATCTATAGACGTCATTTCTTTTTTGAAAATACATATTAATCATCTCCATCAGAATGTATGTTCTTTTTATAGTATTTTTAAACCCGTCGATTTTTTTGACGGGTTAGTTATAAATAGTTCTTATTATTAAGATAATAGTAAAAGAAATTTAATTTAAACTGACTAAATTTACATTACCAAATGACTCAACAATAGTATTATTATTTGCGAATAAAAATTCTTTGGCCAGTCTTTTTTTATTTGCATAGTAATGAAGATTATAGCCATATGATTGAACATATGGAGCATATAAGTCATAAATCTCACTTTCAGTATCGTAAGTAACGATCCATTTGTAATCTTTAGAATAAGAAATAATATTTTGAGATAAAATATCATGTTCTTTTTCATTAATAAAGGATAAATAAAGGTTTTGCCCTTGTTTAAAATATGGAGGATCATAAAATATAAAAGTATCATTATTTGAAAAATTAGGTAGTTCGTATTTTATAAAATTATTTGCATCCAAATTAAATAATATAATTCTATCTCTAAAATCATATATTCTATTTATTTTATCTATCAATTTTTCTTTATTAAATCGACAATCTATCTTATATTTTCCTTGTTGCTTTAGTCCACCGATTGGGCCAGCGCTAATAATACCACTCACATTAGTCCTATTTAGAAAAAAAGTTGCAAATGCATTTTCTATAGAATTTGAATCATTTTTCAATTTGTTTCTTATATCTTTTTGATAAAACCATTCTTCTATAGTTATAGGCGTATTCTTGATAAGACTTATAAATTCATCTCTATTGTTTAGAATCATATTCCAGATAGAGTAGATTGATGGATCGAAATCATTCATAACAATTTGTTCTACATCATTATTAAATAATAATTCAAGTGCTACTCCAAAGCCACCAGCAAAGGGTTCGATATAGGTATTGTGGACATTATTAATATCTAATAGATGTTTTACATACCTTGATAACTGTGTTTTACCTCCTGGATAACGCAGTGGAGATTTTGTTATTGGCATAACTATCACCTCTCAGAGAAATAACAGAAATTGCAATTAACTGTTATCTCCTAAACTATTAATAATTCTATCATATGATTTCTTTAAGATGTGACAGAATTTTTTCACTTCATTACTATGATCATTAATCCAATATTTCATAAAATATTCAATATAGTTACTGTTATCTTTAAACCAATGTTTATAAAAATTTTTATCACCATCTTGTCGGATGTTCATACTTTTAATAGTTCTAGGATTAATACCTGCATTACTAAGATAGGTGTCATCAAAGAGTTCATGCTCTCCATCAAGATTATTCACATATTCCCACATCATCTTCTCTATGGAAGTATTTCCAGGTAGGATAAAAACATTTGACATTGGGTTATTAACTTTAAAATTAATAATCTTTCTCTTACCAATATATTCTTTTAAACTTGAATCATCATTTTCTAAATTTAAATCAGGATCAAGTATAAATAAATGTGTCTCAAAAGTTCTATAATCTTCATTAGCTAATGCTATTAAAGAGTTCCAACTAATATTAAAATCAAAGAACCTCATATTAGAAAAATCCTTTTCCATTTGCATCATTGATATAATTTTATTTAAAAACATTCTAGATATTTCATCTTCAGTATAGACTGAAACATGTTGAGATTCAGAAAGAGTTTTTAAATAAGTTTCTTTAAGATCATTTCTATAGAACTGTTTAACAGGGTTCTTGGTGATTTTTATGATACCAGGAGTGAAGCAACGTAAATAATTAACAACAACATTTCCATATTTAGAGCGTGAATCGCTGATATGTTCAAGTAAAGTAAGGCTATGAGTTGTAAAAACAATTTGTAAATTTAAAGATAATGATTTTTGTAAAAGCCAATCAAAAAGTTTATTTTGAGCAGCTGGATGTAGGCTCGCATCTAATTCATCTATTGCTAAGATACCGCCAATATAGTCATCTCCTAGCTTATCTTTTAAAATTTGAAATGATAAGACACTTTCTATGATCTGACCAGTATTATCTTGACCATTTGAATTTGAAGCATATCCATAATTTTGAGAATTGATAGTCGCTTTTGCATGTTTAATTCCAACATCGACATTTAACATAGTAGTAGTATCTAATTCGAAATCTTCAGATAGAATTTCTGAATGTACTTTTAAGATTTCATCAGAGATACTTTTAGGAATATTTTTAGTATTTGCTGAATCATATTCTCCAATAGGAGCTAATCTAGATAAACCTAAATATAATGATGGCCATATTACTTTTGCGGTACTACTATTATCTATTCTTTTAGGGATAAGTCTATATCTTGTGTAGTTAATTTCTTTACTTATTCTAGAATAAGAATTAGAATTACTTATTTTTTTATACTTAACTTCTTTTTTTGAAGCTTTATGTCTACTAGCTCTAAAATTGATTTGTTCTGCCGCTTTATATTTTTCTAAATTTGCAGGTAAATCACTAAAATAGACGATAGCCTTATCACCAGTTGTATCAAATTTTTCATCATACATGATGATATCAGCAAAATCACCACGAAAAATCGAACCATTTATAGTTTTTTGCCCCTTTAGTTCACCGACATTAGTTAAAACAGCTAAAATGGTAGATTTGCCTATTCCATTCATACCAGCTATAACAGTGATATTTTTTCCTAGTTCTATAGTACACTCTTTTTGGAAAGCTCTATAATCATGTAAAGTTAATTTATTTATCCACATATAAAATAACTCCTTAAAATATCTTTGAGATTAGCTTTTAACGACATCAAATCAATTGGTCATATATCTCAATCTAAAACGCTGTCGTTAAAGTCAGCAGTTTCTAAATCACAACCAATCCAATAATTTTAAGAACTTAACTTGCTCATAAAATACGTTGTAATAGTATCCAAAACGGCTCCAGATGATAATAAAGAGATTTCTATTCTAAAATCTTCAGAACGAAAAATATTTAGTTGAGCTGTTTGAAGATCAAAACCGCTTGAATATAATGTATTGTCCATTAATTTATCTTCACTAATATCGTCTCTTTTTAAAATGAACGGAGGAGTATCTGAATTTAGTAGTAATTCATTTTCAGAATTAAAAATTTTAGTATTCATATAATATTCCTTGTTAAAGTATAATGAAAATAAGTATACTGATATTGGAATTGAATAATTTATTGGAAATTCTTTTGTTGAGATTATTAAAGCTGGAGTAGTGTTTTCGTTATCTCTAATATAAAGTGATGATATTTTTTCTGTATATTTCATAAAAAATCCTTTCTGTTTGGAGTGATAAAATGTTTTTAGGTAAATCAGCACCAATACCAATGAAAATAGATAGTTTCTTGAATAATTTAACAGATGCCGAATTGATAAATTTGTATATTGTATTGAAACGTGGCTTGGATTATGATGACATATCAGTAAGAGAAACGGAAGAAAAGATATCCAAAGGACCAAGTGAATTTAGATATCCTAACGAGAAACTAACCGAGGAAATTAAAAATAACTTAATATTGACTCTAACAGGTATGTTCCACATAGATCATCCACGCTTTTATAAAAGAAAAAGTTAGTTATGTACTTTAATCGTATTAACATTATTAGCATCATTATTTGTAGCCAGTCTAGAAATAGGCTGGTTTTTCAATAATGTTAATTCAGAATGACTTTCAAAATATAATTCTTCAAATTTTTTTAAATCAGCTATTCTATCATCTTTGTCCTTGAGATAGTTTTTTAAATTTTTCAAATCTGATCTAGTTTCAGCTAAGGTAGTATCCATATTATGATATTTTCTAAGGAAACTAATACATAGTTGACATAACTTAAAAAAGAAAAATAAACCAGCTATTATAAAAATAATTATTATCCAGTTCAAGAACGTGAATTTACCAATTACAAATCCTAAAATTGATGATAGCGTAGTATTTAATAGTTGTTTCCAGATATCTTTCATTTATTCACTCCTTTAAATGATAACTACACCAACGATTTTAAAATCATCACTTTTCTTAATTTCAATATCAGCATATTTTTTATTCAATGAAAAGAAACTATGGCGCTGATAATTGCAGCTACAGCAGAGATACCACCAATGATAATTGTTCCCCAAAAGAATCTTCTGTTTTCTTTTTGTTGATTTCGTTGGTACTCTCTTTCTTTATATAGAGCATTTTCAATTATCATGGGGATGTTTTTTTCAAGATTATCAATTTTGTTATCCAGCACATTGAATTTATTATCAATTTTACTATTCAATTCGCTAAATTTAGTGTCAATCTTGTTATCTAATTGAGTTAACTTATTTTGAGTTTCTAACTGTGAAATTTTTAATTCATCATGAGTTACAAATTTCTTATTCATATTTTCGCCACCTCCATTAAATGAATTCCCTTTCATGAGATGCATTATTGGTTGGTTAGATCCAGTATCAGCCATGATTATCCTCCTTTTTCATCATGAAGATAGATACATCACTGACTTCATTCTCTATTGTAGCATTGAAATTTAACCTCGAACTACCTAGCAACTCTTCTTGAGACATTTTAACAAAGAAGGCAATTGATGCAATAGCTTCATTATTAGAATTTTCTTGTTTATCAAACAGTTGTGTAGGATCTACTGTACCGTTAAAAGAAAGTAACTCTACACCGTCACTGTTGGTTATTTTGAAACGAATAGTATATGCTTTCATTTCTAATGCAATTAATTGGAGATGAAGATCTATATTAAGTCCATCGTTTTTTTCATAAGTTAAGATAGGCTCCGATTTATTTAAATAGGTTACATAGAATGTATTAATTTTTACCATATTTATATTTCCTTTCTAAATATCCTCTCTTTTCTTTATATAACTACTACTCCAGATATTTTAAATTCATCATCAGAAGTAACATCAATAGGTTTATATTCTTTATTCAAGGAAATCAATTTGCAACTCTTTCTGTTGTTATCAAAAACGATTTTCTTAACAAAAGCGTCACCGTTCAATTCAGCAATTACTATCTGTTCATTTCTAACCATATCTAAATCATCAATTTTATTTACATAGATGATTTGACCGTCAGAAAATAGTGGGATCATAGAATCACCATTAACACGTAAAGCAAAGTCATGCATTGGTGGCTCATTATTAACAGTTATTTCTTCGTGTTGTTCATCTGTTAACCATTCGCCAGTACCTGCAGAAACTGCACCCAGAACATCAACATAGTATGTATTGTCATTCTCAACAATAGAGTGGATCTTATTTTCCGTTCTCAACTGTTCTTTAAGTCGTTTATCAGCATAATCAACAACTTTCTTTTTGTTTTCAGCGTTTAGTTTCCCATATTTAGTTAGCAAAGATGTACGTAACTTATCATTATTGAAAGTAAAATCACTAACTTTCATTCTAGGATCAATATCATAGGTATTAACATTGAAAAATTTAGCAAGTTTAATTACATTTTCTTCTGAAGGTAAACTCTTTCCCTTAAAATAATCACTGATACTACTATTAGGAATGCCATATTCTCTATGTATATCTATTTTCTTTTTTGTTGTTTTATTTAACAATTCGTTTAAGTTAGATGCAACAACTTTCTTTAACTCAATTTCTTGTGGTGTTAATTTATTTCTACCCATAATACACACCTCCTATAGTTTACTTACAATATACATTTTAACAAAAATTCAGATAAAAGCGAAAAAAAAATAAAAAAATACGAAAAAATACTTGTTTTACGTTTTAAAACGTAATATAATAATGCATGTAAGGTTGATAAGGACTTTACGAATACTAAAGAAAGGAAAAAGTTATGAATGAGGTAATAAAAATAGCCTTAGCTATCTACTTCATAACAGATATATTCTTAAATCTATATAAGAAATATCTGGAAGTCGAAAAACTAAGACTAGAAAATAAAAAAACAAAATCAGAACTAAGATATAGACGAAAACATTAAAGTTCTGATTGAACCACAATGAAAGGGGCTTGCCCCTTAATTTGTGGCACCCTCATCATAACATAATAACGATTATGAATACAGCATTATTATATGTAATCTTAGCAGTTGTAATTGTTAGCAAAATGATTGATTTTTATCTTGATAACAAAATCAAGAAATTAAAAAAAGAACAAGAACAACTAAAAAAAGAGCTAGATGAATTGAAGAAAAAAGATAAGTAGAAAGGAAGTTGATCATGGTGCCTAAAATTACATTAAAGGCGGCAAGAGTAAATGCAGGCTTAACACAAAAGGAAGCTGCTGAAAAGATAGGTATTAGTTATCAGACTTTGTCTGAGTACGAAAAAGATGAGAGTAAAGTCAAACTTGCGATGATTAAAAAAATGTGTTCCGTTTATGGCTTTCCATTGGAATATATTTTTTTAAAATAAAATTACGGTTTAAAATGAAAAAATAGAAAGAGGTAAGAAAAATGAATGAATTAATAAAAGTAAAAACAAAAGAAGATATGCAAATTGTATCAGCTAGAGATTTGCATGAAGTTTTAGGTGTTAAAACAAGATTTAGTCAATGGGCTAAACAAAACTTCAAGCATTTTCGTAAAGGAATTGATTTTGAGGGCGTAGTTGTAACTACACCCTTCAATCCTAATTATCCAGATGGTAAAAAGCAGGAGTTGCAAGACTATGCTTTAACCATTGAAATGGCTAAGCACATCGCCATGATGAGCGGAACTGATAAAGGATACGAAATCAGAGACTACTTTATTAAGGTAGAACAAGCTTGGAATAGCCCTGAAATGGTTATGAAACGAGCTTTAGAAATCGCCAACAAGAAAGTAGAAAAATTGAAGCTTGAAAATCAACAAATGCAACCTAAAGCATTATTTGCTGATAGTGTTGCAGCAAGCCATACAACAATCTTGATTGGCGAGTTAGCTAAGATTTTACGTGGCAACGGAATAAATATCGGAGCTAATCGTTTGTTCCAATGGATGAGAGATCAAGGTTATCTCATCAGTAGAAAAGGAACAGATTACAATATGCCAACTCAAAGAAGCATGAACTTGGGATTGTTCAAGATTAAGGAATCAACTATTACACATAGTAATGGTTCAGTATCTATCAGTAAGACAACAAAAGTTACTGGTAAAGGACAACAATATTTCATCAATAAGTTTATGAAGATAAATGAGACAGCATAGATTTAAAAATAAGGTAGGTGAGTGATGTGGAATACTATAACATGTTGCGGAAGAAAGATTTTGTAAAAAAGTACAAATATTCGCCTTCGGTTTATCAAGCCAGAATGAAAGAGTTTAAAGTATCTAGATTTTCGGAAGGGTATGTCGAAGTAACAACGCATGAAATTTGGATAATAGAAGAATATTTTCAACAATTTTTAATATGGAAATCTAAACAAAGAAATTAGAGGTGACCTAATGGAACCAATACTAGCAGTAATTGTAGCGTGTATAGCTTATGTAATAATTTTTGTTTTGGTTAGTTGGATTAAGGATATTTTTACTGGAGGTAAATGATATGTGGTGTATATACGGTATTTTCATCTGTATGGCTTATGCCTGCAGCGTGGATCTATATAGGATTTGGAAAAAGAGAAAGGTTGATGAAAAATGGATAAAGAAATCAAAGTAAAAATTGATGCAGCTGAATTATTAAACAACATAGATTATTTGAAAGGTATTTTAGAAGCATTGCAACAAATTGGGGACACTCAAGAAGAAATACTTAAGAAGATCGATGAATTAAAAAAGGCAGATAACTAAGATGCTATCTACCTTGATAAGGCTAAAAGCCAAGTTTTTTAGCAACGTACTCATTCATAGCTTTAGCTAACATATCTTTCCAAGTATTAAAGGGAGTTGATTTAGATACCAATTTATCTAGATCCTTTTCAGGAATTTGTTCGAATGGAATCTCTGAAAAATCACTATCAGCTAGAAAGTTTTCTAAAGATTGATACTTATTGGAAGTATATTTAGCCATGAATTTTGGATTCAACAAGCTAGTTATATAGATGTTAGATGTACCAGATAACTTTTGAACATTCTTAGTAAAATTATTCAGATTTTTGTTCACGTTATCTAATCCTTTAATTTTCATATTGTGGCTCCTTTCTTCATAAATTAGCAAATAAACATTTTTAGGAGGCTGTCTATTTGCTAACACTTATTTTACTACAATATATTGTAGTAATCAAACTTTATAACACTATATATAGGGTGGTGGTAGATGTGTGGAATCAGTTAGAAGAATTACTTAAATCTAAAAACATAACGAGATATAAATTGAGTAAATTAACAGGAATTGGTCAAACAACATTACAAAGTTATAAAGATGGTGTTGAGCCTTCATTTAAAAATATGTGCAAAATAGCAGATGCTTTAGACGTTAGCTTAGATTATTTCAGAAAGGATGACGGTAAATGATTGCATTATCGATACTTTTAGTAGGAATTTTAGTGGGGCTTATGTTAGCTCCAATGATTGATGCTATCGAAGACGGAACATTCTTCGATTGGGGCGATGAAGATGAAGAAGTGCGTACACATGAAAGAAGGTAAGAAAGTGGCGGAAATAAAAAAGATAGGTGCTGCAACACCTATCAAGCTGAGTTCTGATTATCAAAAAGAAATAATCAGAAATATTACTAACTTAAAGAATATGGAGTCTATACAACTCTATATACATATTAACATATTGTTCACTGTTCCGCACTTAGAGCAGGAGCAATATGAATTCTTGAAAAAGTTAGAAAGTATCTATGGTAGGTATGACGATGGATAATTATGAACTCAAATTTAATAAAATAATTGGTTCCAAAGTGCAATTTGAAATCGATGATCTAGATGCATTTAAAAGAGATCTTAGGAAAGGTCATCTTAAATTCAACGCATCGCCCGCAGATCATAACATGATTTCAAATGCTCAGAGAAAGAAAATATATGCCTTGTTTCGTGATATTTCAGAATATACAGGGTATGAAGAGCAAGAAGTCAAAGATCGATTAAAATTTAAATTTTCATACAATATAAAGCAAGATTTTTCACTGAGCAATTGCACTAAGGAACTAGCGACAAAATTCATTCGCTTTGTGATTGAATTCTGCTTTAGATACGACATTCCATTCGATTCGAAAGCGATGGAAAACACAATCGATGCAGAACGTCGTGTGTTTTTGTGCTTGGTGCATAGGCAGTGTACTGTTTGTGGATCAAGACAGGGACTGCAGATAAATCACGAAGATACGGTCGGTATGGGAAACAATCGTAATCATATCGATCATAGAAATCATAGGCTTGAGATGTTGTGTTTTAAACATCACAGTGAGTTTCACAACATCGGAGCTAAAGCTTTTGCTGAAAAGTACCACTTTCATGGTATCAAGTTGAGCGAAAAAAGGATTTTAAGCTTAAGGCTTATGAGTCAGAAACAAATGGATGAATTCGATGAAGAATATAAAAGACAAAAACAACAGGGGATGAGTAAAAATGACTGAAAAAAGATACTTCTGGATCAAATTACAGATGGATTTCTGGAAAAGTCCAGTCGTGAAAATGTTACGTAAACCATCAGGGGGTGACACATATGCGGTCATCTACCTTGAGATGATTCTACTATCACTTGAGAATAATGGTTATATCTATTACTCGGGTGTAGGTGATAGTTTCGCTGAAGAGATCGCTTTGGTGCTAGATGAAGAAACAATCAACGTTGAGTTCGTTTTAGCATTCTTAAAACAAAAACGTTTGATTGAATTTGCTGATGATACATCTTTTAAATTTACAGAAGATGTGACTGCAGACTTAGTAGGCTCGGAAAGTGCATCAGCTCGCAGAGTTCGAGCATATCGTGAACGTCAAAAAGCGATTGCTAACGAACAAAAAGCGTTACAATGTAACACCGATGAAACGAACCGTAACTTAGATATAGATATAGATAAAGAGAAAGATATAGATAATAATATACGATCATTTTCTGACGAAAACGATCAAGTTACTTCTGAAAAATCTGTATCTAAGGAACATCATTCAGTTCACAAACCAACTAAAAAAGAACTGGATGAAAGATTTGAAAGCTTATGGGCTTTATATCCTAGAAAGGTTGGTAAGCAAAAGGCTCGTAAGTATTATGAACGAGCAGTCAAGAATGGGACTAGTGATGAAACGATTGAAAGGGGTATTGAGAGCTATAACAAAGAGATTCGAGTTCAAGGTACTCAAACTAATTTCATTCAGCATGGTGCTACTTGGTTTGGTAACGCTGGTTGGGAAAATGAATACAACTTTGAACCACCTAAGAGAAATAGCAATCAGCGACAATTGATTCAAAAAGAGAAATTACCAGACTGGGCTAAGAATGCAGGTAAGAAACAACCGTCAAACTCAATTATGTCTAGGGCTGAAAGAGCTAAGGCAGAAGCGACAATTGATGAGTTGCTGAGGAGGGTGTAACAGTGAGAAAGAAAGTTGTGGAGTTTAAAGACTCTAAAGGCCAATTTGTTAAACGATATGACAAGTTGGTTGATAAAGATGGAATGCAATACATGGTAAGTGAACAACATGACAGATATCTAGTGTTGATGAGTCTATCAGATATTAGACCGCCAATGCCAGTGATTCCATCTGATTTAAAGAATGATTATGTAAAGGTAGGGTAAAAGTATGGAAAGAACAGTTGTAGATGAGTGGCCAATTGATGCTAAGCATACAGCAGTCAAATTCAGCGATGACACTTATGGATTGAAACAGTTCATCGCAAATAAAGGGAACTTATTCGAAGATGACCTAGTTGTCTTATATAGTCCAAAGATTGACTCAATGCGATGCTTTGATACAAGCAAGCATCTAGTGGGTATCAGAAAATTTGTTAAGTTTCTAGATGAAGTTGTAGTAAAGGAAGGTAAAGAAAATGGCAAAAGTAAAGATTAATTTCAGCATTGATTCGTTGGCAGAAGGTGCAGGTAAGGAACTGATTGAACGTGAGTTGAGTGATATTTTCAACAATATCAATGATCCAAACGCAGACCCAACAAAGAAACGCAGTCTAATCGTAAAAGTGGATTTCATTCCAGATGCAGACTATGACGAAGTTAAAGCATCAATCAATGTTTCTAGTAAGCTTGCTCCTGCAGCGCCAATTACAACTAAGATCATGACTGGACGTGATTTGAATACAGGAATGATCGCAGCTAGTGAACTTAAGTCTGGTGTTAAGGGTCAAACTTATATCGATGAACAAGGCGATGTTAGAACAGATACAGGCGAGAAAGTTGAAGATATCGAGAAGAAAAGCAAGATCATAGATTTACAAGAAAAGAGAGGTTAGAGCGATGGATTTAACAAAAGAAGCACTAGATTACTTAACAGAACGAGGTATTAGACCTGAAGAACGAAAATTGAAAATTAATGGCCAGAATTACATCATCAATAAAGATGGCGAGCCAGTATTAGTTGAACCAGTAATTTATAAAGCTAAAGAGCCAATCAGATTAAATACTCTATCTGGTTTAGTTGATTACATCAAGTCAAACATTGATAGTTTTGATGACTTAATCTTACATGTGGTTGATGAGAAGCTAGTTGAATTGAAAGGTAAGTTACAACCTAATGGAGATCGAGAATTATTAGCAGTAGCAACTGCGATTATTCCAGAATTCGCTTTTGACTTATACATGGATATCGAGTTATTTAACATCGCCTTACAATCAAAATTTGTAAAAACTGATGATAGAGACATCTTGCTTAAGGTAGTTGGAAACCTTAAAGAAGATAATGTCCGTAGCACTGGCGATGATGGTATCAGCCAAGCAGTGACAATCAAGTCTGGAATTGCTACCGCCGAAAACATTAAGGTACCTAATCCAGTAATACTTGCACCATATAGAACGTTCGTTGAAGTTGAGCAACCAGAAAGCAAGTTCATCTTTAGAATGCAAAGCGGGCCACGTGGTGCAATCTTTGAAGGCGATGGTGGCTTATGGCGAGTTGAAGCTATCAAGACTATTGCTAAATATTTAGAAGTGCGATTAGAAGGAACTGGAGTAGTATTACTTGCTTAATTGTTCGAAGTGTAAGAATAGTCTGTTAGGAGTGATGCAAATGGAGGCTACATACATAGTTTATGACGACAAAGAAAGAATCTTGACTGTTGGTACTGCTAAAGAAGTAGCTGAGTATCTTGGAATTGGGATAACATCAGTCTATACCTTATCAAGCGATCTCAAACGTGGGGTTATAAATCCTAAAATTAAAATCTATAGTGTTAGGGGGATATGAAATGAATATTGAATTTATCGGATATGTCATCAAGCTTGGAAATTATTATTTTGGTGGCAGAACTCAAAATTCAATTAGCATTCGTAAAAAGCCGCAACAAGCAGAAATATACAGTGATGATGAATTGGATATCGCAGAAAGAGTTGCTGAAGATTTAGGTGGGACAATCAGAAAAATCTATGTTTCGGATAAGGGGTAATGAAGATGAATGAAAATAAAAAGACAAAAGCATTAGTTGAAGAACTAGAGAATGAATTTCCCAACATTTTTGATCGTATCAATTACGGGTTGTACGTGCTTGTAATTGATGAGAATGGCAAGATTTACGATGATGAATCTGAACCAGATTTCAATGAAGATGACATTGATGAAGTTCAAGTTATCTACAATGGCGATGCAGTCTCTGTTTTTCCAAACTTTATAGGCAAATGCACATTCAAAGCTAATACTGTTAAGTATGAAAACTTGGATGTGATTACTAAAGTTATTGGAATTATTGGTAAACATTTTAAGAATTGGAAGGAGCTAAACTAGATGATTAAAAAACAATCGCCAAGACAAAAGATAAGAAATCGAGCTAGATATTGGGATAGTGATTATCTAGCAGGTTTCATTAAAGGTTTAAAGATTAGACAAGAATATGAATATCAACGTGGTATGAGAGATCTTCATGAAAAGATAGTCGAAAAGTATGGGCTGGATGATTATTATTCGGTGCAAAAATAATAAAAATTGCACTGATTGGAGAATTAAGTCAAATGATAAAGTTCAATAAAAAAGCATTTAATAAAATTTGCAAAGAAATAGATGAATTGGCAATTAACAGAAGGAGTAAAGCGATGGGAGTTTTAAAAGGAGTTTATGAAATAAGTCCAGATGATGAAGTAAGCATAACAATCTTTTTAAAAGATGAGAACCTAATAAACATCAAGCAAGTTTCAACATTTGAGATTAATGATAAATGGCTCAAAGTTTATTATTTCAATGAATCTAAAAAACAAAAAAGTACAGCAAATTTCAGAGTAGATAATCCTAATTTTATCGGATATACAGTAAATGCTCCTGAAATTAAAGAGGTAGAAATATGAGTTTAAAAAAAGCAAAAGAAATACAAGAACAGATAAAAGAAATATCTAAGCTTTTAAAAAAAGAAGGATATAAAGTAGGTTTAATAGCTTTAGGTACAGATAAATCAGCAGCGGTTAATGTTTTTGGAACTAGAAAAGATGCACTGAATATTATATATCGCATCATCCAGAGCTTAAAAGATGAAGATAAATTGATACTTTTAGCTATGTTATTTGGAATTGATTTAGGGAGGAAGCAAAAAAATGAAGATTAATTTTGATAGTAGACGTGAACTTAAAGATATTTATCAAGTTGGAAATGTTATCAAAGATTATACTAATACTTTATATCTTATTGTTGGTAACGTCGAAGATGGATATGCAATGGTTAATTTGACTAATAACAGTGTTACTGAAAAAGCTAGTACACTTGAAGAATTAGCTGATACATACGGAGAAGATGAAGATGTATTAGTTAATGCAGAAATAAACGTGTTTTAGGTAGTTATTTGACCCTAACAAGTCTTAAAACTGTTAGATATTGGCTTATGTCTATTTGAACGGTATGCATTCACAAAAACCGTAAATCAGGATCTCACAAATAACGACATAAACAGTACAGGCTTAGTATCTGTCAAAGGGTGCTAAGTCATAGGTAGTAGAGATGTAAGGAAGCTACAAACAAAAATTTTTTGTAAAGGATGTGAAACCTCTCCTCTCTTTGATTCGATATTACACCGTAGCAACTTAGCAGATTTACTACCGAAACCAGACTTTCTTTTAAATACACCGTTACAGTTACAAATAAATTTGGAAGGAGTTAATCCTCCGTGCATTATATTCTTCGTGTGTGACTGTGACACTACCCTAGATTCACACGATTTGAGATGATCACTTATTTTTGAGAGTAAGCTAGGGTGTATGTTACAAGGAAAAATAAAATTTGAAAGGACGTGAAATGACTTCATTCGCATATAATATATTTTCACTTTCTACACCTTGTAACATCGCCTTGCATCCACATGATTTGAGATGGTCGTATGTATTGAGAGCATAGCAAGGCTTTTATACCGGTATAGAAATAAAATAATAGGAGTGACATCATGGCCAAGAAATATAGAATAGAATTTACTGATGATGATATAGAAAACATGAAATTGTATATCGATGAAGAAGAAAAACTAATTAATTTTATGAAGTTAACGTATCATACCGATGAATCTTGTAAAAAAGGTACAAAGAAAGTAGTACTTAGATATTTAGAACCTAATACTTATGAAGTTAAATTTGATGTTTTAGGAAATCAACTTGGTTTATGGGATATAGTGCCAAGCGATTTTAATTAAGGGAGTAATTATTTATGCAATATTTAGGAACAAATGAAGCGATGCCTGCAAAGATAGGAACATATAAAGGATATAAGTACTTTATCATTCCAAGTATATTTGGAGCTTTAAATGGTTATGCTGAACTACCTAAGAGTTGGAAAGATGGCGATGAAGACGAGCTAACAGTTCATGGTGGTATAACGTTTAAAGGATACGTTAGAGATGGATCATCAAAAGTTAAAGTTATCGAATTTGATACCTTACATGCATTTGATGATCAAGAGACACAAGATCTAAAGAGCGTTGAGAAAGAGTGTAAATATATGATTGATGAGATGATCGAAGTAATGGCTAAACATAGACCGCTTAGAACAAATACAGAGACAGCATTAGAACTAGCTGATGAAGTAGGAAAACTAATAGCAAAGCAAGGTATTAGCTGTAGAAATATAAGAGAAAGGATTGATTAGATGAAATTATATTTGGTGGAATACACTGTTGGTAGTGTAATTAGAAACATGATTGTACGAGCTAAAAGCCACGACGCAGCAGAAACACAAGTTAAAGTATCTGTGATAGCTAACATTCATGATGATAATTTTTAGGAGAAATACTATGGGAAAAGTATATTTTAATGTTGAAGATATATATGGAAACGGACATAGAGAAGCAGAAACAATTAGAGAGATGGATAATACAGTATTAGTATTTGATGTAGATGATCATGAGACGTACACGATTAGAAAAGAAGATGTAGGTATGAAATTAAATAGGCCTGCTATTCGAAGAGAAAAGTTTAATCTAGCTCAAAATAAACGTATTTGGAGAAACCGCCAAAAAGAACTTAAGGATATTAGATATAAATACGCTCGTAAAGTTTATAGCGGTATTGAATGAAATTAAGGAGATGTGAAGATGACATTAAATAAAGGAATTGCAGCAGGGATAATACTTATAACTATATTTTATATTATAGAAAGTTATACATTGTTTATTTTTGCTAATAAAGATGAGTACAAAGATGCGAAAGATATTATCAGTGTTGTAGGAGTGGTCATTGTATCTATGACGTTTTTAATGTTGTTTCTTGGCAAATAAAAAAAGCACGATCCTTAAGAAACGTGCATAATACATAAACCAAAATTATTATAGCATATTAAGGAGAGTGTAAAAATGGACTACATGGAACTCTTTGAACCGATTGATGAAGTTCAAACGGCTAAGAATGTAAGAAGATTCCTTACCAAAGATTTAGATAAACTATTGCGAATGGCAAATGAAACACCATCATTTTTACATTCGCCGATAATTGATGATATGCCAAAATCAGCAAGCGGTAAAAATACGAGTGAAGAAATGTTAGTAAGTCATTTTGATTCAAAATCATACATCGCTAAACGTATACTAATTGGAATTGGTAAAGCGATGAACAACTGCAAATTGATACATAAACAAATTCTAATTAGTAAATATTTAGATGATATGTATGACTGGCAAATTATGCAGAACTTAAATTATGAAAAGACACGTTATCTTGAGATTAAGATGAATGCATTAAATGAATTTGCAGATAGATTAGAAGCACAGCCAGATTGTCCAGATTTACATATTTATAAAAGCGGACATTTTACGGATATTTAACGTACTTTAAACGGTATAAATACGAGCTACAATGATAGTGTAGCAGGAATAAGTTAGGTTGGTCGCTTTATAGACTCCGAGAGTTAAAACTTATTACCTACTTAGTTTTATCATTTTTATATAAACCTCTTAATGGAATAATAGTCAGTCTAACCAGGCTGGCTTTTTATTTTGGAGAAAAGCTTATGAAAGATAGTAAAGATTTTGGAAAGGTACAAACTTATGAAGAACTAAGGATGTTACGTGAGTTAGAGAAACATTACAAGAAACATCCAGTAAAACGTAAGCGTAAGTACAGTAGAGATATCAGCAAAATCAAATTAAAAGGTGGTGGTAGTAATTGATAGATATTCAGAAGATTAATGAACTAATTGGAGTAGATGAGAGCTTTAAAGCATCAGATAGATTATATAAGTTGCTGATGAGCGATGGGAAGGATGAACTATTCAAGTCGTTCTTAGCTATCGAAAGTGACTTAACTTATGATTGGTTTACAGACTACTACCAAGAAGAACATTCTGACCGAAAGAAAAACAAACAAGATTTCACACCAGATGGAGTTGTGGAATTAGTTAATCAATTACTAGGATCATCTAAAGTCATCGCTGATATATGTGCTGGTACTGGTGGATTAACTATTAAACGTTGGAGTACTAATCGTGATAGTAGTTTCTACTGTGAAGAATTCTCAGACAGAGCGATGCCATTCCTATTATTTAACCTAGCAATTAGAAATATTAATGCATACATATTTCATGGCGATAGCTTATCTAGAAAAGTAAAACATCTTTACAAACTATCAAAGCAAGAACAATTTAGCAAGATAGAGTTGGTTGATGAATTACCAGAAAGCAAGGCTGATACAGTAGTTATGAATCCACCTTATTCTTTTACGTGGCAACCAGATAGCAAAATGCTAGAACAAGAACGATTTAAACAGTTTGAAGTATTAGCGCCTAAATCTAAAGCTGATTATGCATTCTTATTAGAAGGATATAACAGACTTTCAGATGATGGAACTATGGCTATCATTCTGCCACATGGTGTGTTATTCAGAGGACAAGCTGAAGGAAAGATAAGAGAACGTTTAATAGAACTTCAATGCATTAGATGCAGTAATAGGATTACCTGCTAAGTTATTCTTAAATACTGACATTCCAACAGTTGTATTAATTCTTAAAAAGAAAAGGGAACATAAAAAGATTTTCTTTATTGATGCTGCTAAAGAGTTTGAAAAAGGTAAGAACCATAATTACTTAAAGCAAGAACATGTAGATAAGATTATCAAAGCATATAAAGGTCGAAAGAAAATAGATAAGTTCAGCGATGATATATCTAGATATCTTATTGAAGAGAATGAGTTCAATCTAAATATTCCTAGATACATAGATACATTTGAACCTGAAGAAGTTCCATCGCTATATGAGATTACTAAAGAAATGCGAAAGATAGATAAACAAATCGAAGAGAATGCTATAGAGTTCGGTAACATGCTAGATGATTTGGTTGGAACAACACCAAGCATGGATAAGGAACTAAAACACTTTACTAAGTATTGGAAATAAAAGTATAGCAAGGATAGGGAAAGGCAGTTGACACTATGGTAGATTTCAGAACTTATGAAGTAGTTAAACTTGAAGATGTTGCTGAGTATGCTAGAGCCAAGCAAGGAAAGATATATCCTGCTGGAACATCTACTCTACAGATCTCAGCGACTAGGGGGGTATTGGCTTTCTTTCTGAACCAGGATATGTTCACACAAAGAACGTTGCTATTATCCCACAAGCTGGAATAGATCCATTGTATTTTAATATTGCGATGCAACGTAATATAGATTTGTTCATGCATAAGTACGCAACTGGTATCAATATCCAAGAACATGAAGTAGGTAAGTTTCCTATCTATCTGCATGACTATGAAACGCAGAAAGCAATCGTAGCGATGTTTAGACAATTAGAACATGAGATGGAAGTTGAAAGAGATACAGTCAATGCACTTAAAGATTTAAAGAGTAACATGTTGAAGAATATGTTTGTTTAATAAAAAAGCCACCTAAGAAAGATGGCAATTTATTTAAATATCTAGTTTTTCCTTTAAAGCATTAGTCATTAATTCACTAAAGTTAATACCATGTTCCTTACCTAATTCATTTAAATAATTAGGTATGGTAATAGTTTTCTTGATGACTTTATTATCATTCTTTCTCTTATATTCAGAGATATTAACACGAACTAAAGTAACTGTATCATTATCGTTGGCTTTAGGTAGATTATAGTTTGAAGGTGGCAATGTTTCATTAAGACTAAATGTACCGATATAATCTTCTGCCATTGCTATTGCATCTGCTATATCTTTACCTTGTGTCATTCCATCTATATCAGGAATAGTTACAAGATAAGGATAGTCGGTAGAGTCTGGATCATAACTAATAATTATAGGATAAACAACAATATCATCAACTTTACTCATAATAAAAGTACCTCATGTTTTTTATTTGTGATTAGGGTGCAACAAACAGGGACTGTTTCCAATCCCTTTTTAAAGCTATTTTAGATGGTGTTTATTGATAAGGTGTTTAGCAAGTCTTTCCTTTACTTCTGGATGTCTTGGTATTTCCTCTATCTTAGTACCATTAGTCCAAAGGTCATGATTGCTACCATGTCTCAATAGATACCAACCTTTCTTTCTAAATAGCTTTTCTAGTTTGAAACGTTGCACATCTTCACATCCTTTCAACAATATATATTATATACGTATATAATACGTATGTCAATAGAATAATAAATATTTTATACGTATAATTTAAAGGCGGTGTGTTTAATGGATAATGATAAGTTTGTAGAATTGTGTAAAGAGAAAGTAGCTGATTACACTAACACAACTATGAACTTAAGTAGTGTTAATCCACCAGTACATATCAGTACAAGCGATGTGTATGTTGTGTGGCTAAACAGAACACTGCAAAACAACAAAGCGTTGCTATCAACTACAGTTAGCGATGGTATGTATTATGAAGTAACATACAACGGCGACAAGAACGAACTTTACTTTGATGCTTATAGTCATATACATAATGGAGCATTTAAGTTAGATGAATAGATATGTTATTAAAGGTGGCGATGTATTTGGATAAGGCTGAACGAGTAGAGTTCTATCACTCTAAAGAATGGACAGATTTAAGACAACAAGCGTTGGCTCGTGATAACTATGAATGCCAATGGTGTAAAGATGAAGGTAGAGTATCATCAGGTGTGCTTGAAGTGGATCATATCAAAGACTTGGAACACTATCCAGAGTATGCTTTGGACTTAGATAATCTTAGAACACTATGCAAGGATCATCATAATCAAAGACATAATCGAATGAAATATAGCAGCAAAAAACATAGAAAACCACCAAAATGGGACGATGAACGATGGGATTAATCCCCCCGGGTCAAAAAGTTTGGCCAATTCCGACAAACGGGCGACCGGTGGGATGGGGTTAATTTCCACAAAAAAAGCCGATTTTTTCACGTAAGGGGGGTGGGGATAATTGAAAGATAAAAAAATTACTGCTTTAGTTAAGAAATATCTTATGGAACAAATAGACGTTAGTAACCCAGTTCAAGTTGAGAAAGTTGAACGTTACTGTACTTTAGCTAACGTTTATTACTCTTTAGAAAAGAAAGTTAATTCTAAAAATATTTTAACTGAAATAAAGAATGGTTCGCAGAAGTACATTAAAACTAACCCAGCTGTAAGTGAGATGGCCAAGATTAATGCACAAATGATAAACCTATCTAAAGACATGGGGCTTTCAGCTCCACCACCTGGAGTTAAAGCACTTGCTGAAGCAGGTTATAAAGAAAGTGACCTAATATGAGATATGTTGAAGAATATATCGAACTTTATAAAAGTGGCCAACTTGTTCTTAACGAAGAACGAATTAAATTAATAGATTTAATCGAAAATGATGTCTTAACTCAAGATGTTTATTTTGATGAAGAGAGAATTGAGAAATGTATTAGATTTATTGAGAAATGGTACTTTGAATTGAAACCATTCCAGAAGTTCATTATTGCATTTATTTTTCTGAGACACAGTAATGGGCTTTTGTTCTATGATAATTTCTTATTACTCATGGGACGTGGAGCTGGCAAAAATGGCTTAATATCAGGGGTGGCTAACTTTTTAATTTCTGAATTGAATGGAATACCTGGATATAATGTTTCTGTTGTGGCCAACTCTGAAGAACAGGCTATGACATCTGTAACTGAAGTACATGATGCGATTGAAATGAACCCAAAGCTCCAAAAGGCTTTTAAAAATAACAAAACAGAAATAATCTCATATGCCACAAAGTCTAAATTTGCTTATCGTACATCTAACGGTAACACTAAAGATGGTTTACGTGATGGTGCAGTTATTTTTGATGAAGTTCATCAATATGCAGATAATGCTAATGTTAAAGTTCATGAATCAGGGCTTGGTAAGGTAAAGGACGCCAG
The DNA here is from genome assembly GCF_026847815.1 of Ligilactobacillus sp. UO.C109. Taxonomy (NCBI): domain Bacteria; kingdom Bacillati; phylum Bacillota; class Bacilli; order Lactobacillales; family Lactobacillaceae; genus Ligilactobacillus; species Ligilactobacillus sp. UO.C109. The sequence continues at coordinate 536,870 of NZ_JAPSFH010000027.1, read as the reverse complement.
AGAGTTTAAGATTGGTTCAGATGGCTATGTTAGAGATGGATATTTGGATAAACAAAAGGAAATTGCTAATCACGTTTTAAATCGTGAAGCACCTGCTGATATGATGTTTCCTTTCATTTGTAAGCTTGATAAAAGAGAAGACGTCAACGATTCTAAAAATTGGGAAAAGGCTAATCCTATGTTTAGCAAACCATTATCTGAATATGGCCAGAGATTATTTGCTAAGGTTAAAAGTGAATATGAGACATTGGTTTATGAACCATCTAAAACAGATGAGTTTATGACTAAGCGAATGAATATGCCAGCTTTAGCTTTGGAACGTTCTGTTGCTCCGTATGATGAGATAAAAGCAACCAATAGAAAATATCCAGTTAAGCTTGATGGTCGTGAATGTATAGCTGCTGTTGACTTTGCATCAATTCGAGATTTTACCGCATGTGGTTTATTATTCAGAAACGGGGAAGATTATCTATTCAAACATCACTCATTTGCACGTAAGGAATTTGTTCAAAAAATGTATAGCTATGGCAGAAAGCAAGATGAGTTTTCTAAAAAAGTAGTAGCTCCGATTGCTGATTGGGAAAAGCGTGGGCTAGTAGATGTTATTAATACTAATACTATTGAACCAAGTACAGTAGTAATGTGGTTTATCCAACAGCGTCAGAAGTACAATATTAAAAAAGTTATCATGGATAATTTTAGAGCTGAGCTACTTAGAAAATACTTTGAAGATGCTGGATTTGAAGTTGAAGTTATTAAAAATCCTAGAGCAATTTCAGCATTATTAGCACCTAGAATTGAAGATGGTTTTGCTAACAATCGTTTTATTTGGGAAGATGATCCAATGATGCGATGGTATACAAATAATGTTGAAGTAAAGATTGATAAGACTGGTAATAAGTCTTATGAAAAGAAAGAACAACACCGCCGTAAAACTGATGGTTTTATGGCTTTTTTGTATTCGTTATATAGAGCAGATGAGATTAGCGATGCAGATATGGATGAAGAGTTAATGCTTTTAGATGGATTAGATTTCTAATTAAGGAGGTGGTTTCTTGGGAATTTTTAGTAATTTATTTGGTACAACAACTGAACCAACATACGCATTAGATGTTGATTGGGACTTTCAAGACGCAAGCACTAGAGCTTATCTTAAGCGAGTTGCTTTAGACGCTGGGGTTAATTTCATTGCACGAAGATTTGCTCAAGCTAAATTCAAGCATTTAAAAAATGGCAAGTTTGTAAATGATGACTCTTTGTATAAGTTGAATACTAGACCTAATCGAAATGAAACAGCCACACAATTTTGGGAACATGTTATCCATAGATTAATCTATGAAGGTGAATGTTTAATCATCGTTAATGATACCAAAGATCTATTAGTGGCTGAGTCATTTGTTCATAATAAATACGCTAATTTAGACGATACTTTTAACGGTGTTTATGTACGTGGATATAGATTTGAACGTACCTATAATATGTCTGATGTAATTTATCTTAATTATCAAAATACAAGACTTGAAAATTATACTAATAGTCTATTTTCTGATTACGGTACTATGCTTGGGCGCATGGTGGATATTCAGATGAGAAACAATCAAATTAGAGGTATTTTGAAGTCTAACTTAACTTCTGGTACTCAAGACAAACGTCAGAAGGAATTGCAAAACTACCTTGATAAGATTTTTAATTCATTTAAAAACAGAGATGTAGCGGTAGTTCCATTAACTAACGGTTTTGAATATCAAGAAATTGGTGGAACTAAGTCCAATACTCAACAACAGTTTGAACAAATTAAGCAACTTAGAAAAGACGCTATTGCTACTGTTGCTGACATTTTAGGAATTCCAGAAAACCTATTGTTTGAAACACCAACAGAAATTAGTGGATTGGAAGATTCGTTTAACAATGGAACACTACAATTCTTTTATCAATTGATTTTGGATGAAATTAATTCAAAGCTAGTAAGCAATTATGCTAATGAAGAATATCAAATTGTCGGTAAAAACAAAAAAGATATCTTTAGTCTAGCTGAACCAATTGACAAATTAGTTGCAAGTGGTGCAGTCACAAGAAATGAAATTCGTGAATTATTAGGGTTAGAAAGATCTGATGACCCTGATTTAGATGAGTTTTATATTACTAAGAACTACTCGAAAGGAGGTGAAACAGATGAAAATTGATGCACGAGGATTAATTGTTGATAATAGCGATAAATGGATCTATGACACTTTTGGAATGGATTGCATTGTTCCAGCAGATTTCGATAACGCTATTGAAAGTGGTGAAGACCTAGAAATTGATATTAATTCAAATGGTGGATCTGTAAACGCAGGATCTGAAATCTACACAAAGCTTAGAGCGTATAAAGGCAAAGTAACAATTAATATTACTGGTTTAGCTGCAAGTTCCGCATCGGTTATAGCGATGGCGGGCGACCAAGTAAATATTAGTCCAGTTGGTAGAATTATGATTCATAATACTACAAGTGGTGGAGTTGGCGATTATCATGATATGAATAAAATATCCGAGATCTTACAGAAAGCCAATGAATCTTTAGCTAACGCTTATGAAAGTAAAACAGGAATATCTAGAGATGAAATTCTAGATATGATGGATAAAGAAACCTGGCTTACAGCTGATAGAGCAGTTGAATTAGGATTTGCCGACTCTATAATGAGCGGTAAAAATCAAGAGCCTGAATTAGTAGCAAGCTTGGGTTCGCCATTGCCTAAAGCTGTTATTGCTAAGTTCAAAGATTTAATGGATGAAAATGAAGGGTTAAAAAAGCATGCAAGTGTAGTCAAATTAAATATTGATGAAACAATGCTTAGAAACGCTTTAGATGACGCAATTAAAAAATATCAAGAAAGTTCTGAACCTAAAAATCAAGGTTTTAGAGCTTTTTTATTTTAGGAGGAAAAGTTAATGCCTATTAATTTAAATCAATTAACAAATTTTAAAGAACAACAAAAATTATATGCAAAGGCTGTTAGTGATGGTGTTCCAGCTGAAGATCAAGAAAAAGCCTTTGAAAATATGATGAACGCATTCTCAACAGACGCTGTGAACTACATTGATAATGCAGTTAATGAACGTATGAAAGGCTTAGATGCTGCCAAAGCTGATGACATGAATGAAACTGAACGTAAATTCTTCAATGAATTAGCAGCAGGTAATTTCTCACATAAAGAATCTGAGGAAGTAGTTTTCCCAGAAACTACAATCGATAAAATCTTTGAAGATTTAAAGAAAGATCATGCTTTCTTAAATTTAATTGGATTACAAAATACAGGTTTACGCCTTAAATTCTTGAAATCAGACGCTAAAGGAGCTGCTCAATGGGGTAAGATTTCTGGAAATATTCAAGGACAACTTACAGCAACATTCAGCGATGAAGATGCAAAGCAATCTAAGCTAACAGCATTTGTTGCTGTTCCTAACGATGTATTGGAATATGGTGCTGCATGGATTAAGACATTTGTTACTACACAAATTCAAGAAGCATTTGCTGCAGCTTTAGAATCTGCATTCTTAACAGGCGATGGCAATAATAAACCTATTGGATTAAACCGCCAAGTTCAAAAGGGCGTTTCTGTTTCTGGTGGTGTATATCCTGAAAAAACATCTTCTGGTACATTGACTTTTGCTGATAATAAAACAGGTATTAAAGAGCTTGCTAAAGTTGTAAAAGATTTATCTAAAAAGGAAAATGGTGAAGTTTTTGTAGCTCGTGGGAAAGTTGTATTAGCTGTTCAACCTGGTGCATCAATTGATATTGAAGCTGCTAATACAATGCAAAATGTCAATGGACAATACGTATACGCTTTACCTTATGGTATTACAACTGTTGAATCTGAATATGTTCCAGAAAATAAAGTAATTGCATTTATTCCAGAACGTTATGATGCATACACAGCAGGAGATATTGTCATTAAACAATTTGACCAAACTCTAGCTTTAGAAGATGGAACATTATACACAGCTAAGCGTTTTGTTTACGGTAAGGCACAAGATGACAATGCTGCTAAAGTGTATGACTTAAAAGTAACTACTACAGCAACAACAGGCGGAAAAGACTAATAGTCAGTAGGTGATTTAATGACAGCAACTTTAGACGATGTGAAGGCACATCTACACATTTTTCATAGTGTAGAAGATGATTATTTAACAAAATTGTTAAAGCAATCTCAAGCTGCAATTACACGTATGACAGGAATTGATACGGGCGATGAGTACGATGAACTGGTACTTAATCGAGTTCGGTATGCTTACAACGATAGCTTAGATGAATTCGAAGAACGTTATCAATCTGTCCTATTAGGTTTGTCTACTCAACTATTAGCATATGATGAAGGTGAGAGCGATGAAACAGAAGTATAGCTTTGGTGATTTCAGAATACCAGTAACTTTCTTTGGCGCTAGTGAAATTGATAGTCCAGAGCCAAATGCAACAGGACAAACTGAAGTTTATTCAGCTTTATGTTTCGCTTACTCACCATCTGCTAAGGACTATACCGTTTTGAATTCTGCTGGAGTAAAGCAAGGGGTAACAATTGTTATGCCTGACACTAGGGGACAGTTTATCCCAGATGTTTCTATGACAGTAACTATTAGTGATTATCGTTATCGTGGAATTGAATGGAATGTTTTAGAAGTTCGCCCAGATTTCGATGATGATCGCTTTGTAACAATTGTACTGGGGGCGGTTCAATGAGCGGTAATTTTACTATTACTGGTGTTGATGAAGTAATAAGCAAGTTAGAGAATAAATTCTCTAGTCGTAAGTTAGACCAAATTGAACGACAAGCTTTAAAAATGGGAGCAACCTATGCCAAATACCAACTTAAGTATGCAGTTGAGTCATATAGAGATACTGGTGCAACAGTTAGAGAAGTAACTGCTGGCAAGCCTAGAAAAAAAGCTGGCCATCTAAGCGTAAAAGTTGGATGGGAAGGCGGTAAATCTCGTTGGCGCTTAGTCCATCTTAATGAGTGGGGATATACACGTAATGGTAGAACCTACTCACCTAGAGGACTTGGGGTTGTGCAAAAAGCATTTTCAGGTATGAAAGATGAAATCAAGAATACTCAAGTTGAGTATCTGAAAAGGATGGTGGATTTATGAAAGACGCTTTGTCTGAGATTTACTCTTCGTTTTTAAAAGAGACAGTTATCGAAAAGGCAACGTTAGATGGTAAGAAACATCATATCTATTACTATCAGGAGCCAGACGGTGCTTTACCACAGACATTTATCCTTATCAGACCTTATAAACCGCCTGAGAGTTCAATTAGTATATCTGATAAATCAGCTCAGCAAGAAATAACAGTGCAAATTGATGTTCAGTCTACTATTCGCATGATGTGTAAAGAATTGCAATCAAAGGTAGAAGAAGTACTCAAACCACTTGGATATACTCGCATTAACGGGCAAGGATTAGATGAGTATTTTGATGAGACTAAACATTATGTAGACGCACGAAGATATAAATTAAAAACTAAATTATATGAAACGGGGTATTAAATTATGTATGTAGGTTTTGAACGTGTACGAATTCAACCACTTAATTTTGATGGAACAAAGATGACAGCAGCAGGCAATCAACTTGTTATTGAAGGTAAAACTGATGCTGGTGGTGTTGTACAAGCTGAAATTTCTGGAATTTCCAAAGAAGCTAAAGTAACATCAGCATCTAACGTTGCTTACTATATCAGTCGCAAGGGTGTAGATGCACCTAAAGTTGAATTTGAATTATTAGATGTTCCACAAAAAGTAGAAACAGTTATTTTAGGACGTAAGGAAACAACTAATGGTGTTCAATTAACAGGTAAAGACACTGAAGCACCATATTGTGCAATCACTCTTGAATCTAGCGATGCAAAAGGAAATACTGCTTTAGTTGGATTCTTTTATGGTGTATTTTCAAAAGATGGAGACACAATGAAGACTCTTGAAGTTGGTTCTGACTTTGAACCTGAAAATGAAAAATATACTTTTACAGCTAGTGCTAATCCTTTAAGTGATGAAACATTTGGTGGCCAATACATGGCTAAATATGCAGGTGCTGAAGAAGCTGCAATTAAAGAAATTAATCAAAAAGTTCTTTTAGTTAGTGAAGGATAGAAATTTGTTAAAGAGATTAGGCGGAAATAACATTCGCTAATCTCTTTATTTTTTTAGGAGGAAACAACGATGATTGAGTTACAAATCAAAGACGCTCAAGGTAAAGATAAGGTAATAACACAAAACTGGGTGTCTACTCGTACCATGCTTGATTACTTAGATGTATTAGGTAAGAAATACAAGACACAAGCTGAATACGTTAGAGCAACAGCTGAGATTATAGCTAAAACTATGGGAATTACTTCAGATGAAATTTTAGATGGAGTCAGTGGCCCAGGATATGACCTTTTTGTTCAAAGTTTCAATAATCAAATAATGGGTATTACTGACCCGGAAACCTTAGCGGAGATGAACTAACTCCGCTACAAGCTAAAGAATACATTTGGGATTTTATCAGAAGCCTAGTACAATCCTATAAATTTTCTATAAATGATGTACTAGATACTGATTTCAATGCTTTGGTTAAGGTTGTATCTAAACCTAAGCAAAAGAAAAAGGTACATTCGCTATTTGAATTTATCGAGAAAGGAGGAGATTAAATGGCAGATGAAGAAGTATTAGGTAAAGTTGCGATTGAGATGGATTTAAAAGACTCTAAATTCAAGAGCCAATTATCTGGTACAAAGCAAGCTATTAAGAATACGATGTCTGAAATGCGGTCAAATATGGCAGTTATGAATGCAGCTGGAAGTAAATATGACGCTTTAGCTGCTAAACAAAGAGGACTAAATCGTGTTTTAGAAGCTCAAACTAATCATATGAAAGCTTTGCAGAAACAATATCAAGGATCCATTACTAAGTCTGGCGAATGGACTAGAGCAACAGCTAGATATGCACAACAATATAATGATGCACGTGGTAAGGTTGCTGCATTAAATCAGCAACTTATTCAGAATGCTAAAGCGATGGCAATAGCTAGAACTGAAACCACTGGATTTACTGGTAAATTAAATTCAATGGGGAAAGCTGCAAGTTCAGCAGGCGAAAAACTCACATCATTTGGTAAAGGTGCTACTGCTAAAATAACAGCTCCGTTAGCTGCAGGCTTTGCCTATGCTACAAAGTCAGCAGTAGACTTCAATTCTCAAATTCAAGCAATTGGGCCATTACTTACAAACGGTAAAGCTGTTACAAGCAAATATAGAGCAGAACTTCAGCAGATGTCCCAAGCATCAATGGACTGGTCAAAACAATATGGAATTTCTACAAGTTCTATAAATGAAGGTATGGCCGAAATGGTTCGTAGAGGTTATAGTGCTGAACAAACATTAGGTGCGATGCCTAGTGTCCTAAATGCTGCTAAAGCATCTGGCGACGACTTTAATACAGTTATGCATACGTCAACATCTGTATTGGAACAATTTGGACTACAATCTAAGTCAACTGCTGGAATGCTGAAAAATACCAATCGTGTTACTGATACCCTTACTTTGATTGCAAATAAAACTGCTGCAGGTTTTGCAGATTTAGGGGAAGCGATGACTTATGTAGGCCCAACAGCTCATGCTACTAACATGTCCTTAGAACAGACTGCTGCAGTATTAGGTATTATGGCTAATCGTGGTATTGAAGGCTCAGTTGCTGGTACTGCTTTACGTAGTGCATTAACTCGTATGATTAAACCATCTAAACAAAATGCTCAAGGATTTAAAGAGATGGGGATTAATATTGCTGATTTCAAGAAAGGTACTCTGACCTTGCCAGGTATCATTGATAAAATTAAGAAAAATACAAAAGGCTGGACAGACGAGCAACGTTCATCAGCAATTGCAATGGCTTTTGGTACTGAAGCTCAAGCTGGTATGAATGCTTTAATCTCAGCTGGTGGCGATGAACTTAGAAAGTATACTAAAGAAGCACAAAACGCATCAGGTACTACATCTAAGATTGCAGATCAATTAAACAATACTGATGCTAATAAAATGGCTAGATTTAAAGAGTCTGTTCACGTATTATCTATTGAAATTGGTCAAAAACTATTACCTGCCTTAACTCCAGTTATCGATAAAGCATCTGAATGGATTGAAAGTTTCTCTAATATGGGCGATGGAATGCAGAAGTTCATCATTTATTCAGCTTTAGCAACTGCAGCGGTAGGGCCTTTGGCTTTAACTTTAGGAACGTTGTTAAAGTCAATAGGTAGTATAGCTACTGGAACAGTTAAAATAACTGGTTTCTTTAGAGCATGGAAAGCAGGAGCTGCAGCAACTTCAGCGGTAAATGCTGCTATGGACGCTGGTGCAGTAAGTGCTACAGGTTTGGGGACTGCAGTAAGTGGTGCTGGTAGTGCTTTTTCACTATTAAATCCTTATGTTTTAGGTACTGTTGCAGCTATTGGTTTAGGCGTAGCAGCATATGAATTATTTGGGAAAAAGTTAATTCAATCATCTGAAAGGACTGCTCGCTGGGGGTCAGATGTTGGTGCTACTGCTGATAAAGCTTTAAGTAGTATGCAGAACTCTACTCAACAAATTTCTGATTCCTTATCAAGCATGGAAGAAGCATCTAGAACAAGTACTGCTAATATGTCTGCAAACTTTTCAAGAGAGTTAGGCACTATCTCTAAAACGGTTCAAACTCGAAAGAAAGAGATTGAAGATGGATTAAAGGGACTAGATGAAGATGTTCAGAAGTCTGTTTTATCAGCTGCTCAAAAAGAGCAAGATAGATTGAACAAGAACTTGCAAGACGCTCAAAAAAATGAAGAGCAAGCTCAGAACATCTTGAAGAATCATGGTAATAAGGTATCTCAATTAACAGCTGAACAGCGTGCGATGTTGCAAAACTATAATTTGCAAATGCAAGAAGACGAGTTAAATGCTTTGAAAATTACTGGCTCTAAGCGTAAAACAATCATGGCTGCATTGAATAATGATGTTAAGAACATGACAACTGCTCAAAGGCAAAATGCAGAGAATGAATTAATTGATTATCAACGTAAAGAAGTTAAACATTTTTATGACCAAGCTAAGCAACTTAAGAAAGCTTATGGTGCAAACTCAGCAGAATATAAAGCTGGATATAAGGAACTAAGTAAGAACTTAGATGAATCCAGTGCTAAAACTGCTGCAGCATATATTAAAATGGCCAAAGCTAACCATGAAAGCACTGCAAGCATTAAACAAGATATGCTTGAAGCTGGGCTATCATATAAGAATGGTATGGCTGAGTTACGTAGACAAGCTAAGTCAGCTGGTGAAAGTACAGGTATTATTGTTAAAGAAACAAACGGTATGTCCAAATCCATGAAAAATGCTGCTAAGATGTGGAATAATTTAGTCTTTGATAGCAAAACTGGAGAAGTTCGCACGAATGCTCAAGAAGAGATTAATAAAGCTGTAAAGTCATCTAAAAAATGGAATCAGATTAAACTGCTTTTAAAAGAAGGTAAGTTAAGCACAAATGCTAAATCTGAAGTGGCCACAGCTTTAATCTATGCTAAGAAATGGGATAGTCTAACTTGGAAAGAGCAAAAAGCTTTAATTAAAACAGAAGGAACTCAAGACTTCGTTAAGTTACTTGAAGAATCTGGTGAATGGGTTGACTTAAGTTTAGATGTTAAAAATGCAATTATTCATGCTGATGGCAAGAAAGATATTGTGGATGCAATTTTCCAAATGAATTATTGGAATAAACTTACACCAAAAGAACAAGATATGATTATTCATGATAAAGCCTCTAAAAAGGCGATGGAACTTTTAGAAAAGATTCATGAATGGAACAATCTTGATATGAAGACTCAAGAAGCTGTTGTAAATGGGGATAATAAAGTAATTGTTGATCTACTGATGAGACTTGGTCAATGGAACTCTTTAACTCTGAAACAACAACTAGCATATATTGAGGATAAGGGTGCTAAAGAGTTTTACAAATTATTCCACGATACAAAAGAATGGAATAACCTTACTATTGAGCAGAAAGAAGCCATTGTGAATGCTCATGGTAATCAAGAATTGATTCAATCGTTACAAAGTGCAAATCTTTGGAATAGTTTAAGTCTTAAGCAATTAGAAGCTATTTTCGGTGTAAAAGGTAAGGAAGATTTAAATGACGCTTTACTTAAAGCTGGAGAATGGGACTCTTTATCAATGCAAGAAAAATTAGCACAGATTGTTTCTAAAGGTGGCCAAGAACTATATACCACATTGTTGGATATGGGAAGATGGAATTCACAACCAGTTGAAGTTAAAGAAGCAATAGTAAATGCTAAAGGTAATGACCAACTGCAACAAGTAATGACAGACTACAATTTATGGGCTGGATTACCTATCTCATCTTTAAAGGAAATCATTGCTGAAGATAAAGCTAGTGGAAACTTAAAACTAGCTAGAGAAGCGGTAGAAGCATGGTCAAAAGCTAATCCTGGGGAAGCAAAGCAAGCTAAAGCCTTAGATCTTGCATCATTGCAAATGAATATGGCCAAAACTAGTGTTGATAGATATCGTATTACTGGAACTGGTGGAACTAAGACAGCATTAGGTGTTAACTATGCATCACAAGCCTTTGATAGTGCTAAAGGTAGTGTTGATAATTATCGAAAGGCTAGTCCAGGCGCTCCAAAGAATGCGATGGGTTATGACCAAGCTAGTGGTGCTTTTAATCGAGCTACTGCAGGTACTAGAACATGGAAAGGCACATCAGCTGGTGGTGCTAAAACTGCTAAAGCCATTGATAATGCCAGTGGGCCAGCTAATGCAGCTACAAGTAGTGTTAGAAATTTCTCTAGTCAGAAAGATCACACAGTTACGTTAACAACCATATTCAAGAGCATTACAAAGAAGATTTTTAAAAATGCGAAAGGTACTAACTATCACCCTGGTGGAACGATGATGGTTAATGATCAGAAAGGTAGAACATTTAGGGAATTAGTTCAGTTGCCAACTGGTGAGTCATTTATTCCACAAGGACGAAATGTTGTGTTTGATGCTCCACGTGGGACTAAAGTCTTAAGAGCATCAGAAACTGCTAAAAAGTTTCCAGGCTTAAAGCAATATGCAAAAGGTACTATTGCAAAACCTACATTGAACTCAAGCATGCAAGTATTCCAAGCAAGTACAAGTGTTCAAGACAATGCATCTAATATCATTGTTGCTAACTCTACAGATACCAGTGTTTTAGAGAAACAGATGAACCAAATGATAGGATTATTAACTGCAATTCTATCTAAGGAACAGTCGGTAAGTTTGAATGGCCAAAGCATTGGTAAATTTGTAGATAATTATCAATCTAAGAGTATATCTCTAGAAGAACGGGGTGTTTATAGTGGAACTTAGATCTGTAAAGATAGATGGAGTAGATTCTAACAAAGCCTATAAGTTAGCTATTTCGAATGCGATGATTGGTTATCCAGACAAAACTAAAACTAGAATTAGAATTCCAAACTCTAATATCTACTATGATTACGATAAAGTATTTGGTGATTTGTATGAAGAGCGTACTTTAGAATATGATTTCTTGGTAATGATGCCGAATGCTTTATCAGAAGAAGATATGGAATATATCAAGTCACAAGTTATTAATTGGTTAACACCAGGTGTAGAACATAGAATTGAAGATTCTGCTATTCCATTTTATTACTTTATTGGCGAAATCAGTTCAGCTCCAGAGTGGTCACAAGATAATGGCTATGGCACGCTAAAAGTCAAAATTAATTGCTATCCTTACAAGATTTCAGTTGATGATATGGCTGATGATTTATGGGACTCATTTGACTTTAACAACGATGTGGCTCAATTCTTAGAGTTTGAAGTCACTAAGGAAACAACTGAAAGGATATATAATGCTAGTTCAACTGCTGTATCACCTAAGTTGATCGTAACTGGCAATGTAACGGTTGAATCACGTGGTGAAAAGGTCACTCTAAATGCTGGAACATATACAGAAACCGAAATTAAGTTAAATGTCGGTTGGAATGATGTTAAGTTATCTGGCAATGGTACAATCAAGTTTTCGTTTCATAAGGAAGTGTTGTAAGTGTATTTAGTAAAGATTAGGAATGGCGATGAAACTACCGTCATTCATGGGACTAAGAATAATACTTTGGGCGATGCTAAGGTATCCATGACAGTTAGTGCTGCATCATCTTTTACGTTTATAATTTATCCAAACAATACTGGGTATTTTAAATTAAGAGAATGGACTACTTATATTGATGTTACTCAATCAGGTAAATACATCTTTCGTGGGCGAGTAATCGTAGTAAATCCTAAACACAACGAAGATGGAACATTCTACAAAGAAATAACATGCGAGTCAGCTATGGCTTATCTAAACGACTCTATTTTGAGTTGGGAAAAAGTAGATAAGAAACCAGCTGACTTTTTTGTTGAATTAATCAATGAACATAACAAGCAAGTAGTAGATGCTGAGAAGCAATTTAAGATTGCTGAAAATTCAGTTACTAACAATACTAATAATCTGTATTGTTATGTTGAAGATGGAATTAGTATTCTCGAAGAAATGAAGAATGATCTTCTGCAAAATGAAGATTTAGGTGGAGAGATTTCAATTGATTATCGAGAAGACGGGAACTACATATCCTGGACTAGAGATAAAAAGGCTAAAGGTCAGCAAGTAATAAAGTTGGCCAAGAATTTGAAGACCTTATCTGCCAAACCAGACATTTCCAAAATTTGCTCAGTGCTATATCCATTTGGCGCTACTAAAGAAGTTCCAATTGACCAAAAGAATGATGAGAAAACTAATGAAGTTTCAACGCCACGAATTAATATATCTAGCGTCAATAATGGTAAAAACTACATTGAAGACCCTGAGTTGATTAAAGCAATTGGAAGAGTATCTAATACTAAGACTTGGGAAAACATCAAGGAACCTAGAAATCTTCTGGCCAAAGCTCAAGAGTATCTTAAGACTATGCGAAACTATCGTGTAGCTTATGAGTTAGACGCAGTAGATTTACAACCGTTGGGGCTTGCTGTTGACTCATTTGAATGTGGTAACTATTATCACGTAATCAATCCAGTAATCAATATAGATGAGTGGTTACGCTTGGTTGGTGTAACAATCAATTTAAACAAGCCACTAGAGTCAACATTAACTGTTGGCGACCAAGTCAAACGTTTAGTTGATTACAGCATGGATAATATCCAAACTGAACGTAATTTAAGACGCTTAGCAGCAGAACAACAGATTTTAAAACATCAAAATAACATGTTGATTGATGAAAACAATCAGCTCAAGCAGACAATCATCAAACTTTGGAATGATATCTTATCAAAACAAGAGTCTAACGACAGTAGCGGTTCAGCTTGGAACTGGCCATTTAAACCGCCAGCCACAATTCGCTTTGATGGCGCTCAACTTTTTGGTGTTAATCCAGGTGGCGAGTTTAGACCTAATGGCTTTCATGATGGTTTGGACTTTGGCTCAGTAAACTGGCCAGGATCAGAAGTTAAGGCTATCCACGATGGAACAGTTACTCTAAAAGGCGCTATGGACGGACTAGGAAACTATTTTGTCACTAACGGCGATGGTTTTAATATCGTGTATCAAGAAGCTTTTGGTTCAGCTAGTGATATTAGAGTTAACATTGGCGATCATGTAAAAGTTGGCGATGTTGTAGGAATTAGAACAACTGACCATTTGCACGTTGGCGTTACTAAGCACGACTTTAATGCTGCATTAGGTTCAGCATTTAGCAACAACGGAACTTGGCTAGATCCTAAAAAGTTGATTGAAGATGGATTAAAAAATAATATGGGAACAACACAACCAATTAATGGCGACTGGGGGCCAGTTATTCGGAATGCTGCCGCTAAGATGAAAGTTAACATAAGTGACAATGACGTTAATCGTATTAAAGCATTAATTGCTAATGAATCTGGTGGAAATCAGACTGTAACGCAACAAGTTTGGGATCAGAACATGGCAGCAGGCACACCAGCGCAAGGACTATTGCAATATGTTCCTAGTACATTCAATGCATATGCAGTTGATGGTCATAGAAACATTAAAAGTGGTTTTGACCAACTGTTAGCATTCTTTAACAACTCGACATGGTCAAGTGATATTAGCTTGCACGGTTGGGGGCCAAATGGTTCTAAACGTTTCGATAAGATACCAGCTTAGAAAGGAGAAACAAAATGATTAAATTAGATAGTTTAACACTCATTTTTGCAATGGGGGGGGGTAGCTAAACAACCGAAATTTAAAGTAAATGGAGGTTGTGATAGCTCATAGTCACGTTAGAGTGGTTATGTTTTCAACCTCCAAAATAAGGAGGAAGATTAATGGATAATCCATATAGAGATGAAACTCCAATGACAGGAGATTATATATCAAATGATATCAGAACAATTGCTGAAGCGATTAGACATAAAAAGTATGGTATGGCTACACGTGACGCAATGGCTCAATCACTAGAAAAAATGGGGCTATTATCTATGCAAAGTGTTAAAGATCCTAATAGTGTAGCTAGACAAGCGTATGACGTAGCTTACAACGCTGATAGTAGGTCAATAGCTAATTCATCTAGAATTGATAACATTGTAACACCGCCTAAAAACGATAGCTCAATAGAAGTTACTGATGCAAGGGTTGGTGCAACAAGTTTAGGTGGAGTAACGTATCATAATTTAGGAAATTCTATTAGAGGACAGATTGATACATTAAATGGAAAAGTTGTTAGTGCTGACACGATTAAACTAAACGCTTTAAATATAAAGCCATATGCTAGTTATGGGAAAGAGGTTTACGCTTATGATACGTCATCTAAGAAACCACTTTTACGTGAAAAAGCTGATACTATCTCAGTTGATATGAGTGTATCTGAAATGCCAGCTAGAATTAGTTTTAAAGCATCGAATGCCACTCAAAAGATAATTTTTTATAAGGTAAATTCGAAAGCCACTAATATTTCTAATTCAAATGAAACTACTTTTCAACAAAGTTATGGATTGTACGAGTGTCACAATGGATACTTTACAATTAAGACTGACTCATTTGCACTAAATGGCTTTGATAGAGTTGCTTTTACATTAGATATTATGTATCAAGAAGTATTAGATGTTAGTGCTGATGTTGACGGAAAAACATTACTAGATTGGTACAAGGAAACTGGGTCATCTTATAATGTATCTCTATCAATGTTTAGTAATTTTGGAGTATTAGGTGATAGCTATTCTGTAGGAACTTTATATAGAGATGGCACATGGAAATCTGTATTTAAATTACAGTGGCCACAATTAATTGCACGCAAATGGGGAATTACCGCCAAAACATTTAGCAAAGGTGGAATAAGTACTAGAACATGGCTGACTGATGATGTTGGGCTTAAAGCCTTAAAGAGTTCAGATGTTCAAGATTTATACTGTATCTGTTTAGGGATAAACGATGCTGCTATTCTTTCAAAAGAATCTAGTTATTTAGGAACTACTGATAATATTGGAGACAATAGTGACACGTTTTATGGCAATTATTCCAGGATAGTATCAGAAGTTAAGGCTAAAGCTCCACACAGCAAAATTATATGTTTCGGTTTATCTCAAACTGTAGAGTATTATCCACAAATTACGAATGCAATTAGGAATATAGCTAAGGTTTATAATGTTCCTTTTGTCGATTTATTAAGTAACGATTTCTTTAAATCGAATTGGTATAATTCTATGCTTGGCGGTCATCCAGTAGGCCCAGTATATGGCGGTATGGCTACAGCTTATGAGAGTTTAATTCAAAATGCAATTCAAGATAATTCAGATTATTTCGCCGATTATGCATTCTATTAATCATTAATTGAAAACATAACCACACGATAAAGGAGGTAGATAATAAACAGAAAGGAAAATCTGAAATGACAGTTGAATATAGAGACGAAACACCGTTTAAAGGCGATAATCATACACCGACAGAATTGGCAAATGCTATTCGTACTAAGAAATATGGTAAGGATATACGTGAACCTATAGCACAACTTGCTGATAAGTTGTCAAATGCAGTTTTAGGACAAAATGTCGGTAACGTTGTAGCAACGCCTACCAAAGTTTTTGACAATTTAGCGGAGTTACAGAAAACTTATCCTAATGGTGCTGATGGTGTGATGGTAACTGTGGATAATGGGCACAAGTATTTTTGGCAAGATAATCAATGGAAAGATTTTGGAGTTTATCAGAGCCAAGGATCTAAAATTATTAAATCTAGTGATGTTTTTCAATCAAACATAAATTATGACAATATATCTGTCTGGAATCATGCTACTTTTACTATTAACAGTGATGGATCTATTACTATTGACGATAGTGAAACATACCCTAATAGAGGGATAATTTTCTCTCCAGAAAATATCACTAAGTATTTTAACATCAAAATTGTAACTCAAAGCTTAGAACCTAGTTCAACTATTGATTTTTGGAAATACAATCCTAATAGTTCTAATGGTTTAGGTAATAAGATTAGTGATGTGACTAAAGATACAAATAACTCACAGATGTTATCAATACCATCTGACGCTGACAGAGTTATGTTAGCTGTACATGGTAGAGGAACTTTAAAAATCAAAGTATCCGCTAATGATGATGGGATAGTTACTGTTGATGAGTATTCTAATTTATTAAAAAATCTAACAGATGTAAATAACTTAGTTGATAGTGAAGTTAAAGGTATTGAATTTCCTTTAAATACAATCGGAACGTTTACAAATACCACAATAACTAATAATGGTAGCGAAATAATTGCTAACGTAAACGGTAATAATGGTGGCTTTTTAACTAGATACTTTACGGCTAACAGCGAGAGAGTACAAATTCACGTTGACGGGGAATTCACTCAAAAGGGTATTACATTTCAAATTAATTATGTCGATACCACATCTGGTAAAAGTAAATATTTTAAAGTAGCTAACATTAGTGGCGGTAAAATGAAAGATTTAACCTTTGACGCCTCAAGTTTGATAATTTATCAACATGCAGATCCAGATAAATTCAGATTACTAATTCAATCAAACATTGATAGTGCTGAGAATAATGATCCAGTCGGAAAAATTACATTGAGAAGTTTATCGATCTATAATCCTAATTCAGAAGGAGTCAATAATTCTTTACTTTACAATTATAAACTTAAGAAAACTTTATCTAATGTTATAGCTAAACTTGATGAATTTGGCAGTGATATTTCAGAACTTAAAACATTAAGCAGTAATTCTTATGTAACTTTACCAGATGGAACCAAAGGAAGAATTATCTATGCTAACGGGCAATTAACAGTGAAAAATAGTATTTATAAAAAAATTCTGCTACTTGGTAATTCGTTATTGTTAGGTTTGTCTACAGATGGATCACATGGAGCACCATTTGGATTAACAGCATCAAATCCAACTGAAGATTGGGCTTATCTACTAACTCAAAAATTGCAAGCTAAATATAGTAGTTCGGTAACTGTAAACAAGTTGCATGACGCAGTTTTTGAGCAATCAGAAAGTGATGATAATTCACAAGACTATATTAATAACAATTTTTCAAAAACTGAGAAAAATAATGACTTAGTCATTATCCAAATTGGCGATAACGTCAATTCAGACTTAAGGCGAACAACCTTTAAGGCTAATTTTGAGAAATTAATTAATGCAGTTAGAGATGCTAATCCAACCGCTGACATTCTAATAGCTGGTGTCTGGTTTGATGGAGCAGGATTACAGAATTGGTTGCTAGACTTTGCTAATAATCATAACTGTATGTTTGCACCATTACACGACCTATATAATGGAGAGACTATAGCTAAAGTTGGAGATACGATTACATTTGCTGACGGAACGCAAATGGCAGTATACGAGGCAATTAAGACACATCCAGGAGATAAAGGACACGCTTTAATTGCTGATAGAATCTATTCAACTTTATATCCAAAGTAATTATTTAAACTTAGCGGTGGGTGGGAGGAAAACAGGAGATGATAGAGATTTTATTTCATGAACAACTATATAGCCATACAATAGAGATGATTGATAATCCAATTATTGTTGCTTTTGTATGGCTAGTACTAACAGATGTTTTGACGGGAATTATTAAAGGTCAAAAAGCAAAACATACACCAGATATGACTAATAGCACAAAAGGATGGTATGGTATTGCCAAGCACATTTTGACAGTGTACTTGGTACTATCAATCTATCCTTTTTTTATTTCAATCGATTTAAACTACTTTGCACAGCTGATAACTATTGCTTGGGGTTACCAGTATTTAGTTTCTATTTTAGAGAATCTACAAGCTATGCATATTAATGTAGTTTGGATACGCCGTATTGTTGATAGTGTGGCTAAAAGATATTTGGCCAAAGCTCAAGATGATTATAATCCTGCTGATTTTGATAAATTTACAGGAAAGTACAAAGGACACAAGGAGGACAAGTAAAATGGTTATGTACACAGTAGACGTTTACTCAGGGTCAGATGATTATATTATTCGTGATCCACACGCTCAAGGGGTTATCGTTAAAGCTACTCAAGGCACAGGATACGTTAATCCTAAATGTAACCACCAATGGGACTTGGCTGGAGAACTTGGTAAAAAGCGTGGTTTGTATCATTACGCTGGCGGTGGGAACCCAGTAGCAGAAGCACAATATTTTATCAATAATATCAAGAACTATGTAGGTCAAGGTATGTTAGTGATTGACTGGGAAGGTTACCAGAATCCAGCATTTGGCAATACTAACTGGGTTCGTCAATTCGTAGATGAAGTACACCGCCTAACTGGTGTATGGTGTGTAATTTACGTTTCAGAATCTGCATTATGGCAAGTAGCCAACTGTGCAAAAGATTGTGCGGTTTGGGTAGCCAAGTATGCATCCATGAACTGGAACTCTTGGACGGTGCCTAACATGAATGTGTCTAGTGGGGCTTTTAGCTCAATTGCTGGTTGGCAATATACTGGTGGCGACATGGACCGTTCAATCTGGTATTTGGATACAAATGCTTGGGATAAGTTTGCTAAACCTGGGAATGTAAATATTAAAACTGAAACATCTAAACCAGTTCCATCACCTAGCCAAAATAGTGCTAAGTATGACTCATGGACTGATGACTTAGGTGTAAAGTGGTACAAAGAAGATGGTGAGTTCACTATCACCGTAGATGAAGGTATTGTCTTACGTTGGGGAGCCACAACTAAGTCTGCTAAGATTGGTGTTCTGCCAAAGGGTTCAGTCGTTAAGTATGATGCATTCTGCCACTCTGGTGGATATGTGTGGATTAGACAACCTAGAGGCAACGGACAATATGGGTACTTGCCAACTGGTGAAAGTTCTGGGGGTAAGCGTACAAGTATCTGGGGTAAATTTGAATAAACAATAAAGCTCATCCAATCCTTTTAAGGACTAGATGAGCTTATTTTTATAGCAAAAAAAGCAGAAGTTGGGTTACTTGCCACCACATCTGCTTTTCTGAGTCTGAATTAATTCTAAAGATTAATGCTTCCGTCTGTAGCGGTTCTTAATCTTAGAACTAATCAGATCTATAATTACTCCAGAAAGAATGGCTAGTCCAAACTGAAGTAAATCATGTAAAAACGTAAACAAGGAAGTTACCCTCCCTTCTGTGAGATATTAAGGCGGCTAGCCTTACTCACAAGGAATATCTTACATGTTAAGCAATTTTAAAGCAATAAAAAATATTGACAAACTATATAAATAAAGATAACATGAGAGTGTAGACAAGGAGGTTTTACCTCTTTTCATATAGAGATTGGCTATCTCTAGTTTTTGCGGTTGGCTACCGTACTATCATTTGTTTTACTCCTTTCTGTTCTTCCAACAGAAAGGTTTTTTTATTATTCTTAGAAAACATAAGACACCTTGTTTCTACTATTATATAAGTAGAGGCAAGGTGTCTTTTTTGATATAATATTTATGAGGAAAGTAACATTTATTTTACCTAGGATCTATCGATAAAAAATGGTAGCAAAATGGTAGCAAAAAAATGGTAATTTTTAATTAATATAGTAATAGTATAAAATATATAAAGTACAGACTAATATTGGTATATATACATTTAAATAACCTTTAAGTTATAGAAAAATATCATGTGTAATTACGTGCATTACACGGTAAAGCAGCTCGTATTCCAGAACGTCGCCGTGGCTAAAAACGTTAGAAACCTTGCTGTTGCAGGGTTTCTTTTTTTATACCCTTTAATAACGAATGATAAAATTATTAAAAAATAAGCCGAAGGGGGCAATTTTGGGGCAAACTATAAAAAATTAAGCTTGCTCTGAGTTGTTGCTCCTTTTATTTTCTGTGATGAAATATAATGTTGAAAGTTTATTACTGTATAAATAAAATTGAAAATATCAGTAATAAAATTACTAAGATTGACATTTACAATCTTCTAAAAGAAAAAACTGGCGAACCAAAAAAATTCGGTTCGCCAGTTTTTTAAGTCAATTATTTAGCTAAACGAGCAGCCATACGTGACTTATCACGAGCAGCTTTGTTTGCTTTAATTAAACCTTTAGATTGTGCTTTGTCGATAGCAGAAACTGCTTCGTTGAAAAGTTGTTCAACGTTGTCAGCACCAGCAGTTTTAGCTTTTTCAAATTTCTTAACAGCAGTACGCATCTTACTTAATTGAGATGAGTTCTTTGCATTAGCTTTTTCAGTTGTTTTAACACGTTTAATAGCAGATTTGATAATTGGCATGAATTTTTCACCTCCGATTTATAGCTTCTAATAAAGACAAGCTAATTTTTCAACATTTATCATTATACAAGAGCGTTCAAAACAATGCAATAAAAAAATACGTAGATGTCAAGAAAAATTCCTTGACATGCTAATATAATAAATAATTTTTTAGAAGATAGCTTGTAAGTATTGCATTTTTAATAAATATCTTGTAAACTATTCTAGTATGTTGAATACAAATATGACCTTTTTACTGAGTTTGGCGGGTCACCGTCGTCTTATCTCGGATTAAGGCAACTATTATGAAAGGTGGGAAATACATTGGCTATTTCACAAGAAAAGAAAAACGAAATTATGAAGAAGTATGCTCGTCATGAAGGAGATACAGGTTCCGCAGAAGTACAAATTGCAGTTTTAACAGCTGATATTAACGAATTGAACGATCATATCAAAGCTCACAAGAAGGATTATGCTTCTTACCGTGGTTTGATGAAGAAGATTGGTCATCGTCGTAACCTTTTAGCATACTTACGTAACACAGATGTACAACGTTACCGTGAACTTGTTAAGAGTTTAGGCTTACGTCGTTAATTTTTGAAAGTAATTGCATACTCTATAGAGCTAGTAGTTTTATACTAGCTCTTTTTTTTATACGTCACAATATATAAAGTATGCTATAATTAACTATTAGAATATTAAAGAACGAATGAAAATTGGAGTGAGATTTTATCATGAATTTTAGAAATGCTCATATTTTGACTGCGATGGTTACACCTTTTGATGATGAAGGTAACTATAGTTCTAAAAGAACAAAAAATCTTATTAATTACTTGCTTGATAATGGTACAGAAGGTCTTCTTGTTTCAGGAACAACTGGTGAAGCACCAACTTTAAGTGAAGACGAAAAATTACAATTGATAAAAGATTCTGTGAAATTTATTGATGGTAGAGTACCATTAATGGTGGGGACTGGATCAAATAATACACAACAAACAATAGATTATACTAATAAAGTGGCTGATATTGATGGTGTTGATGCTGCTTTAGTTGTGGTGCCTTATTATAATAAACCTAATCAAAAGGGTATGATTGCTCATTTTAGAAAAGTCGCAGACTATAGTAATTTACCTATTATAATCTATAACATTCCTGGAAGAACAGGAGTAACCATGGAAGTTGATACTATTATTGAACTTGCTCAACATGATAACATCATAGGTATTAAAGATTGTACGGGTGTCGAAAATATAGCTAAAATAGTAGAAAATGTTCCAGAAGATTTTCTAGTTTATTCAGGAGAAGATGCTGAAGCACTATCTGCTAGAGTTTTAGGTGGGCAAGGTATTATTTCAGTTGCTAGTCATATCTATGGTGATAATATGAAGACAATGTATTCTAGTTTAGAATCTGGAGACGTATCCATGGCTGGAAAAATTATGAGAGATTTAATACCAAAGGCTGAAGCACTTTTTTCTTATCCTTCACCTAGTCCAGTTAAAGCTGCTTTGAATAAAATTGGTTATAACGTTGGAGGATGCCGTTTACCTATTGTTTCACTTGATAAGAACGAAGAAAATGAACTATTTAAAAAATTAAAAATTTAATAATTAAGAGGTGGAAATATGAGTGATATAAAAATCATCTCGCTAGGTGGGGTACGTGAAAATGCCAAAAACATGTATGCTGTCGAAGTTGATGATGAAATATTTATTTTAGACTGTGGATTAAAGTATCCAGAAAATGAACTATTAGGTATAGATTTTGTTATTCCTGATTTTTCATATTTAAGAGAGAATTCACGTAAAATAGTGGGTGTTTTCTTAACACACGGTCATGCAGATGCCATAGGAGCACTACCATATTTTGTTAGTGAATTTGATGTGCCAGTTTTTGGATCAGAATTAACAATTGAACTAGCTAAAATTGCATGTGAAAATGAAGAAGATGCTAGAAAATTCGATGATTTTCATGTAATTGATGAGAGTACAGAAATAGATTTTGAAAATGCAACGATATCATTTTTTCAAACTACACATTCTATTCCAGAGTCTTTGGGTGTGGTTATTAAAACAGAAAATGGAAATGTTGTTTATACTGGAGACTTTAAATTTGATCAGTCTGCAGAAAAAGGTTATCGAACAGATTATGCAAGATTAACTGAAATTGGTCGTGAAGGTGTGCTAGCTTTATTAAGTGAGTCAGCCAATGCTGAAAATCCTAGAGAAACAGTTAATGAGCGAGCAATATATGATTTTATTAGTGAAAATTTTGAATACCGTAAAGGAAGAATTATTGTAGCTTGCGTAGCTTCAAATATTTTACGAGTACAACAAATTTTTAATGCAGCTGCAGCTAATAATAGAAAAGTGGCTCTTACTGGACATGATGTAGAAAAAGTTGTTAAAACTGCAATGCGTTTAAATAAATTAGTATTGCCGGAAGAGGATTTACTCATACCTATTAAAAAAATTAACGACTACAATGATGATGAAATTGTAATTCTTGAAACTGGACGTTCTGGAGAACCATTAAAATCATTGCAAAAAATGGCTATGGGTAGACATAGATTTGTCAATCTACATGAAGGAGATTTGGTATTTATTACAACTACTCCATCTCATGCTATGGAAACTAAGGTTGCAAGAACTAGAGACATGATATATCGCTCAGGAGCAGACGTTAAAGCTATTTTTGATGAATTAAATTCTTCAGGTCATGCAAGTAAGAATGATTTGCAGTTAATGATGAACTTGGTAAAACCACGTTACGTCATTCCTGTTCAAGGTGAATATAGAATGTTGTCTGCGCATGCAGAATTAGCTAGAGAACTAGGGATTCCTAGTGAAAATATCTTTTTACTCAAAAAAGGTGATGTCTTAGAATATAAGAAAGATGAGATGACAATTTCATCAAGTGTAGAAGTAGGCAACACTATGATTGATGGAACTGGCGTTGGGGATATTGGAAATATTGTTTTGAGAGATAGAAAAATCCTATCAGAAGATGGAATTTTTATTGCTGTGGTTACTATTGATCGTAAAAAGAGGAAGATTGTTGATACTCCTAAAATAACATCTCGTGGTTTCGTATATATTAAAACAAGTAAAGATTTGATGGTTGAAAGTAGGGATATTGTAGCTAAGATTGTTCAAAGAGATTTGGATAATAAGGAATTTGACTGGAGCCAATTAAAACAAGATATTCGAGAAAATTTGAATAATTTTTTGTATGAGCAAACAAAGCGTCATCCAGTTATTTTACCAGTAATTATGGAAATAAATCAAAATAATCATTTTTCTAAGAAGAAAAAGAAAGGTTAATATTAAAAGTCGTTGAACAAATCTTCAACGACTTTTTTATAAGGTAATAATTTGAGTGAATTATATTTTCAAGCTGAAGAAGCATATAAAAATAAAGATTATACAAAAGCAAGAAAATTGCTAGAAAAAGAGTATCTAGAAAAGAAAACATTTAGGACAAATTATTTTTTATTTTTAGTATTTCTTAAAATAGAGGACTATATTGCTGCATATGAAACAGCAAACGAATATATAAGACAGTATATTATTGACAATGAGAAATTCAAGAAGTATCAAAAAGCAGCAATTTTTGCAGGGATGAATGTAAAATTGCAAGAGTTATCAAATAATATATTTGAATATACAACAGAAAGTGAACAAAAAGAATTTGATAAGAATCAGCAAACACTATTAACAGATTACTTAAATAAGAATTCAAAACTTGAGATAATGAAACAGCTAAGTTATCTAGGTATTTTTCCTTTATTTCAACAAAGAAAAATACTGAAAGATGCCTATGGATTAAGTGTAGATGATTTCTTCATAAATACTAAAAAAATATTAATAGATTCCAACATACATCCACTTTTAAAAAGTAACATACTAGATGATTATAGAAAATTAAATTTAGAAGAAACAGTACAATATACAGATTATAAAAATACTGTCAAAACATTAGATGTAAAAAAAATGAAAGAAATAGAAGAATATAAAATTTATAAAAAAATCTATAAAGAGTTTAAACAATTACCAATGAATAACTTTGAGAAAGATTTGAAATGGAAGGAGATAGTTTTAAAGTTAATGGTGTTGTATCCATTCAATGATATTGAACAGAATTTAGAACAAAACTTAATATATATATTACTATGTAATGATGAGTTTAAAGTTCTAAATGAACAGGAACTGGCTTTTTCGAAGAAATTAGAAGACTACATCGAACAATGGAATAATCTGTGAATCAACTAATTATGTATACATTATCAAAATAGATGAAAATAAAGTATGCAAAAAGATTGCATATTTTATTGTGTGATGATAAACTCATAACGTTTGATAAGTATGACTGAAAGTTTTTTAGGAATAGTAATAATACTTATCGAATGCTGGAGTTTGTAACAATGAATTATTTTCAAAAAAATTATAATTTTTTTGTTTACAAAATCATTCTATATATATATAATATTTAGAGAATTCTTCTTTAATAGATATCACACTTGGTTTTCTTTTAGAGAAGTAGTATAATAAAAACAAAGGTTTATCGTATTATACGATATTTCTTGCAAATTTTTAGGAGGTTTTCTTTAATGGCTAAAGAACATTACGAAAGAACAAAACCCCATGTAAACATCGGTACAATCGGACACGTTGACCATGGGAAAACAACTTTAACAGCAGCAATTACAAAGGTTTTGGCTGAAAAAGGTTTGGCTGAAGCTTCTGACTACGCTTCTATCGACGCTGCTCCAGAAGAACGTGAACGTGGTATTACAATCAACACAGCTCACGTTGAATATGAAACAGAAAAGCGTCACTATGCACATATCGATGCTCCAGGACATGCTGACTACGTTAAGAACATGATCACTGGTGCTGCACAAATGGATGGTGCTATCTTAGTTGTTGCTGCTACTGATGGTCCTATGCCACAAACTCGTGAACACATCTTACTTGCTCGTCAAGTTGGTGTTGAATACATTGTTGTATTCTTAAACAAGTGCGACTTGGTTGACGATGACGAATTACTTGACTTAGTTGAAATGGAAGTTCGTGATTTATTATCTGAATACGACTTCCCTGGTGACGATATTCCTGTTATTCGTGGTTCCGCTTTGAAGGCTCTTGAAGGCGACAAAGATGCTGAAGCACAAATCATGGAATTAATGGACACAGTTGACGAATACATTCCAACTCCACAACGCCCTACAGACAAGCCATTCTTAATGCCTGTTGAAGATGTATTTACAATCACAGGTCGTGGTACTGTTGCTTCTGGTCGTATCGATCGTGGTACAGTTAAAGTTGGTGACGAAGTTGAAATCGTTGGTTTGAAGGATGACATTGTTAAGACAACTGTTACTGGTGTTGAAATGTTCCGTAAGACACTTGACGAAGGTGAAGCTGGCGATAACATCGGTGCTTTACTTCGTGGTGTTGACCGTACACAAGTTGAACGTGGACAAGTTTTAGCTAAGCCAGGTTCAATCCAAACTCACAAGAAATTCAAAGGTGAAGTTTACGTATTGACAAAGGACGAAGGTGGTCGTCATACACCATTCTTCTCTAACTATCGTCCACAATTCTACTTCCACACAACAGACGTTACTGGTGTTATCGAATTACCAGAAGGTGTAGAAATGGTTATGCCTGGTGATAACGTAACATTTACAGTAGAATTGATTGCTCCAGTTGCTATTGAAAAAGGTCTTAAGTTCACAGTTCGTGAAGGTGGCCGTACAGTTGGTGCTGGTGTGGTTTCTGAAATCGACGACTAATAAGATTTCACGTAATGTTGACATTTTGTTAACTTTCAAGAAAGAGGGTTGGTTTTCCAACCTTCTTTTTTTATGTAAAAAGATGTATTTACTAACTTTTTTACACTCTAAACATTTACAATTTTGATTATCTACGTTAAAATTAATAGGTATGCAATTACTAAGTAATTATTAAAAATAATTATTCGGAGGGAATAAGATGTCTATAAAGTGGGAAAAGAAAGACGGAACAAACGAAGGTAAATTAACTTTTGAAATTGCTCCAGAAAAAATTAAAGAAGGCTTGAATTCTGCTTTCAATCGTGTAAAGAAATCTTTAAATGTACCTGGATTTAGAAAGGGTAAAGTTCCTCGCCAAATCTTCAACAAGATGTATGGTGAAGAAGCATTATATCAAGAAGCTTTAAATGATTTATTACCTGAAGCATATTCAAATGCTGTTAAAGAAGCAGATATCAATCCAGTTGATCAACCACAAATTGATGTTGAATCAATGGAATCAGATGCTGCATGGGTATTAACTGCAAAAGTTACTGTTGAACCTGAAGTTGAATTAGGTCAATATAAAGATTTAGAAGTTACAAAGCACCCAACACGTGTTTTGAAAGCTGATATTGAAAATGAATTGGATAGATTACAACAACAAGAAGCAGAATTAGTTCTTAAAGAAGATGAACCAGCAGAACAAGGTGACACTGTTGTTATTGATTTTGAAGGTAAGATCAATGGAGAAGCTTTTGATGGTGGAAAAGGTGAAAACCATTCTCTTGAATTAGGTTCTGGTCAATTTATTCCAGGTTTTGAAGATCAATTAGTAGGTCACAAAGCTGGTGAAGAAGTTGCTGTAACTGTAACATTCCCAGAAGATTATCAAGCAAAAGATCTAGCTGGTAAAGAAGCTGTTTTTGATACAAAGATTCATGAAGTAAAGACAAAAGAATTACCAGAACTAGATGATGAATTTGCAAAAGATGTTGATGAAGATGTTGCAACTCTTGAAGAATTAAAGGCAAAAATTAAAGATCGTTTGAAAGATCAAAAAGTTGCTGAAGCTAAAGCTGCAATTCAAGAAGAAGCACTTGATATTGCTGTAGAAAATGCAACAATTGGTGAAATTCCAGCTGTTATGATTGAGGACGACGTACATCGTCAAATGGATAACTTCTTAGCAGGTATGCAAAATCAAGGTATCAGTGCTGATATGTATTACCAATTAACAGGTACATCAGCAGATGATTTGCACAAACAATTTGAAGAAGGTGCTGAAAAGCGCGTTAAAACAAATCTTGTTCTTGAAGCAATTGTTAAGGCTGAAAAGATTGAACCATCTGAAGATGAAATCAATGCTGAAATTAAGAGTTTAGCTGAACAATATCAAATGGATGAAGCAGCAGTTCGTTCTGCTTTATCTGATGACATGTTGAAGCATGATATTGCAGTTAGAAAAGTAGTTGATGAAATTGCTGATTCTGCAAAGCAAACTCGTGATGCTAAAAAGGATGAAGAATAATTAAGACTTCCTTAGTGATTTTCTGTAGGTGAAAGTATAACTTTTACAGAACTAATTAGTTATAGAAGTGCTGATGGATGAAAATCTATTAGCACTTTTTTTATTAATAAATTAAGATAAGTAGCTTTTAAGTCGTGTTAATGGCGTTTAGCACTATTGTTTGCTAAAATAAAGGCAGTCTTATGAAATAAAAAACACGTAGGGAGATTTTTAGATGTTTGAAAATGAAGATAATAAGACTCCTGCGACATGTTCTTTTTGTGGAAAAACAGAAGATCAAGTTAAAAGTATGATTTCTGGACCAGGAGTGTATATATGTAATGAATGTGTAGAATTAGCACAATCAATTATTGATACAGAAACAAAAGCAGAAGCACAAAAAGATTTTACTAATGTTCCTACTCCTCATGAAATTGTTGATACTTTAAATCAATACGTTGTTGGACAGGAAGAAGCTAAGAAAACATTAGCAGTTGCTGTATATAATCACTACAAACGTGTTAATGCTTCATTGTCAGATGATGATGGAACAGAATTACAAAAGAGTAATATTTGTCTTGTTGGACCAACAGGTTCTGGTAAAACATTCTTAGCTCAGAATTTAGCTAGAATTTTGAACGTACCATTTGCAATTGCAGATGCAACAACTTTAACAGAAGCAGGTTATGTTGGTGAAGACGTTGAAAATATTTTATTGAAACTTTTACAAAATGCTGATTATGATGTAGAAAGAGCTCAAAGAGGCATTATTTATATAGATGAAATTGATAAAATTGCTAAGAAATCTGAAAATGTATCAATTACGCGTGATGTTTCTGGTGAAGGTGTACAACAAGCGTTACTTAAGATTCTTGAAGGTACAATAGCTAATGTTCCTCCTCAAGGTGGCCGTAAGCACCCACAACAAGAGTTTATACAAATTGATACTACAAATATTCTATTTATTGTTGGTGGAGCTTTTGATGGTATTGAAACAATGGTAAAAAATCGTTTAGGAGACAAAACAATAGGTTTTGGTGTAGATTCTAAGCAGGAATATGATCCTGATAAGAGTTTAATGCAACAAATCATTCCTGAAGACCTATTAAAGTTTGGATTAATCCCTGAATTTATTGGTCGTTTGCCAATTCTTACAGCACTTGAAAAACTTACTGAAGAAGATTTAGTGAGAATTTTAACAGAACCTAAGAATGCATTAATTAAGCAATATCAAAAATTAGTATCGTTTGATGATGTATCATTAAAATTTGAAGATGATGCTGTTAAGGAAATTGCGCATTTAGCTATTGAAAGAAACACAGGTGCCAGAGGTTTGAGATCCATTGTTGAAGCTACTATGAGAGATATTATGTTTGACATTCCTAGCGAAGATAATATTAAAGAGGTAGTTATTACAAAAGATACTGTTGATGGTAAGAGTAAACCTGAAATAGTAAAATAAGCATTTTTATGTATATTTAATTAATTGCACCATGATATGATATTTGTTAGAATACTATTGTAATTTACATGTTGAAATTGTATATGATAATTTAGGAGGATATTTATTATGAGCAAACCACAAATTGGTGTTGTTGGTATGGCTGTTATGGGTAAAAACCTAGCCTTAAACATTGAAAGTCGTGGATACAGTGTTGCTATCTATAACAGAACAGGATCAAAAACTGAAAAGGTAGTTGCTGATCATCCTGATAAGAATTTAGTACCTAGTTATACGATTGAAGATTTTGTTAATTCTTTAGAAACACCTCGTCGAATTATTTTGATGGTTAAAGCGGGTGCTCCAACAGATGCAACAATTAAGTCATTATTGCCTCATTTAGATAAAGGTGATGTTTTAATTGATGGTGGAAATACATTCTTCCAAGAAACTATGCGTCGCAATGAAGAACTAGATAATTCTGGTATTAACTTTATCGGTATGGGTGTATCTGGGGGAGAAAAAGGTGCGTTAGAAGGACCTTCTTTAATGCCAGGTGGACAAAAAGAAGCATATGATTTAGTAGAACCAATTTTGAAGAAAATAGCTGCTAAGGCTGAAGATGGTGAAGCCTGTGTAACTTACGTTGGACCTAACGGAGCAGGTCACTATGTTAAGATGGTTCATAACGGTATTGAATACGGTGATATGGAACTTATTGCTGAAAGCTATAACTTGATGCGTAACTTACTAGGTTTATCAAATGATGAAATTTCTGACGTATTTAATGAATGGAAAGATGGCGAGCTGAAGAGTTATTTAATTGATATAACTGCCGATATTTTAACTCGTAAAGATGATTTGGGTACGGGTAAACCAATTGTAGATGTTATTTTAGATCGTGCTGGCAACAAGGGTACTGGTAAGTGGAGTTCTCAAAGTGCTTTAGAATTAGGAGTACCTCAATCATTAATTACAGAATCTGTATATGCTCGTTATATTTCAGCAATGAAAGATGAACGTGTGGCTGCTAGTCAAGTTTTACCTAATCCGGAATTTGATTTAGGTGACGTAAATAAGAAAGAATTAGTAGAAAAAATTCGTCGTGCATTATACTTTAGTAAGATTATGAGTTATGCTCAAGGTTTTGAACAATTAAGAGTAGCATCTGAAAATTATGACTGGAACCTAAATTATGGCGATATGGCTAAGATTTGGCGTGAAGGTTGCATTATTCGTGCTCAATTCTTACAAAAGATTACTGATGCATATGAAAAGAATCCTGAATTAAAGAATTTGATGTTAGATGATTACTTCAAGAAAATCGTTGAAGAATATCAAAATGATGTCCGTGATATTGCTGCTTTAGCAATTAAAGCAGGTGTTGCTTGCCCAGGATTTTCTAGTGCTATCACATATTATGATCAATATAGATCTGCACATCTTCCTGCAAATATTATTCAAGCACAACGTGACTACTTTGGGGCACATACTTATGAACGTACTGATCGTGAAGGTATTTACCATTACGAATGGTATCATGAAGAATAATTATTAAGATGTATAGTATAAAATAAACGGTATAAGGACTATTAACAATAGTTCTTATACCGTTTTTAATATATCTAAATTATATTGTAACAAGCATTGGTAAAATCATAGGATGTCTTTCTGTTTGTTCAAATAAAAATTCTTGCAGATCAGAGATAATAGTATTTTTAATTTGAGCTTCAGAAACTTTATCATTTTTAAGTTCTCTCTTAATAGAACGATAAAGATGACGACGACCTTGATTAATTAAATCGCCAGATTCACGCATGTAGATAAAACCTCGTGATAATAAATCTGGGCCGGCAATAATTTGGCGCTTTTGCATATCTATGGTTGCTACAACAACTACTAGACCTTCTTCTGAAAGTAAACGACGATCTCGAAGTACAACATTTCCAATATCTCCAACGCCAGAACCGTCAACATAGACATCACCAGCATTAAAGTGGCCTGCATATCTTGCTGAATCCTTTGTAAGTGCTAAAACATCTCCATTTTTTAGAATAAATGAATTTTCTTTAGGAACATCACACTTTTCAGCTAACTCAGTATGAATTTTTAACATTCTGTATTCACCATGGACAGGCATGAAGTACTTAGGTTTCATCAAGCGAAGCATAAGTTTTTGTTCTTCTTGACCACCATGTCCAGAGGCGTGAATATTATTAACTTTACCATGAATAACAGTAGCTCCAGCTTCTTCTAACTCATTAATAACTTTATTTACACTGGTAGTATTTCCTGGAATAGGAGAACTAGAGAATACTACAGTATCACCGGGTTGAATAGATACTTGACGGTGAGTACCATTAGCTATACGACTCAAAGCTGCCATAGGTTCTCCTTGAGATCCTGTACATAGAATCATAATTTTATTAGCGGGTAAACTACTTATTTCTCTAGCATCAACTAAAGCATCGTCAGGAATATCTAAATAACCAAGTTCTCTACCATTTACAATTGCAGCTTCCATACTACGTCCAAAAACAGCTATTTTACGACCACGAGCAATAGCTGCAGATGTAGCTTGCTGTACACGCGAAATGTTAGAGGCAAAAGTAGCAAATATTATACGGCCTTCGACTTTTTCAAATATACGACGAATAGAACGGCCAACCCAGCGTTCTGACTTAGTAAAGTTAGGAACTTCAGCATTAGTACTATCAGAAAGTAGGCAAAGCACACCTTCATCACCTAATTTTGCCATTTTCTGTAAATTAGGTGGCTGATTTGTAACAGGAGTAAGATCGAACTTATAATCTCCTGTACATACAATTGTTCCAGAAGGTGTTTTGACAGCCACACCTAAAGTATCAGGGATAGAATGTGTTGTTCTAAAAAAAGATACTGTCGTTTTTCTAAATTTTAGAATAGAGTCTTCATCTATTTCATGAAGTTCAGTTGTGCGAAGTAGTCCATGTTCTTCTAGTTTGCTTTTAATCAATGCAAGTGCAAGAGGGCCAGCATAGACAGGTACATTTATTTTTTGTAGTAAATAAGGAATACCGCCAATATGATCCTCATGTCCATGTGTGATAACTAAAGCTTTAATTTTTTGTTGATTTGCAATTAAATATGAGTAGTCAGGTATAACATAATCAATACCTAACAAATCATCTTCTGGAAATTTGATACCAGCATCCACTACGATGATTTCATCTTGAAATTGGATACCGTAAGTATTCTTTCCAATTTCTCCAAGACCACCGATTGCAAAAACAGCAGTCTCATTATTTTTAACATTTAGTTTTTTCATTTAACTAAAACTCCGTGAGTTTGAAGTTAACACTTTGTTTTTCATATTCAAGTGTAGCTTCGTCCAAAGCTTCAATAAATTCAACATTGTATTCTGGAAAATGTGTTTCAACAAGATGACGAGCTTCAACTTCGTCTTTAGCTTCAAAATACATAACATGAGTATTTTCACGCTTTGGATTAGATTTTTTTGATGGTTGATAATATACTTTAAAAGTCATTAAAACTTCTCCTTTAAAATGAATTTACACAATAGTGTATAACAAAAAATTATTTAACCGAACAAAGATTGCTTTACACAATAGTTAAGTACATTTTAGCATAACAAGCAAATTAAGTATAGAACTTAGACAAAACATATAAAAATTAGACAATAGACTGTGATATACTTAAAAATGAGGAAGCTTTGTAGAAAGAGGCTGATGATATGAAATTTTGGTTAGTTATATTAACTGCGATAGTTTTCATTGTAATTATTGTTGTTATACAGTATTACATAAAAAATAAGGAATTGAAAAGATTACAAGCAAGAAGTAGAAAGCTTACTGACGATGCTATGTATAAATCGATAAATGAGATAGATCTAGAATGGTTTAATCAGAATAATCACAAAAATATAAGAGATATAGCAGTAGTATCTGACGTTTGGGGAAAAGATGTGATGGTTTTTGAATATTCAGTAGAATTGATTCAGAATCAAAAATTTTCCAGTGAGAAACTAAATGCTTTGAAGGAATTACTAGAAAAGAAATTATTTGATTATGCAAAACAGAAAAAGATTCAAAATATAACTAATAAACCTCCATTTATAGTATCAGATATTTGGCAGTTAGAAAATATACTGCATATAGATGTAGCATATATAATGAATGAGGCAACGTATAAGTATTTAAATGATATTGAAAAGTTAGAGCCTGGTTTTAAGAAATAGTGGAGAATCATCAAGTAAAAAATAAAAGATCGGTAAAGATTAAGCTACTAAAATATTAATCTTTATCGATCTTTTGCTTGTATAAAATTATTTTTGAGATTTATTTTATTCTAAAATAATAGTACCTTCTGGAACGGTTAAAGGTTGTTCCTTATTAATATGATCATAGAATAAAATACCATTTAAGTGATCAATTTCATGTTGAACTACAATTGCAGGGTAGTCACGAAGTCTTTCAACATGCTTATTTCCTTCTAGGTCATACCAGCGAAGTTTAATACGATCGTGTCGAGGGACATATCCTGGAATATCACGATCAACTGAAAGGCAACCTTCACCTTCACCAAGTGCTGCTAATTGAACGGATTCACTTAAAATTGTAGGATTGATCAGAACATGTTTAAAAATTGGTTCGTCATCATCTTCAATACCTGGAACCAAAACAGCAGTCATTCTTTTAGAAACATCTACTTGAGGAGCTGCTAAACCAACACCCGCACGAAGATGATATTTTTTGGCAATTTCAGGATTTTGACTATTTTCGAGAAACTCCATCATATCATGTGCTAATTTTTTATCTTCTTCGCTTAATGGAAATTCGATAGCTTTTGCTCTGGCTCTTAGAGTTGGATTTCCATCACGAATAATGTTATCCATTGTAATCAACAGAAAAGACCTCCAATAATATGATTTAATACACTTATGATATCACAATTTTTCTGTAATAGCATATTAATAGTTTTAAGTCAAAAAAAGTTACTATATCTAATTATATGGTAGAATAGTAGTAATAAAATATAAAGAAAGGAGTAAAATGATTAATGCAGAAGATAGTATATTATGGATATAATGAAAGCGTACTGGACTTTCTGAAAATAGGCATAAATAATAATACTAAGTTATATTTTAATTGGCAAATTAATGATACTGATATTCAGGATGAAATAAATAATTTGGTAGAGTGTTCACGTCTGCTATCATCTAATTTTTATTTTTATATAAATGAAACTGTAAATTGGGATGAAATTGACATGATGCTACTTTCAATTGATGTGGATAGAGATAATTTTGCTCAAAAGAATAGTTGGATTCAAAAAGTGGTCACTGAAGCTGTAGCCAATGGATTTAATGGTATAGTTGTATTAGATAGTAATAAGGACTATTTATTGATTAATGAAATTTTAAAATACACAGGGCTTTCATCTAGACAAATGTTGGGATTAGGAACTTCTATAGAATCAGAAGTTGTAGCTAGAATGGTTGCAAAGAAATTAGGGATTAATAGTAATTATATTCAGACGAGTGTAATTGGAACTAGGGATAAGTCTTTTGTTTTGTGGAGTAAGGGTAGAGTTGCTGAAGCATCACTTATGAGTTTAATAGTGCAAGGAAAAAATATGTTTAGTGTAAAAAATATGCAAGAAATATCTAGAGAGTATAAAGAGTTAGCTGAAAAGACTCGGAAGTTAGTTTTTTCTTCTGTATTGAATAAGATATTAATGGCGATGGATACTTCCGAACAGTTTATAATAACTCTGGTTCATAGTAGGAATGAAGAGATTGAAAGTTATAGTTCACCTGTATTAGTTGGAAAGATGGGAGTTATAGAATTAATAAAAGTAAATTATACAGAAGATGAGCAAGAGACTTTAAACGAGATAAAAAAAGCTATTAATGATGAGTTAGATAGATATAAATTAAGATGAGGTTTAACAAATGGTAAAAGAAAATTACAGTTATCCGTTACTACCTGATTGGAGTACGGAGGAGATTATAATTGCTTGTGAATTTTATGCAGAAGTTGAAAAATATAATACTAATGGGGTGAATAGGGAGGAATTCCTGGATAAATATCAAGATTTTTTGAAAGTAGCCCCATCTAAAATGCTTCAAAAAAGGCTAGATAGAGAATATGAAAAACTTTCGGGTTATAGTATTTATCAATCAGTAAAGAAAGTTAAAGAAAACGAGAAAAAATTTGTAAAAGGATAGTGGAATTTTATGAGAGATTTTCAAGGCATTGATGCTAACGTTAAAGATTGGCTAAGAAAAGCTCGGGAAATAATATTAGATAGTTTCAATTTAAGCTTGGATGTTGAAACGAAAAGTGGACCGACAGATTTAGTGACGAATGTTGATAAAGAGGTTGAGAGATTTTATATTCAACAAATACAAAATGCATACCCAGAAGCTAAGATTTTAGGAGAGGAAACTTCAAAAATACATCCGCTTACAAATATGGAAGGGCTAGTTTTTATTTTAGATCCAATTGATGGTACGATGAATTTTGTTAAGCAAAAACGTAATTTTGCAAGTATGATTGCTGTATATTATAATAATCGTCCGCTTTTAGGATATATATATGACATTATAAGGGATGAACTATATTGGGGTGGACCGGTATATGATGCCGTTTATTGCAACGATTATCAGCTTGCAATTCCAACAGATAGTATTTTAAGTGAAGGTTTAGTACAACTTTGCAGACCTTTTGTCATGAATGATAGCTATGGTTTTAGAAGAGTAGTAGATGCTAGTGCTGGTTTAAGAATGTACGGTTGTGCTGGTCTAGAATTTATTAATGTTTTAACAGGAAGATGTATTTGTTATGCTTCAACATTACGCCCATGGGATTTGGCTGCTGGAAAAATTTTAGCTGAAACATTAGATTTAGTTGTTGAAACAATTGACGTAAAAGAAACTAATATGTTATCATCAAAAGTTGTATTAGTAGCTACAAAGAATGCTGAAAAAGACATTACAAAACTCATTTCTATATAGATAAGAGTAAGTCTGTGGTTGAACCACAGCATTTTTAATATAAGTAAATGAAAGTAGAGTAATTTGTTTTCATGAATTAATGAAAGCTTTTTGTGCTAAAAAATTTTTTGAAGGGAAGAAATAGCTTTGAAAAGACGTGAAGATATTCGTAACGTTGCAATTATTGCCCACGTTGACCACGGTAAAACAACCTTAGTTAACGAATTACTTAAGCAATCAGATACATTAGATGAACATACTGACATTGGTGATCGTGCTTTGGATTCCAATGATCTTGAAAAGGAACGTGGTATTACAATTCTTTCCAAGAATACAGCTGTTAAGTATGGGGATAAACAAATTAATATTTTAGATACACCTGGACACGCTGACTTCGGTGGAGAAGTTGAACGTATCATGAAAATGGTTGATGGTGTACTTTTAATTGTCGATGCATTTGAAGGTACTATGCCACAAACTCGTTTTGTATTGAAGAAAGCTCTTGAACAACATTTAACACCAATTGTTATTATTAATAAAATTGACCGTCCAGGTGCTCGTCCAGAAGAAGTAGTAGACGAAGTATTGGATTTATTCATTGAATTAGGAGCAGATGAAGATCAATTAGATTTCCCAGTTATCTACGCTTCTGCAATGAATGGTACAACTTCTCTTGATTCTGATCCTGAGACACAAGAACATACAATGAATCCAATTTTTGATACAATTATCAATACAATTCCTGCTCCTGTTGATAACTCAGATGAACCACTTCAATTCCAAGTGGCAATGCTTGATTATAACGAATTTGTTGGTCGTGTAGGTATTGGTCGTGTATTCCGTGGAAAGATCAAAGTTGGTGATCAAGTAACAGTTATGAAACTTGATGGTTCTCAAAAGAACTTCCGTGTAACCAAGTTATTTGGTTTCTTTGGTTTGAAACGTTTGGAAATTCAAGAAGCTAAAGCCGGCGATTTAATTGCAGTTTCTGGTATGGAAGATATTTTCGTTGGTGAAACTGTATGTCCTGTTGATCATCCAGAAGCACTACCATTGCTTCGTATAGATCCTCCTACATTACAAATGACATTTATGACTAACACCTCTCCATTTGTTGGACGTGAAGGTGATAATGTTACTGCACGTAAGCTAGAAGATAGATTGAAAGTTCAACTTCATACTGATGTTTCATTAAAAGTTGAAGATACAGAATCTCCAGATGCTTGGACTGTATCAGGTCGTGGGGAATTACATTTATCTATCTTAATTGAAACATTGCGTCGTGAAGGATTCGAATTAGCTGTATCTCGTCCTAAAGTAATCTATCGAGAAATTGATGGTAAGCTTTCTGAACCATTTGAAAGTGTTGTTATCGATACACCTGATGAATATTCTGGTGCGGTTATTGATTCTATGGCTCAACGTAAAGGTGAAATGTTGAACATGGAAACTGGTAATAATGGTCAAACACGTTTAGAATTCTCTACACCAACACGTGGTTTGATTGGATACGATTCACAATTCCTATCAATGACTCGTGGATACGGTATCTTAAACCATACATTCTCTGAATATAAACCAGTTATTAGAGGATGGGAACCAGGTCGTCGTAACGGAGCATTAGTATCAATTAATCAAGGAAAAACTACAACATATGCAATTATGGGTGTTGAAGGTCGTGGAACTATTTTTGTAGATCCAGGTACAGAAGTTTATGAAGGTATGATTATAGGTCAATCTTCACGTGAACGTGATATTTCTGTTAACGTTACAAAGGGTAAGAACATGACTAACGTTCGTTCTGCTACAAAAGACCAAACAGCAACAATTAAGAAACCAACACATTTGACATTGGAAGAATCTCTAGAATTCTTGAATGAGGATGAACTTCTAGAAATTACACCAGAATCCATACGTTTACGTAAACGTATTTTGGAAACAAATGCGCGTGAAAAGGCTGCTAAAAAAGCTAAGAAAGTAACTGAATAATACGGAAAAAAGCTCGTAAGTATTTACGGGCTTTTTCTTATTTATACGGATATAAAATTATAATAATATAAGTAACTATAATGTATAGAAGTAAAGTATTAGATCGGTGAAATATTTGATATACAATGTATCTATGCAACATAAAACGTTTTCTCGATTGGGGCGTACCAATCATATATTTAAGTTAAGAAACAATTAGAAACTAAGTTTTTTTGATTATTTTTAATTATTTTTAAAGAAATTGATGACAATAATCACATTTCATGATATTATAGTAAGTGTTTTCAAGGGAACAACATTTTCAACATGAGCACTTATAATGTTTTTATTTTTTTGTTATTGAATGAAAAGGCTTTATAAATTTGAAAATGTAGTTTCAATTTATTTTATAGGAGGTAAGACAAATGGTAGGGATTATCCTAGCTAGTCATGGTGGCTTTGCCGATGGTATTTATCAATCTGGTGAAATGATTTTTGGCAAGCAAGAAAACGTAGCACATGTTATTTTAAAACCTGATGAAGGTCCAGATGATGTACGTGCTAAGATGGAAAAGGCTATTGAATCTTTTGATAGTCAAGATGAAGTCCTTTTCTTAGTGGATCTTTGGGGAGGAACTCCTTTCAATCAAGCAAATAACTTGGTTGAGCAACACAAAGATAAATGGGCAATCGTTGCAGGTATGAACTTGCCGATGGTTATTGAAGCTTATGCATCACGTTTCTCTATGGAATCTGCACATGAAATTGCTGCTCATATTATTGAAACAGCAAAAGATGGTGTCAAAGTAATGCCAGAATCATTACAACCTAAGGAAGCACCTAAACAAGCAGCAGATTCTGGTCAACCAACTGGAGCTATTCCTAAAGGTACTGTTATCGGTGATGGTAAAATCAAATATGTTTTAGCACGTATTGATACACGTTTGCTTCATGGACAAGTTGCTACAGGATGGACTAAAGCAATGAATCCAAATCGTATCATTGTTGTATCTGATAGTGTTGCTAAAGATAAGTTACGTAAGAACATGATTGCTCAAGCTGCTCCAAGTGGTGTACATGCTAATACCGTTCCAATCAAGAAGATGATTGAAGTAGCTAAAGATCCTCGTTTTGGTAACACAAAGGCAATGCTTTTATTTGAAACACCTCAAGATGCTCTTGAAGCAATTAAGGGTGGCGTTGATATCAAAGAAATCAACGTTGGTTCAATGGCTTATAGCGATGGTAAAGTTAACGTTAACCAAGTTCTTGCTATGGATCAAAAGGATATTGATACATTTAATGAACTCAAAAAATTGGGTGTAAAATTTGATGTCCGCAAAGTTCCTTCTAGTTCTCCAGAAAATATGGATAACTTATTAAAGAAGGCACAAGACCTTGTAAATCAAGGTAATTAAAATTAAGGAGGAAATATCTCATGTCTGCTATTTCAATGATTTTAGTTGTTATTGTAGCGTTCTTTGCAGGTTTGGAAGGTATTTTGGATCAATTCCAATTCCATCAACCATTAATTGCATGTACATTAATTGGTTTAGTTACAGGTAATTTAACTGCCGGAATTATGTTAGGCGGATCTTTGCAAATGATCGCTTTAGGTTGGGCTAACATTGGGGCTGCTGTTGCTCCTGATGCTGCTTTGGCTGCTGTTGCATCTGCTATTATTTTGGTTAAAGGTGGTCAAGGTACAGCAGGAATCAGTACAGCTATTGCTGTTGCTATTCCTTTAGCTGTTGCTGGTCTATTCTTAACAATGATTGTTCGTACAATTTCTGTTGCTATTATTCACATTATGGATAAAGAAGCTGAAAAAGGTAGCTTCCGCGGTATTGAAGTTTGGCAATTTATCGCCTTACTATTACAAGGTTTACGTATTGCATTACCAGCTGCATTCTTATTAGTTATTCCAACAAGCGTTGTACGTTCATTCCTAGAATCAATGCCAGCTTGGTTAACAGATGGTATGGCAATCGGTGGTGGTATGGTTGTTGCCGTAGGTTATGCTATGGTTATCAATATGATGGCTTCTCGTGAAGTATGGCCATTCTTCATCATTGGTTTTGTTATTGCTGCAATTTCTCAATTAACATTAATTGCTATTGGTGCTTTAGGTATTGCTTTTGCTTTAATCTATTTAGAATTAGAATCTAAGGGCGGTTCAGGTAATGGTGGTTCAAGCAATACTGGAGATCCACTTGGCGATATTTTAGATGACTACTAAGATGAAGGAGGAAGAGTATAATGGCTGAAAAGAAAGTTACATTAAGTAAAAAAGATCGTATGGCTGTTTGTTGGCGTTCAACATTCCTTCAAGGATCATGGAACTACGAACGTATGCAAAATGGTGGCTGGGCTTACTCTATGATTCCAGCTTTAAAGAAATTATACACTACTAAAGAAGATCGTGCTGCAGCTTTAAAGCGTCACTTGGAATTCTTTAATACTCATCCATATTTAGCAGCTCCTATTTTAGGTGTTACATTAGCTCTTGAAGAAGATCGTGCTAATGGTGCTCCAGTTGATGATGTTGCTATTAACGGTGTTAAAGTTGGTATGATGGGACCGTTGGCTGGTGTTGGTGATCCAGTATTCTGGTTTACAGCTCGTCCTATTATTGGTGCATTAGGTGCTTCCTTAGCTATTTCAGGAAACATTGTTGGACCTATCTTATTCTTCGTACTTTGGAATGTTCTACGTATTGCATTCTTATGGTATACACAAGAATTTGGTTACCGTGCAGGTTCTAAGATCACAGACGATCTTTCTGGTGGATTATTGCAAAAAGTTACTCGTGGTGCTGCCATGATGGGTATGTTTGTTCTAGGTGCTTTAATTGAACGTTGGGTAAGTATTAAATTTACACCAGTTGTTTCAAAGACTCCTGTGCAAAAAGGTGGTTACATTGACTGGGATCACATTCCTAGTGGTGCTAAAGGAATCAAGGAAGTTCTAACTCAATGGAATATGGGTAAGGGCATGTCCTTAGATAAGATTAAAGTTACAACATTGCAAGATAACTTGGATCAATTAATTCCTGGTTTAGCAGCTTTACTTCTAACATTCTTATGTATGTGGTTATTGAAGAAGAAAGTTTCTCCAATTGTTATCATCTTGGGGATTTTCATTGTAGGTATTATTGCACACGTTATTGGTTTAATGTAATTTCATAATTAATTTAAGGAAGATAGGTTTTATAGCCTATCTTTTTTTGTAGTTTATTTTTTGATTATCTTTATATTAATGCTGATAAAAGCGAAAATATATGCTAACATAATAGTGTTAAGTCATTTAAATACGAAAAAATAAAGACTTATATGATAAAAATATCGTTAACTTGCGAATTATCTAATTCTTTATACTTTTCTTATAGAAATCATTTTATTGCATAGTATTACGTTATGTTATAATAAATTTAAGGGTAAAGGAGGAATTTAAATCGTTAAGGATTTGAAGAATTGATAATGAAGAATAAGTTAAAAGAAAAGTTAAAATATTTCGACTATGGATTATTTATACCGTATTTAATTTTATGTCTTATTGGCATTGTAATGGTTTACTCTGCTAGTGCGATTAACCTTACTTATGTCGGAGTCAAAGCAACTTCTTATCTCTTTAAGCAAATAATTTTTGTTGGAATAGGGATTACATTAACTTTAATTTTTAGTCATATGAATCCAAAATTTTGGGTTAGTAAAAATGTTCTAAGATTTGGATATTGGACTGTAATAATTCTCCTGATGATGGCTAAATTTTTATTTGGTGCTATTAATGGTGCTAACGGTTGGATTACATTAGGTTCATTTAGTATTCAGCCAGCAGAGATAGCTAAGCTTTACTTGGTAGTTGCGATTTCTAAAGCTTTTTCAAAAAGAGAAGCTGATATTTATTTAGGAAAACATAAACGTACGACTACGCGAAAAAATTTGGCAGTAAATATCTTACCAATTTTGGCCTTGATCGCAATTGAACCTGATACTGGTGGCGCTACAATTTGTGCTGCAATTTGTTTAGTTCTTATTTTGGCCAATTCTAAAAATTGGAGAGCAAGCATAGGAATTTTGGGAGTAGCAATTTCAATAATAGCATTTACAGTTATGGTTATCCATGCAATTAACCCATTTAAGGGAAGTAAAGTTGAGTATATGTATAAGCGTTTTGAGGGTTATTTTGATCCATTTACATATGCAACTACAAGTGGTAAACAGTTAGTTAATTCTTTTTACGCTATCAGTAACGGAGGATTGTTTGGAGTAGGACTGGGAAATAGTATTCAAAAAAGAGGATATTTACCAGAACCCTATACAGATTTTATATTGGCAATCATTGCAGAAGAACTAGGATTTATAGGAGTTTTAGTGGTCTTAGGGTTACTATTTTTTATAATTTTAAGAATAATTTTGATTGGTATAAGATCCAATAATACTTTCAATACCTTAGTTTGTTACGGAGTAGCAACATTTTTTACAGTAGAATCAATATTTAATATTGGCGCTGTTAATGGACTACTACCTATTACAGGTGTTACATTGCCTTTTATTTCTTATGGTGGTTCAAGTATGGTGGTATTGTCTATGGCTTTAGGAATGGTAATGAACATTTCAGCAAATGAGAAGAGACATACAGCAAGAAATATGTTTTTAAATATGGAGTTGAAGAAATAGTTTAAGTTTTCGGAATAGGAGTGAAGACGAGTGGAAAAAGTATTAATTGCTAATCGTGGCGAAATTGCGATTCGTATTATTAGAGCATGTCATGAACTAGGATTAAAAACAGTAGCTATTTATGCCAAAGAAGATGAATATGGTGTTCATCGTTTTAAAGCTGATGAAGCTTACTTAGTAGGTAGTGGTAAAAAGCCTATTGAAGCTTATCTAGATATCAATGACATAATTCGAATAGCTAAGATGACAAATGCTGATGCAATTCATCCAGGTTATGGATTTTTAGCTGAAAATGAAGAATTTGCTCAAAAATGTGAAGAAAATGGAATTACATTTATTGGACCATCAGTGGAACATCTACGTATTTTTGGTGATAAAGTAGAAGCTCGTAATGTTGCTAATTCTGCTGGTTTACATACTATTCCGGGAACGAATGATCCAGTAAAATCACTTAAAGATGTTGAAAAGTTTGCAGATAAACACGGTTATCCTATTATGATTAAAGCAGCAATGGGTGGCGGTGGCCGTGGTATGAGAATTGTTAAACGTAAAGAAGAATTACGCGAGGCATATGAACGTGCTAGAAGTGAAGCTAACCAATCATTTGGTGATGATGAACTTTATGTTGAAAAAATGATTGTT
The DNA here is from genome assembly GCF_026847815.1 of Ligilactobacillus sp. UO.C109. NCBI lineage: Bacteria > Bacillati > Bacillota > Bacilli > Lactobacillales > Lactobacillaceae > Ligilactobacillus > Ligilactobacillus sp. UO.C109. The sequence goes on along the minus strand of NZ_JAPSFH010000027.1, from coordinate 493,109 downwards.
AACCCTAAACATATAGAAGTTCAAGTTTTAGCAGATAAACATGGAAATGTAATGCATCTTTTTGAAAGAGACTGTTCTGTACAACGTCGTAATCAAAAGGTTATAGAATTTGCCCCAAGCATAACTTTATCACAAGAACGTCGCAAAGAAATTTGTGAAGCTGCAGTTAATTTGGCGAAATCTGTAAACTACTATAATGCTGGAACAGTAGAATTTTTAGTAACTGAAGATGATTTTTACTTTGTTGAAGTAAATCCACGTGTTCAAGTAGAGCATACTGTTACAGAAATGATCACAGGTGTTGATATTGTACAATCACAAATTCAAATTGCTGAAGGTAAAGATTTGTATAATGATTTAGAATTACCAAAGCAAGAGGAGTTAACAAGCCAAGGTATAGCAATCCAATGTCGTATTACAACTGAAGATCCAGAAAATAACTTTATGCCAGATACAGGTAAATTGGAAACATATCGTTCACCAGGTGGTTTTGGTGTTCGCCTAGATGGTGGTAATGTATATGCTGGAGCAGTAATAACACCTTTTTATGATTCTTTATTAGTTAAGGCTTGTGTTCAAGCACGAAACTTTAAAGAAGCTATTAAGCGTATGAACAGAGTGCTTAATGAATTTAGAATTAGAGGTGTTAAAACAAATATTAAATTCATGCGTAACGTGTTGAACCATCCTGTTTTCGTTGCAGGCGATGCACGCACTACATTTATTGATAACACACCAGAGTTATTCGAATTTAATCGTAGCAGTAACAATAATAACCAATTATTGAAGTATATTGGTGATGTTACTGTTAACGGATTCCCAGGCACAAAGCATCATCGTAAAGTATTTGTCCCTGATATTAAATTGGATAAGGATTTTGTATCTGAAAGTAAAGTAGAAAATGCAAAATCAGTATTTGATAATGGTGGAGTTGACGCTTTAGCAAATTGGGTAAATAAACAAGAAAGGGTATTAATAACAGATACAACAATGAGAGATGCCCACCAAAGTTTATTTGCAACTAGAATGCGTACTAAAGATATGCTTCCAGTAATTGAAAAATATGATACAGCTTTACCTCATGTATTTTCTGCTGAGGTTTGGGGTGGAGCTACTTTTGACGTAGCGTATCGTTTCTTAAATGAAAGTCCATGGGATAGATTAGATATTATTCGTGAGAAAATGCCTAATACTTTGCTACAAATGCTATTGAGAGGTTCTAATGCTGTAGGATATAAGAATTATCCTGACAATGTATTGAGAGAATTTGTCAATGAAAGTGCAAAACATGGAGTTGATGTATTTAGAATTTTCGATAGTCTTAACTGGACAGATCAAATGGAAAAGAGTATAGAGTTTGTTCGTGATGCTGGAAAGATAGCAGAGGGGACAATGTGTTATACTGGAGATATTTTAACTCCTGAGAATAATAAGTATAGTTTAGACTACTATGTCAACTTAGCTAAGGAATTAGAAACAATGGGTTCGCATATTATTGGTATTAAAGATATGGCAGGACTTCTAAAACCCAATGCTGCTTATGAATTAATTAGTACATTGAAAGAACAAGTTAATGTGCCAATACATTTACATACACACGATACAACAGGTAATGGTGTGGCAACATATGTACAAGCAGTTCGCGGTGGAGTTGATATTATTGATGTTGCAACTAGTTCACTTTCTGGTACAACAAGTCAACCAAGTATGAGTAGTTTGTATTACGCATTAGAAGGGAATGCTCGTCAGCCAGAACTAAATATTGATAATGTTGAAACATTGAATCGTTATTGGAGTGGAATTAAGCCATTCTATCAAGATTTTATGAATGGAACTACATCTCCACAAACGGATATCTATCAAACAGAAATGCCGGGTGGACAATATTCTAATTTACAACAACAAGCAAAGGCAGTAGGTATTGATGATTTTGAACAAGTTAAGTCAATGTACAGAACTGTTAATAAGTTATTAGGTGATATTATTAAAGTTACTCCAAGTTCAAAAGTTGTGGGTGATTTTGCGATCTTTATGATTCAAAATAATTTAGATGAAAAGTCAATCTTTGAAAGAGGTAAAACTTTAGATTTCCCTAAATCAGTTGTAGATTTCTTTGCAGGCGATTTGGGTCAACCAGTTGGTGGATTTCCTAAGAAACTACAAGAACTTGTACTTAAAGGTAAGAAGCCAATCACAGTGCGACCAGGTAGTTTAGCTAAGCCAGTTGACTTTGATGAAGTAGCTGATGAATTAAAAGATAAGATTAAACGTAACCCTACAAAGGAAGAAGTTCTAAGTTATATCCTATATCCAGAAGTCTTCATAGATTATATTAACAACGTAAAACGTTTTGGTTCTATGCATGATTTAGATACAATTACTTTCTATCAAGGAATGCGTGAAGGAGAAACAATTCATGTTGACTTTAAACCAGGACGTAGTATTATAATTCGTCTAGATTCTGTTTCAGAAGCTGATGAGGAAGGAAATCGTAGCTTATTCTTCTCATTAAATGGTCAAAATATTCAAATTATTGTTCATGATAAGAGTAAGGAAGCTAAGATTAAGAAGATTCCTAAAGCAGAGCCAACTAATGAAAGTCATATAGGTGCAACTTTAAGTGGATCAGTACTAGAAGTATTAGTACAAAAGGGTCAAGAAGTTAAGAAGGGTGAAGCATTAATTGTTACTGAGGCTATGAAGATGGAAACAACAATTAAGGCTCCATTTGATGGAAAAGTTAGTCATGTATATGTTAAAAATGGCGATGTTCTTGAAAGTCAAGATTTATTATTGGAATTGGACAAAAACTAATAATCATTTTAGGAGTGGGAAGAAGTTTCTTCTCACTTTTTTTATTTCACATGGAATTAAAAGATTTTTTCACTGAATTTTTAGCATATATCAAGTATAATTTGATATGATTGTATTAATAACCTGAAAACTTTTATTTTAAAGTGAGGTGTGTAAAATAATGGAATTTAAAAGAGTAGAACGCCAGGGAGTAATTGTTTATTTGAAACATTTAAAACAAAGTAAACAATTACGGAAATTTGGAACTATTCACTATGTATCTCGAAAGATGAAATATGTTTTAATTTATATGAACGCTGAGGATGTTAATGAAGCTTTGCATAAACTAAAAAGCATGAAATTTGTATCGAAGGTTGAAATTTCACCTCGTAAAGAAATTGATAAGGATTTAGAACAAGTTAGAGGTACAGCAAGAGAAAATTTAGAAGATTTTGATTGAGGTAATTAGAATGAGAATTGTAGCAGGTGAATATGGTGGACGACGTCTAAAGGCAGTTCCAGGAATGAAAACTCGTCCAACTACAGATAAAGTTAAAGAAGCAATGTTTAATATTATTGGTCCATATTTTGAAGGTGGAAAGTCGTTAGATCTATTTTCTGGAAGTGGCGGATTAAGTATTGAGGGGGTTTCTCGTGGTATTGAAGAAGCAACCCTTATAGATAGACAATATCAAGCAATAAAAACTATTAAAGAAAATATAGCAGTAACAAAGCATCCAGAAAAATTTAAAATTATAAAGGGGGATGCTAATAAAATAATTCATGTGCTAGCTAAAAAGCAATTGAGTTATGATCTAGTTTATTTTGATCCACCTTATAAGGAACAAAAAATAGTAGAAATGATGTTAAAATTAGCAGAATTATCTTTACTTAATAAAAATGCGATTATTGTGTGTGAGACAGATCAGGAAGCTAATTTGCCAGATGAAATATCGGGATTTAGGTGGATAAAAAAAGCTGATTATGGAATTACACAATTAAACATCTATGAGTTTGAAGGTGGTGAATAATAATGAAAGTTATTTTTCCAGGAAGTTTTGATCCTATTACAAATGGTCATATGGATTTAATTAGTCGTGCAAGTAAGTTATTTGATCAAGTTGTAGTAGTTATTTCCAATAATACTAGTAAACATTCATTATTTACTCCTGAAGAAAAATATCATCTTGTCACTGAAGCATTATCAAAATTTAGTAATGTATCAGTTGAGCTTATTCAAACTGATTTAACTATCAATGTAGTAAAAAAATTTAATGCGGATGCGATTATTCGTGGAATTAGAAATACAAGAGATTTCACATATGAACAAGAAATAGCTTTAATGAATAAAAAGTTAGATAGTGATATTGAAACAATTACTTTATTTTCAAATCCGGAAGTAAGTTTTATTTCTTCAACCTTAGTTAGAGAAATTTCACAGTTTAATTTAGACAAATTGGTTGGAACGGTGCCAGATAATGTTATTGAGGCATTAAGAAAGAAGGTTAAGAATTGAAAAAAGTAAATAAATACATTGTTACTTTAACTATATTGGTAATAGTAGCTATTTTAATGTTTTTACCAATTCCCGTTTACTTAGAGCAGCCAGGTGCAGCTGAAAGTATTAATCAATATGTAACGGTTAATGGAAAGACTAATAAACAAAAAGGTGATTTCATGCTAGTTTATGTTGCTGTTCAAAAAGCAACACCACTAACATACTTATGGAGTTTTTCGCAAAAACATATTGATAGAGTATCAGCTGAAGAAATGACAGGTGGCAGTTCAGATGCAGAATTTGATAGAATTCAAGAATATTATATGCAAGATGCAGTGAACTCTGCCAAATATGTGGCTTTGAAACATGCAGGGAAAGAAGTTAGCCAAAAATATATTGGAATATATGTTATGTCTGTCTTAGATAAATCTGATTTTAAGAATAAAATTCAAGTTGGCGATACAATAACAAACGTTAATGGAAAACATTATAGTAATGCTACAGGATATCAAAATGCTTTAGCAAAAATTAAAGCCGGAGAAAAAGTAACTATTACTTATCAACGTGATGGAAAGAATCATAAAGCTATTGGTAAGACAATGAAGTTACCACAAACTAAGAGAACTGGTATAGGGATAACACTGGCTAACCGTTCGAAAGTAAAGACTAATGAAAAGATATCCGCTAATATGGAAGGAATAGGAGGACCCTCTGCTGGTTTAATGTTGTCTTTACAAATGTATTCGCAATTGTCGAAAAAAGACTTATTAAAAGGTAGAGATGTTGCAGGTACAGGTACTATTGATGCAGATGGAAAAGTTGGAGATATTGGTGGAATTGACAAGAAGGTTATCTCCGCTTCTAAAGCACATGCTAAAATATTCTTTGCTCCTGATAATCCTGTAAGTAAAGTGGTTAAGAAGTATGACCCGAATGCTAAATCAAATTATGAAGAAGCAGTTGAGACTGCAAAAGAAATTCATACAAAAATGAAAATTGTTCCAGTAAGATCATTTAATGATGCAGTTAATTATTTGGAAAATAATTAGTATAAATGGCGTTATAAAGATTTCTTCAATCTTTATAACGCCATTTTTTGCGAACTATCATATTATATATGTTTGTTAATTAAAAACGTATTATAAGTCTTTATATAAACTTAATTATACGTAATATATAAAAGATAGAGTTTATGTAATAGACTTAATCATTACCTTTTTTGTTAAAAATGAAATCGTTTTTTAAAAATAAAGTGTATTTTATTTGTTGCATTATTCGTGTTTAATTGATAATATATGGTTTGTAAGGTTTATAAAATATATTTTTTATTTAAAAGACGAACAATAAGGAGATAGAATAATGTCTGAACTGTTATATGAAGGTAAAGCTAAGCAAATGTGGAGCACAGAAGATGAAAATGTATTAAGAGTAGTATATATGGACCAGGCTACTGCACTCAATGGTAAGAAAAAGGATGTCATTAAGGGTAAGGGTCATGTTAACAATCAAATTTCAAGTTTAATCTTTGAATATTTGATAAAGAATGACATTCCTACACACTTTATAAAGAAGATTTCTGAGAATGAAGAATTAGTAAAAAAAGTTAAAATTTTCCCACTTGAGATAGTTACACGAAATGTTGCGGCAGGACATTTTTCAACTAGATATGGAGTAGAAGAAGGAAAGAAATTCAATAAACCTGTAGAAGAAATGTACTTCAAGAGTGATGAATTAGATGATCCATTCATTAACGAGTCACAGGCATTAGCATTAGAAATTGCTACTAAGGAAGATTTAAATAGAATCTGGGATTTATCTAGAAAAGTAAATACATTATTGACAGATTTATTTAAACAAGCAGGAATGAAATTAGTTGATTTTAAGCTTGAATTTGGAACTTTAGCAGATGGTACATTAGTTTTAGCTGATGAATTTTCCCCAGATAATTGTCGTTTATGGGATTTAGAGGATAATCGTCATTTAGATAAAGATGTCTACCGTAGAGATATTGGTGATTTAACACCTGTATATGAAGAAGTATTAAATCGTTTGAAGAAAGTGTTAAACAAATAATAGGAGGAACACAACACCATGACAAAGGTACGTATTTTCGTAACATATAAGCAATCTGTTTTTGATCCACAAGGAGAAACAATTACTGAAGCTGTTCATTCTTTAGGACATAATGAAGTAAAAGAAATTAAAGTGGGAAAATTTTTCGATGTAACTATTGATAGTAGAGAAAAAGAAGTTGAAGAATCTGTAAAAGAAATTTCAGAACAATTATTGGTGAACTTTAATCTTGAAACATATCGTTATGAAATTATGGAGGAAGATTAATGAAAATAGCAGTTATTGTTTTTCCTGGCTCAAATTGTGATATAGACTTATACGAAGCATTACACACTGTATGTGATGCAGATGTTGAATATGTTTCATATAAGCAAGATAACTTAGATGGTTTTGATGCTGTAATGTTACCAGGGGGATTCTCTTATGGTGATTATCTTCGTTGTGGTGCAATAGCACGGTTCTCACCTATTATGCCAGCAGTAATAGAATTTGCAAAAAATGGTAAGCCAGTTTTTGGTACTTGCAATGGATTCCAAATTTTAACAGAGGTTGGTCTATTACCAGGAGCTTTGAAGAGAAATAATAGTTTGAAGTTTGTATGTAAAACAGTCGAATTAACTGTTGAAAATACTAATACACCATTTACTTCTTTGTATAAAAAAGGCGAAAAAATAAACTTACCTATTGCTCATGCTGATGGAAGTTATTATACAGATGAAGAATTATTAGCAGAGCTTGAAGAAAATGGACAAGTTGTTTTTAGATATTCAAAAGAAAATCCCAATGGCAGTTTGAATGATATTGCTGGAATTACAAATAAGCAAGGAAATGTTTTAGGAATGATGCCGCATCCTGAAAGAGCTGTTGAAATGTTATTAGGCAATGAAGATGGATTAAGAGTATTCAAATCATTACTAGAAGAAGGAAAGGTAAAAGGCTAATATGAATAAGGAATTAACACCTGAACAAATAAAAGAACAAAAAGTTTATCTAGAATGGGGCTTAACACAAAAAGAATACGAATATATTTGTGATAAATTATTAGGTCGCTTACCTAATTATACAGAAACTGGTCTTTTCTCTGTAATGTGGTCAGAACATTGCTCATACAAGAAATCTAAACCAGTGCTTAAACTATTTCCAAATAAAAATGAACGTGTTTTGCAAGGCCCTGGTGAAGGTGCTGGTATCGTAGATATTGGTGATAATCAAGCAGTAGTTTTCAAGGCTGAAAGTCATAATCATCCCTCAGCTGTAGAACCTTATGAAGGTGCAGCAACAGGTGTTGGGGGGATTTTACGTGATATTTTCAGTATGGGAGCTAGACCAATAGCATCCTTAGATTCATTGCACTTTGGCGAAATTGATAATGCTAGAACTAAGTATCTTATCAATGAAGTTGTAGCTGGAATCGGTGGTTATGGTAACTGTATGGGTATTCCAACTGTTGCTGGAGAAATAACTTTTGATGATTGCTATGCTGGAAATCCTTTAGTAAATGCAATGAGTGTTGGTATTTTAGATCAAAGTCATATTCAAAAAGGACAAGCTAAAGGTATTGGTAATGCAGTTATGTATGTGGGGGCTAAAACAGGTCGTGATGGTATTCATGGTGCAACATTTGCTTCTGCAGATTTTGCTGATGATAAAGAAACTCAACGTTCAGCTGTTCAAGTAGGTGATCCATTTATGGAAAAACTACTTATGGAAGCATGTATTGAATTAACAAATAATCACCAAGACTGGTTAGTTGGTATTCAAGATATGGGAGCTGCAGGTATTGTTTCATCTAGTTGTGAAATGGCTTCAAAAGCTAACAGTGGTATGGAATTGAATTTAGATATGGTTCCACAACGTGAAGAAGGAATGTCTGCTTATGAAATCATGTTGAGTGAGTCCCAGGAAAGAATGTTATTATGTGTCAAAAAAGGTCATGAAAATGATGTTAAAAAGTTATTTGAAGACTACAATTTAGAAGCTGTAGTTATAGGTAGAGTAACAGAAGGACATGATTACATACTACATCATAAAGGTGAAGTAGTTACAAATATACCAGTATCTACTCTAACGGATGACGTTTTAGAAGAACCTAGTGAAGAAAGAGTTCCACAACGTATTTTAGATAATAAAAATAAAGATGCTTGGGTACCACAATTATCTAATGCAAAAGAAACACTAGAAGCTTTATTGCAACAACCAACAATTGCTTCAAAGAAGATGTTTACAGAAACTTATGATTCACAAGTACGAACAAGTACAGTTGTAGGACCAGGAAGCGATGCTGGTGTAATTCGTATTCGTGGAACTAAAAAAGCTTTAGCAATGACAACTGATGGAAATGGTCGCTTTATTTATTTAAATCCAGAAGTTGGTGGGAAAATGGCTGTTTTAGAAGCTGCAACAAATATCATTTCAAGTGGTGCTTTGCCATTGGCCATAACTGATTGTTTGAATTATGGTGATCCTAATGATCCTGAAATATATTGGGAACTACATCAGTCTATTAATGGGATGGCTGAAGCTTGCAGAACTTTGGATACACCAGTTATTTCCGGTAATGTTTCTTTGTATAATGAAAATAACGGAGAAGCTATTTATCCTACTGCTATGATTGGTATGGTTGGATTAATTAAAGATGTTTATCGTACAGTACCATCTTTTGTTCAAAATGCAGGTGACAAACTTTATTTAGTAGGTAAAACAGGTAATGACTTTAACGGTTCTGAATTGCAAAAATTATTAAATAATAAGATCTCTGGAGATCTAAATGATTTTGATTTAGAAAAAGTTAACTCATATTTGAAGAATCTTTTAGCAACTATGGAACAAGGTTTGGTTTCATCTTCTCATGACTTGAGTGAAGGTGGCTTGGGTGTTAGCTTAGCTGAAATGGTTTTTGGAACTGATAAGGGGATCAAAGTTAGTTTAGATATGAAAAAAGAACTATTATTCAGTGAAACTCCTGGACGATTAGTTGTTAGTGTTTCAAAAGATAATGTAGCAGCTTTTGAAGAAATTATGGGTGAAGATATTACGGAAATTGGTGAAGTTCAAGCTGATCATCAATTAGATATAACTTTAACAGATGACAACTTTGTTGCAGAGGTATCAGAATTAGAAAAACTATGGGAGGAGGCAATCCCATGTCTTATGAAATCAAAGGATTAAACGAAGAGTGTGGAGTCTTTGGAGTTTTTGGAGCTGAAAATGCAAGTCAATTGACTTACTTTGGTTTACATAGTTTACAACATCGAGGACAAGAAGGAGCAGGAATTGTTTCGAGTGATGGCGATAGACTACATCAACATCGCGATAGGGGATTATTAGCAAAAGTATTTGCTGACGAGAAAGACTTACTAAGATTAACTGGAGATAGTGCTATTGGCCATGTTCGTTATGGAACAAGTGGTAATAATTCTATCAATAACATTCAACCATTTTTATTCAGATTTCATGATGGTGATGTTGCTTTAGCTCATAATGGTAATTTGACTAACGCTGTAACTTTAAAGCGAAATCTTGAAGACAGAGGAGCAGTTTTTCAGTCAAATTCAGATACTGAAATTTTAATTCATTTGATTCGTCAAAAACAAAATTGCACTTTTATTGAAGCACTTAAGCAAAGTTTAAACGAAGTAAAAGGCGGATTTGCTTTTCTACTATTACGTAAGGATAGCTTAATTGCAGCATTGGATCCGAATGGTTTTCGTCCTTTATCAATAGGACAATTAGATAACGGTGCATATGTAGTAGCAAGCGAAACTTGTGCGTTGGATACAGTAGGAGCAAAATTTGTTAGAGATGTGCAGCCAGGTGAATTAATTGTAATCAACAAAGATGGTATGAAGATAGATCGATATACTGATAAAACACAACTATCAATTTGTTCAATGGAATACATATATTTTGCCAGACCTGATTCAATTATTCATGGTGTAACGGTGCATAATGCGCGAAAGAGAATGGGAAAACTTTTGGCCAAAGAGCAACCAGCAGATGCTGATATGGTTATTGGCGTTCCTAACTCCTCATTATCGGCTGCTTCTGGATATGCGGAGGAATTGGGACTACCTTATGAAATGGGATTAATAAAGAATCAGTATATTGCTCGTACATTTATTCAACCGACACAAGAATTACGTGAACGTGGAGTAAAGATGAAGTTGTCAGCTGTTAGAGGGGTAGTTGAAGGCAAGCGAGTTGTTGTTGTAGATGATTCAATTGTTAGAGGAACAACTTCAAAGCAATTAGTAAAATTATTACGAGAGGCTGGAGCTAAAGAGGTTCATATGCGAATTTCATCTCCACCATTTAAGTTCCCTTGTTTCTATGGAATTGATATTTCAACTCGTTCAGAGTTAATGGCTGCAAATCATACTGTAGAAGAAATGTCAGATTTAATAGGTGCAGATAGCTTAGGATTTTTGAGTATACCATCTTTAATTAAGGCTATTTCGGTTAAAGGCGGTGCTGATTATCCTAATGGTGGATTAACGGTTGCTTATTTTGATGGTAAGTATCCAACTCCTTTATATGATTATGAAGAAGCTTACTTAACTTCTTTGAAATCACAACAAGAAAGAGAGGAAAAGTAAATGAGTCGCTATCAAGAGGCTGGAGTAGATATTCATGCGGGTTATGAACTAGTTAATAAAATAAAAAAAGATGTTAAGTCTACTCAAAGAATGGGAACAACAGGAAATATTGGTAGCTTCGGTGGAACTTTTGACTTAAGTGTACTAAATGTTAAAGAACCTGTATTAGTTTCTGGTACTGACGGAGTAGGAACTAAATTATTGATTGCACAAAAGATGGACAAGCATGACACTATAGGGATTGATTGTGTTGCTATGTGTGTAAATGATATTTTGGCTCAAGGAGCAGAACCTCTATATTTTCTAGACTATATTGCTACTGGAAAAAATGATCCAGATAAGATTGCGCAGATTGTTGCTGGGGTTGCTGAAGGTTGTAGACAAGCGGGAACTGCCTTAATTGGAGGAGAAACTGCTGAAATGCCAGATATGTATGCGAAAGATGAATATGATTTAGCAGGCTTTTCCTCTGGTGTTGTAGAAAAAAGTAAGCTGTTAACGGATGCTAATCCTCAAGAAAATGATATTTTGATAGGCTTAGCTTCTAGTGGAATACATTCAAATGGTTTTTCCTTAGTTCGTCAAATTCTATTTAAAGATAATAAAATTGATTTATCTGAAAAAAGGGAAGAATTTGGTGGAAAAACAATCGGAGAAGTAATTTTAGAACCAACAAAAATTTATATAGATAGTGTTTTACCACTTGTAAAAGAAAATTTAGTAAATGGAATAGCTCATATTACAGGTGGGGGACTGATTGAAAATTTACCAAGAATGTTTGCTGATGATCTAACTGCTGAAATTGATGCAAGCTCTTGGAAAGTTTTACCAATTTTTGAATATCTCAAAAAATTAGGTAACTTATCACAAAATGATTGTTATGAAACTTTCAACATGGGTATTGGTATGGTTTTAGCAGTATCTGAAGATAAGTTAGAATCAGTAAAGAAATTATTAAGTGATAAAAACGAAGATTTCTATATTATTGGAAACTTGAGGAAAAGAAAAGATAATGAAGAAAAAATCATTGTACATTAAGGAGCATAGGTAATGAGAGTAGCAATTTTTGCTTCAGGAAATGGAACTAATTTTGAGGTATTAGCAGATAAATTTGCTAAAAAGGAAATTACTGGAAATTTAGTATTGCTTTTTTGTGATCATCCTAATGCACCAGTTATTAAAAGAGCTGAAAAATTTAACATTCCCTATGAAACATTTACAGTTAAAGAATGTGGCAATAAATTAGATTATGAAAAACGAATTGTTGAAGTGTTAAAGGCTCATCAAATAGATTTTATCGCTTTAGCAGGATACATGAGAATTATTGGCAAGCCAATACTAGATGAGTATGAAGGATCCATTATAAATCTTCATCCTGCATACTTACCTGAATATCAAGGGTTACATGCGATTGAAAGAGCATTTGCTGATCATAAAGAGCATAATAAGGATCAAACAGGAGTAACATTGCACTATATTGATTCTGGTTTAGATTCGGGACCAGTTATATACCAAGAACATGTACCCATTTATCAAGATGATACTTGTGAAACTTTAGAAGAAAGAATTCATGAGTGTGAACATCGTATATATCCTAAAGTTTTAAACGAAGTTTTGTTAAGTAAGTCAAACAATTAAGGAGAATTAAAATGAAACGAGCATTAGTTAGTGTATCTGATAAAAATAATTTAGTACCATTTGTAAAGAAATTAGTAGAACATGATTTTGAAATTGTTTCAACTGGTGGAACTAAGAAATACTTAGATGAAGCAGGTATTAAGACTATTTCTGTTGAAGAAGTTACTCATTTCCCAGAAATTTTAGATGGACGAGTTAAAACTTTGAATCCTTATATTCATGGCGGTTTACTTGCAAGACGTGAGTTGCCAGAACATATGGAAACTTTAAAAGAACAAAATATTACACCAATTGATTTAGTATGTGTAAACTTATACCCATTTAAGCAAACTATCGAAAATCCTGAAGTAACCTTAGAAAATGCTATTGAAAATATTGATATTGGTGGACCAAGTATGCTACGCTCAGCAGCTAAGAATTATCGCGATGTAGTGGTTGTTGTAGATGCAAATGATTATGAAGGATTAGAGAAAGAATTAGATGAAAATGGAGAAATTTCATTAGAAACAAGATTTAAATTATCTGCTAAAACATTTAGACATACAGCAGCATATGATGCTTTAATTGCAGATTACTTAAGTAAACAAGCTGGTGAAAATAATCCAGAAAAATTAACACTAACATATGATTTGATTTCTTCAATGAGATATGGAGAAAATAGTCATCAAAAAGCATGGTTCTATGAAGATGCTATGCCTAAAGCATACTCTATTACACAAGCTAAGCAATTAAATGGTAAAAAGCTTTCATTCAATAATATACGCGATGCTGATGCTGCAATTAGAGCAGTTAGAGAATTTGATGCACCAACAGTTGTAGCTTTGAAACATATGAATCCTTGTGGAATAGGTCAAGCTGATAATATTGAATTAGCATGGGATAGAGCATATGAAGCTGATTCAATCTCAATTTTTGGTGGTGTAATTGCTTTAAATAGAAAAGTAGATTTAGCAACAGCAGAAAAAATGCATAAACTATTTTTAGAAATTATAATTGCTCCGGAATTCGATGCTGACGCTTTAGAAGTATTATCCAAGAAGAAAAATCTACGTTTATTACAACTTGATTTTACTAAAAAAGATGAAGATATTCGCGATGAAACAGTTTCAATTATGGGTGGTTTGCTTCGTCAAGAACAAGACGTTATAGATGAAGATCCTAAGAATTGGGAAGTAGTAACAGAAAATGCTCCTAGTGATAGTCAATTAGAAACATTATTATTTGCTTGGAAAGCAGTTAAACATACTAAGTCTAATGCAATTGTTGTAGCAAACGATGAGAGAACATTAGGTATAGGAGCTGGACAACCAAACCGTATTGATTCTACAAAGATAGCAATTAAGCATGCTGGCGATTCACTAAATGATAAAGCTGTGTTAGCAAGTGATGCATTCTTCCCAATGGATGATTGTGTCCAATATGCTGCTGAACATGGGATTAAAGCAATAGTTCAACCTGGTGGATCAATTAGAGATAAAGATTCCATTGCTATGGCTAATAAGTATGGGGTAGCGATGGTATTCACAGGTGTAAGACATTTTAGACACTAATTAATGGAGTTATAAGATGAAAGAAAACGTAAATTTATTAGTTGTAGGTTCTGGTGGACGCGAACATGCAATTTGTAAAGCATTATTGAAAAGCGAGAAAGTTGCTAAAGTTTACTGTGCACCAGGTAATCCAGGAATGACTTTTGATGGCATTGAAGTTGTAGCAATAAATGAGTTGAACTTTGATGCGTTAAAGGGTTTTGTTTACGATAATGATATAGAATGGACTTTTGTAGGTCCTGAAGATGCTTTAGTTGCAGGGATTGTTGATTCTTTTAGAGAAGATAATCTAAAGATTTTCGGTCCAGACAAACGTGCAGCACAATTAGAAGGATCAAAAAATTATGCGATGGAATTTATGGATAGGTATCATATTCCAACTGCTAAATTTAAAACCTATACTACCTCAGATGAAGCAATCGCAGGGTTGAAAGAATTTGACGAACCTGTAGTTATTAAAGAAGACGGATTAGCAGCAGGTAAAGGTGTTGTAATAGCTCAATCCTATCAAGAAGCTGAAGATGAAATTCGATTGATGTTTAGAAAAGGTCAGAAAAAAGTAGTACTTGAAGAATTCTTGGTTGGAAATGAATACTCTATGTTCTTAGTATTAAGTGATAAGGGCTATCGAATTTTACCAATGGCTCAAGATCATAAAAGAGCATACGATAATGATGAAGGTCCCAATACAGGTGGTATGGGTGCATATAGTCCTTTACCACAGTTATCTGATGCAGAATACCAAGCAATGATTACAGATATTGTAGAACCAACAGTGAAGGGACTAGAAGCTGGGGATTATCATTATCATGGAATTTTGTATATAGGTATGATAATGACAAAAGAAGGTCCTAAAGTTATTGAATATAATGTTCGTTTAGGAGATCCAGAAACTCAAGTAGTTTTACCTCGTGTAGAAAGTGATTTTGCTGAGTTGATAGATGCGGCCATTAATGATAAACAATTACCAGAATTGAAGATTTCAGATAAAGCATACTTAAATGTAGTAGTTGCAGGAGCAGGCTATCCTAAGCAAGCAGTAAAGGGGCAAGCTTTACCTAAGTTGGAAAGTCAAAAAGACATATACACCATTTATGCAAATGTTAAGATTGAAGATGAGGTTGTATATGGTAATGGTGGTAGAATTTTATCAATCGTAGGTGAGGCATCTACAATTGAAGAAGCACATAAATTAGTCTACAAGTATTTGGAAAACTACAAGTGGAATGATTGTTTCTATCGTCATGATATAGGTGTAAAAGCTTTTAAATAATTATAATATAGTAAAAGTTGTACAATTATGTTTGTACAGCTTTTTTAATTTTATTGATAGTTAGAATTAATTAAGAGATACTTATTAGGATTATATCTCAACTAATATTGACCTTTCTAACTTAACAACTTAAACTTGTAAATGAACATTTTTTAATTAAGGAGTTTATACTTGTGAAACGTAGAAATTATGGGATTGATTTATTACGAATAGTAGCGATGTATATGATTGTATTGTATCATTGCTTATTACTAGGTGGAGTGATTAATAAAGCAACACAAATTGGTATAGGAAGTATAAATTATGATATAAGCTGGCTATTAGATACATTATGCTATTGTGCAGTTAATTGCTATGCACTAATATCTGGTTATGTAGGGGTAAAAAGTAAATTTAAATTACAAAATATAATAAAACTTTGGTTTCAGGTATTATTCTATTCTGTAGTATTAAATATAATAATATGGGTAACAATACCCAATGTGCCTATTAATAAAGGGTTATTAATACAAATGTTAATGCCGATTTCTTTTGAAAGATACTGGTACTTCTCAGCATATTTTATTCTCTTTGCATTTATGCCTTTCTTGAATCTATTACTGAATAAGTTGGATAAATCAATGGCGACTAAGTTATTAATAACATTAATATTAGTATGTTCTTTTGGGGAAACTTTCATTTTTAGGGCTAAAACCTTCCTAAGCCTCCAGAGTGGATATAGTGCACCATGGTTAATAATTCTATATTTAATTGGTGGATATATTAAATTGTATGGTTGGAAGTTTTGGAAACACGATAAAACAGTGTATTTTTCAATGGCAATCCTTTCTTTTGCAGTTTTCTTATTGTTAGGTGGAGAACAATCGCATGGACGTGTTCTAATAAATTATCCTGCACCAACAATGTTATTTATGGGAATAGCATTGTTAAATATTTTTAGTAAGCTGTCGTTGAATTCTAGAATTATACAAGGAGTAAAATTATTTGCCCCATTGACTTTTGGAGTATATTTGATACATATTCATCCCTTTGTAGCGGAGTATTTATTTAAAGATAGATTTGCTGATATAGCTCTAAATTCGCCTGTCATGTTTATTGGAAAAATTATAATTTTTAGTTTATGTATTTACTTAGTTTGTTCAATTATTGAGTTAGTACGTGCAAAACTATTTAAATTGTTGAAATTGAACGTATTGGCAGATGCAATAGCGGCGTATATACAAAGACATTTTGAAAAGTTAATTTAATGTATAAAAATACCCTCTAAGTATGCCAATATACAGCATATTTAGAGGGTATTTAGTTGCAGATAATTATAGAGTTGGAGAAAGCAGTCTTGAGAAATATTGCTTGAATTTTAACCAACTAGATTGATTATCAAAGAATTCAGTAGTTAACTCTGTACAATTATCCAAATCCTTTAAAAAGATAGCCTTTAAATCTTTTGATAACTTATCATCATAACAAAAAGCATTACCTTCAAAATTAAGTTTAAAACTACGAAAGTCCATATTAGCAGAACCAACAGAAGAAATGTGGTCATCAGAAACAACAGTTTTAGCATGTAGGAAGCCATTATCATACTGGTAAACTTTAACTCCATTTTCAACTAAGTATTTGGCATAGAATTGAGTAGCTCTGTAAACAAAAACATGATCAGGCATACATGGAATCATAATACGCACGTCAGTACCAGCTTTAGCAGAAATAATAAGGGCTTCGAGGACTGAATCGTCAGGAATTAAGTAAGGAGTCTGGATATAAACATAATCTTTAGCATTTGCAATGATATATTGGTATCCACGTTTAATTGATTGACGCTCACTATCTGGTCCCGAAGAAACAATTTGTATTCTGGTAGAGCCATTGGCTTGTTCGTTAGAATCCATAGGCATATATTTTTTAGTTGAAATATCTAAACGGGGTTTTTTAGTTTTCCGACAAGTAGTATTCCAATCCATTGAAAAACGTGCTTGCATTTCAAAAAGGGCAAATCCTTTGATACGAAGATGAGTATCGCGCCAGTAACCAAACTTTGGGGACTTTCCTAAGTATTGATCTCCAATATTAAACCCACCGATATAGCCAATATTACCGTCTATAATAACAAGTTTTCGGTGATCATGGTAATTTAGCCTAGGTGTCGAAATTAACGCCTTAGATGCTGAAATAAAGGCTTGAGCATACCCTCCGAGTTCTTCTAAATGTTTGAAGAATTTGTAGGTAGTACCGTGTGAACCGAATAAATCGTATAAAACTCTAACTTCTACTCCCCGAGCAGCAGCTTCTTCTAGAGCTTTCAGTATTTTATTACCAATATCATCAGCGATAAAAGAATAGTATTCGATGTGAATATGGTGTTTAGCATTCTTTATATCACGAAGAAGAGATTCAAATTTTTCTTTTCCATCAGTAAAAATTTCTACTTGATTATCTTGAGTTATAAAAGCATCTTCTGATTCAAGGAAAAAATGAATTAGTGCACGACCAGTATCAGTAGTTTTTTCAGATGGAATTAGGGAATGTTTATTCCAGAGGCTTTTTTGTTCATTAGCTAACTTGGTAATTTGTTCCTGTTGTTCCTTCTTCATACTGAAAATTTGTTCATTAGAAATCTTTCTACCAGCGAAAAGGTACAAAGTGAAGCCGATTATAGGTAGTAATGTTAAAACTAATAACCAAGCCCATGTGGTTGCAATATCTCGTTTTTCACGAAAAACTGTCCAAATAGCTGCTATCAAGTTAGCAAAGAAAATAATTGCAATAATCCATAATGGATGAGTAATAAAAATAATGATAGCACTCACACCTTTCTAAAGATTTTAAAGTAATTATAACATTATCTTGAGTTTACGTCTTGAATAAGTAAGAAATTAAATGTAACATAAAAGCAAATTTTAGTAATGAGGATTAAATAATATGACAAATTTTAGTTACGAAGTTTTTAGTGAAGTTGCTAGACAAAAAACATTTATTGCTGCTGCTAAACAATTACAAGTTACACCTTCAGCAATTAGTCATTCAATTAATAGTTTAGAGAAAGATTTAGGATTCTCACTGTTTGTTAGGAGTAGAAGTGGTGTAAGACTCACACCTAATGGTCAAAGGGTATTACCGCTTATTCAAGATATTTTGAATGCTGAGGCTACTTTAAACGAAGAGGCTGCTCTAATTAATGGATTAAATAAAGGACGTGTAAGAATAGGAGCATTTAGTAGTGTATGCATTAATTGGTTGCCAGACATAATAAATAAATTTAAAAATATTTATCCTGATATAGAAGTAACGGTTTGGCAGGGAAATTTTAATGATGTTGTTGAACAAGTTAAATTAGGGATACTTGATATAGGTTTTAGTGCATTGCCAATTGAAGAAAATTTAGAAGTTATCCCATTATATAAAGACCCAATATATTGCATTACGCCACAAGACTTTAAACTTCATAGGGGAAAATCAATTACAAGAGATGATATAAAGAACGAAAAATTTATTTTACAACAAATTGATTATGATAGAGATACCAAAAGAGCTTTGGATACATATAATGTTTCTGTCAATTCACTACAGTATAGTATAGATGATGCTTCAATTATAGCGATGGTGGAAAGTGGTTTGGGACTAGGAATTTTACCAGAGCTTGCTTTACAAAATTTAAGTGGAGATGTTAATAGATATATTTTTAGTGAACATTTTTATCGAACAATATGTTTAGTAACACATCAGAAGAAACAGCAAACTCCATCCGTTAAAGCCTTTGTATCTATAATTGAAAACTATATTAGTGATAGATATGGAGATATTAATTAGAGATAGAATAAAAGCTCATCTATTCCCTAGAAAAAGGATTAGATGAGCTTATTTTCCATAATTATATTAAATTTTCTGGGTACTCTTTCAGACCTTAATGGATAATGAGTATTACTAGTAATGCGTCAAAGACTTGATAAATTAATAAGCGGGTAACGAGAATCGAACTCGCGACACCAGCTTGGGAAGCTGAAGTTTTACCACTAAACTATACCCGCAAGACATTGATAAGTATAACATAAAAATTTATCAATGTCAGTATATATTAAGCTGCTACTTTTTTCATATCAGAAAGGCGAACTACAGCACGATTATGAAAATCAGTTACTACAACAGAGTCTGCTTTATCATGTTCTACAATTGTAACCATTGCAGAATTTTCATAAATTTTTTCAATTGTACCGATAAAGTCATGAGTTAAAGAAGCAAATTTTTTACATTTAACGCGATCGCCAATTTCAAACTTAGTTTCCATAAAAATCTCCTTATATTACTAATTATCCTAAGAATATTAGCAAATTTTATTTGAATATGCAAGACAATTAACCAACAATTTGTAAAATATCCTGTAATTTATTTACTTGATAAGTAGGGGTAATTTTCTTATCAATAGGAGATGATTTAGGATTGTACCAAATAGAGTCTATGTTAGCATTGTGCCCACCTTGAATGTCAGATGTAAGTGAGTCACCAATAATAAGCGTATCATCAGGATTGAATTCAGATAGCTCATTAAATACGTTCTTAAAAAATCTAGCATCTGGTTTTTGATAGCCAATTTTTTGAGAAATAAAGATATCATCAAAAAACGAATTGAATCCGGTGTTGCGTAAACGACGTTCTTGAACAAAATCTATACCGTTTGTAACGACGTATAATTTATGCCCAGATTTTTTTAAAGTAGAAAGTAAATCTTTTGCTCCAGGAATAGTATCAGTACCAGTTGATAAGAACTCTAAGTATTCTCTATTCAAACTAAGTCCATCGATATTAAGATTAAATTCCTTTTTAAAGAAAGTAGTAAAACGATTAGTCATGAGTTCTTGTCTACTAATTTCTCCCAATTCTAATTTTTTCCATAGACTTTGATTAAATTTTACATAATTATCTTTTACAGTATCAGTTAATTTAATTCCATGCTTTTCAAAAAGTAATTCTAGAGCTCGATTTTCAGTAGCATGAAAATCCAATAAGGTATCATCAATATCAAATAATAGGATCGAGTAGCTCATGTGGAACCTCCAAAAATAGAAAATTTTCTTACATATTAAATTAAACTTCAGTAAATTTCAAGAAATAAATAAAAAAATCATAGATAGATTGACCTATAGATTAAGTTTTGTTATCATGTCTTCAGTAGTTTATTATGATTTATAACAGAGAATGAGTTTTCCCTGTGGTTTTGACTATTCTATGATAGAAATTAGTAGTTTATGAAAGTTCTAAGCGAGTCCAAGTTGGTGTGAGTTGGATAATGGAAGTAAATGAATCGCGTTTCTTAGAATAACAATTTAATATTTTTTGAGTGGATTACTAATCAAGTAGAGTGGTACCGCGGGAATTTCTCGTCTCTTGCATATTATTATGCAGGAGTTTTTTTATTTTTATATGGGAGGACAACATGGATTATAAAGTTAAAGTTGCTCAAGTTATTGAACAAGCTGTTGATGGAAAATTATCACAAGAAGATATTTTAGCTAAGATAGAAAAACCTAAGACACTTAATTTAGGGGATTATGCATTTCCTGCTTTTGTATTATCAAAAGTATTACGTAAAGCACCACAAATGATAGCTAGTGAATTGGTTGAAAAGATTGATCAAACAGGATTTGAAAAGGTAGAAGCAGTAGGACCATATGTAAATTTCTTTTTAGATAAAAAAGAATTCAGTAAAGATATATTATCTGAAGTTTTATCTGAAGGTTCTGCTTATGGTAACCAAGATTTAGGTCATGGTGGAAATGTTCCTATTGATATGTCTTCACCTAATATTGCAAAGCCAATGTCAATGGGACATCTACGTTCTACAGTTATCGGTAATTCTTTAGCATTATTACTTGAAAAAGTAAATTATAAGCCAATAAAAATAGATCATCTAGGTGACTGGGGAACACAATTTGGTAAATTAATTGTTGCATATAAACTATGGGGAAGTGAAGAAGAAGTTAAAGCTGACCCAATCAATAATTTATTGAAGTATTATGTTCGTTTCCATGAAGAAGATGTTAATAATCCTGAATTGGATGAAGAAGCACGTGAATGGTTTAAAAAGTTAGAAGATGGTGATGAAGAAGCACTTAAACTTTGGAAATGGTTCCGTGAAGAATCTCTAAAGAAATTTACTGAAGTATATGATCGCTTAAATATTACTTTTGATTCATATAATGGTGAAGCATTCTATAATGATAAAATGGATGAAATTACAGACTTGCTTCAAGAAAAGGGATTATTAAAAGAAAGTCAAGGGGCAGAAATTGTAGATTTAGAAAAATACGATTTAAACCCTGCTTTAATTAGAAAAACAGACGGAGCAACACTATATATTACTCGTGATTTAGCTGCTGCATTATATCGTTACCGTACATATGATTTCGTACAATCATTATACGTAGTAGGTCAAGAACAAACTAACCATTTTAAGCAATTGAAAGCTGTTTTAAAAGAAATGGGATACGATTGGTCAGATGATATTCATCATATTCCATTTGGATTGATTACATCCGGTGGTAAGAAGTTATCTACTCGTTCTGGACGTGTAATTTTATTAGAAGAAGTTTTAGATGATGCTGTTAAATTAGCTAATAAGCAAATCGAAGAAAAGAATCCAAACCTTGCTGACAAGGAAGAAGTGGCAGAAGCAGTAGGTGTAGGTGCTGTTGTCTTCCATGATTTGAAGAATGAAAGAATTAACAGTTTCGACTTTAACTTAGATGAAGTTGTTCGTTTTGAAGGAGAAACTGGACCATACGTACAATACTCACATGCTCGTGCCATGAGTATATTACGTAAAGCAGGCAATTTAGAGTTAGATTCTGATAACTTAGAAATTAGTGATCCAGAAGCATGGCAAACATTACGTTTATTAGCTGCTTTCCCTGAAACAGTAAAGAAAGCTGTTAGTGAATATGAACCTTCTGTTGTTGCAAAATATGCAATTCATTTAGCGAAAGCATTTAATAAATACTATGCACATTCTAGAATTTTGAATGATGATGCTGAAAAGAATGCAAGATTAGCATTAGTACAAAGTGTTGCTACTACATTAAAAGAATCCTTACGTTTATTAGGTGTAAAAGCTCCTAATGAAATGTAATTTATATTTTAAACAAGTCTCGATGGAGGCTTGTTTTTTTGTATTTTTTTGAAAAAAATTTTTTTTTGCGTATTTATTAATCTTAGAGGGAACTTAAGAAAGGAATAAGTGATGAAAGAAGAGATAAAAGAAAAACTTCAAGAGTTTCTAGAAAATAATAAATGGCAAATAGTAACCATTGTAATAGCAATAATTGTAACACTAATTTTTGTTTTACCTACTAGACACTCAGATAGTGATACTTTTGAAATATCTAGTAGCAGTACATCTCAAATAAGTAAAGTTTCTACATCTGTGCCGCAAGTTAAATCTAGTGTAGCTAGGAAGGAAATATTTGTAGATATTAAAGGAGCTGTTAAACATCCAGGTCTGTATAAAGCAAAACCAAATCAAAGACTAGCTTATATTATTCAACAAGCTGGAGGATTAGAAAATAATGCGGATGTTAGTAAGCTTAATTATGCACATAAATTAAGTGATCAAATGATGATTTATGTGCCCAAGCAAGGAGAAAACTATACTGGTGATGTAATTATAGAATTGCAATCGGAAAACACTATGAGTAGTGATACAAGTAATAGCAATACAACCGAGGAAACCGAAGATAACAATAAAATAAATCTTAATACTGCTACTAAAGAACAGTTAACACAATTGAATGGAATAGGAGACAAGAAAGCTGAGCTGATTATTTCATATCGCGATGAGCACGGCAAATTTAAAACAATTGATGAACTAAAGAATGTTTCCGGTATAGGAGATAAAACATTTGCTGCAATCTCAGATAAATTAACAGTTTAAACTATGTTATACTAAATAAAAACATATTTGGATGGTGAATTTTATGACCGATAAAAGAATACCTTGGAATCAGTATTTTATGTTACAAGCAGTATTGCTTTCATTAAGATCAACATGCGAAAGATTATCAGTTGGAGCAATTTTAGTTAGGGATAAGCGTGTAATTGCTGGAGGATACAACGGAGCTGTTTCTGGTGATGATCATTGCATTGACGTAGGTTGTTACGTTGTTGATGGACACTGTTTACGAACAATTCACGCAGAAATGAATGCAGTATTACAATGTTCAAAATTTGGAATTCCAACAGATGGGGCAGAAATTTATGTTACAGATTTTCCTTGTTTACAATGTACTAAATCATTGTTACAAGCAGGTATAAAGAAAATATATTATATGCGTAATTATCATAATGACGATTATGCGATAAGATTATTGAAACGAAAAAAAGTAGCAGTTGAACAAGTTAAAGTTGAACCTAAGTATTTAAATACAGTTTCAATAAATATTGCAGAAAATTAGGAATAAAAATTATTGTACAGGATTGTTATTTTTTTCTGTGCAATTCTTTTAGTGGTTATTGAATTACTATTTTTTGAATTCAATTATATTTTTATAGTGGTACTATGTTTAATTTGTTTGAGGATTTTATGTACTAAAAGTATTTGTATAGTAAACATTTGTTTAATATGGTGCCTAGGATGTATAACATATATTTTTAATTACTATCAATGTAGTAAAAGTAGAGAAATAAAACAAGAATTAAGTGTTAAAAACCAGCATATTTTGGTATATGCAGATAATATAAAAGTTAACGGA
Organism: Ligilactobacillus sp. UO.C109; assembly: GCF_026847815.1. Taxonomy (NCBI): domain Bacteria; kingdom Bacillati; phylum Bacillota; class Bacilli; order Lactobacillales; family Lactobacillaceae; genus Ligilactobacillus; species Ligilactobacillus sp. UO.C109. Next base: position 468,951 of record NZ_JAPSFH010000027.1, on the reverse strand, counting down.
GATTTACTGACATTAACAGGAAGATGGTTAGAAGGAAAACAACAGATATGTACTTATTATTATTTAAAATCTAAAGCAGAGCAAAATTATTTAAAAAAACAAATAAATAGTGATGTATATACTGTAACAGGAAAAATTAAAGGAATTTCTCCTCCTACTAATGAAAATGAATTTGATTATAAAAAATTTTGTCAAAGTAAAAAGATATATAATGGGTTAACTGTTAAACATATAAGTTTAGAAAATAATAAAGTTCCCTCTAAATATAAACTTTTATGTAAATTACATGATTTAAGAAAAAGTATAATATGTTATCTACAATTATTTCCTAAGTATTTACGAGGATATTCAACAGCCTTAATAGTAGGGTATAGGGATGATAGATTTGATGATGTAAATAGTAGTATCAAAGAATTAGGCTTGTTATATCTTTTTAGTTTATCAGGAATGCATGTTTTTTATTTAGTGAGAATTCTGCAAAAATTAGCACAAATACTACGGATAACAGCAGAGACGGTAGATATGTGGTTGATCATTTGTCTTCCCATATATATGATTTTAGCAGGTTCTTCATCAAGTATTATACGTGCAGTATTTATGGTATGGATACCTATATTTAGTAGATATTTTTTATCAATAAAGATAGATAAATTAACTTCATGGTCATTGACGATAATTATAAACCTATTATATTCACCAATGATATTATTTACTATGGGGATGCAGTTAAGCTATTTGTTGACGTTAGTTTTAATTCTAAATGAGGAAGAAAATAGCATAAAGATTGGTATAAAGATGAGTGGATATAGTATACCATTAATGTTATGGCATACATATCAATGGAATGTACTAACTACTTTTCTATCTATATGCATTATTCCAATTTTTGAATATATAATTCTACCATTTACAATAATAGGAGTACTATTAAATGTCTTCTCAAAAATTAGTAATACTATTTTGTTTTTAATTTCGATCTTCTTTGAGAAATTAGCAGATAGTTCACCTATGATAACTTTTGGGAAACCGTATCTAACGGTAGTTATACTATTGCTATCACTTATGATCTGTTTAGAAGTTAGCAGGAGAAAAAATGTAATTATTTATCTACAAGTATTGGTATATATTTTTTCATATAGTCAAATACATCGAAATAAAGACGAATTAGTTTACTTTGACATCGGGCAAGGTGATGCTACTCTAATCAGAGAAAAAAATAATAATCAAGTAATTTTAGTAGATACAGGTGGGAAAGTTAGTTTTAAGCATGAAAAATGGAGAAGTAGGGTAAGCCAGACTAGTGGCGAAAGGGTTATAGTCAATTATCTGTTAAGTAAAGGAATTAATTCGATAGATAAGCTTTATTTAACACATCAAGATGCAGATCATGTTGGTAATTTTCCAAGTATTAGTCAAAAAATAAAGATCAAAAAAATTTTGGTTCCTTTAGGAATGGAGAAATTATCAAGTTTTAATAAAAGATTGAATGAATCGAATATCTGTAATGATAAAGTGGTAGAGCCTATTACTGATACTAGTGATCTTTCTAAAGAAAGAATAGATATTTTACATCCATTTGTTGAAGGAAAAGGGAAAAATGAAGATTCTATAGTTCTAAAATATACTATGGGCAGGCTAATTTTTTTAATTACGGGTGATTTAGATCAAGAAAATGAAATAAAAGTAATAGAAAAGTACCCTGATTTACGGTGTGATATTTTAAAAGTAGGACACCACGGGAGTAAAACATCAACTGCAGATCAATTTGTAAAAATTTTAAAACCTCAATATGCTATTATTTCGGTAGGTCTTAATAATAGGTATGGACATCCTAATATTGAAACATTGAGGACATTAAATGCAAATGGTATTCCGTATTTAATGACTTCCGATAAGGGAATGATAAAAGTAGTAAATGTGTCTAAAGACAAATTTTTTATGAGTACTAAATATGGAAAAATATTAATTAGAAAGTGAGATAGAAAAGTGAAAGTAGATGAGTTGCGCAAAGAAATAGAAAATAATAGTCTAAAAAATGTTTATTTAGTTTTAGGGGAAGATACATATCTTAATAATAAAGTTAAAGAATTATTTTGGAACTATATTCCTGAAAGTGATAGGGAATTTAATGCCGCAATTTATGATATGGAAACTACTTCGATTGCAACCGCAATAGCAGATGCAATTTCTGCTCCTTTTTTTAGTGAAAAAAGATTGGTGATTATTACTCATCCATATTTTTTAACAGGGGATACAAAGAAGCATTCTATCGAACAAGATGTAAATGAATTGATAGGATATTTGCAAAATCCTTCTCCAGATACTTTGTTAGTAGTATTAGCAAGTTATGAGAAGTTAGATTCACGTAAGAAAGTAGTTAAAGAGTTAAAGTCAAAAGCTGAAATAGTGAATACTTCCTCATTGAATGAATCTGAGATAAGACAATATCTTATAAAATATTGTGATGAGAAAAAAGTTATAATTGAAAAAAGAGCAATAGACAGATTAATTCAATTAACCAATGCTAATTTCTCTAAAATAATGAATGAACTTTCTAAACTAATAATAGCAACTGTTAATACTAAAAAGATTACAATTAGTGAGGTAGATGGATTAGTTACAAAATCGCTGGAACAAAATGTTTTTGACTTGGTAGATTTTGTTCGTGATAAAAAGATAAAAGAAGCATTTGAATTATATCATGAACTTTTAGAACAAAAAGAAGAGCCAATAAAAATAAATGCGATCTTAATTGGACAATTTAGATTACTTTTACAAGTTAAAATATTACAGAAGCATAGTTATGATCAAGGAAGTATTGCCTCAACTTTAAAAGTTCATCCCTTTAGAGTGAAATTAGCTATGCAGAATGCTCGTAAATTTAGCAATAATAGTTTGAAATCTGCTTACTTAGGTTTGGCCGAAATAGAAGAAAAGTTAAAAACAAGTAGTCAGAATCCAGAATTGTTGTTTCAATTATTTTTGACAAAATATGCGTATAAAAAATAAAGGTTGAGATTTTTAATCCCAACCTTTATTTTTTAATAACTCAGTCATTTGCTTTTTAAAAACTAATAACTCAGAGCTTAAAATTACTGGTAATTTATGTAAGTCGTCAATAGTTTTACAACCTAGCATCAACATAATTTTTTTAATTTCAACTTTTAAATTAGTTATATATTCAATTAAACTCTCAGTTCCTTGACGTAATAAAATATGTAAAAATAGGCCAGAAATACCAACATTGTCAGCTCCTAAAACTAAACATTTTACTATATCAAGAGAATTTCTAATTCCGCCAGAGGCAGTGAAAGAAATGTCTTCATCTACAAGTTTAGCAGCTACTAAGGATTGAGCAGTAGTCATACCAATATCTTGCAAAAATGCTAATTCTTTTTGTTTACGGCGACGATTTTCAATTTCTATAAAATTAGTACCACCCTTGCCAGAAAGATCGATATACTTAACACCAATATCAGCTAATTCTTTAATAGTTATAGGAGTTAATCCTTGTCCAACACCCTTAACAAGTAAAGGAAATGATGAATTATTAACTATTTCACGAATATTATCTTTCCACATAAATTCAGTATCGCCTTCAGGCATGACTAATTCTTGAGAAACATTAAGATGCAGTTCCATTGCATTAGCATCAATCATTTGTTGAGCAACATTGAAGTTTGAGTAAGAATGGCCGGCTCCAAGGTTACCTAACAAAAAGCCATTTGGATTTAGTTGCCTTATTTTACTGAAATTTGGTGATAAACTAGGATATTTTAAAGCAATACTTTGAGAGCCACAGGCCATAGGTATATTTGCTTTAGCAGCAACAGTTGCTAATTTATAGTTTATATCATCAGTTTGTGGACTTCCTCCAGTAATTGCGTTAATAAAAAAGGGGACAGGAATATCTTTACCAACTAGCGTACTTCTTATATCTATATCTGATAAATTTAACTCAGGTAAGTTACTATAAATTAATTGAACTTCATCTAACTGATTAGATGATTGAGTTTTAAAAAATTTTTTAGCTAAAGAAAGATGTTCATTTTTGCGATGTTGATGAATTTTCATAATAATCTCCTGTAATTAATCTTGATAAACGTGCAATGATAATGGGACTATTCCATTTTCTTTCCAATAAGTAAATAATGGCTCAACATTCATAGATTTATCAATTAGAACAATACCACAATCTCCTCCACCAGCACCAGAAGTTTTTGCTGCTCCACCAAATTTTTCTGCAGAAGTGATAAGTTTAGTTAGTAGGGGAGTTTCGATTTCTACAGAACTCAAACTAGCTAAATTTCGGAGTAATTCACGATTATATATTAATGATTCTTGAATTTTGGATAGAGAATTTTCCTTAAAACCAGTAATCATTGTATCGATACATTTCCAACTATTTTCTAAAAAATGATTGTATTTATTTTGATTATTAGCCTTATGAAGAGCAACTGCATCTACTAGATGTGAAGTTGATGCAGGAGATCCAGTCCAACCTATTAGAAGATTTAAGTTATCAGGTGGAGTCAATTGAGTAACTTTCAAATTAGGCCAATTTAAATCTAAAAGTTCGGAAATTGTGTAGGATCTTTGAGCGACTTTAAGCCATTCTTTATCGAAAGAATGATAAGCTATCCAACCACCGTAGACACTAGCAGCGATATCCCCTAAAGAACCGTTTCCTTGAACATTTAAATGAGCAATGGAAGCTAGTTTGAAAAGATGCTCTTTTGATAAATTTAGTTCATAAAATTCAGATAGAGCTTTAATAGTTGCTACAGTGACCGCAGCAGAAGAACCAAGTCCATATTTCTTTCCATCAGGACTATCTAATTCACTATCAATTTTTAGATGATAGAATTCCATTTTTTTACCTAGACTTTGGGCATATTCTTCGACTAAATTAATAGCAGATAAAATATAATGAAATGGATTGTCTCGATTATCAAAAATAATTTGATTACCTTCTCGTTTCCAATATAAAGAGTTTTCTTTATATTGTTTAGAAATGATTGACCCTAAATCATTACTCTTTTCTAAATTTACATATACAAATTGATCTAAAGCCACTAGAATAGCTGGTTGTCCAGTTTCAACAACAGCATATTCACCAGCAATGTATAATTTTCCTGGAGCTTTGACAGAAATCAAAACATCATAACCTTTCTTTGTAAATTAATCAAGATATTGTACACCTGGTCCCGCTGAAGAAACTAAAACTTCAGTGTTAGGAAGATTTTTTTGTAAAAAGGAAGTGATACTAGCAGTATCTTTTCCTAGACAAATAATTTTAACATTTGGACCAGCATCCATGGTGTAATAACATTCAACTCCCATTGAACGTAATTCTTCTACAAGATTCATAACTTGAATACTTTCAGGAGAAAAATAACTAAAATGTGGATGAGCGCTTAAATTTAAAGCATGCATCTTCATAGCATTTTCTTCGGCTAATTCACCCATAGTGGTAAAATCTTGTTTGCTAATAGCTTCTTTCATCAATGGAATAGAGCGGTTAGCCTCTTTTATCCAAGAATTATAATAAGGAGAAGTATTAACAACAGTTTGCATACCAGCACGCGAAGTTATTTTTTTTGGTTTACTATTTATAACAACTGCAATCATTTTTATGTCCCAAGACACATTTTCAATAAATGGAACAGCATAAGAATTTAGATCATTATCACCTGCTTGCCATTCAACAAAACCACCATAAATAGAGCGAGTAGCTGATCCCGATCCACGTCTAGCTAAACGAGATAAATCGCGACGAGATAAATTCATACCACTAGCTTTACTTGCAGCAGCAGCTAATGCAGCAAAAGCAGAAGCGGAAGATGCTAATCCAGCAGTTGTAGGAACATGATTAGTTGAGTTAACCTTGGCGAATTCTGAAATACCAGCTTTTTCTCGAACGATATTCAAAAATTTATGCACATTTTCGTTAGGAATTTCTTTTCCATTCAGAATAAAAGTATCTTTAGTATAACTTGAATCAAAAGTAACTGAAGTATCAGTATAGAAATGATCCAAAGTTAGTGATAAAGAATTATTCATAGGTAGAATAAACTCTGTATCTTTTTTTCCCCAATATTTAATTAATGCAATATTTGTGTGTGCTCGTGCAGTGGAATGATTGGACACGATAAATTCCTCCTAAAGATTCGATAGGGGCTCTATCCAATTTTTAGTAACCCCGTGTTGATTTAAAATTTTAGCAAGTACTTCTGCCTCTTTTTTTGTCTTCAATAAACTGATAAAACATCCACCACGACCACCACCAGTAAGTTTACTGCCTAGTGAACCGTTTTTAAGTGCTATATTAATAAGATTATCTAATTTAGGAGTGCTGACACCTAAAGAAATCAAATCTTTTTGGGCTAAAGTAAATGTTTTTCCGAGTCCTACTATATCATTATTAGCCAGTTGATCTCTAGTGGTTTGTGCTAATCTATCTAATGCAGCTAACTTTGATGAAGTTGATATTTCGTCTGTATTAAGTTGATCTTTAACAATTTTTATTGCTTCACTTGTTTGACCTTTAATACCACTATCACTAATTAGTAGATAAGCATCCAGGTTAATTGGAATAGGTGTAATTTCTTTATTACGAATTAACCAGATAGGATTATCGCTAGCACTAGTTGTAGCATCTAAACCGCTAGGATTGTTATGAGTAACTTTTTCAGCAATATCAGCGTATGATAATAGTTTTTTATGATTAATTCTAGTATCGGTAGCGTTGTAAAAACAACGAATAATAGAAATCGCAACGGCAGCTGAGGATCCCATACCTCTTTCTGCGGGTAATTGACTGGATAAATGTAACTCAAATCCATTTTCTATACGTAAGTCAGAAACTAATTTTAAAATTAGTTTCTTAATACCGAGCATATTTTTAGGCATATCATCAACTGAACCATCATAGTAAGAACTTGTAATAGTTTGTTCACTTGATGATGGTATAACTTTAATACTTGCAGTTGCGGTTACGGTTTTTAATGGCAGAGCGATTGCTGGATGACCATATACGACAGCATGTTCACCAATTAAAATAATTTTTGCATGACTAGAACCCTTAGCATCATGAAATATATGCAAATCACTCTTCTCCCTTCGAATTTTTATATACCTCTATAAGTAGTACAAACAGTGTAATTATACATGTTATTAATGATATAAACAATAATATAGCTAGGGATTTTTAAAAGAATATTTTTAAATTTAGATAAAGAAATAGGGAGTAGGTATCTGTAAAAAGTACTTGGAACAGTAAAGTATGTATACTGGTAATAGGAAATTATGCTAAGATTAAGTTGATTGAGAATTTTTAGCAATGAAGGTGAGATTAATGATAAAAGAAAGAATATATGCAGTGGTTGATTTAGAAACTACAGGTCCTAAACAAGATGGTAGCGATAAAATAATTCAATTTAGCTGTGATTTTGTACAATCAAATAAAATTGTAAATCATTTTTCTACCTTAATAAATCCAGGAATGCCTATTCCAGTTGAAGTAAAGAAACTTACAGGAATAAAAGATAAAGATGTACGGTACGCGCCATATTTCGATGAAGTTGCAGGAACAATTTATGCGATGTTGCAGAATACAACTTTTGTAGCGCATAACGTGAACTTTGATTATAGTTTTTTGAGTTCTGAATTGGAAAGAGCTGGGTACCCAGAATTGGAATTACCAATGATGGATACAGTTCAACTGACACAAATAATTTATCCAACATTAGTCTCATATAGGTTAATAGATATTAGTAAGTATCTACAACTTTCTCATATACATCCTCATAAAGCGGATAGTGATACTAAAGCAACAGCTGAATTATTAATTAATTTAAAAAAGAGAATTGAAACTTTTCCCTTAATTCTATTGCAAAGATTAGCGAAAATGGGAGATTCTTTAATTGCTCAAACAGGTAAATTTTTTAATGAAGTATACCTTAATAAAAAGGATAGAGAAGAGAAGTTACCTAATGATTTAATGGTTGTAGAAGATATTGTCTTAAAAAGGCCTAAACTCATAGACGAAAAAATATCAAAACAAGAATATCCTGAGACAAAGGATGAAAAGCAAAATCTTTTTTCTGAAGTCTTGGAATGGCGTTCTAGTCAAATAAAAATGATGGATGATATTAATAATGACTTGAATGAAAAAAGATCAAAAAAATATGTATATGATGCTGCAACTGGGATTGGCAAAACATTAGGCTATCTAATGCCTATTGCATATAAAGCTACTGAAGAAAAAGTTGTAATAAGTACTGCTACTACAACTTTACAAAATCAGTTAATAGATAAGGATATATCAATGTTAAAAGAAGTTATTCCTTTTAATTTGAATATTGTGAATTTAAAGGGAAGCCAGCATTATATTGATATAGATAAATTCTACCAAAGTTTATCTATTCCTCAGTCAAAAAAGGCTACTCAAATACAGATGACTTTATTAGTTTGGCTTATGGAAACTTCAACTGGCGATATGGAAGAACTTAACTTATTGAGTATGCAAGATACAATTTTTGCACAAATAGAGCATCATGGGATAAGAGGACTGAATAAAAAAAGTGCATTTTATTCAGTAGACTTTTTAAAGCGGCAAGAAATTTTGAGAAGACATGCGAATATAATTATTACAAATCATGCTTATTTATTAAGTCATGTTGATAAATTAGGTGGAAATGACACAGTATTAATAGTTGATGAAGCACAGCACCTGAATGATAATTTGCTTAAAGAAAACAGAAAAATAATAGATTTTGATCAAATAAAAATAATTTCTGATTCATTACTAGTAAAAATGGAATCACAATTATCTTTTTCATTTAGAGACTTGGTAGAGATAAATTTTATTACTAAAGCACAATATACTGAGTTAATAAGACCAATTCAAACTATAGACTATGAAATAATGAATCTAAGAGAAATTTTTATGACTTATCTTAATTCAAATATGAACAAAGCATCAGATGTATATGTTGAAGTTCCAATAAAACCTTTGAATCTTAGAGGAATGATTAAGGCAAATTTATTTATATTCAAAAAAATTGAGAAAGCTTTAAGAAATTTAAAAAGGCTTCAAAATAAATTTTCTCAAAAGTATAGCATGGCCATTGTTACTGGGAGATTAGGATTGGATGAAATTCAGTTAATAAATGATTATCAAAAGTTACTTAATCTTTTATTAAACGAAATGAAAAGTTGGTCATATCTAGATTTAAATAGATTGGAAGATGAATTGGAAACAGAGTTTATCTGGTTGACATATCCATATAAACAAGAAAATGGACATTTACGTTTGAATTTTATCATGTTAGATGGTGAGAACTTCTTAAATAATAAGGTATATCAAAAATTTTCTACAGTTTTGCTGGTAGGTGCAAATCTAGCTATGAAAGAAACTAGGGGTTACATGTTTAGACAATTAGATCTTAATGGTCAGGTTAAGATTAAGAAATACGATAATATTTTTGATTATAGCAAACAAACTAGAGCCTACATTTTAAAAGATACTCCGGATATAACGTCGATTTCAAAAAAAGAATACATAGAGTATTTATCTCGTGATTTAGAGAAAATATTGCTGAATAATAATAGACAGACAATGATATTATTTAATTCATTAGAAATAATTGAATCAGTTTATCCTAAGTTAGTTAAGAAAATTGGAAGTAAACGTGAGATTTTAGCGCAAGGTATAACTGGTAGTGTAGAAAAAATTAAAAAGAGATTTATGCTAGGAGAAGGAAAAATTTTATTAGGAGCAGGCGCTTTTTGGGAAGGTATTGATTTACCTGAAAATAATTTAGAGATGGTAATAGTCACACGATTGCCGTTCCAGTCTCCAGATACTGTCCTTAATAAAGCTAGGTATAGAAAATTAGAGAAGAAAGGGATTAATTCATTTTATAATTTAGCTTTACCAGAGGCAATTTTAAGATTGCAACAAGGGTGGGGAAGATTAATAAGAACGCCTAAAGATAAAGGAATATTTGTATTACTTGATTCAAGAATTGCCAATAAAAACTATGGGGAAAAATTTATTAGTTCGTTTCCAGATGGAGTTACTCTTAAAAGTTTAAAAATTGATGATTTACTAAAAGAAATTACTTCATTTTTTGGTGAATAAGGGGGAAATATGAGCTTTTTACACATATTTTATTAATTTTGAATTTTAAAGTTTGCTTTTTTTATTGTATAATATTGCTCAGATACTAATGATTTAATAGTATAGAATCAAATAGAAATTTTGGTGAGAAAATTGAGAAGAAAACATGATTCAAAGATAAATAAGAAATTTTATTTTTGGAGCACAATTATTATTATTGTTCTTTTAATAATTTTAGGTTACGCAAAAGCTCAAAGCCCGCAAGCTCAAGCAAAAAAAGAAGCTTATTTGGTGGCTAAGAAATATGGTAACGTAAGAAAAGTTGAAGACTTTTATGTGTTTAATAGAAAACAGACTTATTACACTATTTATGGTACAAATAAGCGTGGTCAAGAGGTATATGTTATTACTTCTCAAAATGGCAAAAAAGTAAATATATATGCACAAGATAAGGGGATTTCTGTAAATAAAGCTAAGAATATCGTTAAGGTAGAAAGAAATCCTAAAAAGATAGTAAAAACTTCCTTAGGATTGGTAAATAACAAACCTGTTTGGGAAGTAACATATTTGAATAATCAAAATAATATTTGTTATGATTTGATAAGTTTTAAAACTGGAAAGATCATAAAATCCATTCAAAACATATAATTTGGAGGCAGTTATCTATGCAAATTTCACAAAGAGCTAAAAATATACAACCATCTGCAACGCTTGCACTATCAACTAGAGCTAATGCAATGCGTGCTGAAGGAATTGATGTAATTAATTTAACGGTAGGAGAACCTGATTTCCAAACACCTAAGAATATAAGAGATGCTGCTATTGCTGCAATTAATAATGGGAAAGCAGATTCATATACTCCTGTATTAGGTATTAAGGAATTGAGAGAAAAAGTAGCAGAGGTTACTAACAAAGATTACAATACTAACTTTACGAGTGATAATGTTGCTGTTACAACTGGTGGGAAATTTGCTTTATATGCTATAGCACAATGCTTGCTAAATCAGGGAGATGAAGTGATTATTCCACTCCCATACTGGGTAAGTTATGGTGAGCAAATTAAATTATCGGATGGAAAACCTGTATTTGTTAAACCAAGTAAGGGACTAAAAGTAACAGCATCAGATTTAGAAAGTGCTAGAACAGACAAAACAGTAGCGATGATCTTAAATTCACCACAAAATCCATCCGGTTTAGTATATACAAAAGAAGAATTGGAAGAAATTGGAAATTGGGCTGTAAAGAATGACATAGTTATAATTTGTGATGACATGTATGGAAAGTTGGTTTATAATAGTACTCGGTTCGTATCATTAATGGATTTAAGCGATGATATTAGAAAACAGACAATTTTAGTAAGTGGATTATCTAAATCTTATGCGATGACAGGCTGGAGAGTTGGGTATGCGGTAGCTGATGCAGAGTTTATTAAAAAGATTGCTGCAGTAGCTGGACACTCTACAAGTAATTTGACAGCAGTTAGCCAATATGCAGCTTTAGAGGCTTTAAATGGTGATCAAAGTAGTGTGTCAACTATGCGAGAGGCTTATGAAGAAAGATTAAATAAGATCTATGAAGAACTTAAAGGAATTCCGGGATTTGTGTTTGATTCAAAACCTCAAGGAGCTTTCTATCTATTTCCTAATGTTGCTAAAGCGGCAGAGTTTGTAGGTTGTAGTAATGTCTCTGAATTTGCAGAATTTTTATTAGAGAAGGTACATGTTGCTGTGGTTCCAGGAGTTGCATTTGGAATGTCTGATTACATTAGAATAAGTTATGCTGCAAGTTTAGATGATCTTGAAGAAGCGGTAAAGCGCATTAAAATGTTTGTTGAAGAAAGAAAATAGGAGGTTATATTAGTGAAGACGATTAGTATTATTGATGCTAAACACCATGTTAACGAAAAAGTAAAAATAGGTGTATGGCTTACTAATAAACGTTCCAGTGGGAAAATTGCTTTTTTACAATTACGTGATGGATCAGCATATTTCCAAGGAGTAGTTGTGAAAAATGCTGTTAGTGAGGAAACATTTGCTCTTGCTAAGGAAGTAAAGCAAGAGACTAGTTTGTATGTTACAGGTGTCATTCATGAAGATAAACGTTCACATTTCGGATATGAAATCGAAATTGAAGAAATAGAAGTTGTTGGTGAAAGTAATGAATATCCTATTACACCCAAAGAACATGGTACAGACTTTTTGATGGACCATCGCCATTTATGGCTACGTTCTAAGAAACAATTTGCTATTATGCAAATTCGTAATGAAATGATTCGTGCAACTTATGAATTCTTCAACAAAGAAGGTTTCATTAAATTAGATGCACCTATTTTGACTGGTAGTGCACCAGAGGGAACAACTGAATTGTTCCATACAGAATATTTTGACAGAGATGCATATCTATCACAATCTGGACAGTTATATGAAGAAGCTGGAGCAATGGCTTATGGAAAAGTATTTTCATTTGGTCCTACTTTCCGTGCTGAAAAATCTAAGACACGTCGCCATTTGATTGAATTTTGGATGATTGAACCTGAAATGGCATTCATGCATCAAGAGGAAAGTCTAGAAATTCAAGAACGTTATGTTGCATATTTAGTACAAAGCGTTTTAGATAACTGTCAATATCCTCTACAAATCTTAGGTAGAGATACAGAAGTTCTTAAGAGATATACGGAATTACCATACCCACGTATTTCTTATGATGAAGCAATTGAATTATTGCAACAATCTGGTAAATTCCCAGATGTAAAATGGGGAGAAGATTTCGGTTCTCCTGAAGAAACATATTTAGCTGAACATTTTAGTAAACCAGTTTTTGTTATGAACTATCCAAAAGCCATTAAGCCATTCTACATGAAACCACATCCAACTCGTGATGATGTAGTAATTTGTGCTGATATGTTAGCACCTGAAGGATACGGTGAAATCATTGGTGGATCTGAACGTGCTACAGATCCAAAGTATTTAGAAGAACAAATTATTAAAGCTGGCCTAGATGTAAAGGATTATGAATGGTATTTAGACTTGCGTAGATATGGTAGTGTTCCACATTCTGGTTTTGGTTTAGGATTAGAACGTGCTGTAACTTGGATTACAGGTGAAGATCATATTCGTGAAGCAATTCCATTCCCAAGATTATTGAATAGGATTTATCCATAATTTATTTTGAAGAGGTCTGATGAATTTTCATCGGCCTTTTTAAATTGCTTTTTAATAGTAATATATGTTTAAATCAAGGTAGTGAATTAAGAAACGGGTGATAAAAAATTGGACAGTACATTAAGAGAGTTTCTACGTCAAGGAAATACGGTAATTTCAAACCTTGTATTGAAAAACTATAAGAAATTAGGAATGACTGATACGGAATTTATTTTGTACTTACAACTTAATAGTTATCTTCAAAAAGGGGAAACATTTCCTGAACTAGAAAATATAGCTAAAAGTTTGCAAATATCTGTTAATGATGTATATACACAATTACACAATTTAATAGAGAAAAAAATACTGAAGATTGAAACAATTGTAAATCAACAAGGACAAAAAACTGACAGTTATAGTTTTGATTTCTTATACCAAAAACTAGATTCATTGATAGATGAAGAAAAAAAAGAACTATTAAATGTATCGGCAGAAAAAGATAGACAAAAAATATTTAATGCTTTCCAAGTAGAATTTGGTAGGGATTTATCTCCAATAGAATTAGAAATGATAAATGATTGGATAGAAGAAGATAAATATAAAACAGACCTAATATTACTTGCTTTGAGGGAAGCTGTTTTAAGTCAGGCATATAATTTAAAATATATTGACAGGATTTTACTCAGTTGGGAAAAACAAGGAATTAGATCTAAGGTAGATGTAGAAAATTTAAAGAAAGCTAGAGAAAAAAGGAAAGAAAACATTAATACAATAAGCGACAATAATAAAAATAAAGAGAACAAACCTAAAATACCATTGACAAAGTGGTTGGATTAAGTGGGGGAGATTATATGTTAGATAGTAAAGAAACACAATATGCGCTACAAGAAATGGGAAAAATGTTTCCAAATGCGACAACTTCATTAATAGCTGATAGTGATTATCATTTTTTATTAGCTGTTATCTTGAGTGCACAAACCACAGATAAAGCGGTAAACAAAATCACCCCAGCATTGTTTGATAGGTACAAATATCCGATAGATATGGCTAAGGCTGATCCAAAAGAAGTTGCTAAATATATTAAGACTATCGGTCTTTATAAAAATAAAGCCAAATATTTAGTAGAATGCTCGAAAATGCTAGTGGAGAATTTTAATTCTGTTGTGCCTAAAACACATAAGGAGTTGATGTCCTTATCTGGTGTTGGAAGAAAGACGGCGGATGTTGTATTAGCTGAGAGATTTGGTGTTCCTGCTTTTGCAGTTGACACACATGTACATAGAATTTCTAAGCGTTTAGCAATAGTTCCAGAAGATGCTACAGTTAGGGAGACTGAAAGAATATTAATGTCAAAGGTTCCTAAAGAAGATTGGATAAAATCTCATCATCGAATGATTTTCTGGGGACGCTATCAATGTATGGCGAGAGCCCCTAAATGTGAAACTTGTCCATTATTGGAAATCTGTCAAGAAGGGCAAAAAAGGATAAAATAATATTAGAAAACATGATATAATCAATCTAATGAGTTTAATGAACGAGGTGACTTATATGAGTAAAGATACTGCTATTTTTGCAGGTGGATGTTTCTGGTGTATGGTAGAGCCGTTTGATAAGATGCCGGGGATTATTAGTGTTCGTTCAGGATATACAGGGGGCTTTGTTGAAAATCCAACTTATGAGCAAGTATGTTCTCATACAACAGGTCATACAGAAGCTGTAAAAATAGTTTTTGATCCTGAAATCATTTCCTATGCAGAATTAGTGAATATCTATTGGCGCCAAACAGATCCGACTGATGCAATGGGGCAATTTCAAGATAGAGGGGATAGTTATCGCCCTGTAATTTTTGTTCATGATGAAGAGCAACGTAAAATTGCTGAAGAATCAAAGAAAGCCTTAGCTGAAAGTGGAGAATTTGATAAGCCAATCGTAACACAAATTGAAAATGCTAAACCCTTCTATGAGGCAGAAGAATATCATCAGGATTTCTACAAGAAAAATCCGGAAAGATATGCTTTAGAAGAAATGGGCGGTAGGGAACAATTTCGTAATCAGCATTGGAATTAATAAAAAGAGAGGAATTATAGATTATGGATGAGTTGCAAAAGGTGTGGAAGAGACACCAGTATTTTGCAAAAGCATCAATGGCTTTTATTTATGGTATTTTGGTATCAATTGCATTAAATTTCTTTTGGGATCCTGGTAAGATTTATTCTTCAGGTATTACGGGGTTAGCTCAGTTGATTTCTACATTAACTGCTTCAAGTGGAATTCATTTGTCGACAGCTCTAATGTTATTTGTGTTGAACTTACCTTTGTTTATATTAGCATGGTTCCAAATTAGCCATAAATTTACAATTTTTACAATTTTGGCAGTTGTTTTTTCTAGTATTATGATGAAAGTTATTCAGCCAGTTACTTTGACCAATGATCCCATTATTTGTGCAATTTTTGGTGCTGCTATTAATGGCTTTGGAACAGGATTAGCATTAAAAAATGGTATTTCAACTGGTGGATTAGATATTATTAGTTTAACTGTGCGTAAACGTACTGGAAAATCAGTTGGTACAGTAAACTTGGTTTTTAATATGTTTATAATTATAGCTGCTGGTTTCGTTTTTGGTTGGCCACATGCCTTTTATTCAGCTTTGGGAATTTTTATTAATGCTCAAGTAATGGATATGGTTTATACTCGTCAACAAAAAATGCAAGTGATGATAGTTACTAATAAACCAGATCTTGTAGTTAAGACTATTCAACATCATATGAGAAGAGGAATTACAATTATTCATGATGCTGAGGGGGCATATCAGCATGATAGAAAGACAGTATTATTAACTGTAATTTCTCGTTATGAAATGTTTGACTTAAAAGAAGCCATGCGTGAGTCAGATCCTAAGGCATTTGTCAGCATTGCTGAAAATGTACATATATTAGGAAGATTTTATGAACCAAGTATGTAAAAAAGAGGAGTAGGGATGGTTTCCATTTCCTACTCTTTTTAGTAGATATTAAGATTGAGGTAGGTTATGTATGAATAACATAATTGTTTCTATGTATAATAAGAGTCAAAACGAAGCTGGCCCCAAGGCAAAGATAGACGTTGAAAATTTTTTAAAAATTTATAATTTTAAGATACAAGACTTCTATTTTTATGGTGGAAGACGTGCAGAGTTAGTTAGTTATAGACAGAGTTTATTTGATATACCCTTTATATTAAAAGGAAGATATGAGAATGCTATTTTTCAGTATCCAGCACTTAATGAGCGTACTAATAAGGCGATAATGAGGAATTTAAAGAAAAATTCTCAAAAGGTATACATCTTAATCCATGATTTAGAGTCATTACGATTTAAAAATGGTGGAAATAATTTTGAGCTGGATTTGTTAAATATGTCTGATGGTGTAATTGCTCATAACAAAAAAATGATTGATTGGCTAAGAAATAATGGAGTAGAGGTACCAATTGTTGATTTAGAAATTTTTGATTATGATAATAATATTCCTCTACAAGAAAATAATATTTTTGATAAAAGTGTTTGTTATGCAGGTAATTTGAATAAAGCTGCATTTCTAAAAGAATATGAGCCAGATTTTAAATTGACATTATTTGGGCCTAACTTTTCTCCAGCTTTAATAAGTAAACATATTGAATATAGAGGATCATTACCACCTGATGAATTAGCTAAAGAATTGCTAACTCAAAGTTTTGGCTTGATATGGGATGGAGACAGCAGTAAAGAATGTAGTGGTGTATATGGTGAATATCTTAAATATAATAATCCACATAAAACTTCTTTATATTTAAGTTCAGGTATGCCTATCATTATATGGCGAGAGGCAGCATTAGCTGAATTTGTTGATAGAAATAAATTGGGTATAGTAGTTGATAATTTATCACAAATTAAACCAATTTTAGATAAAATGACTAGAGAAGAATATCAAGAGATTAAATCCAATACTATAAAGATAGCTCATAAACTTCGATCGGGATTCTATATAAAGAAAGCTATTACAGAATTAGGGGTGATAGATCAATGATACCTAAAGTTATTCACTATTGTTGGTTTGGCGGAAATCCTCTGCCCAAAGAACTTCAAGATTATATTGATACATGGAAAGAAAAATGTCCTGATTACGAAATAAAATGTTGGAATGAAAGTAATTATGATTATACAAAAAATGAGTATATGAAACAAGCTTTCGAAAAAGGTAAGTGGGGGTTTGTGTCTGATTATGTCGGATATGATGTAGTATACAAATATGGTGGAATATATTTAGATACAGATGTGGAAGTTATTAAGAACTTTGACGATTTATTGGAAAATAAAATATTTATGGGTATTGAAAGTAATGAGAATGGATATTTTATCAATCCAGGTTTAGCATTTGGAGCTGAAAAAAATAATAATGATATCGGTAACCTACTTCATGAATACGATAAAATAAAGTTTATTAATGAGGATGGGAGTCTTAATTTGATTTCTATTCCAATATATGCGACAAACTATTTTTTAAAAAAAGGGTTCAAGAAGAAAAATGAATTTCAAAAATTGGATAACGGTATTTCAATTTATCCAATGGAATATTTTTCACCAATGAATTTTTTGACAGGAAAGATAGCTACAACTGATAATACGCATAGCATCCACCATTATAGTGCATCATGGCAGTCTAAAACTAATTTAAAACATATTGAAATAATTAGGAAGAATAATGCTATATTTGGTGAAAAATTAGGGAGATATGTAAATTTAGTGTTCAGAATATTTTGGGCGATTTCTAGAAGAATTAAAAAAGTTATAAGGAGAAAAAATGACGAAAATTAGTATAATTGTGCCAATTTATAATGTAGAAAAATATTTAAAAAGATCCTTAGATAGCTTAGTGAATCAAACACTAGAAGATATAGAAATTATTTTAGTAAATGATGGAAGTACTGATAATTCTCATAAAATTGCTGAAGATTATAAAGAAAATTATTCTAATGTATTATTAGTTACTAAAGAAAATGGTGGGTTGTCTGATGCAAGAAACTTTGGTTTACAGTATGCATCAGGAGAGTATATTGCTTTTATTGACTCCGATGATTACGTTGAAAGTCAAATGTTTGAGAGAATGTATAATTTATCGGAAAATGGTCGAAAGAAAATTATTGAAAGTAATTTTCTTTGGGAATTCCCAGATAAAAAAGTAAAAGATGTAGTGAAAAAATATAATTCATTAAATGAATACTTAGTAAAAGGTAGAGTAGTGGCTTGGAATAAAATTTATAAAAAGTCATGGCTAGATACATTGGATTTTAAATTTCCAGTTGGACGATTATATGAGGATCAGGACTTCTTTTTCAAGATGGTTGCTAATTTACAAAATATAGAGGAAATAGCTGTAGATGATCATATAGGAGTTCATTATGTACAAAGAAGTAATTCGATTTCTTATAATGAATCTACAAGAATTAGAGATATTTTTTGGATATACAATGATATAATTAAATATTATCGGGTACATAAAGTAACATGTTATAAAGATGAGATGGAATATAGATTCACTAGGAATTTACTGGGAAATGTATTGATTAGAAAAGTTTTAAAGCAAAAAGATAGGAAATTAAAAAGAGAATTATTATCTGAAATAAAAAGTTATATTGATACAAATTTTCCAAATTGGAAAAGAAATAAATATCTCAGTGAAAGAAGTAAACAAAATCTATATTTAAAAATGGTAAATTCAATAACATATAAGTTATTCTATTTATATTAGAAGGGATGTTAATTTATGAATAGAAAGAGTCTATTTGAAGAAGGAACATTTTGGGTTGCAATAATTTCGTTCGTATGTGCCTTTTTCTGTTTATTTGTAGGAGTTTTTGAAGCTTTTATAACAGCAATATTTTGGGCAGTTTTTGGAATTTTTACGTTGAATTATGCAATTTTAAAGAATAGAAGAAGAAATAGGAGGTAGCGATGTTTAAAGATTTAATTAAACAATTTAACTTTTGGGTATCTATTTTTTGTTTTATTTTATCATTTTTCAATCTTTTTATTTTTGAAAGAAAATATCTTTTACTAACGATTTTGATTCTTATTATTGGTGTGGTAGATATGTTTAATGCGGTTATGACAGTAAGAGTGAATAAGAAAGATAAGTAAGAAGGAACCTTGTAATTATTGGAAATCAAAAATTACAAGGTTCTTTTTGATATACAAAAAAAGCATAATATCGATAATACATCGGAATTATGCTTTAGATTGCTTAATCTTCACTATCAAGACTTTCAATAATAAGGGTTGCTGTTTCTTCAATAGACTTAGTTGCTACATTAATTTGTAAGCATCCTAATTCTTTATATAGATTAGTTGCAAATTCTAATTCTTGATTAATATTATCCATATTTGAATAAACAGTATCTGGATCTAGACCATAAGAAATCATGCGTTGACGTCTAATATTGTTTAAAACTTCAGGATTATTAGTCAAACCGAAGATACGTTTTTTATCAACTTGATAAATTTCTTTAGGAATTTGAGTTTTAGGAACTAATGGAAGATTGGCAACCTTATATCCTTGGTTAGCAAGATATAGTGATAAAGGTGTTTTAGATGTTCTGGAAACACCTAAAAGTACAATATCTGCTTTAAGGAAACCAGATGGATCTTTACCATCATCATAGGTAACTGCAAATTCAAGAGCTTCAATACGCTTGAAATAGTCTGGATTGAGTTTGTGCTTTAATCCAGCTGCATTTAAAGGCTTTTCTCCAGTTATCTCGGCTAAAGTTTGGACCACACCAGTTAGAGCATCAATAACATGCAAGTTATTTTCTTTACCAAAATTATTAACATAGTCAGATAATTCAGGATTAACAAAAGTATGTAAAATAATGGCATTTTCTCTTTTTGCCTTATTCAAAATACCTTGAAGTAAGGAAATAGTTTTTGTTAGTGGAAAACGGCGAATGTTAAATTTACTATTAGGAAATTGAACGGTACCTGCAGTAATTAAACTAAGACCAGTTTCGCCAACTGAATCAGAGATAACAAAAATATTAGTAATAGAATCAGACATATTATCACTCCTATAAAAGCGTTTTACATGTAATTAATTATACATTTAAATAGATATTATTTCCATATGGAATGAAGAATTAATGTATTATTAGCTAAGTAAAGAATAATATGTCAAGAAATTACAAATTATTTATTGATATATTATTGACACTAGATAAAGCATTAGTTACAATAGAAAAGAACTGTTGAAATATGTACTTTTGCTATTTAAGACGGTTACATTTAAGCTCGGAGGGAGGGAAACACACATGTCAAAAACAGTCGTTCGTAAAAACGAATCTCTTGATGACGCTCTTCGTCGCTTCAAACGTTCCGTTTCAAAAACAGGTACTTTGCAAGAATATCGGAAACGCGAATTCTACGAGAAGCCAAGTGTAAAGCGTAAGAAGAAATCCGAAGCAGCTCGTAAACGTAAAAACAAGCGTCGTTTCTAATTTAGGAGGCTTGATGTAGTGAGCTTATTAGAGTCATTGCAAAAAGATATGATTGCAGCTATGAAAGCAAAAGATAAGGTCAAACTTGGCACTATCCGTATGTTAAAAGCTGCAGTTGTGAACGAGCAAATTGAGGTTGGACATGACTTATCTTCAGATGAAGAAATAGCTGTGTTATCTCGAGAGTTAAAGCAACGTAAGGATTCTCTTGAAGAATTTAAGAATGCTGGCCGTGATGAAGCTGTTCAAAATCTTAAGAATGAAATAAAGGTTGTTGAAAGCTATTTACCAGAGCAACTTAGTGAAGATGAAGTGAAGACCATTGTTCAAGAAACGATTGACCAAGTTGGAGCAACGTCCAAAGCTGATTTTGGTAAAGTCATGGGAGCAGTAATGCCAAAACTCAAAGGAAAGGCTGACGGAAAGTTAGTCAATGCAACCGTAAAAGAATTATTAAATTAATAATTACTCGATTTACTACCACATTATTATTTGTGGTAGTTTTTTTATGTTTTTATAATATGATATAATGAAAGCGATATATAAAGGGGAGGACTGTTTACAATGAAAAAATACATAAAAAATAAATTATATGCTCATAGAGTAAGGGTTAAAAAATTATGGGCAGTTTGTTTAATTTTAATAGGAATTAATAATGTTATAGTTGGTATAGGTAAATATTTTAAAGCTGATTCTGATAGAAAATAAAATATTTTGTAGATCATTAATTGAATTATACATGCATATAAAAATGACAAGATTTAATTTGAAAAATCTTGTCATTTTTAGTTATTCGGTTGTACTATAAGATTTTTGGCGATAATAATTTAATGATGTAAGATCTTCTAATCTTAATTGCTGAATAAGTTGTGTATCGCTTAAATTTTGATTATTTAGAATAAAATAACATACGGCATTTTGATATAGTTCACGAGGAGATAACTTGATATCGATACTCTTTTGGTCCTTCTTTAAATATTTGTGTAATCCAGGTAAAGTTAATTGGGGTGAAACAATATCCAATCTCTTTTTCAAAAAGATATCGTGAGTATGTTGTCGTTGCTGAAGGTTTATAATCTCCTCATTAAATAAATTGATAAATTCATACTCAAAATCTGTAAATTCTATCTGATTTAGTTCCTGATAAAAGTCTCTTTGTAAAATCTCTTTTATTGTATAGAAATGTGATATCAATAAGAGAGTCATACGAGTATAAAGGCTCAGATTATCATCAACTAAATATTCAGCTAACTTTTCAGTCCAAGCTAGATCAGTAGCTTTATTTACAGTACGTTTTCTTCCTTTAATAGATAGAGTAGGCAAAACAGGTGATAAATTATTAATAAATAAAAATTTAAAGTAGGTATTAATATGGGTAAGCATCTTATTATAAGTAGTATTTTTAATATTATTAGTTATTGATAAGGTGTTTAAATACTCTTTAATATCATTGCTAGAAATTGATGAAACTTTTAGTGAATCACGGTAATTTGGATTATTTTGTCTAAGATAATTAAAGAAACGTGTGATATCACGAGTTAAATCAGCAATGGTATTTTCTTCTAGAAAACGTTCATTACGCAAATACAAGATAAATCTCTTTTCATAAGGAAAACTCAAAAATTTATCCTCCCTTTTTAATGTACTTCAATAGTGAACGACTTGGGGTATTAAAACTAAATCCGTCGCCCATTGCCTCAGAAACTTCAAAAATAGAGACAAATGCCTCACTATCATGATGATTGATGTATCCTTTTAATGTATTTAGTTCATTAGGACTAACGACACAGTATAATGCTTTTCGTTCTTGTCCAGAAAAAGCACCTTCAATTTTAAGATAGCTGACACCACGTTCCATTTTCTGAATTATATCATTAGCAATCTCTGTTGGATGATTAGTTATAATAATAACCCCTCGTGCAGCATAGGCACCTTCTTGAATGAAGTTAACAACTTGGGCAAAAACATATGAACCAAGTAAAGTGTACATCATTTGGCGTAAGTCTAGATAACTTAAAGAACAAGTTAAAACGATAACATCTAAGGCAAGTAATGTTTTTCCCATAACAATGCCACGTTTCTTTTCAAAAATACGTGCAACTATATCGGTACCACCAGTAGTTCCTCCAAAACGATAAACTAATCCAGAACCAGTACCACCAATTAAACCAGCTAAAACACCAGCAAGGAACAAGTCGTGATGAATATTGATATTAATAGGAATCCTTTGCCAAAGCCAAGTCCAAATTGATAACATGGTAGTTCCGTAGATAGTATATATTAAAGCTTTCTTTCCTAGATAACGATAACCAATCCAAATTAAAGGAATGTTAAGTAAAATAATTGAATATGCAGGATCGATATGTAGCCAATATCTAATAATTAAGGTAATACCTGTTGCTCCACCTTCGGCAAGGTTATTGGCAATATTTACAGTAACTAAGCCAAAAGCGTATAAAGAACAACCGATAGTAATAAAAATTAAATCTTTAAGACTAATTTTTTCATTTTGATAAGTCATTAATTATTCACCCCTTATATAAGTTCACTTTTTTATAGATAGTATTTATAGTTCTATACTATCATGAATTTCAAAGATATAATATTATTTATAACTATTAGATAGTCGGTATTTTAATAAATACGATGAGTATTGTATAATTGATATTAATATAATGCATGGGAGGACTTTTTTATGATAAATGTTTTAGTTGCTGGATTCAAAGGAAGTATGGGAAATAAAACAATCCATATGGTAGCAAACAATGATAAATTTAAGCTTGCAGGTGTTTATAATCCCGTAGTTACTGAAAAGAATGTTAATGAAGTTGCTGAATTTGCAGACTTGGATGTGCCTGTATATACAGATTATGAACAAATCCCAGTTAATGATATTGATGTATGGATAGATTTTACAATTCCAAGTGCTGTTTATCAAAATGTTAAGTTCGCACTAGAAAATAAAATTTCAGTTGTTGTGGGTACAACTGGACTTAAGGATGAACAAATTGTTGAATTAAAAGAAATTGCTGCAAAGAACGGTATTGGTGGATTGATTGCACCTAACTTTGGTATTTCAGCGGTTTTATTAATGCAATTTGCAAAACAAGCTGCAAAATATATGCCTGATGTAGAAATTATTGAAATGCACCATGATAATAAGTTGGATGCACCAAGTGGTACTGCTATTAATACTGCAAAATTAATTGCTGAAGTTCGTGAAGAACATCAACAAGGTAATCCAGAAGAAACTGAAAGTTTAGATGGAGCTAGAGGTGCTAATTATGAAGGAATGCATATTCATTCTGTTAGATTACCTGGATATGTAGCTCATGAACAAGTTCTCTTTGGTAGCAAGGGAGAAGCTTTAACAATTAGACAAGATTCATTTGATAGAGAATCATTTATGACAGGTGTAGCTTTAGCTGTAGAAAAAATTGGTGATTATAATGAATTGATGGTAGGTTTGGAGAACTTATTATGATTGTAGAAAATATACCAGATGAGTTTAAAAAAGCATTACCTATTTTAGAGAAAATTAGAGAAGCTGGATTTGAAGCATACTTTGTTGGTGGTAGTGTTCGTGATACTTTACTTGGTCTACCAATTCATGATGTTGATATTGCTTCAAGTGCCTATCCTGAGGAGATTAAACAAATATTTAGTAAGACTGTTGATACAGGTGTAGAACATGGTACGGTGATGGTTTTAGACCACGGTACTGGATATGAAATTACTACTTTTCGAACAGAATCAACTTATCAAGACTATCGAAGACCTGATAAGGTTGAGTTTGTGCGCTCTTTAGAAGAAGATTTAAAACGAAGAGATTTAACAATCAATGCTCTTGCGATGGATGATAAGGGTAAAATCATAGACTTATTCGATGGATTGAAAGATTTGAAAAATGGCATTATAAGAGCCGTTGGAAATCCTGAAGAACGATTCCATGAAGATGCATTACGTATGATGCGTGCCGTCAGATTTGGTAGTCAATTAGATTTTAAAGTAGAACTAGATACCTTCAATGCTATTAAGAAAAATTCCCATTTACTTGAAAAAATTGCAATTGAAAGAATTCATGTAGAATGGGTTAAACTTCTCTTGGGTAAAAACCCTAAACAAGGATTACAAGAATTTTTAGATACAGAATTATATAAATATTGTCCATTATTTGCAGATAAATATGCTGAATTAAAGTCTATATTAGAATTTTCAGACTTTAAATTAAATACAGAGGAAGAATGTTGGACATTATTATCTGATGCTTTTAAGTTAAAAGATACTGATATAAGCAACTTATTACGTTCTTGGAAGAGCTCCAATAACA
Source organism: Ligilactobacillus sp. UO.C109 (assembly GCF_026847815.1). NCBI lineage: Bacteria > Bacillati > Bacillota > Bacilli > Lactobacillales > Lactobacillaceae > Ligilactobacillus > Ligilactobacillus sp. UO.C109. The sequence goes on along the minus strand of NZ_JAPSFH010000027.1, from coordinate 443,851 downwards.
TTATTAAATATGTTATTGCGGCTAGTTTATGTGTCCAAAAAATAAGAGATAATAAGTTAGATATTGAGACATATTATCAAAATGGATTAGAAATCCTTTTAACAGCTAACCAAATTGCAAAGATACGAGGATTCGGCATGGATGATAGTGAGCTCAAAATTAATTATGACAAATTACCGATTAAATCTAGAAAAGAAATGAAAGTTAATGGTAAGGATCTTGTGCAAGAGGCAGGGATCAAACCTGGAAAAATAATGGGTGAAATTTTAAATAAACTTGAAAAAGAAATAGTTTTTGGAAATATTATTAATGACAAAGAGATATTAATAGAAAATGCAAAGAAACTATTAGAAGAGAAAGTGTGAGTAGTTTGCAAACTTTACGTGTAGAAAGTTTAACCAAGACATATGGCGAAAAAACGCTATTCAAGGATTTAAACTTTTTAATAAATGAACATGATAGAATTGGCTTAATTGGAACAAATGGTTCTGGAAAAACAACACTATTGAATGTATTAACTGGAATTGATTCAGCAGATTCTGGAAATTTAATAAAACCAAATGATTATCGCATAAGTTACTTAAAACAAGCACCTGAATTTCCACAAAACAGTACAATTATGGAAGCTATTTTTACTGGAGCAGCTCCTGTATTTCAAACAATTAGAGATTATGAAGAAGCTCTAACTGAATATGGAGCACATCCAGATGATAAAAAAGCTGAACAACGTTACATTAAAGCTGAAGAAAAAATGAATCAAGAAGATGCATGGACAGCTGATAGTGAAGTTAAGACAATTCTAACTCAATTACACATAGAGGATTTAACGCAAAAAATAGAAGAGTTATCTGGTGGACAAAGGAAGCGTGTAGGATTAGCTCAAGTATTGATTCAAGCGCCTGATTTGTTGATACTAGACGAACCAACTAATCATTTGGATTTTGATTCTATTGAATGGTTAGAACAATATCTTGCTAACTATAAAGGAGCATTATTAGTAGTTACACATGATAGATATTTCTTAGATCAGATAGCTACTGAAATAATGGAATTGTCATTTGGTAGTTTATATTCATATACTGGAAACTATCAAGATTTTGTTAGACAAAAAGCTGAACGAGTTGAAAGAGAACTTGTTCAAGAACATAAACAACAACAATTATATAAAAAAGAATTAGCTTGGATGAGAACAGGTGCTAAAGCACGTACTACTAAGCAACAAGCTAGAATTAATAAATTTAATGAATTAAAAAGCAATTTAAATAAAGTCCAAGTTGACGAAAATGTTGATATTAATTTAGGACAACAAAGACTGGGAAAGAAAGTATTAGAATTAAAAGATGCAAGTTTAACAATTGGAAATCATAAAATAATTGAAGATTTCAATTTGTTAATCCAAGCTGGAGACAGAATCGGTATTACAGGCGTTAATGGTGCTGGGAAATCTAGTTTTTTAAATGCTTTATCAGGTGAATTGCCATTAGATTCAGGTATTTTGACAATCGGTGAAACTGTAAAGATGGCTTATTATCGACAACAGACAGAAGAGATCCCTGAAGATAAAAGAATTATTAGTTATTTAAACGAAGTTGGTCAAAATATTGTAAATAAAGATGGTGAGCGAATTAGCACAACTCAATTATTGGAACAATTTCTATTTCCAAGATTTATGCATGGAACGTTGATTCGAAAACTTTCTGGCGGTGAAAAGAGACGCTTATATCTTTTGAAATTACTGATGTCTCAACCTAATGTTTTATTATTGGATGAACCAACTAACGATTTAGATATAGGAACATTAACAGTTTTGGAAGATTATTTAGATAACTTTAACGGAACTGTTATCACCGTATCACATGACAGATATTTTCTTGATAAGGTAGCTGATTCATTATATATCTTTGAAGGAAATGCAAAAATCAAGCATTATGTCGGAATGTTTACAGATTATCTGAAAAATGCCGAGAATGAGGCAGTTAAGACTAAAAAACAAGTATCTGCAACAAAAATAGAAAAGACAGATAGTGCAGAAGACAAAGTTAAGAAGAAAACTAAGTTAACTTACGCTGAAAAGATGGAATATGAAAAATTAGAATCAGAAATCGACAAGCTTGAAAATGATAAAACAAGTTTAGAAGAAGAGATGCAACATGTTGATGGAGCTGATTATACTAAATTAGCAAGTTTACAGCAACAAATTGATGAATTAGATGAAGACATTATGGAAAAAGTTCAACGTTGGGACGAACTTAGTCAGTATGTTGATTAATAGGAAGGAGAACACCGATGTCTATAGTAGAAGAACCGTATTTACAGTTAATTCGTGATATTTTAGAAAAAGGTCATGAAAAGAGCGATAGAACTGGAACAGGGACAAAGAGTCTCTTTGGTTATCAAATGAGATTTAATTTAGCAGAAGGTTTCCCATTATTAACGACTAAAAAAGTTCCATTCGGCTTAATAAAGAGTGAATTGTTATGGTTTTTAAGAGGAGATACTAACATTAGATTCTTATTGGAACATAATAATCATATTTGGGATGAATGGGCATTTAAGAATTGGGTTCAAAGTGATGAATATCATGGACCAGATATGACTAATTTTGGTTTAAGAGCCCAAGAGGATGATAACTTTAATAAGGTTTATCAAGATGAAAAGAAAAAGTTCTGTCAGAAAATTGTTGAAGATCAAGAATTTGCTAATAAATTTGGCAATTTGGGAGATGTATACGGTGCACAATGGCGTCATTGGCAAACAAGAAATGGTGAAACTATAGATCAAATAAAAGATGTTATTGAGACTATTAAAAATAATCCAGACTCACGTCGCATGATTGTAACAGCATGGAATCCAGAAGATATCCCATTAAGTGCTTTACCACCTTGTCATACATTGTTCCAATTTTATGTAAATGATGGGAAACTAAGTTGTCAATTATATCAACGTTCTGCAGATGTATTTTTAGGTGTACCTTTTAATATAGCAAGTTATGCATTGTTGACACATATGATTGCTAGAGAAACTGGACTTGAAGTAGGAGAATTTGTGCATACTCTTGGTGACGCACATATTTATTTAAATCATTTAGATCAGGTTAATGAACAGTTGGAAAGAAGCCCTTATGATGCACCAAAATTGTGGTTAAATCCAGAAAAGAAAAATATTATGGATTTTGAAATGAAAGATATTAAAGTAAAGAATTATCGTTCACATTCGGCGATTAAAGCGCCAGTTGCTGTTTAGTCTGTGAGGTGTGCATTATGATTTCATTTGTATGGGCAGAAGATCAAAAACATCAAATAGGATATAAGGGACATTTACCTTGGAGACTTCCAGCTGATTTGGCACATTTTAAAGAAGTAACAATGGGACATCCAATGGTAATGGGAAAGAAAACTTTCGATAGTTTTCCTGGTCTATTGCCAGGACGTCAACATATAGTATTAACCCATGATACTAACTTAAAAGAAAAGTATAAAGATAATCCCCAAGTAGAAATTATGAATTCTATTGATGAATTAACTTCTTGGTTAGATAAAAATCAACTTCAAGAAGTTAGTGTTATTGGTGGAGCGATGTTATTTAACTTACTTCTTAATAAAGTAGATAAATTATATAAGACTGAAATACTAAGTGAGTTTAATGGCGATACGGTCATGCCTGCTATTAATTATGATGAATTTAAACTTATTTCAAAAAAAATCGGTAAGGTAGATGAAAAAAACAAGTACCCTTATATATTTTTGGAATATGAAAGAAAATAATTTCTAATAAAAATAATGAAAGATGAGTAAGACAATTTTGTAGTACTCATCTTTTTTACATTTTTAAGGCTTAAATGTTGACTTCAAGTTAACTTGAAGTTTTATTATAGATATGTAAGTTCATATAGGGTTGATATTAAAAACTCTAAATTTTTAAGAGAAGGATGTGCTAAATATGCAAAAATTATCAAGTTTAACATCGCCATTAGTTCTAGCGAATGTGTTGAAATTCCAGGACTAGGCTATGGTACTTACCAAACTCCACCTGAAGATACATACAAAGTAGTATCAGAAGCATTATCAATCGGTTATCGCCACATTGACACAGCTGCATTATATGGCAATGAAAGTGGTGTAGGTAAGGCTGTTAAAGATAGTGGGTTGAAGCGTGAAGAAGTATTTATTACTAGTAAGTTATGGAATACTGAACGTGGATACGACAAAGCAATTGCTTCCTTTAATAAGACTTTAGAAAATCTTGAGACAGATTATTTAGATTTATTCCTAATTCATTGGCCAGCTAATGAAAAGCAATTTGGGGATGAAGCTAATAAAATTAATTTAGATACATGGCGTACTTTTGAAGACCTCTACAAAGAAGGTAAAATCAGAGCAATTGGTGTATCTAATTTCATGCCAAATCATTTGGAATATTTATTAGAAAATGCAGAAATTAAGCCAATGGTTAACCAAATTGAAGTTCATCCTGGTTGGCCACAAACAGAAGCAATTCGTTATTGCCAAAGACATGATATTTTAGTTGAAGCTTGGGCTCCATTGGGTGAAGCAGCAGCTTTAAGTAATGAAGTTTTACAAAGAATTGCTAAAAAATACGATCATACAACTGCACAAGTATGCTTACGTTGGGGAATTCAACAAGGAATATTGCCATTACCAAAATCTGTTCATAAGAATAGAATTGAAGAAAACACACATATTTTTGATTTTGAATTAACAGATGATGAAATGGATGTTATTGGTTCACTTCGTAATCTTGGTGGACAATGCAAAGTTCCAGATCAAGTGGATTTTTAATATAAAAACGGAAGAAAAAATATATCGAATCGGTGAAATTGCTGAGATGTTTGATCTTAGTAAATCAACTATTCGTTTTTATGAAGAAATTGGATTATTTCCTAATTTAAAACGTTCTCCAGGTGGACTACGACTTTTTTCTCAAGAGGAAATTAACTGCATTGAAGATGTTGAATGTTTAAAGAAAACAGGAATGTCTTTAAAGGATATTGCAGCATATGTAAGTTGGAAACAAGAAGGAGATTCCAGTCTTCTAGCAAGATTAAATCTCATTAGAAATCAAAGACTTACTTTAGAACAAAATATTCGTAATCTTGAAAAAGAATTGACAAAGTTAACACACAAACAATGGTATTATGAACAAGCTGTTGCAGCTGGAACAGAATCTATTTTTAATGGGGATTGCGAATATGAGTATTATCGTGCTCATCCTGATGAACAACAAACTGAAAGTGAGGGGTAATAAATGAGACAAATTGCTTTAGGTAATGGTGAAATTACTGCTTCCCAAGTTGCACTTGGAATTATGCGTATGGGTAAGAAGAGTATAGAAGATGCTACAACTGTTCTAAAAACTGTCTATGACCAAGGAGTAAATTTCTTTGATTCTGCTGATATATATACAGATGGTGAATCAGAATTAGTTTTTGGTAAAGCTTTAAAAAATGCAGGTATACCACGTGATAAAGTCTATATTCAATCTAAAGCTGGAATTGTATTAGATCATGCACGAACAACTGCTAATGGATTGGTATTTGGACAAAGATATGATTTTTCTAAAGAACATTTATTACAAGCTGTAGATGGAATTTTAGAAAGAATTGGTGTAGATTATTTGGATACATTCTTGTTACATCGTCCTGATCCATTAATGGAACCAGATGAAGTAGCGGAAGTATTTAATACTTTATTGAGAAACGGAAAAGTTAGAAATTTTGGTGTATCTAATTTTAACGCTAGTCAAATAGATGTGTTACAACAAGCTGTTGGACAAAAATTAATCATCAATCAAGTTCAATTAAGTTTGAAGCATACACCTTTAATTGATAGTGGAATTTTTGTAAATAGACTTGAAGATGAAGCTGTTGATAGAGAAAGTGGAATGCTTGAATATTCTAGAAAAAATAATATTACTCTGCAAGCATGGTCCCCATATCAATATGGAATGTTTGAAGGTGTATTTATTGATAATCCTAAGTTCCCAGAATTAAATGCAATGATGGATGAAATTGCTAAGAAGTATGGGGTTACTAAAAATGCGATTGCGACAGCTTGGATTACTAGATTGCCACATAATGTTCAAGTTATTTTAGGTTCAATGAATCCACAACATTTAGAAGAAAGTATTGCTGGTGCTGATATTCGTCTAACACGACAAGAATGGTATGATTTATATCTTGCAGCAGGACACAAATTACCTTAAAAAATATTGAATTAAGTAAAAAAATAGGCGTCAATAAGATAATATATCAATAAAAGATATACATCTTGTTGGCGCTTTTTGTTTAAAAAATTAATAGTGTTATTAACCATGAAGTAGTAGCAAAAGTAAATAAGATTGTTTCTAAAAGTTTGGTATATTCAAATTGGCGTATAATAATAATCACATTAAATGAGATTAGAACTATTATGGATAGTATAGCTGATAAAGTACTAATTCTCAGATTAAGTAAAGAAAGTAAACTATATATAAAAAATAATATATTAGTAACTGAAAAAAGTATTTTTTGTTGATGATAACATAAACAAGTAAATAGAACATTAAATACTAGTAGAGCTAAGCTTAATCCAAACCCAATCCAACCAAGAACAGATAGGTGGAATCCAATAAATACAGCTATGTAAATAGTAGTTGTATATAAATAGAGTAAGCATGATGAAATTATATCCATAACTTTGGCAGCCCCGGTTAATTTAAGAGATATACTAACAATTTCAAATGATGAGTAAATAAAAAGTGTAGCTAATATGAGAGCTAAAGATGTAATCATCGCATAATTAGTAGTTCGAGAGAACTTAATTAGAGTGATGATTAGTAATAACATTGAAGAAATTAAGGATAATCCTAAAAGAATAGAGCTACTAATTATAGTAATTAAGGGATGTTTATTATTAAAATTTTGCATTAGTATCACCTATAAAATTTTGTTATAATTTACGATGTATGTATCTTTTATTGTAACATAGATATTTTAGTTTCTAGAGGTAATCAAAATGAATTATAAAAAAATAGTATTGTTGTGGTCATTGGTTGCAATTTTAATCGGAGCTATTACTTTAACTACTATTAATAGTAAGAAAAATATAAGCAAAAGTAATGAAGTTCAGCTAAAGAGGACTAGAAAAAATGTTAAGGCTGTAAAAGTTTCTAAAATTAAACTTGTAGGATTGGGAGATTCTTTAACGTACGGAGTTGGAGATCAAACTAATAAGGGTGGATATGTACATCTTATTAAAGAAAAAATAGAAAAGAAAGAATCTATAAAAGTAGTTACCAAAAATTATGGCAAAACCGGAGATAGAAGTGATCAAATATTAGCAAGACTTTTAACGAAGAAGAATATCCAAAAAGACATCAAAAACGCTGATGTGATTACAATGACAGTTGGTGGTAATGATCTAATGCAGGTTATGGAGAAAAATTTTTCTTCAATGGCAGATGATAAGATGCAACCAGTTGTAGAAAAATCAGCAAAGAATTATCAAAGTAATTTACAGAATTTAATAGGGAAAGTTAGAAGTTTAAACAAGAAAGCACCAATATTTTTGTTTAGTGTATATAATCCATTTTACGTATATTTTCCTAATATTACGCAGATGCAAGATTATACTAATAAATGGAACAAAATTGCTAGACAAGTTACATTGGAAGAAAACAAAGTATATTTTATTGATATAAATAGACAACTTTCAATGGGGCAATATGTAAATTTACCTAAAGAAGATTTGGTGAAAAAATCAGAAACAGATTTAGATAAAAAATCAGGTAAACAATTAGAAAATATTTTATCAAATACAAAAGAAAAGAATGACTATTTATCTGAAGATGATCATTTTCATCCTAATTTAAAAGGATATAAGTATATGACAAATAAGTTATTTGATGAAATGAATAGACATAAAAATACATGGTTGGTGAAATAATAGAATGGAAGAGAAAAAGGTAAATTATTGGAAATGGGCTTTTTTTGTATTAGTGGGAATTTTATTTATAAGTGGTTGTTATCTCGCAACAAAAATAACTTCACAAACAAAAGAGCAAACTAATATAGCTAAAGTTTCAGATAAGAATTCTAAGCAAAAGTATACAAGTGTTGATGTTACATTGGATAAGAAACAAGCTAATGCGACAATCAATTATTATCTACGGAAAAATCAGAAAAAAGGTAAGATTAAATATCGTTTTTTGGTAGATAAATCTGCAATTATGATGGGAACAACTAAGATTTTAGGGAAAAATGTGTCATTTACATTATATACAAAACCTACCTTAGATAAGAATGGGAATATTTTATTAAAAGTTAAATCAGTGGCCATTGGTTCATTAAACGCTCCAGCTGGATTTATATTGAAATATGTGAAAAATAATTACGACCTAGGGAAAGTGGCAATTATTGATCCAAAAGCAAAAACTATAACTTTGGATTTAAATCAATTAACTAAGAAACAAGATGTTTTAGTTAAGGGTACTAAGTTAGATTTAGTAAATGATGAATTTAAATTTAATGTAAAAGTTCCATTGAAATGAGAGGTGTTTTTATGAGTAAGAGACAAAGTTTTTATCAATTCCTAATGACTGAAAGAAATCCAGATAGTACAGATGAAATTGCACAATTTGCTAATAATGCATTTTATGATCAAAGCTTTCCAAAACAAGCAGATGACTATGATTCATTATCGCAATATTTAGAATTGAATGGAACATATTTACCAAGTATGGTGATTTTTGACAATGCTTGGACCAAGTATGAAGAATTTATGAGTTAGAGAAAAAGTATGTTAATATGAATTAGACTAGTATTTTAATGAAAGGACATGATATATAATGGCGATTATACAATGGTTTCCTGGACATATGGCGAAAGCTTTACGTCAGGTAAAAGAAAACTTAAAATCTGTAGATATCGTACTTGAATTGGTAGATGCACGACTACCAGAATCATCGCGTAATCCACAATTAGCTGAAGTTTTACAAGATAAACCTAGTATTATTGTATTAACTAAAATGGATTTAGCTGATCCTGCTGAAACAAAAAGATGGATTAACTATTATGAAAGTATGGGACAACCTGCAATAGCTGTTAATAGTAACAGTGGTAATTTGAAGATAATTGAAAAGAAGATTAAGGAAATTCTTGCAGATAAGCTTCAAAGCAGAAAAGAAAAGGGAATTCAAAACCAAAAATTACGCGCGATGTGTATTGGAATTCCTAATGTTGGCAAGTCAACTTTATTAAATCACCTAGTAAAAAAGAATGTTGCACAAACTGGTAATCGTCCAGGAGTTACTAAGGCTCAACAATGGCTTAAAGCTGGAAAAGATTTGCAATTATTAGATACACCAGGAATATTATGGCCTAAATTTGAGGATCCTTTAGTAGGGAAAAAATTAGCATTAACTGGTGCAATAAAAGATACATTATATGCAAAAGATGATGTTGCTTTATATGCGGTAGAACATTTTATCCATACAAATCCAGATGCACTTGCTCAAAGATATAGATTAACACAATCAGAATTAGAAGATACAACTGTTGAGACTTTATTAGCTATTACAAGAAACATGGGATTTAAAGAAGACTATGATAGAGCTAGTGAAAGATTAATTTTTGAAATTCGTAAAGGTAAATTGGGCAGATATACTTTGGACAAGCCGCTAGTAGATGCTAGTCCAGAAAATTAGAGGAAGTAAATGGAAAAGTTAACAATAGCTCAAATAAAAAAGATGCTAACTGAAGAAATCTCAAGTGAGCAATTAGCAGAATTGAAGTTAGATGAGCGTAAAGGTGTGCAATTAGCAATTAAATCTTATGAAAAAAGATTAAAGAAAATTGAAAATGAAAAATTAGAATTTCAAAATAGATTGAAAATTGAGCGTGATTTATGGGATAAGGGTATCGAATATATCGCTGGTGTGGATGAAGTTGGTCGAGGTCCGTTGGCAGGTCCCGTTGTAACTGCAGCGGTTATTTTGCCACATGATTTTGATGTTTTTGAAGTTAACGATTCAAAGCAATTAAGTGAAAAAAAGCGAGAAGAATTATATAAAAAAATATTAGAAAAGGCAGTTGCTGTAAGTGTAGGCTTATCTGATAATAATTTAATTGATGAAGTAAATATCTATGAAGCTACACGTTTAGCAATGAAACAAGCGATAGAAAGTTTAAACATTACACCACAAAAGATAATTGTTGATGCAATGACAATTGATACAAAGATTCCCCAATTACGGTTAATAAAGGGCGATGCTAAAAGTGCATCTGTTGCTGCCGCAAGCATTGTTGCTAAAGTTACCAGAGATCATTTGATGCAATTTTACGCACGTATTTATCCAGGATATGGTTTTGAAAAAAATGATGGTTATGGAACTAAGCAACATTTGGAAGGCCTTGAAAATAAAGGAGTTACTCCAATTCACAGACAAAGTTTTGAACCAGTCAAAAAAATCTTATTAAAATAATACAAAGAAAACCTTATTTCTACGTATCTTATTAGATAGATTGCAGTAGAAATGAGGTTTTTTTATGGAATTAAGAGATTTTTTAATAAGAGCACATATTTGTAGTCAATACTATGGTGGTTCGGTAAAAAACGTTGCATATTTTATGAACGAAATACAAAAATTACCTACAGAAGAAGAATTTATCAAGTTATTGAAACTTAGTGAAAAGAAAATTGGAAAGTATATGGCTTATTTTCTTAGTGATGGTTTAACTAAAGAAGTAGAAGAAAATAAAAATTATGGTGGAATATGTACAATTTTTGATGAAGATTATCCCGTTTTATTAAAAGAAATATACAATCCACCATTAGTATTTTTTTATAATGGAAATTTTTCACTTTTAAATGCTCCTACGTTAGCGATTGTTGGGGCAAGAAAGCATTCGCCATATGCGAAAGAAGTATTAAAGAAATTGCTACCAGATATTTTAGATGAAGGTATTGCAACAGTTAGCGGTTTAGCGAAGGGAATAGATAGTTTGGCACATAAGATAACATTATCAGAGAAAGGAAAAACGATAGGTGTCATTGGAACGGGACTAGACAGGACATATCCACGTGAAAATTTTGAGTTACAAGCCAATATGGAAAAAGAAGGGATAGTTTTAAGTGAATATGCATTGGGGCAAAAGCCCTTACGTTTTCATTTTCCAGCTCGAAATAGGATAATTTCAGGTTTATGTCAATCATTACTAGTTGTTGAAGCTAGGAGACAAAGTGGTAGCTTAATAACTGCTAATATGGCACTACAAGAAAATCGGAATATTTTAGCAGTTCCGGGAAATATTAATTCAATATTATCAGAAGGATGTAATGAGTTAATTTTGGAAGGAGCTAAACCAATTTTAAGGGCAGAAGATATTTTAGAGGAATTTAAAATATAGCTAAGATATGGTTTCTGAAATAATTCCGCTTGCATAATTTGAATATCTAGTATAGGATAATATTTGAATTTTTAAGCAGAGAAAGTATAGGCTTAATTTTAAAGATGACATTTTAGCTTAGTAATGTTAAAGTTATCTTGATTAAAAAATTTTGAATAAGTTAATTAATGACAAAGGAGCTGGGTTAATGCCTACTACTCAGAAACCAAAGAAAAAGACAACGAAAAGAACACGAAAGAAAAATTTAGTAATAGTAGAATCGCCCTCCAAAGCGAAAACAATTGAAAAGTATTTAGGATCAAACTATAAGGTTATGGCCAGTTTAGGTCATATTCGAGATTTACCTAAGAGTAAGATGGGGATTGATGTTGAGAATGGATATGAACCACATTATATCTCTATTCGTGGTAAAGGTGATGTTATAAAAGAACTTAGAAAAGAAGCAAAAAAAGCTAGTCATGTTTATCTAGCAGCCGATCCGGACCGTGAAGGAGAAGCTATTGCTTGGCATTTATCATATCTTTTAGGATTGAACCCGGAAGATAAAAATCGCGTTGTGTTTAATGAAATAACCAAAGATGCTGTAAAGAATGCATTTAAATCACCACGTTCAATTGATATGAATTTGGTAGATGCACAACAGGCTAGACGTGTGTTAGATAGGCTTGTTGGTTACTCAATTTCACCATTGTTGTGGTCAAAGATAAAGAAGGGCCTTTCTGCTGGACGTGTACAATCAATAGCATTGAATTTAATTATCCAACGTGAAAAAGAGATTCGAGACTTTAAACCTGAAGAATATTGGACTATTGATGCTAAGTTTAAAAAAGGTAGAACTAAATTTGAAGCTGACTTCTGGGGTGTAGATAATAAGAAGAAAAAATTATCTAACGAGAAAGATGTTAAAGAAGTCATTGAAAAGATTGATAAAGATAAACCTTTCAACGTTATTAATATTGAACAAAAAGAACGTAAAAGAATGCCACCATTACCATTTACAACTTCAACAATGCAACAAACTGCTAACAATAATTTGAAGTTTAAAACTCAAAAAACAATGATGGTTGCACAACAATTATATGAAGGTATTAATATTGGACGAGGTGGAGCTGTAGGTTTAATTACTTACATGCGTACTGACTCTACTCGAATTTCGAGTGTTGCTAAGCATGAAGCAGCTGTCTTTTTACATGAAAATTATGGTGAAGAATATGCTGCTTCTAAACCACGTCAGGGTAAATTATCTGAAAATGCACAGGATGCTCACGAAGCTATTCGACCATCATCAGTTGAACGTACACCTGAAAAGATGGCTAAGTATTTAGATAAGGATCAATTAAAACTATATACATTGATTTGGTCAAGATTCGTAGCAAGTCAGATGACACCAGCCGTTTTTGATACTATGCGTGTAGATATAGAACAAAATGGAGTTCAATATCGTGCAAATGGTTCTAAGATGAAATTCCCTGGATTTATTAAGGTATATAAAGCAGCAACAAGTAAAGATAACTTATTGCCAGAATTGAAGGTTGGCGATGAGGTTGACATGGTTCAAAATCAACCAAATCAACATTTTACTTTACCACCAGCTCGCTATTCTGAAGCTACTTTAATTCGTACTTTAGAAGAAAATGGTGTAGGTCGACCATCTACTTATGCACCTACTTTAAGTACAATTCAAAAGCGTTATTACGTGAAGTTAGTTTCACGTAAGTTTGAACCAACTGAACTAGGCGAAATTGTTAATTCCATGATTGAAGAATGTTTCCCTGATATTTTAAATGTTGATTTTACAGCTCATTTGGAAGATCAATTAGATGATGTTGAAGAAGGAAAAGAAGAATGGGTTAGAATTATAGACGAATTCTACCAACCTTTTTCTAAGGAAGTTGACAATGCTCAAGTAAAGATGGATAAGATTAAGATCAAAGATGAGCCAGCAGGAATTGATTGTGAAATTTGTGGTGCTCCAATGGTCATTAAACTAGGTCGTTATGGTAAATTCTATGCCTGCAGTCGTTTCCCAGATTGTCGAAATACTAAGGCGATAGTTAAGGAAATAGGCGTAGTTTGTCCTAAATGCCATAAAGGTCAAATTATCGAACGCAAATCTAAGAAAAATAGAGTCTTCTATGGTTGCTCATTGTACCCAGATTGTGACTTTGTTTCTTGGGATAAACCAATTGGACGTGATTGTCCAAAATGCAGTCATTACTTAGTAGAAAAGAAAACTAAGAAGGGCATGCAAGTTAAATGTAGTAATTGTGATTATGAAGAAGCAATTCAAAATAATTAAAAAGCATTAAGGAGATGAAAATATGACAGCAAGTGTAAATGTTATCGGTGCTGGCCTTGCAGGAAGTGAAGCTGCATGGCAAATTGCAAATCAAGGAGTTAAGGTAAGATTATATGAAATGAGACCACAAAAATTAACTCCAGCACATCATACTGAAAATTTCGCAGAATTAGTATGTACCAATTCTTTAAGAGCAAATCGTTTAACCAATGCTGCTGGTTTGCTTAAAGAAGAAATGCGAACTTTCAATTCTATTATTATGGAGTCTGCAGATAAGCATTCTGTACCAGCTGGTGGTGCGCTTGCTGTTGACCGTGAAACTTTTTCGAAAGAAGTAACAGAAAAGTTACACAATCATCCAAATGTTGAGATTATAAATGAAGAAATTGATGAGATACCAGAGGGATTAACTGTAATTGCTACAGGTCCACTTACATCTGATGCTTTAGCTAAGGATATTACTAAATTTACTGGTAGCGATGGATTGTTCTTCTTCGATGCTGCTGCTCCTATTTTAGAAAAATCTTCTTTAGATATGGATAAAGTTTATTTGAAGTCTCGTTATGATAAGGGCGAAGCTGCTTATCTAAATGCACCTATGACTAAGGATGAATTTTATAATTTTTACAATGAGTTAATTAAAGCAGAAACAGCAGAATTACATGACTTCGAAGACGATAAATTCTTTGAAGGATGTATGCCAATTGAAGAAATTGCTTCTCGTGGTGCACAAACGATGTTGTATGGTCCTTTAAAGCCAGTTGGATTAGAGGATCCACGAACAGGAAAAGAACCTTTTGCAGTAGTTCAATTGCGTCAAGATAACGCTGCTGGAGATCTATACAATATTGTTGGTTTCCAAACTCATTTGAAATGGGGCGAACAAAAGAGGGTATTTTCTATGATTCCAGGTTTAGAAAATGCACGTTTTGTAAGATATGGTGTAATGCATCGCAACACATTCTTATGTTCTCCAAAAGTTATGCAAGCAACATATCAAACAAAGAAACGCCCAGATTTGTTCTTCGCTGGTCAAATGACAGGTGTAGAAGGTTATGTTGAAAGTGCTGCTAGTGGATTATATGCAGGCTTGAATGCTGCTAGAATTGCTCAAGGAAAAGATCCAGTTATTTTTCCTGAAGAAACGATGATGGGAGCAATGGCTCACTATATTACACATGCCTCTGTGAAGAATTTCCAACCTATTAATGCAAACTTTGGAATTGTACCAAAATTACAAGAGAGAATTAGAAATAAACAAGAACGTAATTTGAAAATTTCGGAGAGAGCCATTGATAGGATCAAGAAATTTAAAAATTTAAATTTCGATTAATTTATTAAGCTATTAGATGATAAGTCTAATGGCTTTTTTATTGTATTAATATCATATATAATATAAAAGAATTCGGTTACGGTAATTTATTTAATAAAAAGAGGATGACAAAAGCAAATGTTAGAAACATTGAATAATTTTTTCACTATTTTTGGTGCCAGCATCATAGTACCAATAATAATTTTCATTATTGCTCTATTTTTACATGTTAAATTTTCCAAATCTATAATGAGTGCTTTTTATGCAGGTGTTGGCTTAACAGGGTTCAACTGGGTTATTGCTGAATTCACACCAATTGTAACCAAGATTGTAAGGCAAATGGTCAATAATACTGGAATTAAGTTACCAGTGGTCGATATAGGATGGCAAGCTGGCTCTTTAGCGAGTTTTGGCTCATCTGTAGGAATAACTTTCTTTGTATTTGGCTTAATTTTTGAATTAATTATTTTTGCGTTGGGTATCACTAAGGTTTTTATGGCATCTAATTTATGGAATAATTTTGGATTTATGATTTGGGGAACTTTAGCTTACTATGTAACTCACAATTTTTGGTTATCATTAAGCCTATCTTTTTTCATGTTACTGTATACTTTGGTAATTGCAGAAATTCAAGCTGATAGATGGTCGGAATATTTTGAAATAAAGAATGCAACAGTAGCTTCATTGCATAACATAGAACAGACTATTCCTGCAATTTTGCTGGATCCTTTATGGAACTTGTTGGGATTTAATAAGGTGAAGTTAACTCCGAAAGTTTTCAAGGATAGATTAGGAGTGTTTGGGGAGCCAACGAGTTTAGGGGTAATATTAGGAATAATTATAGGAATTTTAGGTAATTTAAACAATTTAACGGATATAGATGCTTGGGGAGAGATATTAAAGTTTGCAATTCAACTTGCTGCCGTTATGACAATCTTTCCATTAATTACAGACGTTTTCGCTAAAGCATTTATTCCTTTGGCTGATGCGATTGATAGTAGACAAAAAGAGGAAATGAAAGAGAAAACACACCCTAAGAGATGGTTCTTAGGTATTGATGATGGCGTAGGTTATGGAGAACCAGCTACTATAATATCTGGGATGATATTGATTCCAATTATGGTACTACTAGCATTTGTATTACCAGGTAATAGGACATTACCAGTAGTAGATTTAATAGCTTTACCTTTCATGGTTGAGTCAATAGTTGCAATAACTAGAGGTAATATCTTAAAAATAATTGCAAATGGAATTATTTGGTTTAGTTTAGGATTATATGCATCAAGTTGGTTAGGTTCAGTTTATACAGAAGCAGTATCAAATTATGGTGCTACAATTCCAACTGGTGTAGTTTTGATTACAAGTTTTAATCTAATGGCCAGACCATTAAATGCAGTGGTATTTGCGGCATTTATTTCACAAAATCCATTTTGGATAGGGTTATGCTTAGTAACTTATCTCGTATTATTATTTTTACTTAGAAGATATAGAAGTCAGATATGGAGCTATCTAAGAAAAATGTCAGAGAAAAATATAAATTAATATAAATAAAAATTACTCAGATTTTTAAAGCCTGGGTAATTTTTATTTATCTTTCATAATTATATTAGGATTTGGAGCGATGCCTTTTAACAGTACTTCAGTCCATTCTTTAGTAAAAGGGAGGGCTTGTTGATATATTTCAGGTTGGGAAAAGCCGTTAACCATCGCTTGAGTATATGGAAGAAAACGGGAAATTAGAAATATTGAATTCGTTGCATATTGGTTCGCAAGCCTCTAGTATGGCAACAAATTTATTGGTACTTTTACATACAGTTTTAACAATTATTTTAGTTAGTGGAATTTTAGTATCTTACAATGTTAGTTCTATAGATCTTAAAGGTAGTTTGTATTTTGCATGTTCATTAGGATTAGCTAGTTTGTTAGGTGCATCAATAGCTTATCTTTGTGCTCAAATCTTTGCTACAAGCTCACAAACACGTGGAATTTTCTTTAGTATAGTGGGAATATTATATGTACTTAGAGCAGGTACTGATGTTAGTAATTTGACATTATCTAAGTTTAATCCACTAGCTTGGACTTATTTAGGTCATCCTTTTTATCAAAATGATTGGTATTATTTGATAGGATTATTCTTATTAATTTTAGTTGTATTTAGTATTGGTTTGGTGCTTGAAAGTTCACGAGATTTAGGATCTAGTACAATTGCTCCAAAAAAGGGTAAAACTAAAGCTAGTAAATGGCTAGCTACACCACTAGGATTTTTCTTTTACTTAAATAGATCTACTATTATTTCTTGGTTACTAGCTGATGGTGTAATTGCATTAATGTATGGTTCAATTTATGGAGATATTGATACATTTGTCAGCAGTAATAAATTAATTAGTCAAATGTTTGCTAATAGTTCTACAACATCGATTAATTCATTTACTTCTTTAATTATGGTGGTAGCGACAGCAATTGGTTTAGTGATGCCACTAGTAGTTGTTCATAAAGTGCAGTTTGAGACAAATAAAGAACGGTTAGGTTATCTTTTAGTGCAGCGAGTAAGTAGGTTGAAAGTTTACTATTCTAGTTTGATTTTATCTTTATTTTTTGGGACTTTAGCTATACTAATGAATGGATTTTGTTTAGGGATAGCAGCTACTTCATCAATGCAGGCTAATAATGGAAAATTTATTACAACTTGTATTAAAGCATCGTTAAATCAATGGCCATTAGTTTGTTTATTTGTTGGACTAATGTTACTAAGCTTGAGTTTGCCTATATTTGTTGGTTGGTTAGTTTATGGATTATTAGGGTATAGTTTTTGTGTAACATACTTTGCGGTACTGCTTGATTTACCTAAGTGGATGACGCATACTTCGTTATTCAACGTACTTGCTAAAATGCCAATGGAAAAATTTGATTTGATGTCATTTGCTATTTTAACTGGTATAGGGATATTGGCGATGTTATTAGGAGGAATTTTGTATACCCGAAAGGAAATAGTGTAGATAGTTAACTACAGAACAGTTGGATTTGCTTCAACTGTTTTTTTATATATTAAAATCAATAACTTACTTGTAGATTATGGAGAATACGAGTAAACTTGAATTAGTTTTTATTATTATTTTGAAGTTATTTTAATTATTAAAAATAAAGGTGAGGTTAGTATGACAAGACTTTTTTTTGTACGCCATGGAAAAACAGAATGGAATTTAGAAGGTAGATACCAAGGGGCACATGGAGATTCGCCATTATTACCTCAAAGTTTAGAAGAAATAAAGCAATTGTCAGAGTATTTAAAAATATATCGTTTTGCAAAAATATACTCTAGTCCAATAAAAAGAGCATTAGTAACTGCTCAAAAAATAAAAGAAAACCTACCTTATAACGTACGTTTAGAAGCAGACGCTGCATTTTCTGAGTTTAATTTAGGTAAGATGGAGGGGATGAAATTTACTGAAGTGGCAGAAAAATATCCAGCTGAATTAGATGCTTTTAGAAATCATCCTGATAAATATGATCCAGCAGCAATAGAAGGAGAATCGTTTCCTGAATTATTTGCAAGAATGACTCCGAAAATTAGAGATATAGTTAAAAGATATCCTAATGACGATATTTTAATTGTTAGTCATGGTGCTGCTTTATGTGCTGAAATTCGTTATCTCCAGGGAATACCGTTAGAAAAGATTCGTGCAAAGGGTGGATTGGCTAATACAAGTACAACGATTTTACAAACTATAGATGACAACCAAAAATTTAAATGCATAGTGTGGAATAAAACTGATTATCTAAAGAGAGATTTAGATGCAACTGATGTAGTATAAAGTGGTGGTGAAATAGTGGATAAAAACATTAAAAATAAGGCTGAAGAATTAATTAAAGATCTTATACAGAAAATAGATAATAATCCTTATGATGCGCAAGCGTATTATAATTTAGGAGTAGCTCTTAATGATGCTCATTCTTCTGAACAAGCAGAAGAACTATTTAAGAAAGCATTGAATATATTTGTTAATAGCAAAGAAAAATTATCACTTATGCATTATGGATTGGGAAATGTATATTATACTAATTCGATGTATGATAAAGCTATAGTGGAGTTTAAGAAAGTTCAATCTGAAAAGTTAAAACAAGATTCAATGTTAATGATGGCACAGGCATATTACGCTCAAGAAAATTATCCTCAAGCTATGATGTATGCATTAACAGTTTCTGAAAATACAAAACATAATGTAGATGCGATTTCTTTATTAGCATCATGTTTTATGGCTACAGGTGATTTGATTAATGCAAGAAAATACTATTTAAAGGCTTTAGAATATGACAAAGATAGTGTAGAAGTATTGTTTCAATTAGGAGTAATAGAACTTAGTTTGTCAGGAGAAGCAGATAAGTATTTTAATCGAGTTAAGAATTTGGATGATGAATATTACAAAAAAATGCAACAACGTTTGGCAGATGTTCAACGTTTCTTAATGACGCAAAAGAAAGGAAAATCTGATGAGTGAGGAATTAGATCTTTTTGACCAAGAAAGTAATGGTAAGTATCTTATAGGAACAGTAAATGCTGTCTATTTCGAGGCTTCTGATAGTTTTTATAAAGTTTTACAAATCTTGATTAAAGAAACTAATTTCGACTGGGATGATCAGAAAATAACCGTTACTGGAAGTTTTGCTAATATCCAAACAGATTCTTTATATCGATTTGAGGGAAATGTTGTAGAGCATCAACGTTATGGAAAACAATTCCAAGCTGAAAGTTACCAAATAGAATTACCTTCTACAAAAGATGGTGTAATTGCATATCTTTCGAGTGATGAGTTTGTTGGTATAGGTAAAAAGACAGCTGAAAAAATAGTAAAAAAATTAGGTATAGATGCTATTGACGTTTTAAACAATGATATGGATAAATTAGAAGAACTTGGATTATCTGAAAAGCAAAAGGATAGTATAAAAAAAGTTTTAAAGGAAAATTATGGAATTGATAAAATCATAATTGAACTTAATAGTTTAGGTTTTACTAGTACAATGGCTGGAAGGATTTATAATAACTATACAAATAGTACCTTGGAAATAATCCATGAAGATCCATACAGGTTATCCGTAGATATTGACGGAATTAGTTTTACTAAAGCAGATCAAATAGCACAACAATTTGGCTTTGCTAGTGATTCCCCTGGTAGAATTCGTGGAGCTATTTTTCAATCATTATATGATCTGACTTATGCTACAGGAGATACTTATGTTGAGTTAAAACCCTTAGTAACTGAAACCTTAAAGCTTCTTGAAAGTAATCGCAATGAAGCAATTGATCCACAATTAGTTGCAGATCAGTTAATTAAGCTTGCTGAAGAAGATAAAATTAAGTCTGATGATAATAAAGTATACAGTAGGACCTTTTTCAATGCTGAGTGGAATATAGCAGAGAATTTATATCGACTATTGAGATCGGGCAACAGTGATTTACCAAATAATGATGCGTTATTAGATAAACTCTTAATAAAAGCTGAGGATCAATTGGGAATAGATTATGATAGTGAACAAAAAAGGGCGATAAAAGATGCAATTAAATCACCAGTTTTTCTGTTAACAGGTGGTCCAGGTACTGGTAAGACAACAATTATTAATGGAATTGTTGCAGTATATGCTTTATTAAACGACATAGATTTAGATATTGGTAAGTACGATAAAGATAATCCATTTCCAATATTGTTAGCTGCACCAACGGGACGAGCTGCTAAAAGAATGGCAGAATCGACGGGATTACCAGCTTCTACAATTCATAGAATGTTAGGAATAAATGCTCATGATGATAAGTTACCTGAAGATATTCAAGAACTTGAAGGTGCATTGTTAATTGTCGATGAAACATCTATGGTAGATACACTTATCATGGATTTATTGTTAAATAGTATTCCTAGTCATATGCAAGTTATTTTTGTGGGAGATAGAAATCAACTTCCATCAGTACAACCAGGACAAGTATTTTCTGATTTATTAGTTAGTGATACCTTACCTAAAAAAGAATTAACGAAAATCTATAGACAAGGTGAAGGTTCCTCAATAATTAATTTGGCACATTCAATAAAAAATGGAGAACTGCCGGTAGACTTCACTAAAGCACAATCTGACAGAGCATTTATTCCATGTGAAGCTGGGCAATTAACTTCTGCGGTTGAGCAAGTGGTAAAAGCTGCCTTGAATAAGGGAAATAGTAAAGATGATATTCAAGTATTAGCTCCAATGTATCGTGGTAATGCAGGAATTAATAAGTTAAATACTATTTTACAAGAATTATTGAATCCAGCTAAACCTCGACAAAAAGAAGTTATTTTCAATGAGCAAGTATTTAGAATTGGAGATAGAGTTCTTCATTTAGTGAATGATCCTGAAAACAACGTCTTCAATGGTGATATTGGAAAGATTGTGGGAATAAATATACCTAAAACTAAAAAAGATAAAAAGGGTGAACAGATAATAGCAGACTTCGATGGAAATGAAGTGACTTTTGATAAAAAGGATTGGATTAATTTGACGTTGGCTTATTGTATGTCCATCCATAAATCCCAAGGTAGTGAGTTTCCAATTGTAGTATTAGCAATGTTGCCACAATATCAAAGGATGTTTGCTAGAAATTTGTTATATACAGGCATAACTAGAGCTAAGCAAAAATTAGTTCTTTTAGGGAATGTTTCTTCATTTAGACAAAGTGCAGAGATTATCTCTCTCAATAGAAAGACTGGATTATTGAAACGTATAAGAATGGAATTCGGAGTAGAAGGAAAACCAGTAGAAAAAACTGATAATGAAGAAGTTGCCGTAAATAATGACAAAGAACAAGATCCCATTGTTGAAGAACAGGATAAACCGTTCATTTATAATGATGGTATATTGACCATGGATATTATTGTTAATAACAAAGTTGATGCAATGATAGGTATGGATGATATAACACCGTATGATTTTATGAGATAATAAATATTGTTCAAAATGCTAAAAGCCTAGATTTTCAGATGAGTTTTAGAAAATAGTAGCACCAAAAACTGCTAGAAATTAGCGAGGTTAGTGACGTAGTTTCTAACAATTTTTAAGTTTTGAGACTTTTTAGTCAATTATTTAATGCTGCAAACACATTGTATTATAATATGATGTAATGAAAGTATCTAATATCTTATAAAGAATGTAGGGTCTGCCTTATTGGCAGGCTCTTTTATCTTATAAAATAAATAATATGTGTGCAAAATGCGTGCAGACTTTTTTAAAATGTACTAAAACATATGAAAACTAAAAAAACACTTACAAACGTTATTAAGACAAGGTTTATAAGTGTTTTTAAAATTATTTAAATATTGTTCATAAAAAGGAGAGTACAGGATTTGAACCTGCGCACCAGTATAAACTGGCTCGCCGGATTTCGAGTCCGGTGCATTACCACTCTGCCAACTCTCCACAACAGGAATAGTATAGCAAAAAATTATTATTTAAGCAATACTTATCAATTTTAAGAAAAATTATCAATAAAGTCAAAAATAAAATGATATAATCTTCTCAAAGAGGTGTTTATACATGGGAATTCTATTTTTAATATTTGGTATATGGATAGCATGGAAGATTTTAAAAGTTGCAGGGAAATTATTTTATTGGATATTCTGTATTGCACTTTTCGTATGGCTAGTTTCACATATATGGTTACTTGGGCTTATTTTTATTGCAGCTATCGGTGGAATATACTCTCTGGCCAAAAGCTAATTTCTATGAGAAACTAATTCCCAACGAATACTAATATAATTTCCTAAAAAGTCGTCATGTTCTAGTTCAGGTAAAATTTCTGCCAATGAAACGTCGTAATTGACAGGAATTGGATTGACATCATAACGAGGACGACCGTACTTCTCAACGAAATCAGGATTGTTATAAAATTTCATTTCATGTTTGGTGATTGAATAACTATCCGGATTTTTTAATAGGTCTAATTTGAAATGAGGTCTAGGTATTAAACTGTTAGGAATAATATTTAAGTAAACGAAAAATTCTGAAAAATCACCATTTTCAATTTTAAACTGAACAGGACTAATAATAGTTTGTAATGCTGGTGACTTTGCAGGAATCGAAGGTATGTTTTGATCAGGTAAGTATGCATATGATGGATACGAAATATGAATCATATAAATGTATTCGTCGCTTTCGTCAGATACTAAAGCTCCATCAATAATTAGTCTGTATAATTGCATCATCAAAACTCCTTAGTATTAATTAATTGTGATAATAATACGATAATTTTTAGAATATTTCAACTTAACAACCTTGTCGACAATATTGATTCATTCTATAATCTAATAGATAAATATATTAGAGGATGTGTAAATAATTGGAAATAACATCAACAAGTAATAGTAGAGTAAAAGAATGGAAGAAATTAAATACTAAAAAGGGAAGAAAAAAACAAAATAAGTATATTCTTGATGGTTTACATTTAGTAAAAGAAGCACTAAAAGCAAATAAGAAAGTTGAAGAATTGTTAATAACTTCTAAATTTGAACATCTAAATGAAATAGAAATCCCAGATGAAACTAAGGTGATTATGATTTCTGAGGAAGTTTCAAAAAGTATTTCAGAAACTCAAACACCACAAGGAATTTTTGGAATTGTGTCTATTGAAGAAGAAAAAATCACATATCCTCAAAAGGACGTAGGTGCTTGGTTAATGTTAGATGGTGTTCAAGATCCAGGAAATATTGGAACAATGGTACGTACTGCAGATGCTGCTGGTTTCTCTGGAGTAATCTTAGGAGAAGGGTCGGCAGATTTATATAATCCTAAAGTCGTAAGAGCAATGCAAGGGAGTCAATTTCATATTAAAGTTATTAATGATAATCTCTCTGGTTGGATTAGACATTTTAAAGATATGAAGGTTCCTGTTTTTGGAAGTGAACTTAACGAACATGCTAGAGAGTATACTAATGTCGGACAACATACTGATTTTGCTTTAGTTATGGGAAACGAAGGAAATGGAATAAGTAAAGAAATTCTAGAGATGACTTCAATTAATTTGTATATTCCAATAACTAATGCTGAATCACTAAATGTAGCGGTGGCTGCAGGCATATTAATGTTTGCTTTGAAGAAATAAATAAAAAAGTGTTAAGGTGTGCTAAGAATTATTGATTTTTCATAAAAAATCTGTATTATTATCTAGTAGTAGAGTACGAATAGATAATTAGTGAGGTAACGATACTATATGAAAGATAATATTTGGCGTAATGATGAAGAATATATGAGTTATGTCGGGAGCTTGTTGGAAACTAAAGAAGTTCAAAAACTTGCTAATTATACCCAACATCATTTTTCTACTCGTTTAGAGCATGTGATAACTGTTTCTTATGTAAGTTATCGAATTGCTAAGACATTAGGTTGGAATGCTAAAGCTGTAGCTCGTGCAGGTTTATTACATGATTTGTTCTATTATGATTGGAGAACTACAAAATTTGATCGTGGCACACATGCTTGGATTCATCCTAGAATAGCAGTTAGAAATGCAGAAAAATTAACAAAATTAAGTGATTTAGAAAAAGATATTATTATTAAACACATGTGGGGAGCTACATTGTGCCCGCCAAAGTATAAAGAAGGTTATATTGTAACTATTGTAGATAAGTACTCTGCTACAGCAGAATATTCAGAGTACTTAGTACAAAAAGTTGAGAAACTATTTAGAGGAAGAAAAAATAGTACAGCGTTTGACTTTGAAAAAGTAAGTAAATAGTGTAAAATGTCCTTAGGGCAGTATTAGTGGCCTTTGCTATAATGCAAAGGTTATTTTGTTAGATTTATTTACTTCTAGTAACAAATTAGATTTGACTAGTAAAGTATTGATCCAAAAATATATTTGAAAGGAGTGAACTTTATGCCAGTGGATACTGAAAATAAATACACACTTTGTCCTAAATTTACAAAGACTTTTGGAATCTTGGGAAGAAAATGGAACGGTTTGATTATTGAAGTTTTATTGGAAAAAGGCCCTCAAAGATTCAGAAATTTAGCTGATAGCGTTGATAAATGTAGTGACAGAGTGATGGTAGAAAGACTAAAAGAACTTGAAGACGAAGGCTTAGTAGAAAGAATGGCACAACCAGGTAGTACACGTGTCTTATATAAATTGACTCCTCAAGGTGAAGACTTGAAAGAAATCATGTCTGATATTCATAAATGGTCTGATAAATGGTATTCTGTCGAAGATTGTGCTAATAGTTAATTTTATTTCATTGATAAGCCCTTGACTAAAATCAGTAATATAGTTTAAACTAAAAGGCATAATATTAAAGATGTAGATGGAAAAGAGTAAGATAAAGTAATATTTTAAGAGAGAAATTAGTTTTGGTGAGATAATTTCAATATTTTTTATCTGAAGTTCACTTCCGGAATCGCTATCGGAATACGATTTAAGTTGAAAGATAGAACGGTGATGCTACGTTAAAGGCATATTAGAGTGTTGTTGTACAGTTTTGTATAACAAAACAAGGGTGGTACCGCGAGCCTCGTCCCTTTTGGTAGGGATGGGGCTTTTTTATTTGAAAAAGTCAAAGAAAGGAACATAGCAATGAATCTTAAAGAAAAGCTTGCTGAGCTAAAAGAACAAGGATTAGCGGAAATAAAAGAAGCAAAAGACTTAAAGAAAATTAATGACATTCGTGTAAGTTTGTTAGGTAAGAAAGGTCCAATCACTGAAGTTTTACGTGGAATGCGTGATTTGAGTGCAGAGGAACGTCCAAAAGTGGGACAGTTTGCCAATGCAATCAGAGATGAATTGACTCAAGCATTGGCTGATAAGAAAGATGAAATTGAAGTTATAAAAATGGCTAAAAAGCTGGAAAAAGAAACAATTGATGTAACTTTACCAGGTGTGCCAGTAACTACAGGTAACACACATATTATTACACAAATAATTGATCAAATAGAAAAATTATTCTTGGGAATGGGATTCCAAGTTGTTGATGGTCCTGAAGTAGAAGAAGATCATTATAACTTTGAAATGCTTAACTTACCTCAAGATCATCCAGCACGTGATATGCAAGATACTTTCTATATTACTGAAAAGATTTTAATGAGAACTCAAACATCTCCTGTCCAAGCTCGTACAATGGAAAAACATGACTTTAGCAAGGGACCACTTAAAATGATTTCTCCAGGTAAGGTTTACCGTAGAGATACTGATGATGCAACTCATTCTCATCAATTCCATCAAGTAGAAGGATTAGTTATAGATAAGCATATTACTATGGCTGATCTAAAGGGTACTTTGCAATTAATCGCACGTACCATTTTCGGTGAAGATAGAGAGATCAGAATGCGTCCAAGTTATTTCCCATTTACAGAACCATCTGCTGAAATTGATGTTTCATGTTTTAAGTGTAATGGTAAAGGTTGTTCTGTATGTAAATACACTGGATGGATTGAAGTTCTAGGTGCTGGAATGGTACATCCTAACGTATTGGAAATGGCAGGAGTAGATTCCAATGTTTATGGTGGATTTGCATTCGGTTTAGGACCAGATAGATTTGCAATGTTGAAATATGGTGTAGACGATATCAGAGAGTTCTATCTAAATGATGTTCGTTTCTTAAGTCAATTTTCACAGAAGGGATAGTATAAAATGAAAGTTTCTACAAAATGGTTAAACGATTATGTAAAAGTAGATGATTTAGCTGTTGAAGAATTAGCTGAAAAAATTGAAAGAACAGCAGTCGAAGTGGATGAAACATACAGACTTGAAGAAGGATTAAAAAAGATTGTTGTCGGTAAAACTTTAGAAGTTGTAAAGCATCCAGATTCCGATCACTTAAATATTTGTCAAGTTGATGTAGGTGAAGATGAACCAATTCAAATCATATGTGGAGCTCCTAATATTGCTGCTAATCAAAAAGTTATCGTAGCACTTTCAGGTGCAAGAATTGCCGGGAATGTTAAAATTAAGCGCGGTAAAATGAGAGGTCAAGTATCTAATGGTATGATTTGTGCTTTACAAGAAATTGGCTTTTCAGAAAGTGTTGTTCCTAAAGCATATGCTGACGGAATTTATGTATTACCAGAATCTGCTGTTCCTGGGGAGCCCGTATATAATTATCTAGGAATGGATGAAGATATAATTGATGTTGATGTAACACCTAACCGTGGTGATATGTTAAGTATGCGTGGAGTTGCACGAGATGTAGCTGCTGTTTATGGTAGAGAATTGACTTTACCAATGGGAACTGTTAACGAAGACGATGAATTACATATTGAAGACTATTTGACAGTAAAGGCAGATAAAGAATTGGCTCCAGCTTATAAATTGCGAGTTATTGATAACGTTACTGTTAAACCTAGTCCTATGTGGTTACAAAAACACTTATGGAATGCTGGTGTAAGACCTATTAATAATGTTGTTGATGTTACTAACTACATTTTGATGGATTATGGTCAACCACTTCATTCTTTTGATTACAACAAGATTAATTCAAAAGAATTAGTAGTAAGATTAGCTGAACAAGGAGAAAAAATCACAACTCTAGACGATCAAGAACGTGAATTGCAATCTGGAGATATTGTCATTACTAACGGTAAGGATCCAATTGCTTTAGCTGGTGTGATGGGTGGAGCTAATACAGAAGTTGATGACAATACTACAACCGTAGTACTTGAATCTGCAATGTTTGATTCATCAAGCATCAGAAAAACTTCTCGTCGTGAAAATCTTCATTCCGAAGCATCAATGCGTTTTGAAAGAGGAATTAATCGTGGAACAATCGAAGAAGCATTAGATTATGCTGCTAATTTGATTGCGGAATTAGGCGATGGTAAGGTAGCTACTGGAATTGCGCAAGAACAAGATATAGATGTTCAAGATACTACAGTAGAAATTTCCTTAGAAAAAATAAATAATGTCTTAGGAACAGATTTATCAGTTGCTGATGTGACAGATATTTTTGAACGTTTAGGATTTAAGGTTGAAGAAAATGCTGGCGAATTTGTTGTAAATGTGCCTCCGTTTAGATGGGATATTAGCATTCCTGCAGATTTAATAGAAGAAGTAGCACGTATTTATGGTTATGACAATATTCCAGCTACTTTACCAGTAGGTCCAACTACTCCAGGGCACTATACTTACGAACAACAAGTAATTCGTAACACACGTGCAATTCTTGAGGCTTCTGGATTAACACAAGCTATTTCTTATGGGCTCACAACTAAAGTTAAAGCTGAAAGATTTGCTTTTGAACCAGCAATGAAGTCAACAGAATTAGATTTTCCAATGAGTTCTGATCATACAACAGTTCGAATGAACCTAATTTCTGGATTATTAGATGATGTTTCATACAATAAGGCTAGAAAAGTTGAAAATGTAGCTCTCTACGAACAAGGAAGAGTATTCTTCAGAGATGAAGATTCAGAACGACCAAGAGAAGTGGAACATGTTGCTGCAGCTATGACTGGATTAATTGAAGATGCAACTTGGCATGATAAGAAACGTCCGGTTGACTTCTATGTAATTAAAGGAATTGTTCAAAATCTATTGGATAAAGTAGGAGTAGGTTCTAGAGTTATTTATACAGCTACGGCAGAACATGAGGAAATGCATCCAGGACGTACAGCAAATATTTATATTGATGGTGAATTTATTGGATTTGTTGGTGAAGTTCATCCAACTTTAGCTAAAGAATACAATTTAGATAGAGTTTATGTATTTGAATTAGACTTACAAAAAGTTATGGCACTTTCTAAAGATCCTGAAGTTTATGAACCAGTATCTAAATTCCCTACAATTAAGCGTGATATTGCTTTACTAGTTGCTGAAGATATTCAAAACAGTGATATCATTAAAACAATCAAAGAAAATGGCGGGGCTAACTTAGCATCTGTAAATATCTTTGATGTTTATGCTGGTGAAAAGATTGACTTAGGATTCAAGTCTTTAGCTTATACTTTAACTTTCGAAAATAAAGAACGTACATTAACGGATGATGAAGTAAATAAAGCATTTGATAAAGTAGTTAATAAATTACAAGAAAATTATAAAGCTGTAATTCGTTAAGATTAAGTACAGAGTGTCGTTGAATCAAGAATAGATTTGACGACATTTTTTGAGAGTTTAATAATAAGACAAAATTCTAAATATAGATGAAAAAACGTATTAATTTTAGTATAATCATTAAGTAAGACTGTATAGTCTAAGGAGGAAAAACCTTGAAAAATGATAATACGAATTATCCAAGCCGTTCTGAAAAATTGAAAAAGCAACGTGGAATAGCTGGTAAAATTGTTTCATGGATTGTTGGAATTTTAGTGGTATTAGTAGTTTTGATGGGAGTGATGGGATATCAGTATATTCATTCTTCTTTACAACCATTGAATGCTAATAGTACTAAAAAAGTAGAAGTGAAGATTCCAATAGGAAGTTCCAATAAGCAAATTGGAGATATTTTAGAGAAAAATAATATTATTAAGAGTGGTATTGTTTTTGATTATTATGTAAAGACTAACAAAGTAGGTAATTTCAAAGCTGGATATTATCAATTAAGTCCGTCAATGACTTTGGATGAAATTGCAAAGAAATTACAACAAGGTGGTCAAAGTAATCCCCATTCTAATGGCACAATTCTAATTAAAGAAGGTGCTAGTATAGATCAAGTTGCTGATGTAGTTCAAAAGAATACTAAGTTTAAAAAGCAAGACTTTCTAAAGCTAATGAATGATGCAAACTTTTTGAATGAGTTAAAGAACAAATATCCGCAATTGCTATCTTCTGCTGTTGATGCTAAAGATACAAAATATAAGTTGGAAGGATATTTGTATCCCGCAACATATACAGTTGGAAAGCATGATAATTTGAAAGCAGTAGTTGAACAAATGGTAGCTAAGACTAATATGGAAATGAAACCATATTTTGATAAAATTTCAAAATCAAAATATTCAGTTCAACAAGTTTTAACATTGGCATCGCTAGTAGAAAAAGAATATGGTAGTGCTGATGATAGAGGTAAAATTGCCGGAGTATTTGAAAATCGTTTAGAACAAGATATGCCGTTACAATCTGATGTAGCTATCCATTATGCTTTAAATAACAGTAAATCAACTGTATCATATGATGATTTAGAAGTTGATTCTCCATATAATCTCTATAAAAATAAGGGATTAGGCCCAGGACCATTTAATAATCCAAGTATTGATTCTGTAAAGGCTGTTTTAAACCCTGTTGATAAAGACAAAGGATATTTATATTTCGTAGCGAATATTAAGACAAAGAAAGTATATTTCTCTAAGACATATGCTGAACATCAAAAGAATGTTAAAAAGTTGCAAAAAGCAAATGGATATGAAAATTAATTAGTAGAGGGAGAGAACAATAATGGCAAATAGGGAAAATAAACCAGTAATAATAGGTGTAACAGGTGGATCAGGTTCTGGTAAAACAACTGTTAGTCGAGCAATTTTTGAACAACTACATGGTCACTCATTATTGATGTTACAAGAAGATTCTTACTATAATGATCAAAGTGACATGCCTTTTGAAGAACGCATAAAGACAAACTACGATCATCCTAATGCATTTGATACTGAGTTGTTGGTTAAGCAATTAAAAGATTTATTAGATTGGAAAACCATTGAAAAACCTATTTATGATTATACAGAGCATACTAGAAGTTCAGAGGTTGAAAAGGTTGAGCCTAAGGAAGTAATCATTCTAGAAGGTATTCTAGTATTGAATGATCCGGCTTTGAGAGACTTGATGGATATTAAAATTTTTGTAGATACTGACGACGATATCCGTATTATCAGACGTATTCAAAGAGATATCGAAGAACGTGGTCGCTCATTGCAATCAGTTATTGATCAATATAAATCAACTGTAAAACCAATGTACCATCAATTTATCGAACCAACTAAGCGTTATGCTGATATTATTGTCCCTGAAGGTGGAGAAAACCAAGTTGCTATTGACTTGTTAGTTACTAAAGTTAGAGATATTTTAAGAAAACGAGAAAAATAATTTTGAGGTGAATAAAATGGCAGAAAAAACATTTCCTATGACTTTAGAAGGTAAAGAAAAATTAGAACAAGAATTAGAAGAATTACGTACTACTAAACGTGCAGAAATTATTGAACGTATTAAGATAGCTCGTTCATTCGGTGACTTATCTGAAAACTCAGAATATGAATCTGCAAAAGATGAACAAGCATTTATGGAAGCTAGAATTAAAGAAATTCAAAATATGCTAAACCATGCAGAAATTATCGACAATAAGTCAATTGATGAAAATGAAGTTGCAGTAGGTAAGACAGTTACATTCCAAGAAGATGATGATGAACCAGAAACATATCAAATCGTAGGTGCTGCAGAAGCAGATCCATTTGAAGGTAAAATCTCAAACGAATCTCCAATTGCAAGTGGCTTAATTGGACATAAGTTAGGCGACGTAGTATCCATCGACACACCAGGTGGAACTATGCAAGTAAAAATTATTGATGTTAAGTAATTAACGAATAAAGAATTATAAAAATCATAACCTCTATCATTTTGAGTAGATGGTTATGATTTTTATTTTATATAGAAAAAATAAAGCCCAGGTATATCTTAGTTGATATACTCTGGGCTTTATCACTTTTCTTATAGTAAGGAAAGTATCCAGCAAGAAATAACACTGACCAAAATACTAAGTGACATTAGAATTAAATTTTCTTTTACAGTACCGATACTTCTTTGAATGTTATGTATGAATAGTACTAAAAAGAATAAACTAGAAAATAGAAATAAAAAATAAATAAATTGTAAAGAAGCAAAATAAATTAATATACAAAATGATACTAATAAAATAATGTTTCTAGCATTTTTATACCAAGACAAGTTTCCAAAAAAAGCTACCTGATATGAAAATGTAGGAGTCTGAGCCAAACTATTAATTTTTAGCAGTGTTATTAAGAGCCAAAAAATGTATAAAGCTAAGCCGAGAAATACCAAGTCTAGCCCTCCTTAATAAGTTATTAATTAGCTTCTGCAAATAATTTAGTTAATTTTTCCATGAATTCATCTAAAAACTTATCTTTATTAACACCAATTGCGGCTTTACTTATAGGATTTGGGTTGTTTACTTTAGTTTCATCTCCAATAGTTCTTCCAGCATAAGGGCCTTCAGTATCAACCTTCATATCTAAAGCAAGTGTTGTAACTAAAGATGGTTCGACAGCTACACCTACAGCCAAAGGGTCATGAAGAGCACAACCACCAAGGTGTGGACTTGTTACTTTATATGCATCAATGTAGTAGTCAACGATATCAGCATATTTTTGACCAGCAAATGTACCTAAATCACGCCATTTTTGAGTTTCTTTTGTAGTTAACAAGGTACGAGTTGTAACGTCCAAGCCAACCATAGTGAGAGGAATACCGCTTCTAAATACAAAATCTGCTGCTTCAGGATCTTGATTAATGTTAGCTTCAGTAACAGGGTTAACATTACCAGGAACTGTCAAAGCACCACCCATGAGTGTTACACGACCAACTAAATTAACAATTTCAGGATCCTTTTTGATAGCTGCTGCTAGATTAGTTAATGGACCAGTTGGAACAATTAAAAGTTTTTTACCATATTTGTGAGCTGCTTCAATAAAGAAGTCAGGACCACTCATAGTTTCAGCTTTTCTTTTAGCAGTGGGAATCTCAACTTCTCCAATACCGTTTTTACCGTGAATTTGAGCACTAATTGGCATAACATCGAAATGATCAGTAGTTGATGAATGAGATAGTCCTTGATAAACAGGAACTTCAGTATGTCCCAGCATTTCAAGTAAATCCAAACTATTTTGTACACCTTGTTCAACTAAGATATTTCCGTATGATCCAACAATACCAATCAAGTCACTTTCAGGTGTTGCTAAAGCATATGCGATTGCTAGTGCATCATCAATACCGGTATCTAAATCTAAAATCATTTTATATTCAGCCATAAATAAGACTCCTTAAATATTTATTATGTTAATATTCGTTTTATTGTTATATTATATCATTTTTATACTTCATAATACCATGCTTAATTACAGGTTTTATAAGGAAAATAAGGGAAATTAAAATTTAAAAACGAAAATTAATAGTAAAAATAAGAAAAATATAGAGATAAAACTTAGTAAAATACGAATAATACAATAAAAGTTGGATAATGATAATATTATAATGTATTATAGAAAGTAAATATAAATAGGGTATGGGGGAAGTAAAATTGGTAGAAGCAGCGGATTTAAATTCTTTCTTAAAAGAAACAGTGAAAACACTAGATTTTGACGGTGATATATTCGTTAATTGGAATAAGAAAGATAGACAATTTGAAATGGAGCTAACTTTTTATGCTGAAAATAAAGAGGCAACTTTATTAACTGATACTTTAGGTGTGGAGTCAACTGAGCCAGTAGTTACTTTTATAGACGAAATACTAATCTATGATAAAAATCGTGAGAAAAATTTTGATGAAGATGACTATTTGGTATGTTTGCCTTATGATGGTAAGAATGGTTGGTCTTTAGCAGAAGCAAAAGCCTTTGTATCATATCTACAAATAGTATTGGATAATGGTGAGTCAGATTTATTAGATTTCCTAACAGATGATGAAAAAGAAATTTTTGAATTGGTCTGGTCTGAAGATGAGTATAAAAAGATTATTGAGTCAAATATGCTAAGTTTACCTAATCCGAATAATAGGATTAAATACCCTAAGTTTTAGAAAGGATGAGCTAACGTTGGAATGGAACGAGTTAAGTGTAACCACAACTAATGAAGCAATTGACGCAGTAGTTAACATATTAATGGAAAATGGTGCTGGTGGCGTTCAAATTGATGATAGTGAAGGCTTAGAAAAAGTAAAAGTAATTACTTATTTTCCTAGTAAATTAGGCTTAGTTGAATTAATTCCAGAATTAGAAGAAAAGATAAAGAAATTAAATAACTTTGGTCTGAATCCAGGAGAAGCCAAAGTATCATTGACTAATTTACAAGATGATGCTTGGGTAGATTTATGGAAGAAATATTATCATCCGGTTAGGTTGACTAAATATCTAACAATTGTACCAAGCTGGGAAGAATATCAAAAAGAACAAGAAGATGAGATTTTAATAAGATTAGATCCAGGTAGAGCATTTGGAACAGGTACACATCCTACCACTCAACTGGCTTTGCAGGCATTGGAAACATCTGTACGAGGTAATGAGAGTATGATTGATGTAGGAACAGGATCTGGTGTCTTAAGTATAGCAGCAAGACATTTTGGTGTTGATAAGGTATATGCTTATGATATTGATGATAATGCTGTTACAGCTGCTAAAGAAAATTTTGCGCTAAATCCAATTAGCAATAATATCG
This sequence comes from Ligilactobacillus sp. UO.C109, assembly GCF_026847815.1. Taxonomy (NCBI): domain Bacteria; kingdom Bacillati; phylum Bacillota; class Bacilli; order Lactobacillales; family Lactobacillaceae; genus Ligilactobacillus; species Ligilactobacillus sp. UO.C109. The sequence goes on along the minus strand of NZ_JAPSFH010000027.1, from coordinate 409,467 downwards.
AAGTTAAACCTAACAATTTATTAGAAGGTATACATAAGAATGTAGATATAATAGTAGCTAATATTCTAGCAGAAATTATAGTTCCATTAATTCCTCAAGCTAAGTCAAATCTTAAAGATGGTGGTATCTTCATTACATCTGGTATTATAAATGATAAGAAAGAATTAATCTTAACAGAATTAGAACAAAATGGTTTTGTTGTAGATGAAATTTTGAATAAAAAAGATTGGTACTCAATTATTGCACATAAACCAGCTAAGGAGGACATTTAATGCAACGATATTTTGCTGATTCTAAGATTACAACTGAATATCAACTCACACCGGAAATTTATAAACATGCAATTAAGGTTTTGAGGATGAAAGTTGGAGATGCTTTTGAATTAGTTGATGATGCAGAAGTTGTCCATAAGATGGAAATTACAAAAATCGAAGATGGAAAAGCAGAAGCAACTTCAGTCGAGGTTATTCCATCAGATGTAGAACTTCCGTCAAATGTTACTATTGCTTGTGGAATATCTAAAAATGATAAAGCTGATTGGATAGTACAAAAAGGTACTGAAATGGGTGCTACTAAATTTATCTTTTTTGTAGGTGATTATTCTGTTGCAAAATGGGATAAAAAAAGAAGTAGCAAGAAAGTACAAAGATTACAAAAAATTGCAAGAAGTGCAGCTGAACAGTCTCATAGAACCAAAATTCCTGAAGTAACTTTTGTAGAAAAGCTGAAGGATATAGATTTTGAAAAAAATGATGCTAGAATTGTTGCATATGAAGAATCAGCTAAAAAAGGTGAAAGTGGAAACTTGTTTAAGATTTTAAATAAGAAACCTAGCGATATTATTGCTATTTTTGGTCCTGAGGGTGGAATTTCTCCAAAAGAAATAGAATTTTTAGAAGCAAATAGCTTTATTTTAGCTGGTTTAGGTCCAAGAATTATGCGAGCAGAAACTGCACCATTATATTTTTTAGCAAGTTTATCATTTGCTTTGGAGTTAAGTTGAGATTAGTTGAAAAAATTATTGGGTGTTGAGGTGAGATTTATGAAAAAAGAAACAATTTGGTCAGCTCAAGATGTAATTGATATGTGCAAAGGATACATGAATGAAAATCATGTTAAATTTGTTGAAAAAGCGTGTGAATTTGCCACTTATGTTCACAGTGAGCAAGTTAGAAAATCTGGTGAACCTTATATAATCCATCCAATTCAAGTTGCCGGAATTTTAGCAAACTTAAAAATGGATCCAGAAACTGTTAGTGCTGGTTTCTTACATGATGTTGTTGAAGACACAAAGGTTACACTAGGAGATATTGGTGAATTATTTGGAAAAGACGTAGAAGTTATCGTAGATGGTGTAACAAAGTTAAGCAAAATAAGATATAAATCTCATCAAGAACAGTTAGCTGAAAATCATCGTAAATTATTGTTGGCGATGTCTAAAGATTTACGTGTAATTATTGTTAAACTAGCTGACAGGTTACATAATATGCGAACTTTGAGTCATTTAAGACCAGATAAGCAAAGAAGAATAGCAAATGAAACCCTTGAAATTTATGCTCCATTAGCTGATAGATTAGGTATTAGTACGATTAAATGGGAATTACAAGATATGTCTTTGCGTTATCTAAATCCTCAACAATATTATCGTATTGTACATTTGATGAACTCTAAACGTGAAGAAAGAGTTCATTATATTGATGAAGTGATTGTTGAAATTAAAAAAGCAATTGCAGAATTGAATATTGAATATGATATATATGGTAGACCTAAGCACATATATTCAATTTACCGAAAGATGAGAGATCAGCATAAGCAATTCAGTCAAATATATGATCTTTCTGCAGTACGTGTAATTGTAAAGAGTATTAAAGATTGTTATGCGGTTTTAGGAGCTATTCATACTCGTTGGAAACCAATGCCAGGGCGTTTTAAAGATTATATTGCTATGCCTAAAGCTAATATGTATCAATCTTTGCATACAACAGTTATCGGCCCTAATGGTAGACCTTTTGAAGTTCAAATAAGAACTGAAGAAATGCATCGTGTGGCTGAATATGGTATTGCTGCACACTGGGCATATAAAGAAGGACGTAAAGATGCAGTTCCTCAAACAACTACTGGAACGAAATTGAACTTGTTTAAAGAAATTTTGGAACTACAAAAAGAGTCAAACGATGCTTCTGAATTTATGGAAAGTGTTAAAGGCGACTTATTTAGTGATCGAGTTTATGTCTTTACTCCTAAAGGTGATGTGTTTGAATTACCAAAAGGCTCAGGTCCATTGGATATGGCATACAGTATTCATACCGAAATTGGTGCTCATACAACTGGAGCAAAGGTTAATGGTAAGATTCGACCTCTTGACTATCAATTGAAAAATGGGGATATTGTAGATATTTTGACTTCACAAAATTCTGCAGGCCCTAGTCAAGACTGGTTAGATTTAGTACACACAAGTAAGGCTAGAAATAAAATTAAACACTTTTTCAAGAAACGTGATCGTGAAGAAAATATTGAAAAAGGTAGAGAAATACTAGTTCAAGAATTAACCAATGCAGGATATAATGCTAAAGATGTTTTAAATGATAATATGGCTAAGTGCTTAGAGAAAAAGCAATTTAAGAAAGCCGACGATTTGTATGCTTCTATTGGTTCTGGTGACACTGCACCAGTTGGGATTGTTAATATTTTAACAGCAGATCTTAGAAAGAAAGCCGACGATGATAGAAAACGTCAAGAAGAAAAGGCATTATTGGAAAATCATCAGGAAATTAATAATGATACAAAGGAAAATAAGAAGCCTAAGCAAGAAAGTGGTATCTTAATTGAAGGTATTGATAATTTACTTGTTAGATTAAGTCATTGTTGTAATCCAGTTCCAGGTGATGATATTGTTGGATATATTACTAAAGGTCGTGGAGTTTCTGTTCATCGAGTTGAATGTCCTAATGTGAAAGCAGCCGAAAGCCAGGGAACTAGATTAATAGATGTTTCTTGGAATATCTTGCCTGACGATAGAGCTTACTATAACGCTGATTTAGAAGTTCAAGGATATAATAGAGATGGCTTGTTAAATGATATACTTCAAGCAATCAACAATAACACTAAGAGTTTGAATTCTGTAAATGGACGAATTGATCATAATAAGATGGCAAATATTTCTGCTACGATTGGTGTTAAAGATAAGGAACATCTCCAAAGAATTATTGACAGAATAAAGAATATTCCGGATGTTTATATGGTTAAACGTCCAATACATTAGAGGGTGTTGTTTAAATGAGAGTATTATTGCAAAGAGTAAAGCAAGCATCAGTTGAAATAGATGGAAATGTAAATGGTGAAATCGGACAAGGATTATTGTTATTAGTAGGTTTTACTGAAAATGATGGCGATAAGGAAATTGAATATTTAGCAAGAAAAGTTTTAAACGCTAGAATATTTAGTGATGCTGATGATAAGATGAATTTAAGCTTACAACAAGTATCAGGCAGTATTTTGTCTATTTCACAATTTACTTTATATGCACAAACTCGTAAAGGAAATCGTCCTAGCTTTACAAGAGCTCAAAATCCAGATATAGCTAGCAAGAATTATGATAAGTTTAACGAAAAGTTACGCGAATCAGGTGTACAAGTTGAAACTGGAATTTTTGGAGCTGATATGCAGGTATCATTAGTTAATGATGGACCTGTAACAATCATGTATGATACTGATGAGGAATAAGAGTATGGAGTATAAGAATTATTTTTGGGATTTTGATGGAACTTTATACAACAGCTATCCTGGTATGATTCGAGCATTTGTAGAAACTTTGAAAACTCAAGAAATAGAGTTAGATAGTAAAGAAGTCTATAAAATTATGCGCGAAGCTTCTGTTAGAAAAGCTTTTAAGTTATATGGCGAAAATCTAGACATACCAAAGCTACGTCAAATGTATCATTCTTTTGAAGAACAATATCAAGATAAAATGCGTCTCTTTGATGGTGCTGCAGATGTTTGTCGTAAGATAAAAGAAAATGGTGGTAGAAACTTTCTATTAACACATCGTGACAGTAGTGCCTTGAATATTTTAAAAAGAGATAATCTTTGGTCTTATTTTGATGATTTTGTAACTGCAGATAATGATTTTGCTCGTAAGCCAGATCCAGAATCTTTGTTATACTTGGTTAGTAAGTATAATTTAAAAGTTGAAGAATCAGTGATGGTTGGAGATAGAGAGCTTGATATCGCAGCAGGCCATAATGCTGGAATGTCGGGAATTCTATTTGATCCGGATAAGCTACTTCATCAAGATTATAATGCAGATAGATTGGTATACAGTTTATCGGATATATTGAAGTAAATTAACTTGAGTCATATTACTTAGAGGTTATATGACTCATTTTTGATAGGAAAGGTGTAATCTACAATGTGGTTATATATACCGATGATTATTATTTTGATTATTGCAGACCAGGGTCTAAAGTTCTGGATTTCTGCAAATATTAAATTAGGAACCAGCCAAGTAATTTTATCTAATGTTTTAGCTTTAACAAATGTTAGAAATGATGGAGCTGCTTGGAGTGTTCTAAGTGGACAACAATGGTTCTTTACAGTCATTACAATAGTTGCTCTAGGTTTGATGGGATATTTCTTCTGGAAATTGAAAAATGATAATTTATATATGTTGGCAATTTCATTATTAATTGCTGGTACGTTGGGCAATTTTATTGATAGAATTCGTTTAGGTTACGTTGTTGATATGTTTGAAACATTATTTATGAATTTTCCAATTTTTAATGTAGCAGATATGTGTCTAACGTTTGGTGTAACTATAGTAATAATAGCATTAATAAAGGATGAAAAAGATGAGTGATTATAAAGTATTAGCAGATAAGACTGGTAGATTAGATAAAGTTGTTACTAATATTTTTACAGATTATACTCGATCTCAATTAAAAAAGATGATTGACGATGGAAATATCAAGGTAAATGGAGATGTGAAAAAAGCTAATTATAAAGTCAATTTAGGCGATGAAATAACTTTTGATAAGCCAGAAGTAAAGAAATTATCTTTAGAACCTGAAAATATTCCGTTAGATATTGTTTATGAAGATGATGATGTAATTGTTGTAAATAAGCCTCAAGGAATGGTTGTGCATCCATCTCCTGGACATTTTGAACATACTCTAGTAAATGCATTACTATACCATTCACCATTATCTACTATTAACGGTACTTATCGTCCAGGTATTGTTCATAGAATAGATAAGGATACTTCAGGATTATTGATGGTCGCTAAAAATGATATGGCACATCAAAGCTTAGCGAAGCAATTAAAAGATAAGACTAATACACGTGAGTATGTAGCTTTAGTTCACGGAAATATCAAAGAAGATAGTGGTACTATTGATGCACCGTTAGGAAGAAGTAAAGTTGATCGTAAGAAACAAGCAGTAGTTAAGGGTGGAAGAAATGCAGTAACCCACTTTGAAGTTTTGAAACGTTATGGAGATTATACTTTAGTTAAATGTGTCTTAGAAACTGGACGAACACATCAGATTAGAGTTCATATGAAATATATAGGGCATCCTTTAGTTGGAGATCAATTGTATGGTCCAAGAAAGACATTAGGAAATAGTGGCCAATTTTTACATGCTGAGAAACTAGGCTTTATTCATCCAAGAACAAATGAATACTTAGAATTCACAGCACCACTACCAGAAAACTTCAAAAAGCTATTAGAATCGCTTGACAAACGGTAGCTTTTACAGTATCTTAGTTTAAGAAGAATAGAGTCCTTTAAACTAGTCCCGTGAGGCTGAAAAGGTATAATGCTTATTTAAGCTTATAGTGTATATTAATATAAAAATGAAATTAATACGCGGACTAGGACTAATTTGTTCTAGTCCTTTTATTTTTTCAGCTAAGCAATAGTTAATGGCTCGAAATATTTAAGGAGGATGATTTTAATGGCAAAACAAATTTATGATTCAATGGCGATGAAGCGTGCGCTAACTAGAATGACTTATGAAATCATTGAAAAAAATAAAGGAATTGATGATTTAGTTCTAGTAGGGATTAAGACAAGAGGTGTTTATCTAGCACAAAGAATAGCTGATAGATTGAAACAATTGGAAAATGCTGAAGTTCCTGTTGGACAATTAGATATTACACTTTACCGTGATGACAGACATGATGCATCACTAGCACAAGATCCAGTAGTAAATGAAGCAGATTTAGGTTTTGATATTAAAGACAAGCATGTGATTTTGGTTGATGACGTGTTATTTACAGGAAGAACAATTAGAGCTGCTTTAGATGCTTTAATGGATATTGGTAGACCTAAGAAGATCAATTTAGCTGTATTAGTAGATAGAGGACATCGTGAATTACCAATTAGAGCAGATTTTGTTGGTAAGAATATTCCAACTGCTATGGATGAACAAGTAGCAGTTTATGTAGACGAAGTTGATGGAAAAGATGGAATCGAATTAAAGAAACTATAAAATAAAGATATGAGGCTAATTTAATCATGAAAAACGAGAAATTCAGAAACCCTGAGGCAATTCTTGACGTTCAAGATAAACCAACTTTTCCTCAGTGGTTACTTCTATCAGTCCAACATTTATTTACAATGTTTGGTTCAACTGTTTTAGTACCTTTATTAATTGGTATGAATCCAAGTATCGCTTTGTTTAGTTCAGGGGTAGGTACTTTGGTATATATTCTTTGTACAAGAGCTAAGATTCCGGCATACTTAGGATCAAGTTTTGCCTTTATTATGACAATGCAGGCTTTGATGAAATCTGAAGGATATCCTGCAGTAGGTCAAGGTGCAATTGCAGCAGGTTTAGTTTATGTTATTGTTTCCTTGATTATAGGAAAGTTTGGTTCACAATGGGTAGATAAGGTTTTACCACCAGTTGTTGTAGGTCCTATCGTTATAGTTATTGGATTATCATTAGCTACAACTGCAGCTAACGATGCAATGTTCAATAATAACCATTATGATCTTAAATACTTTGGAGTAGCAATTTTCACTTTAGTTGCAACAATTATCTTTAACATGTTCTTACGTGGATTTTCAAGTATGATTCCGGTACTTTTAGGTATAATTGTAGGTTACATTTTCGCTGTTTTCATGGGAATTGTTGATTTATCTGGTGTGGCAGCAGCAAAATGGTTCTCTCTACCTGCATTTGACGTAATGTTTGTTAATTATGACTTTAAGTGGTATCCAGGAGCAATCATTGGAATGGCACCAATTGCCTTTGTTACTATGACTGAGCACATGGGACACGTTATGGTTTTGAATAAATTAACTAAGCGTAATTTCTTCAAGAATCCAGGATTACACCGTACATTGTTAGGTGACGGTTTATCTAGTGTAATTGCTGGTTTTGTTGGTGGTCCTCCAACAACATCTTACGGCGAAAACATTGGTGTGTTAGCTATGACAAAGATTCATAGTGTTTGGGTGCTTGCAGGAGCTGCTTTCTTCGCTATTTTATTCAGTTTCTGTGGTAAAATTGCTGCTTTGATTCAATCTATTCCAACTCCTGTAATTGGTGGTATTTCATTCCTATTATTCGGTATGATTGCTGCAAATGGATTACGAATTTTAGTTGATAATAAAATAAACTTTGAAGCAAAAAGAAATTTGATTATTACAGCTGTTATCTTGGTTGTCGGAATTGGTGGTACTTATTTGAAGTTAGGTAATTTCCAACTTACAAGTATTGCTTTATCAACAATCTTTGGAATTGTTTTAAACTTAATTTTACCAAAGAAAGCAGCTAGTGAAGCTGAACATGAGAAAAAGATAAGAATGGATATTTAACCTTTTTTATCGATACGCTATAATAATAGTTGTGAATAATATCATGTTGGGAGTGAGGCTTTTGAAACGATTACTTATTCTAGAAGATGGTAGTACATTTTTAGGAGAAGGTTTTGGTTCACAAATAAATTCAACTGGTGAGGTGGTATTAACCACTGCAATGACTGGTTATCAAAAGGTTGTCACATCCCCAACGTATGCAAATCAAATAATTGTTTTTACGACACCTGTACTGGGAACATATGGGACAAACATTGATGATTTAGAATCATTGCAACCGGTCTGTAAAGGTGTCGTTTGTCATACATACACTGATAGCATGAATGTGTCGAGTCCGCAGTCATTTTCAGATTACTTAAAGAATCAAGATATTCCTGGAATTTATGGCATTGATACACGAAAATTAGTAAGAATTTTATCAAAACATAATGGAATAATGAAAGGAAGTATTATTGACGCTGAAAATGATCTAGAACATGCTTTTGATCAATTACATGCAACTGTATTAACTGACCAATTAGTAGATATGGTTTCTACCAGTAAACCATATCCTAATCCTGATACCGGAAGAAATATAGTCTTAGTTGATTATGGAGTAAAACATAGTGTATTGCGTCAATTATCACGTATGAATTGCAATACAATTATTGTTCCATACACTGCGACATTTCAAGAAATTAAAAATCTTTGTCCGGATGGTGTGCTATTATCCAATGGACCTGGGAACCCATATACTTTAGAAGATTCATTTGAAACAATTAGACAAATTCAGGCTAATTATCCGACATTTGCAATAGGATTGGGACATCAATTATTGGCTATTGCAAATGGAGCTAAAGTAAAGGAATTACCACGTGCACATCGAGGATTGAATTTTCCAGTTATTGAAATTGCAACTGGCAGAATTATAACAGTTGCACAAAATCATAGTTACATAGTCGATGAAAGTTCCTTACCTAAAGATAACTTAATTGTAACTCACAAAGATTTAAATAGTGGGTGGATTGAAGGTATTAAGCATCGAAAATATCCCACTTTTTCTGTTCAATTTGAACCAGAAGGAGCTCCAGGTCCTAGTGATGGAACAGATGTATTCTATGATTTTATGCATTTAATTGACATAAGGAAGGATAAGATAAATGCTATTAGAGAGTCAAAATAAAAAAATTATTGTCTTAGGCTCATATAATAGTGGAGCTTTAAGTGCAATTTATACACTAAGCAAACAAGGATACAAACCGATTCTGGTTGCTCCTAGAATTAATGAAAGTCAGATGTCAGAACTATTAGATGAATTCTATAGTATGAAAATGACAGCTGATAATTTAGCAGACATAGTTACTAAAACTAGACCAGATGCTATTATTCCGATTTTTGGTGGGCAAACAGGAATAAATGCATGTATAAAGCTAGCAAAGGATGGTTTGCTAAGTGCCTTAAATGTGAAAATTTTAGGAACAGATTTAGCGTCATTAAGTAGCATGTTTGATAGGGAAAAATTTAGTAATTTACTTAATGAGGAAAGAATTCCAACGCCAATCTCTAAGAAAATAACAAACATAGAAGAAGCAATCGACTTTGCTAGTGAATATAATTATCCAGTAATTGTCAGAGCCTCGGCAACGACTAATAAACCTGGTGGAGATTTGTGTAACAATAGAAGAGAACTAATAGTTAATGTAAACCGTGCATTTGAAGAATCACCAATAAGTAATTGTTTGATAGAAGCAAGTGTAACTGGGTATAAGGAATTAGAATTAGAGATTGTCAGGGATAGTTATGATAACTGTATCTTGGTTGGGGCATTTGAAAATATTGACGCTGTTGGGATACATTCAGCTGACTCAATGGTAGTAGCACCAATCCAAACATTAGATGATCAGGAATTTCAGAAGCTTCGAACTGTTTCATTGCGATTAGCAAGAATGTTTAATATAGTTGGAAGTTGCAATATTCGAATAGCGTTTGATTCATTGAGAGATACGTATTACATATTAGAGATGAACCCATCTTTTAACAGATCTTCAGTTTTGATCTCGGCGATTACAGCATATCCATTAGCTGATATTATTACTAAAATCTCACTTGGAATACGCTTAGATGCAATTAGAAGAACTGGATTTTCAAATCTTACAGCTGCTAGTGAACCAATAATGGATTATTTAGCCGTTAAGGTTCCAAATTGGTCCAAAGGTCAAGCTAAGAGATTAGGGACTAGAAGACAAGCAAAGGGACAAATAGTTGCTTTCGGTAGATCATTGGAAAGTGCACTAATGAAAGCTATTGAGTCAATGACTAACGAAAAAATTGATAGTATGCTAACCCAGTTTTTGAATATTGATGATTTTCAATTAGAAGAAAACTTAGTTCACCCTCAAGCAAATCGTTTATTCATAATTGCAGAAGCTTTTAGACGTGGATATACAATTGATGAAATTAGTGAGTTAACCAAGATTGATGCACAGTTCTTATATACAATATACAAATTAATTGATTTCATAGAAAATATAAAAAATGCTGAACCAAGTGAGAAAAGCATTCGACAAGCAAAGGAACTTGGAATCAGTGATAAAATGTTAGCTAAATTATGGAATATTCAGGTAGATAAAGTAGAACAAATACGCAATGATTTGGCGATAAGACCAACATATAAGAAGATAGATGGAGTCGCAGGTACGCTAGATGCTAATGTGTCATACTTTTATGCAACATACGAAGAAGAGGATGAGTTGGAGAAAAGTAAAGCGGATATTTTACTAATTGATGGAATTGAAAGCTTATCCAATCGAAGTTTTGCCAATAATCAGCAACTATTGATATTAGCAAATTCTGGATTAGACGTAAGTTTAATTTCAAATTCTCCAGATACATTGGCTTTTAGTCTATCTTTGCCAATTACAACTTTCTTTGAACCGTTGTTATATGAAGTTATAGCTGAAATTACAAGAAAATGTAATCCTGAAACTCTATGTCTGAAAAAACCAGAAGAATTATCTGAGGACTTAAAATCTGAATTAAACAATTTGAATATAAAAATAACAGAATGGAATTATACAGGAGGAAAATTATGAAATACGATAGACCAATAATAGCTTTGGATTTTCCGGATAAAGAGAAAACTTTTGAATTTTTGAAAAAGTTTCCTGAAGACGAAAAGTTATTTGTAAAAGTGGGGATGGAACTTTTCTATAGTGAAGGTTCTGATATGGTTAAAGAATTAATCAGTGAAGGACATGATGTATTTCTAGATTTGAAATTACATGATATTCCAAATACTGTTAAGCAAGCAATGAAAGTTATCGGAAAACTTGGTGTCAAACTTACAACAGTTCATATTTCTGGTGGTAGTGAAATGTTAATTGCTGCTAAAGAAGGATTGTTAGATGGAGCTAACGGTGATACTAATACTAAGATATTAGGTATTACACAATTAACTTCTACTGATGAAGAAATGGTAAAGAATGAACAAAAATTATCAATCTCACTTAAAGAAAGTGTAAAAAACTATGCTAAGATTGCTCAAAAATCTGGCCTAGATGGAGTTGTTTGTTCAGCAGAAGAATCTGATATGATCTATAAGTTAACAGGCGATGATTTCTTGAGAATAACTCCAGGAATTAGATTGGCAGGTGGCGATGTTGGTGATCAAAAGCGTGTAATGACACCAGATGCTGCTGCACGTAATCATTCGAGTGGTATTGTTGTAGGACGTGCAATTACTAAAGCTGAAAATCCTTTAGATAGTTATAGATTAGTTACAAAATTATGGAGGGAAAAATAATGAAACAAGTAGCAAAAGATTTATTAAGTATTAAGGCTGTAACTTTATCACCAGAAGAACCTTTTACATGGGCAAGTGGAATTAAATCTCCAATCTATTGTGATAACAGATTAACGATTAGCTATCCAGAAGTAAGAAAGAGAATTGCTAAAGGAATTGCTGATATTATTAGAGAAAAATATCCAGAAACAGAAGTTATTGCAGGAACTGCAACTGCTGGTATTCCTCATGCTGCATGGATTGCTGAAGAATTAAATTTACCTATGATTTATGTACGTTCTAAGCCAAAGGATCATGGACGTGGGAAGCAAATTGAAGGTGTTTTAGCTGAAGGTCAAAAAGTAGTGTTAATTGACGATTTATTATCAACAGGTGGAAGTGTGTTAAAAGCAGTTGATGCAGCTAAAAACGAAGGTGCAGCTGTATTGGGAGTATGTGGTATTTTCAGTTATCAATTAGGTAAATTAGATGATAACTTTAAGGCATATAATTTATCATATGCTACATTGACAAATTATACAGAACTAATTGAAGTTGCAGAAGAAAATGACTACATTGAAGAAAAACAAAAAGAAATTTTGCATGCATGGAGAAAAGATCCTGAAAATTGGTTAAAATAATTATCAAATTCGCAAATAAAGGACTATATTTTTTTATATTTTAATGTATAATAAGGATAGGTATTAAATTATATGTTGATAAGTCCCGTATGGATTTGCGAAAGGATAATGATATGAAAACAAAACAAGAGAATATTTTTTCTTCTAAAACATTGAGTTATTTCTTGCAACTTGCTGAGACAATGAGTTACACACAAGCAGCTCAGATATTAGGGATTACCCAACCAGCACTTACTCAACAAATTAAAAAGTTAGAAAGAGCAGTAGGTGCACCATTATTTTACTCAGTAGGTAAGAAATTACATCTCTCTGATGCGGGTTACACAATGTTGGATGCTACACATCAAATTTATGAAACATTGAACCAGGCTACTGATGAGATACAAATGTCAACAAGTGCAACACAAGGCGAAATTAATATAGGTATTTTAGCTTCAATTGAAGATAGTGTTATTAGCCAGTTTGCTACAGCTTATTACCGTGAACATAATGGTATTAAGTTAACAACACATATGCTTACACGTAAGGAAATTTGGGAAAGATTAGAGAATAATACAATTGATTTGGCAGTTATGTATTTGCCTGATGAAAGTATTAAAAATTGGAAACCTTATGAATCTAAACGTATTTGCCAAGAAGATCTAATCTTTTTACATAACGATAATAAGATTAAACAAAAGAAAATTAATCTAAAAGATACGTTACAACATCCATGGGTTACATATCCACCTGAATATTATCTAAATGAAAGCATAAGTGAAGCCTATAAAAATGCAATGTTAGATGCACCAAATAGTGTTTCTTACTTTGCAACACCAGGTCAAATTTTTAATTTTGCAGCTCAAACTGGTGTATGTACTGCTTTGCCAATGTCATTTGTAGTAGCACATAATCAAGATGGTATTATGAAGCAAGCATTATTGGAACCAGGCATTAGCTTTGATTTGTCATTTGTCTTTAGAAAAGGAAAAGATCAAATACCAAGAATTTCTAATTTCTTAAAAGAGATTGACAATTATCTACGAGAAGAAGATTATATTAGTAGGTTAACAAAGATTAACAAAAAATAATTAAGTAACAAGGAGTTCTTTATTCATGAAAGAATTAGTTTTTGGACACAAGAATCCAGATACAGATGCTATTGTAGCAGCTAAAGCATACTCATATTTACAAAATAAATTAGGTGCTGATACTGAAGCAGTTGCTTTAGGCACACCTAACGAAGAAACAAAATTTGTGTTGGATTACTTCAAGGAAGAATATCCACGTGTAATTACAACTGCAAAAAATGAAGTAGAAGCTGTAATGTTAGTTGATCATAATGAAGCACAACAAAGTGTTGATGACATTAAGGAATTAACTGTAACACATGTTGTAGATCATCACCGTATTGCAAACTTTGAAACAGCTGCACCATTGTATTACCATGCAGAACCATTGGGATGCTCAAGTACTGTAATTTACAAAGAATTCAAAGCAAATAATGTAGAAGTTCCTGCTAAATTAGCTGGTTTAATGTTATCAGCTATCATTTCTGATACATTATTATTAAAATCACCAACAACAACTGATGAAGATGTTGCTGCTGTGAAAGAATTAGCTGAAATTGCAGGTGTAAACTATGAAGAATATGGTTTGGAAATGTTAAAAGCTGGAACAAACCTTTCAAGTAAAACAGAAGAAGAATTAATTTCTGCAGATGCTAAGTCATTTGAAATGGGTGGTAAGACAGTACGTGTAGACCAAGTTAACACAGTTGACTTAGATGAAGTATTTGCTAGAGAAGCTGCTTTGCGTGCAGCAATTGAAAAGCAAAATGCAGAAGAAGGCTACGACTTATTCTTATTAATGGTAACAAACATTTTAGATTCAAATACACGTTTATTAGTAGTAGGTGAACCTAAAGATGTAGTTGAAAAAGCATTCGATAAGAAGTTGGAAGACGACAAGATGGACTTACCAGGTGTAGTTTCACGTAAGAAACAAGTTGTCCCTCCATTGGAAGCTGCATTTTAATTAAATTAGATAAAATATATTTTTTAAAGTACCTTGTAGTTATTGGTTAGAGAGCTAATAGCTATAAGGTATTTTTTATTAGAATAAATTAATTGCAAATAAAGATATATCCTTATTGTAAGGGTTTAAATTACTTAAATATAGAGTTATAATTATATTGAAATAAATTGAATGGAGCGATGAAGTTGAGCCAAGAAAAAAGAATAGAGTTGATAAAACAACTTTTAGAAGAAAGACAAGAACTCTCAACTAGAGACATCATGACCGAATTTGGAGTTTCACAAGATACAGCTAGACGAGATATAGTGTTACTGACTAAAAAGGGAGAAGTTAAACGAACTCATGGGGGAATTTTACCTCTAGATTTTGGACGCAGTGTGCCTAATTACCAAAGTAGATTATCACGTTTTACTAAATCTAAAACAAAAATCGCAATGGAAGCAGGAAAATATTTTAAGCCACATCATGTATACTTTGTAGATTCATCTACTATTTTATTAAGGACATGTCAAAGTATTAATATGCCAGTAGCCATTGTAACTCACTCTTTAGACAATTGTATTGCATTGGCTGAGAACAGTAAGGTAACAGTTAAGGTTTTGAGTGGTACTTTAAATCACGAAAATAGATATTTCTATTCTAATCTTGCAATGCAAGAATTGCATGATATTGCATTTGATACAGCATTTATTGCAGCATCTGGTATTGATGAAAATGGTGCTTATTTGTTAGATCAAGGCGATGCAGAGATTGTTGGTTTGGCAGTAAGTAGAGCTAGAAAAGTAATTTTAGTTGCTGAACATCAAAAATTTGTAAATAAGTCTTATTACAGAATTTGCCCACTAGACAAGATTTCAATGTTTATTACAGATAAGGCTCTTACTCCAGAACAAAGAGCAATGTTTACAGATAAAACAGAAATCATAGTTGCTAATTAAAAATAGTTTGTAATTATGGTATAATTTTTCTAATAATTCTATAAAGTTAGGTGATTTAATTGTCAAGAAGTTTTAATAGAGAAGTTGAGAAAATTGCTGTATCAGATATCCGCCAATTTGATTCAGATGTAAGTGGAATTCCGGGGATTATTAAGTTAACATTAGGAGAACCAGATTTTAATACGCCTGAACATGTAAAAAAAGCTGCAATTAAGGCAATTGAGGATAATAAATCTCACTATACTCCTAATGCTGGTTTTATGGAATTAAGAGAAGAAACAGCTAAGTATTTTAATAAAAAATATGATTTGAATTACAGTGGGACACAAGTTGTTACTACAGTTGGCGCAACTGAAGCTATTAATGCAAGTTTACAAGCTATTTTAAATCCAGATGATACTGTGTTAGTACCAACACCTATTTTTCCACTATATTTACCAATTAGTAATTTAAATCATGGTAATTATATTTTAATGGATACAAGTGAAGATAATTTTGTCTTGACTGCCGATAAATTACGCAAGGTTATTGCAGATAATAAGGATAAAAATATTAAATGCCTTGTTTTGAACTATCCTTCTAATCCAACAGGTGTTACATACAATAGAAAACAATTAGAAGAATTAGCAGAAGTAATTAAAGAAAATGATATTTGGGTATTAAGCGATGAAATTTATGCTGAATTAACATATACGGGCAAACACGTTTCTTTAGCTGAATTAATCCCTGATAATGTAATTTTAATTAGTGGATTATCCAAATCTCATGCGATGACAGGCTGGAGAATTGGCTTTATCTTAGGGCCTCAAGACTTTATTGATCAAGTAGTAAAATCTCATCAATACATGGTAACAGCACCTACTACTAATGCACAATATGCAGCATTAGAAGCTGTTACAAATGGCTTTGATGATGCAGTGCCTATGAAAGAAGAATATTTGAAGCGTAGAGATTTCATTATAGAAGAATTACAAAAAGTGGGCTTTGAAATTGCAAGTCCTGATGGTGCATTCTATATCTTTGCTAAAATTCCAGCTAATTGTCCTCAAAACTCATGGGACTTTGTTAGAGATTTGGCTAAAGAAGCTAAAGTAGCACTTATTCCAGGTGTATCTTTTGGACCAGGTGGAGAAGGATATGTAAGAATGAGCTATGCTGCAAGTATGGAAAACTTAGTAGAAGCCGTTAAAAGAATAAAAGATTACGTTCAAGCTAGAAAGTAATACATCTATGTAATTTAGCCAGAGTGTGCTAAAATTAACTAGAACTTTTTTCTAGGAAGGTAGTTAATAATGACTAATAAAAAAGATGCCCCTATTGGAGTTTTTGACTCTGGTATGGGAGGAATTTCGGTATTACGTGAATTAGTTAAAATAATGCCGAATGAAGATTATATATTCTTTGGTGATTCTGCTAATGCACCTTATGGTATTAAGACGGTAGAAGAAGTCCAAAAATTATCATTTGAGAAAGTAGAGCATTTGCTATCATATAATTGTAAAGCAATTGTTGTGGCATGTAATACTGCTACGAGTGCGGCAATTAAGGAATTGAGAGCAGCATATCCGGATTTAATTATCGTTGGACTAGAGCCAGCTCTAAAGCCAGCAGTAGAACATAAAAAAGATTCTAAAGTAGGTGTTATGGCAACACCACTAACATTAAAAGAAAAGAAATTTAATGACTTGATGAATAAATATGTTACAAAGGCAGATATTCGAAAAATTCCTGCACCAGATTTAGTAGAGTTTATTGAATCAGGTGATGTGGATTCTCCTGAATTAGAAACATATTTACAAAAATTATTAAGTCCTTATAAAGATTCAGATTCCATTGTGCTTGGCTGCACACATTTTCCATTTGCCAAAAAGGTAATTCAAAAGATTATGGGCGATGATACGTTTATTGTTGATGGTGGAGAAGGTGCAGCTAGAGAAACTAAGCATTTATTGGAAAAGAGTAACTTACTAAGTGATAAGACAGAAAAGGGTTCTGTGAAGTTTGAAAATTCCAGAAATACTAAGGAAGAATTAGAACTTAGTCAGAAACTATTTAACTTATAAAATAAAGATCGATTAGTGTAATTAATATAATTAACGCTAATCGATCTTTTAATTACTGTAACATTAAAGGGTTTACATTACTTTTATAAAATAAATATTACAAAAAGGTTTCATTATGTAGATAAATGAGTTACAATATACTTGTAAGATATTTATTAGAATTTATCCAATTATTAACAATCGTAATATACAGAATCGAGGGATGAGCTATGAAAAAAGTAATTTATTTAGGTATCACAATGTTAAGTGCAATGGTATTAGTGGGATGCAGTAATACAAGTAGTGCTCCTAACACAACTAGTCATTCGAGCAATGTAAAGACAGAAGTTAAGAGTAGTTCTACTAGCAAAAAAGAAAAGAAGATTACTGCTAAAGCAGTTGATGAAAGTAGCGTAGTAGCAGAAAGTTCTTCTGTAGATAGCAATAATAACAATAGTGTAAGTACAAATTCAAATGTTCAAACTGCTACTAATCAAGTTGCAAGTGCAAATAGTTCTGTAGCAAAAGAGAGTAGTAGTGTTGCTACAGGTAATAATAATGTTACAGGAAATGCAGTAGCTCCAAGTGTAGCAGCAGAATCTAGCCAAAAGGTACAAGAAGTAAATCAACAACTATCACCTGCTCAAATTGCTGCTTTAGCTGCTTACTACATGGGTAATGATGCTAATTCACTAACTGTTCATAATATGGGAAATTATAACGCTGTAAGTGGTGCTGACGGTCAGTTGCTATTTGCTTATAGTGCAGATGGGAACAACTTGAAAGTTGGTGGCTTTGGTGATACTCCTTGGGACAGTGTTAATGCAAATGATGTAATGCAAAAAGCACAACAACAAGGTAATAAGGATTCAATTAACCAAGTTGCAAATAATACAACATTTGAAAAAGGTTATTAAATCTAAAATTTATGTAAAATAAAGTGCAATCAACTGAAAAGTGGTTGCATTTTTATTAATGTATGGTATGATAAAAACTGTTATGAGTTGAGTTTACTAAGTAGATGAGGTGCATTTTAATGGAAAATGTAAATCTTACACCTAAAGACATTGTTAATAAACATTTTAAACAAAAAATGCGTGGGTACGATTCAATTGAAGTTGATGAGTTCTTGGATGATGTTATTCAAGATTATGAAACTTATGCAAAAGAAAATCAACGTTTACAAATGGAAAATGATCGTTTATTGAAAAAGGTAGACGAGTTAACTAAGCAAGTTGCGGTGGGTAAAACAGGAACAACTGCTAGACCTGCTTCTAATGCATCTACAAATATGGATATTCTTAAACGTCTATCCAATTTGGAACGACATGTTTTTGGTGCACAGCTTAACGATGATGTAAATCGTGGAAATCGATTTTAATTAATAAATTATATATGTAAATTTCTGGTAATCGCGGTCTATGTATATAGGCTGAGGAAAGTCCAAGCTTGCACAGGCTGAGATGCCTGTAGTGATCGTACTTGCTGAAAAAATAAGGCAAGGCACTGCTTTTAGTAGTGACGGCAGACAAAAGAGCTAAGGTTTCGGCTATGCTTGAGTAGTCTTGAAAAGTGCCACAGTGACGAAGTAATATAGGAAACTGTATTAGTGGAACGCGGTAAACCCTGCGAGCAGGTAACCCAAACTTTGGTAGGGGCGCTTCATGACGGAAATGAACTAATCATGGGGGCGAGTTTTTAACTCGGAGATAGATGATTACCACCGATTCTAATTTTCCTGAATTAGATGACGTACAGAACGTGGCTTATAGAGATTTACATATCAGGGTGGCTAGGATATTAGGTAACTTCTATCCTAGCTTTTTTATTTTAGATAAATGTAAATTGAAAGGAATAAATTATGAACTTTAAATTAATTGCAACATGTGCTGCAGGTATAGAAAGTATCGTTGGTAACGAACTAAAGCATTTAGGTTATAAAGTGAATGTTGAAAATGGTCGAGTTAGATTTGATGGCGATGTAGCTGATATTGCTAAAACAAATCTATGGTTAAGAACAGCAGATAGAATAAAGATTGTAGTTGGTGAATTTACAGCTAAAACTTTTGAAGAGCTATTCCAAGGTGTTGAAGGTTTAAACTGGGAAGATTTTCTACCTTTAGATGCTGAATTTCCAGTAGCTGGTAAGTCTCAAAAATCTACTTTACATAATGTACCAAGTGTTCAAGCAATAACTAAAAAAGCAATTGTTACTAAAATGAGTACTGTCTATCATAGAAGAACTAAGTTACCTGAAACAGGGGCATTGTATCCAATTGAAGTTGCTATTAATAAGGATAAGGTCTTAATTACATTGGATACTACCGGTAGCAGTTTATTTAAACGTGGATACAGAGTAAATAAAGGTGGAGCCCCTCTAAAAGAAAATATGGCAGCTGCATTAGTTCTATTAGCTCGCTGGTATCCTGAAATGCCATTTGTAGATCCAGTATGTGGTTCTGGAACAATTCCAATTGAAGCTGCTTTGATTGGATGCAATATTGCACCTGGTTTGAAACGTAATTTTGCCTTTGAAAACTGGGATTGGGTTGATAAAGACATTATTAAACAAGCAAGAGAACAAGCACAAGCAGCAATCAAGAAAGATATTGATTTAGATATATCTGGATATGATATTGATGGAAGTATGATTGAAATTGCTAAAGAAAATGCTGTTCAAGCTGGAGTCCAAGATATAGTTAACTTCAAGCAAATGGCAGTAAAAGACTTCAAAACAGATAAGATCAATGGTGTTATTGTAGCTAATCCGCCATATGGTGAGCGTTTAAGTGATAAAGAACATGTACATCAACTATATCAACAAATGGGTAAACTATACCAACCATTAACATCTTGGAGTAAGTACATTTTGACAAGTGACTTACAATTTGAACAATTTTATGGAACAAAAGCTACTAAACGTAGAAAGTTATATAATGGTTCCTTGCGTACAGATTTCTTCCAATACTGGGGAAAGAAGATAAGAAATTAATGCTCATGTAAAGCTTGAATAGCAAGTGTATGAGCACCAGCATTTTCTTTATCAGAAATCCAGTTATTTATGACAATTGGAAAATTTTCTTGAAGTGCTAATAGATCTGCTAGGGTTTGAGAATAACTTTTACTATATTGTTTTTCAAGACTATCAATTAAAATCTTGCTGTCAGAATAGAAAAAGACTAGATCTTCATCTGGAAAATTTTCAATAAGATAGTTAAAACCATGAATAGCGGCAATAAATTCTGCTTCGTGGTTATCAGTGGCAGAAATGTCATATTTTAATTGAGTTTGTTGCTGGTTCTTAACGATTAAGATTCCTGCAGCGAAAGTATGATTCTTTTGGTTTGTAGCAGCGTCTGTATATATTTTTAACATTATTATCAATCCTCGAGGTGTGTTTTATGAATAAGAAATATTTTTATCAACCAGATATTCCTGTATCAATATCTTGTTGGTCATTTACATTAATGATTTTGTTATTTTCTTTATTACTATGGTTAGAAATTACAGTCTTTCAAATTTGGACTGTTATTACTTTTATTATATTTGTACTAGTAGCGTTAATACAAGTACTTTTACGAAAGGTAGAATTAAGTGATACAGAGCTCAGCTTTAGGGCAGTGATACCTTTTAATAACTTTAAAATAAAGAAAGTAGATATTAGAGAGATTGAAATAAGAAAATATGGCTTGTTTATCAAAACCAAGTATCGAGATTACAGATTAATAGTTTCAAAGGGAGTTGCAGAAAACGCGTATAATAATATGACTAAATAGGTATATAATTCGTTATATACCTATTTTTATTTGTTAAAAAATATATTTTAGCAAAAACCAATGACAAAATCTTAATTATAGTATATACTTTAATTATTATTTGAAGGAGGAATCAGAAATTGAAAGATATTGAAATAGCACAAAAAAGTGAAATGTTACCAATAACTGAAGTTGCTCAAAAGGTGGGATTAACTGCTGATGAAATAGAACAATACGGTAAGTATAAAGCAAAAATCAGCTTACCTCTTTCTGCACGTGAACAAACAAAAAGAAAGTTGGTTTTAGTTACTGCAATTAATCCTACTCCAGCGGGTGAAGGTAAATCTACTGTAACAGTTGGTTTGGGCGATGCATTTAGTTTATTAAACAAAAAGGTAATGATTGCTTTACGTGAACCATCATTAGGACCTGTTATGGGAATGAAAGGCGGAGCTACTGGTGGTGGATATTCTCAAGTTGTTCCAATGGAAGATATAAACCTTCATTTTACAGGGGATATGCATGCATTAACAACTGCTAATAATACTTTAGCAGCTTTGATTGACAATCATATTTACCAAGGAAATAAATTAAATATCGATCAAAGACGTGTTATTTGGAAACGTGTATTAGATATTAATGATCGTGCATTACGCCATGTAGTAATTGGCTTAGGTGGAGCTACTCAAGGTATTCCAAGAGAAGATGGATTCGATATCACTGTAGCTTCAGAGTTAATGGCTATTCTATGTCTTTCTAAAGATATTTCTGATTTAAAGAAGCGTATCGGTCAAATTGTTATAGGATACAATTTTGATAAAGAACCAGTAACTGTAGATCAACTCGGAGTTACAGGTGCTATTACATTGTTATTAAAGGATGCTTGCAAGCCAAACTTGGTTCAAACACTAGCACATACTCCTGCAATTGTGCATGGTGGACCATTTGCTAATATTGCTCATGGATGTAACAGTGTTCTTGCTACTCAAACAGCTTTGAATTTAGCTGATTACACAATTACAGAAGCAGGATTCGGTGCTGACTTAGGTGCTGAAAAATTCCTTGATATTAAAACTCCAGTGTTAGGAAAAACACCTGATACAATCGTAATTGTGGCAACTGCTCGTGCTTTGAAGATGAATGGCGGAGTAGCTAAGGATAATTTAGATGAAGAAAATGTTGCTGCGGTTGAACAAGGTTTTGCAAACTTGAAGAAACATATCCAAAGTATGAAACGTTACAATGTTCCTGTTGTAGTGGCAATTAATAAATTCACTCAAGATACTGATGCTGAATTAGCTAAGATTGTTGAACTTTGTGAACAAAATGATACTAAAGCAATTGTTGCTGATGTTTGGGCTAAAGGTGGAGAAGGTGCTACAGAATTAGCTAAAGCTGTTATTGAATCTTGTGATAATGATCAAGAATTTACAAGACTTTACAATAGCGATGATTCTGTTGAAGAAAAGATCAACAAGATTGTTACTGAAATTTACGGTGGCGATGGTGTTGAATTTAGTGCTAAAGCTAAGCGTCAATTAAGACAATTTGAAAAATTAGGTTGGAACTATCTACCTGTATGTATGGCTAAGACACAATATTCATTGTCTGATAATGCTAAAGTTTTAGGTGCTCCAAAAGGATTTAAGATTCATGTGCGTGAATTTGTACCAAAATTAGGTGCACAATTCCTTGTAGCATTAACAGGAAATATCTTAACTATGCCAGGTTTACCTAAAGTTCCAGCTGCAGATGGCATGGATGTTGATGAAAATGGAAAGATTAGTGGCTTGTACTAATCAATCATCCAAATAAATTTGAAAATAATTTATAAAAGAGCTAGATGTTCGTTCTCAGCTCTTTTTTTATGTGATATAATAGAAACTGGGAAGATAATTGGTGCACCAAGTCATCCCATATACCTCAACTACGTAAAGGCTCTGGTTGGTACATCACCAGAGCTTTTCATTTATAAAGGTGGAGTTAAATTGATTGAAAAAATTAGATTAAGAAAAAAGAAAAACGAAGTGGTTAAGGTTGGGGATGTTGTTAACTATCGTGGATCAATGTTTATTATTTTGAATGTTTTGGCTGTTCGCGTGATGATCAATCGTGAAAATGGGGAACTAATGACGATGAGTGATTGTTTAGGGCAGCAATATCGGACTCCTGATTTATCTGCTGATTATATAACAACACAAGCTGAAATAACCTATGAACCAGAAGAATTTAGAAAAATATCGGTTGTTGGTGAATATATCTACGATCAAGAGACTGGAATTTGGGTTCAAATTAAAGCAATATTGGGCTATCACTTTGAAGGAAGAAACTTGGTGGTTAAATATGAATTTGAACCGGTAATGGAACTACCAGCAGATGAAGTAGAAAAAGCTATAGCTAAAAAGAGAAAATCTATTATGAAATTAGTAAAGAAGAATAGTTAATAATCCTATTAGTTAGAGAACTAAGAGGATTTTTTATTTGGTCAAAGAATAATTAAAATATGGAAAAATATTGACGTAAATGTAAAGGAAAAGGTAAAATTAGCTTGTGAATAGCAGTAAAAAAGTATTTAATGGAGTGGAAAATTTGAGAAAAGAAATTTTTGCAGCGGCAATATTAGCTGGAATTATTTTGACAAGTGCTAGGAGTCAAAGTGTTCAAGCTGAAGTGCTTTCAACTGATAGTAACAATGTAACCGAAGTTGAGACTTCAAAGGTAGCTAATAACAAGCAACTTACCCAAGCTAATGTAAGTATGTCTAAAGAAAATCAGACTCATGATTCAAGTAGCATGGTAAGTGCTGGGGAAACTTCTGATGTAAATGAAGTTCAAGAAAATAAGAGTGAAACTACATCAGATGATACATCTAATTTACGAGTACAATTAACTAGTTTATATGTTGATTTACAACCTAAACAAATAGCACTTAAAACAGTTACTGCTACTAATGATACGCAAAGTATATTAGTTAGTACTAAATCAACCAAACAACAAGCTAAAAAAATCTTAGATGATAAGAAAAAAGACCTAGGTACAGCAAAGCGTAACTTAGATAAAACAAATAAAGCTTTGGCTAATACTCAAATCAAGGTAACTGTTAATCAAGAAGTAGCTAAAAATGCACAAAAAGAATTGGATAGCTTGAATACTGATTTAACAGCAAAGCAAGCCGACTATGATAAAGCAGATAAAGCTTTGAATGATGCTAAAGTTAATTACCAGGTAAAGAAAGCTATTCTAGCTAGCGCTAAGGAAGATAAAAGCAAGTTAAAAAAGGAACTAGCAAATGCTGAAGAGAAGCAAACTAGTGCCAAAAAAGTTTTTAAAACTTCTAAAAAGAAACTAACATCACTTAAAGAAAAAGTAGCACAATCAAAAGAAGACTTAGATAAGGTACAAACTAAATTAGCTAAAGATCAAAAGAATGAACAAAAAGCTAAGGAAAACATAGCGAAATTAGAGGCAGATATTAAAACTAAACAGGCCGATTACGATAAAGCAAAACAAGAAATATCTACAAAACAAGAGGCTTTGAAGAAAGCACAAACTGAATTAGCGGAACAGAAAAAGGTTAAAGCGCATGCCAAAAAGGTTTTAGATAAGGCTAATAAGGAATTGATTAAGGTTCAGGCAACAGTGCAAGATAAACAGGCTAAATTGAAGGAGTTACAAGATCAGTTTGGAAATTATGTGGGCGATGATGAGGAGCTAGCTGATACTAAAAAAGCATTAACCGAAGCTCAAACTAAATTGACTCAAGCTCAAAAAAATCAAGCAGATGCACAAAAAGATTATGACAAAGCACAAGCCGATTATGAAACGAAACTAAAGAAGCACTAACTGAATTCGTTACTCAAGAACAAGCAAAAAAGGCTGATGCTGATAATGTATAGAAGTCAATATTGAAATCTTAATTATTATTTTCAAACTATCAGATCCAAAAATAATTTTTCAAGAGAAGTATGTAAAAGTGCTTCTCTTTTTTATATAAATTACACGCTTACAAGTTATCCAATAATATACATTAGATATGAATAATTTTTATTTAAGTAAAACCTAACTGTGCATCTTAATATTTTCTTAATAATTACAGAAATAACCTTATATAAAGGTAATATTGTATATAGAAACTTATTTTATAAAATTAAAAATAATGCTAGAAATTTGCAATAGTTTTAGAAATCATGATACGGTAGATATACAGAATTGCTCGAGTAAAATGAAAACAGCTGTAACTTTAGATGTTAAATTTGCATCTAAAGAAACAAGGAGGAATCGGAAAGACATATTCGTACACTATGTCTTATATTTAATTTATGAAATATATCAAAAAAGAATTACAAAGTAAAAAGGATTACAAGAAGGCACCATTTTCAGATGTTCACTGGCGTGTCTACATTTCAATCTTGTTAGGACAGATTGCTTGTGGATATGCACTTGGAATAAGTGGTATTGCTTTAGATCAAGCAGGATCATATTTACCATTGACTAACTTTTGGACTGGTTTGATCGGTGCTGGTGGTCTTATTGGGTTATTCGGTAGTATTTTTATGGGACGTTTAGCTGATAAAGTCGGAAGAAAAGGGCTTTTGATGTTGAATATGTACATTTTTACAATCCTATCGTTAGCACACCTATTTGTAACAAATTTATTTTTAATTTTTCTTTTGCGATTAGGTTTAGGATTAATGATGGCTATTGATTATACAGTAGGTAATGCGTTGTTAATTGAATGGTTACCAACTGGTGAAAGTGGTAAAAAGCAAAGTAGATTATTAATTTACTGGTCAATAGGTTTCATTTTAGCGTACTTGATAGGTTCTTATTTAGGTGGATTTTCTCAAGGTTGGAAGTATAGTTTTGCCTCATCATTTATTTTTGGATTAATAGCTGCTATATTCCGCTCATTTGCAAAGATTCCAGCTTCTCCAAGTTGGTTAGCAAGTCGTGGTAAAAATGCTAAAGCTCAAAAAGTAATTCAACGTAATTTAGGAAGTAAATGGGGATTATCAGAAAGACTTCTATCCATTAAAGTTAAAAACATTTCATGGCTACATCTTTTTAGTAAGAAATATCGTCGCCAAACATTAGTTGGTGGATTATTCTATGCTAGTCAGGCATTCTCATTTTTTGGTATAAGTATTTTCTTACCAATCTTGCTAAAGAGTATGGGAGTTACTAATGCCAATATGTCAGGTATTCTTTATAACGGAAGTATGTTAATTGGTGTAGTTATTGGGATTTGGATTTTTAACAAAATTAGTCGTCGCTCATTTTTAGTTGTCAGCTTTTTAAGTTCAGCGATTGCTTTAGCTGCAATGGTATTCTTAGATATATCAATGTGGGCTAAATTAGGTATCTTTTCTCTATTTTCTGTGATCTTATCTTCATCATTGGTATTGGATTATCCATATCCTTCAGAGTTATTTGATGTTAAGGTTCGTGCAACAGGGATGGGTATCTGTATAGCTATCAGTCGAATTGGAGCTGCATGTGGTACATTCTTATTACCTATTTTAACTGATATGGGTGGATCTCAATTAGCGATGTTAGTATGTGCTCTAGTCCTATTTATAGGAAGTATGATTTGTTTAGTATGGGCACCAGAAACATCACCTAAGTTTATGAAAAAGAATGAAATTCTTGAAAATGAAGTAACAGAATAAATTCAGAAGATTTGGCAATTCAACTGCCAAGTCTTTTTTTGTTGTAAAAAGCAAGAAAATATCAGTAAGTATAGATATATCTTTTTAAAGCCGGTATACTTAATATATAGAATTTAGATTAAGGGGTATCGTATGGACGGAAATAAATTATCATATCGTTTACAAAAAGTGGCAAAATATGTCCCTGCAGATAGTAGATTAGCGGACATCGGTTCTGATCATGCTTATTTACCAGCGTATCTAGCATTAAAAGGTAAAATTAACTTTGGGATTGCTGGTGAAGTTGTTAAAGGACCTTTTCAAAATGCTCAAAATGAAATTAAAAAAGAAAACTTACAAGAGATAATAGATGTTCGTTTGGCTGACGGATTAGCTGCAGTTGAACTTTCAGATGAGATTAATGTAGTTACAATCTGTGGTATGGGTGGCCCATTAATTTGTCAGATTCTGGAAGAAGGAAAGGCTAAATTAGCTAATCATCCTCGCTTAGTTTTACAACCTAATGTAGGTGAGAAAAATGTCAGAGAATGGTTAGTAGCTAATAACTATCAAATAATTGCCGAAGATATTTTAGAAGAAGACAAACATATCTATGAAATTATCGTAGCGGAATTTGTTGATGTAAAGGCTGAGCTAACAGCTAAAGAATTAGAATTTGGTCCTTACTTAATGAAAGAAAAGAACGAAGTCTTTAAGCATAAATGGCAAAAGGAATTAGATAAGATTGAAACAGTTAGAGTTCAGCTGGAAAAAGCCAAGGAAAAGCCAGTTGCTAAGTTAGAATATCTAGACGAACAAGTAAAACTAATAGAAGGTGTATTAAATGACTAAAGTTATAGATATTGTAAATAAATTTGAAGAATTTGCGCCTAAAAGAATTGCTGAAGATGGCGATCCAATTGGTTTGCAATTAGGTTCTTTACATAATGATGTACATAAAATGATGGTGACTTTAGATGTAAGACCTGAAACTGTCGATGAAGCTATTGAAAATAATATTGATTTTATTTTTGCACATCATCCTGCAATGTTCGTTCCAGTTAAGAAGTTTGATTTAGATGTTCCACAAAACGCGATGTATGCTAAGTTAATCAAACATGATATTACAGTGTATGGTGCGCATACAAACTTGGATAATGCTAATGGTGGAATGAATGATTGGTTAGCTGAACAATTAGGATTAGAAAATACAGAATTCTTACTACCTACTAAGGTAGATCCTGTTTCAAACGAAAAATATTCTATGGGCCGCGTAGGAGAGTTAAAAGATAGTTTAACAGCTATGGAATTTGCAGAATATTGCAAGAAAGTATTAAATTTACGTGGCTTACGTTTAATAGCAGCAGACAACCAAAAGCCAGTTAAACGTGTAGCAGTCCTTGGTGGTAGTGGTGGTCGGTTCTTTAACGCTGCTTTACTACATAAGGCAGATGCATACGTCACAGGTGATATCTCATACCATACCGGTCATGATATGATTGCTGCAGGCTTAACAGTGGTTGATGCAGGACATCACATTGAGTCTATTTGCAAACCAAAGTTGACAGATAAATTCAAAAAGTGGAATAATGAGAATGATTGGAAAATCGATATTTATCAATCCAAATTAAATACTGATCCATTTCAGTTCATTTAAGCGAAAGGTGTGTCGAAAATGGCAAAATATGAAAATTTAGTTACTAGATTTTTGAAATATGTAAAAACAGAAACTCGTTCAAATGAGGATTCAACAACAATCCCTTCAACTCAAACACAAGTTGAATTTATTAAGGAACTTGCTAATGAGCTTAAAGGATTAGGACTACAAAATGTTCATATTTCTGATGAAAGTGGATATGTATTTGCTACTTTACCAAGTAATCTAGAAGATGATGCTAATACTAAAGTAGTAGGTTTCATTTCTCACGTTGATACAGCAGACTTTAATGCACATAATGTTCAACCTCAAATAGTAGAAAATTACGATGGAGAATCTGATATTAAGTTAGATGAAGCAGGTAATTTTGTGCTAACAACAGCAGAATTTCCTAACCTAAAGAATTATAAAGGTCATGATTTGATAACAACAGATGGTTCAACTTTATTGGGTGCTGACGATAAATCTGGTGTAGCCGAAATTATGTCTGCAATGGAATATTTGCAAGCACATCCAGAAATTAAACACGGCGAAATTAAAGTTGGTTTTGGTCCTGATGAAGAAATTGGTACAGGTGCTGATAATTTCAATGTTGAAGACTTCGGTGCTGATATTGCCTACACAGTAGACGGTGGTCCTTTGGGTGAATTAGAATATGAAACTTTCAATGCTGCTCAAGCTAAGTTGACATTCAAAGGAAAAGATGTGCATACAGGTACTGCTAAGAATGTAATGGTAAATGCTATTCAATTAGCAATTAATTACCAAAACTCACTTCCAGCAGATGAAGTTCCAGAAAAGACTGAAGGTAGAGAAGGATTCTTCCATTTATTTAAATTTGATGGATCTGTTGAAGAAGCACATACAACTTACATCATTCGTGATCATGATAGAAAGCATTTTGAAGAACGTAAGCAATTGATGTTAGACATCGCCGAAAGAATGAATACTGAACTAGGTGAAGAACGTGTAGTTATTGATTTACAAGACCAATACTACAATATGCGTGAAGTATTAGAAAAAGACATGACAGCAGTTGACATTGCTAAGGAAGCTATGGAAGATTTAGGAATAACTCCTGAAATTTATCCAGTTCGTGGTGGTACAGATGGTTCCAAGATTTCATTCATGGGATTGCCAACACCAAATCTTTTTGCTGGTGGCGAAAATATGCATGGACGTTATGAATATGTATCTACACAAGTAATGGAAAAAGCTACAGATGTAATTTTAGAAATCGTTAAGTTGTTAGCAAAATAATTGAGTATGAATCTATCAGATTTCGGTCTGGTAGATTTTTTTAAGGAGAAAAATCATGGCAAGTGTTCAATGGGTTGAAAATGAATTTGAAAAACATAGAAATCTAGATAATGCTTTACATATGGTAAAATACATGCGCAACCAATTTGATTTTTATGGGATAAAAACACCTGAGCGTAGGAGTATATATAAGGATATTATAAGAGAAGCAAAGAAAGCTGAAAGTATAGATTGGCAATTGTTAAATGAATGCTGGAATAATGATTATCGAGAATTCCAATATTTTGTGTGTGATTACCTTAAAGCGTTGCAAAAGTTTTTAGTTTTTGATGATATCGATAAAATTAGACCTTTTATTGAAACTAAACAGTGGTGGGACACGATAGATAGTTTAGATACTGTTATCGGCAATATTAATGATTCAAGGGTTAATGACTTAATGCTTAAATGGTCTGTGAGCGATGATATTTGGTTTAGAAGAATTGCAATTAATCATCAACGAGGTAGAAAAGATAAAACCGATACTGTACTTCTAGAGAAGATATTAATTAATAACTTAAATAATAATGAGTTTTTTATTAATAAAGCAATAGGTTGGGCGTTAAGAGATTATTCTAAGAAAAATACGGATTGGGTTAAGAATTTTATTGCTAAATATAACCCTGGATTAAGTACTTTAAGCATTAGAGAAGCTAGTAAATACCTTGAATAAATGATAAAAAAGTTAATATAATTAGAGAAATATAATTGAAAAATATAAGTTTCTTACTATATAATTAATTAGTTATAACAATTTATGAGGTGATTATTTTATGAAGTCTTCATCTAAAGTTATGAAGGGTATCTTCTGGTCAGCTGTCGCTTCAGCAACATGGGGTATTTCAGGGACCACAATCCAATTTATCTCACAGAATCAACATATTCCGACAGATTGGTTCCTTTCGACACGTACATTAGGTTCAGGAACCATTCTTCTAATAATTAGTTTTATTTTATATGGTAAGAAAACATTTAATGTATTTTCAACATGGAAAAGTTTTGGTCACTTGTTTGCTTATGCAACTTTAGGGTTAATGGCAAACTTATTGACATTCTACTTAGCAATCCAAAGTGGTAATGCTTCTGCAGCAACAATCTTACAATACTTAAGTCCACTTTTTATAGTTCTAGGTGGTATTTTTATTAAACATCAAAGACCTTTATCAACAGACTTGATAGCATTTATCATTTCACTGTTGGGTGTTTTACTGGCAATTACAAAGGGTGATTTAACCCAAATGTCTATCCCAATGAATTCATTTTTATGGGGACTAGGTTCAGGTATTACTGCTGCTTTCTATGTTGTTTTACCTAGACCAATTGCTCAAGATAATCCACCATTGGTAGTATTGGGCTGGGGTACATTCATCGCTGGAGTGTTATTCAATTTATACCATCCAGTTTGGATAAACACACCACACATTACATCAACTGTGGTCTTATCTATTTCCACTGTTATTTTAGTAGGAACAATCATTCCATTTGGATTACTTTTATATAGTTCTAGATTTGCTCCTTCTGATGTTATTAGTATTATGGATGCCTTACAGCCAGTAACAACTTCAATCTTAAGTGTGATTTTCTTAGGATTAGAAATGAACTGGGTAGAAATAGTAGGTATTATCTTGGTAATTGTTGCAATTTATATTTTGCAACGTGGCCGTCGAAATATGGAAAAAATCAATTATCGTGAAGATGAATTTTAAAGTGTAGAGTAAATCTACACTTTTTTTGTAGGATTTATGCTATAATTTTATTCGACAATTTTGAAAGGGGTACGTGTATTAATGACTTATGCTGAAAAGGTATTAGATGAAATTGAAAAAGGAAATTATGAAGAAGCACGTAAACATTTTGGCTGGTCTTTAAGAAAAGATTCAGATGATATGATATATAGTTTGGCAGAAGAATTATATTCTTTGGGATTTTCTAATATGGCCAAACGTGCCTATCAAACCCTATTGGAACGTTATCCTGACGAAGATAGTTTGAAAACAGCTTTGGCAGACATCGCCATTAGTGAAGGTGAAGATGATGAAGCTTTAGAATATTTAAGTAGTATTACACCTGATTCTGAAGCATATCTTCAAGCTTTATTAGTTTCAGCAGATTTATATCAAACACAAGGAATGTTTGAAGTAAGTGAACAAAAATTATTACAAGCATTAGATCTAGCTCCAGATGAAGAAATTATACGTTTTGCCTTAGCAGAATTGTATTACAATATCAAACAATACAAACAAGCAATTCCTATTTACTTAGATCTTATCAAGCAAGGTAATTTCTCAATTTCACAAGTAAATTTGGTACAGAGATTGGGAATGTCGTATGCTTTATCAGGGCAATTTGAAAAAGCCTTGGCATACTTAGAACAAATTCATAGCGAAGAAAGAGACGATGATACACAGTTCCAATTAGGAATTACTCAATATGAATTGGGACATATTGAAGATGCAATCAGTAGTTTTGAAAAGTTAAGAGATACTTCTCCAGATTATGCTACAACTTACTCATATTTAGCGGTAGCTTATGAAAAAGAAGGTCAACTTCAAAAGGCATTAACAACCTTACAAGAGGGAATTGCAGTAGATGAATACAATATAAAGTTGTATCAAAAGGCTAGTGAGTTAGCTGCTAAATTAGGTCAACGTGATGAAGCTGAGCGTTATTTACTAATAGCCTTAGATCAGGAACCTGATAATTTAACAATTGTAATTATGTTGAGTAATTTACTTATTGAGTATGGAAAATTCGAACAAAATATTGAATTACTAACAGATTATCTAGATCAAGATGAAATCGACCCTCAACTATATTGGAACTTAGGTCGTTCATATGCTAATTTAGATAACTATGATGATGCCATTAAGTATTATGATGCGGCTTCTGAACAAATTTCATCGTTAGAATTCTTAAAAGATGCTGCAATTTTTTATCGTAATGCTGGCAATAGACAAAAAGCTAAGATGTTCGTTGATGAATATCTAGTAAGTCAACCTAATGATAGTGAAATGTTAGAATTACAAGATGAATTGTTATATTAGGTAAAGTTTTGTACTAACGATTATGATTTTAGGATATAAAAGTCATTGTTTCTATGTTATAATATACCGGTATTAATTAATAATTATGACTATAGATATTGACAAAATTAATTTTTGTCAGTATTCTCTAATTTAGATTTAAAGCCGAATGAAAGAAGAGTATCTAAACAATCGTTGACAGAGAATGGATGATTGGTGAAAATTCCAGCTATGATTTTTAGAGAAAGACACTTTTTAGGTATATATGTAATGTATATCGTTAGCCGCGTTAACGCTAGAGAGCATAAAATCAAGGTGGTACCGTGCAACTAGCACCCTTGTTGTCTATCAAACCGGGTAGATAACAGGGGTGCTTTTCGGTTTAATAAGGGAGGAAATTTTAATGAAGTATCAACGTCCTAAAGGAACAGCTGATATTTTGCCAAGCGAATCTGCAAAATGGCAATATGTAGAAGAAAAAGCTCGAGAATTGTTTAAAAAATATCGCTATGAAGAAATGAGAACACCAATTTTCGAAAGCTTCGAAGTTTTTTCACGCACATCTGGTGAAACTTCAGATATCGTTACTAAAGAAATGTATGATTTCTACGATAAAGGTGATCGTCATATAACTCTACGTCCAGAAGGAACAGCTGGGG
The DNA here is from genome assembly GCF_026847815.1 of Ligilactobacillus sp. UO.C109. Classification (NCBI taxonomy): domain Bacteria; kingdom Bacillati; phylum Bacillota; class Bacilli; order Lactobacillales; family Lactobacillaceae; genus Ligilactobacillus; species Ligilactobacillus sp. UO.C109. The sequence goes on along the minus strand of NZ_JAPSFH010000027.1, from coordinate 376,207 downwards.
TTGTAAGAAGTTTTGTAGAAAATAAATTATATGGTCCAGAAGTTCAAAAACCATTCAAAACTTATTATATGGGACCTATGTTCCGTTATGAACGTCCACAATCTGGTCGTTTACGTGAATTCCATCAAATCGGTGTAGAAGCATTTGGTGTTGATAATCCAACATTAGATGTTGAAGTTATGGCAATGGCAGTAGATTTACTAAAGAGTTTTGGCTTAAATAGTTTACGTGTAGCTGTAAACACATTAGGAGATCTTGAAACTCGTAACAACTATCGTCAAGCTTTAATTGACTATCTAGAACCATTTGAAGCTGAATTATCAGACGATTCCAAGGAAAGATTACATAAGAATCCTTTACGTGTACTAGATAGTAAAGATGAAAAGGATAAAGAAATTGTTGCTAATGCACCTTCTATTTTAGATTACTTAACAGAAGATGCACAAAAACATTTTGAAACTGTAAAGAGTCTATTGAATGATTTAGGTATTGAATACGTAATCGATAGTAACATGGTACGTGGTTTAGACTACTACAACCATACTATTTTTGAAATTATGAGTGACTCCAAAGCATTCAATGGTAAATGGACTACAGTTTGTGCTGGTGGTCATTACAGTGGCTTAGTAGAACAATTAGGTGGCCCACAAACACCAGGTGTCGGTTTTGGATTAGGTGTTGAAAGATTACTATTAATCTTAGATGCAGAAGAAGATGCTTTACCAATTGAAAATCCACTAGATGTTTATGTAGTAGGAATTGGCGATGTAACTAATGCAGTAACTTTGAAATTAGTTCAAAATCTTCGCCATCAAGGATTTACAGCAGACAGAGATTACCTTAATCGAAAACCTAAAGGACAATTTAAGTCTGCAAACCGTTTAAATGCAAGATTCACTTTAACTATCGGTGAAACTGAGCTTCAAGAACAAGAAGCAAATCTCAAATTTATGGAAAATGGTAATGAAATTTCTGTAAAACTTGCGGATGTAGAAAATGATTTTGCAAGTCTAGAAAAATTAGCAGTAGAAGGGGAATAAGAATGAGAAGAACAACTTATGCAGGATTAGTTGATGAAAAATATCTTGATCAAGAAGTTTGCCTAAAAGGTTGGGTACAAAAGCGTAGAAATTTAGGTAACTTAATTTTTATTGACTTACGTGATATTGAAGGGATTGTTCAATTGGTATTTAGCCAAGAATTCAATCCTGAAGCTTTAAAGGTTGCTGAACAATTACGTAGTGAATATGTCATTGAAGTTAAGGGTAAAGTAGTGGCTAGAGGAGAAAAAGCTATTAACCCTAACATGAGAACAGGTAAAGTTGAAGTTGAAGTTTCAGATATTGAAATTTTAAACAAGGCCAAGACAACTCCGTTTGATATTGCAGATGATATTAATGCATCAGATGATTTACGTTTACAATATCGTTATCTTGATTTACGTCGTCCAGAAATGCAAAAAGCTTTGATGATACGTAATCGTATTACTCAAACTGTTCATAGCTACTTGGATGAAAATCACTTTTTAGATATTGAAACACCATATTTGACACGTTCAACTCCAGAAGGTGCACGTGATTACCTTGTACCTTCACGTGTATATCCAGGTCATTTCTATGCTTTACCACAATCACCACAATTGTTCAAGCAATTATTAATGGGTGCAGGTTATGATCGTTATTACCAAATTGCACGTTGCTTCCGCGATGAAGATTTACGTGGTGACCGTCAACCTGAATTTACACAAATTGATATTGAAACTTCCTTTATGTCTGCTGAAGAAATTCAAGAAATGACAGAAGGATTATTGAAGCGTGTTATGAAGGAAACTTTAGATGTTGATATCAAGACACCAATTCAAAGAATTACTTGGAATGAAGCAATGGACAGATTTGGTTCTGACAAGCCAGATATTAGATTTGGTATGGAATTAAAAGATATGTCTGGTGCAGTTCAAAATGCTGGTTTCAAAGTCTTTGATATGACACTTGAAAATGGTGGTCAAGTAAAAGCTATCACTGTTCCAGGTGGTGCTGACAAGTATTCACGTAAACAAATTGAAGAAAAGCAAGAATACATTAAGCGTTTTGGAGCTAAAGGATTAGCTTGGGTAAAAGTTACTGATGATGGGTTAACTGGACCAATTGCTAAATTCTTTACTGAAAGAGCTGAAGACATTAAAGCAGCAGCAGAAGCTAAGAGTGGAGACTTGATTTTATTCGTAGCATCTAACCGTAAAGTAGTAGCAGATTCTTTAGGTTACTTGCGTGTAGCAATTGCTAAAGAAATGGATATGATTAATAAAGATGAATTTGCATTTATCTGGGTTGTAGACTGGCCATTATTTGAATATAGTGAAGAGTTTAATAGATATATCGCTGCTCATCATCCATTTACAATGCCTAATGAAGAAGATTTAGATTTATTAGAAACTGATCCTCACAAATGCCATGCTCAAAGTTATGATATTGTACTTAATGGTTATGAATTGGGTGGTGGATCAATCCGTATCCACAGACGTGATATTCAAGAAGCGATGTTTAAGGCTTTAGGATTCACAAAAGAAAAAGCAGAAGAACAATTTGGTTGGTTCATGGATGCATTAGACTTTGGTTTCCCTCCACACGGTGGTTTAGCTTTAGGTTTAGATAGATTTGCGATGTTACTTGCAGGCAAAGATAATATTCGTGAAGTTATCGCATTCCCTAAGAATTCCAAGGCTTCTGAACCATTGACACATGCTCCAAGTACTGTAGCTCCAAAACAATTGGATGAACTATACTTGAAGACAGATGTTCCTGAAGAAGATGAATAATTAATTAAGAGTATGAATTTGACGATATTCAGATTCATACTCTTTTTTCAATAATTACTTGTAGTAAACATAATAGTAAGGTAATATTATCAAGTATGGTATTTAGATATATAAAAAGATGAGGTGAGAGAATGATAACGCGTCAAGAAATAAATGGAAAGTCACCATTAAATTATAGTTGGTACGATATTAAAAATATTGATGATAATGATATTGTAAAATTGAAGAAAAGGTTTCATTTTACGCCGACTATTATTTCATATGTTGCCGATAGAAACGAACGTCCTCACTATGATCACGATAGCTTAACTCATAGTGAATTAATAGTATACGATGTTCCTATTTGGCCAGAAGAAAAATCTGATCATTTTACGACTCGTCCTCTAATTTTTCTATTACAAGGAACTACAGTATATACTTTTCACACTAATGCTACTGAGGATATATTTGAAGAGTTTAAAGAAGAACGCGCTCATGAAGCACAAGATGCTACGGAATTTATCATGCTATTCTTACTTCATGTAACTCAATATTTCCAACGAGCTCTAACACAATTAAATCATCAATTAAATGAGTTAGATAGAAGATTGAATACTAAAATTAAAAATAAAGATTTATTGGAATTAGCACAAATGGAAAGAAGTTTAGTTTTTGTTTCAAGTAGTGCTAGAACTAATTTGATGATGTTAGAAGATTTGGAGAACACACCGATGTCTTGGCAAATTACTAAGTCAGCTCAAGAAAGATTAGATGATGTTTTGATTGAAGCTGAGCAGGCCTCAAGAACGGTTGAAATTTCTAATGAAGTGACAGAAAAAATTTCTAAGACATCAAATAATATCTTGAATAATAACTTGAACGATACAATGAAGTTCTTAACAGTGTGGTCCTTGATTTTAACTATTCCAACCATTATTACAGGTTTCTTTGGAATGAACGTTAAATTACCAATTTTAAACAACGGATTTGACTGGATTTTAGTAGTTTTCGTTAACTTTTTATTGATGGGTGGATTATATCTCTACTTGAAAAAGAATGATTTTATTTAAAAAATATTTGACAAGAAATTTATCTATGTTAAACTAACTTTATCTTATTAATGATTTAATTAGACTTTAATCTGGGTGTCAGAAAGCTAATGGGTGATGCGAATTAGTCAGGATTAAATGGTCGAAATACATATAAGTTCGGTTAGTAGGACCGTTATTGCCTACATGGAGTGGAACTTTAACAGTTCAATGTGGGTGGTACCACGGTTATTTAGATCGTCCCAGTTATACATTATTGTATGACTGGGATTTTTTTATGGAAGGATTGATCGAAATGGGCAACAAAAATTGCGGAGGCATTATCCGATATTGGAAGCTAGATTAATAATTTAATTTAGTTACTAATGGAGGAATGTAAAATGAAAAAATTTAGTTTAAAAGAGTCAGTAGGAATTTTACTATTATTACTAATTATTTTAGCAGGTGGAGTAAATCAAGGCCTATCTCCAGAAACTCCTGTATTAACAGTTATTGCAATTTTAATTTTAATCGCTAAACTACATGGTGCTGACTGGGAAAAAATTCACAAAGGAATTAAAGAAGGTATCAGTACTGCATTAATCCCAATCTTTATCTTTATACTAATTGGGATCCTAATAGCTGTTTGGATTAAAGCAGGAATTATCCCAGCATTAATGGTTGTTGGTTTTAAATTAATAAGCGTTAAGTTCTTTGTGCCTTCTGTTTTTCTTGTATGTGCTTTAGTTGGTGCTTCAATTGGGAGTGGGTTTACAACGATTTCTACAATTGGAATTGCTCTTTTTGGAATGGGAATCACAATGAATATGAACCCAGCATTAGTTACAGGAGCAATTTTATCTGGTGCGATATTCGGTGATAAGACATCGCCATTATCTGACTCAACTAACTTAGCTTCAGCAATTTCTGGAACAGATTTATTTGCTCATATTAAAAATTTAATGTGGACTACGATCCCAGCTTTATTAATTTCTTTAGTAGTTTTTGTATTTATTGGTCAAGGGAAAAAAGAACCTGACTTTGCTAAAATAGATGCAACTATGAAAATTCTTAGTCAAAACTTCTCAATTTCATGGGTTGCTGCTATTCCTGTAATCTTAATGTTTTTATGTGCATGGTTTAAAATCCCAGCAATTCCAACTTTATTTATAAATATTGCTGTTTCAACCGGAATTATTTTAGTAAATAATCCTCATATTTCACTAAAAGGATTAGCTGCTTTAATGGAAACAGGATATGTAGCTCATACTAAGAATGAAGCAGTAAATGCATTACTGACTAGAGGTGGAATCTCTAACATGATGGGAACTGTTTCTTTGATTATAACAACATTAGCACTTGGTGGTTTACTAATGGAATTAGGAATTATTCAAACTGCGATGGAACCACTAATTCAAAGATTAAATAGACCAGGGAAATTAGTTCTAAGTACTATCCTTGCAGGAATTGGAATAAATCTTTTTGTTGGTGAACAATACCTATCTGTTATTCTTCCAGGTAGAGCTTTCAAGGATGCATTTGATAGAGTAGGTTTAGCTCCATTAGCACTTGGACGTGTCTTGGAAGATGGTGGTAGTGTAATCAACTACCTCATTCCTTGGGGCGTTGCAGGATCTTTTGCAGCCTCAACCTTAGGTGTTCCAGTGCTAGAATTCTTACCATTTACTTTATTTGCATTACTATCACCAATTCTTTCAGTAATTAGTGGATATACTGGAATTGGTTTAAAGATGAAGAAAGAAAATTAATTTTATATAATATATAATTCTGATAGCCGTCTATAGTTAGTTTCAAACTAATAATAGATGGTTTTTCTTTCGCAAATTAACGTAAAGTTTGGTATGATAAACTTAAAATGCACATTTTATGGAGGAAAGTAGAATGGAAATGCTTAAAGTACATGGTTCTGGTAATGATTTTTTCATTCTTGATGAAGATAATCTTGAAGAGCCTTTAACAGAAGAAGAACTTATTCAATTAGCACAAAAGGTCTGTGATCGCGATACAGGGTTACATGGTGGTGCTGACGGTGTCTTATATGTCCAAGCTGGTCATGAAGGCACAGATGGCAGAATGCGTGTTATAAATGCTGATGGTAGTGAAGCAAGTATGTGTGGAAATGGTATTAGAACTGTTGCTCGCTACTTAAGCGAAAAGAAAAATTTAGCAGAATTTAAAATTCAAACGATGCATGCTGATCTTGAAGTAAAAAAAGCTGATAAACTTGCAGAAAAGGTTCCAGCATTTGATGCGGAAATTTCCCCAGTTAGTTTCGATGCACAAGATTTACTAATGCATGTAGGTAAAGAAAAATTAATAGATGATTATATTCCAGAGTTATCAGAAACAATTAAATTTTCTGCAGTAGCAGTTCCTAATCCACATTTGATTGCATTTGTTGATCATGAAACATTGATGGGTGAAGAATTAGGAAGAATTGCTAGTTATTTAAATAACGGAAACAATCCAATTTTCCCTGATGGTGTAAATGTAAGTTTTGTTGAAATTCTAGAACCAGGCAAGATTTTTGTTCGCACATTTGAACGTGGGGTAGGTTTCACAAATGCGTGTGGTACAGCGATGTCAGCTTCAAGTTTGATGTATGTCCTACTACATTCTGACCAAATTGACTTTGAAAAGTTGATTACAGTTATTAATCCTGGTGGTATGGTAAGAACAATGGTTCATAAACGCGAAAATGGTGACTATTGGATGTCATTGATTGGTAATGCGACAGAAGTGGCTAAGGTTAATATTTCTCAAGCAGATGCAATCAATGGTAACTTTGATAATTTCACATGGAATGAAACTGGTGAGCAAGCAGCTTATGAGGCATTTATTGCTCAACTTCACAGATAGAAGGAAAAATTATGGAATTTGAAGAAAAAGTAAAAAAAGTAGAACATGTTTTTGATGGTAAAATAATTGATTTAGATATTGAAACGGTAGAACTCCCAAATGGCAAAGAAGCCAAACGAGAAATTATCCGTCATCAAGGTGCGGTTGCAATTATTGCAATTACTGACGAAAATAAAATGGTATTCATCAAACAATGGCGAGCACCTTTAGGCCAGGTAACTCTGGAAGTACCTGCTGGTAAAATAGAACCTGGTGAGGATCCAAATGTAACGGCAGTTAGAGAATTAAATGAAGAAACTCGCTTTGAAGCTGATAAATTAGAATTTATCAATACTTTCTATACATCGCCAGGTTTTGCAGATGAAAAGATGTACATGTATCATGCTGTAAATCTAAAACCAGTTAAGGATGAACTACCACAAGATAGTGATGAATTTCTTGAATTAGTAGAATTATCACTACCTGAAGTAGAACAAGCAATTGCGGAAGGCTTAATCTGTGACAGTAAAACATTAATTGCAGTTATGTACTGGAAATTAATGCAATAGAGGTGGAAAATGGACGAAAAGCCACAATTAAGGCGTAGAAATAAAGTAGATGATGTTCAGGAAGATTCTGAATTAGAAGGTCTAAGTCGAACAGGTTCTAGAAAACTACGCGAATCAAATGAAGAAAATTATAAGAAAAACCGATTAAAAGCAAGACTAAATATGATAATTGCGGGATTAATTTTAGCGATTATTATAGTATACTTGATAATGTTTTTCGTTAATTTTTAGTAAAGGAATGAATTTTTTTAATGAAGTATGGAATAATTTGTGCAATGGAAGAAGAAATAAAATCTCTAGTAGCACAATTAGAAGATAAAAAACAAGATACAATTGGTGGAATTGATTTTTACAGTGGTACGATTAACGGAAAAGAAGTAGTACTTACTCGCTCCGGAATTGGTAAAGTTCAAGCCGGTGTAACAACAGGTCTGTTAATTGCTAATTATAAAGTAGATGCTGTTATCAATTCTGGTTCTGCTGGTGGTATTGGTGAAGGATTACATGTTGGTGATGTGGTTCTTTCTACAGGTGCTGCTTACCATGATGCAGATGCAACTGCTTTTGGTTATAAACCAGGACAATTACCACAACAACCTCAAATTTATACTGCAGATAAAGATTTATTAGAAGCAATATCTAAAGCAGCCAAAGAATCTAATTTAGTGGCTAAAGAAGGATTAATTGTTACTGGTGATCAATTTGTATCTTCTAGCGAAAAAATTGCAGCAATTAAAGAAATTTATCCAGATGCTTTGTCTTGTGAAATGGAAGGAGCAGCAATCGCTCAAGTTGCTTATCAATTCTCAGTGCCATTCTTAATCATTCGCGCGATGTCTGATGTCGGTGATGAAGATGCTGGACAAAGCTTTGATGAATTTATCATAGAAGCTGGTAAAAAATCAGCAAATATGATTTTAAACTTTTTAAAAAAATAATGTAAGGTGAGAAAGTTGAAGTATATTTACTTAGATAATGCAGGCACAACTCCAATGGCTACAAAAGTTGTTGAGAAGATGACTGAAACTATGACCAATACTTTCGGCAACGCTTCTGCCGTAAATTATTATGGTCGTCAAGCACGTGCTATCTTAGATAATAGTCGTCACGTAATAGCTGAGTCAATTAACGCTAAAAATGACAATGAAATTGTATTTACTAGTGGCGGTACAGAAAGTGACAACACTGCTATTATCCAAACAGCAATGGCTAGAAAAAATGAAGGTCGTCATTTGATTACTACAGCAATTGAACATGAAGCAGTTCTAAAACCAATGGCATATTTAGAACAAGAAGGCTTTGAAGTTACTTATCTTCCAGTTGATGAGTATGGTCAAATTAATTTAGATGATCTAAAACAAGCTATCAGACCAGATACAATTTTAGTATCTATTATGATGGGTAATAATGAAGTTGGAAGTCATCTCCCTATTAAAGAAATAGGTAAAATTGTAGCCCCAACTAATGCTTGGTTCCATACAGATTCAGTTCAAACTTATGGTGCACTTGATATAGATGTTCAAGATTTAAAAGTTGATTTATTATCAGTGTCTGCACATAAATTGAATGGCCCTAAAATGTTAGGATTTCTATATCGCAGAGATGGAATTAATTTCCCATCCTTAATCAAAGGTGGCGATCAAGAATTAAAGCGTCGTGCAGGAACTGAGAATGTACCAGCAATTGCAGGTTTTGCAGAAGCTGTTAGTTTATTACCAGCAGAAGTAAAAGAAGAACATCGCCAAAAATACTTATCTTTTAAACATCAATTGATGGATGGATTAAAGGAAAATGGAATTGACTTTGAGATTAATGGGCATCTTGAAGAAAATCAATTACCTCAAATTATTAGTATCTGGTTTAAAGGCTTTGCTAGTGATAGTTTACTAACTAACCTTGATTTAAGTGGGATTTCAGCAGCTGCTGGTTCAGCATGTACAGCTGGCTCATTGGAACCTTCTCATGTTTTAGCAGCAATGTATGGTGAAGATAGTCCAAGAGTTGCTGAATCCTTACGTTTTAGTTTTGGAATCAATAATACTAGTGAGGACATTGATTACTTGATTAAGACGTTAGTAAAAATTATTAAGAAATAGAGGGGATTTATTATGGCATATGGCACAACAGCAAAAATATTAGGAGATACAAAGACATACAAACTTTCTACTAATGTTAAGAGATTTCCACTACGCGATGCAGGCTTTATAGAGTCTAAGGGTGGTAAATTTCAATTAGAACGTTCATTAGATCCATATTCTCCTTTCAATCAAGGATATAAATTAAAAGTCGCAATTCAAGCTGACATGAAGAACTTTAAGATGGTTACTTTAACAGCTAATGGAATGCGCGAAGTAAATATTTTTAAAGGTAATGACAACCAAGGTAATATTGAACAATTAGAATTTATCATTAATGATTTAAAGGAAAGGAAAATCCTAGAAGAAGTTTAGGATGTATTTATGCTTGATATTAATGGTAATAATAGCTATAATGTAGCTTACTGAACAAAAACGACCTTCAAATCGTGAAATTCAGAATATATTGAAATGATGGTGATTTTTTGTGAAAGACAAGAGTCAAATTCGTGTCGTTGTAGGAATGAGTGGTGGAGTTGATTCTTCAGTTTCTGCTTACTTATTGAAACAACAAGGATATGACGTTGTTGGTGTATTTATGAAGAACTGGGATGATAAGAATGATAGTGGTGTCTGTACAGTAACAGAAGACTATCAAGACGTAGCTAAAGTTGCTAGTCAAATTGGTATTCCTTATTACTCAGTTAACTTTGAAAAGGAATATTGGGATAGAGTATTCACATATTTCCTTGATGAATATAAAAATGGACGTACTCCAAATCCTGATATTATGTGTAATAAAGAAGTTAAGTTTAAAGCTTTCTTAGATTACGCAATGTCTATTGATGCAGATTATATTGCAATGGGACACTATGCACAATTGCGTCGTGATGAAGATGGCAGAGTGCATTTACTACGTGGAGCAGATGATAACAAGGATCAAACTTATTTCTTGAGTCAGCTTTCACAAGAACAATTACAAAAAGTAATGTTCCCAATTGGACACTTACAAAAATCAGAAGTGAGAAGAATTGCTGAAGAAGCAGGTTTAGCAACTGCTAAAAAGAAAGATTCAACTGGAATTTGCTTTATCGGTGAACGTAACTTTAGTAAATTCTTAGGTGAGTTCTTACCTGCTCAACCAGGTGAAATGGTAACTCTTGACGGTGAAGTAAAGGGAAATCATTTTGGCTTGATGAACTATACTATTGGTCAACGTAAAGGCTTAGGTATCGGTGGCGATGGTAAGAGTAATGAACCATGGTTTGTTATCGGTAAAGATTTGAAGACAAATACTTTATTAGTAGGACAAGGCTACCACAATGAACATTTATACGCTAATAGTTTAGATGCTTCAAAGTTGAGTTTTGTTGACGATATTTCTGATCGCGGCGATGAGTTTCATTGTACAGCTAAGTTCCGTTATCGCCAAAAAGATACAGGCGTTACAGTTAAATTTAATGAAGATCGTACAAAGGTTGAAGTTATTTTTGACGAACCTGTACGTGCTATTACTCCTGGACAAGAAGTTGTATTTTATGATGGTGAAGAATGTCTAGGTAGTGGAACTATTGACCACGCATATAAGGAAAGTAAATTATTACAATACGTATAATTTTGATAAAGAGGATTGCTATTAAGTGATCCTCTTTATTTTTAAATAAAAGGTCAAACTTAGTCAAACTTTAAAAAAGATGATATAATATAGAAGATGAAATATATTGTGAGGACTGATAAGTATGGATAACGAAAATTATACAACTGAAGTTCAAAAAAGTTTGGCAGAAGCACAAAAGGTGGCAATTAACCGAAAACATCAAGAAATTGGAATTAATGAATTATTTAAAGTGTTAGTTCAACCTGGAGAAATAGCTGCTGAGATCTATAAAAAAGCAGGTTTAGACATACAGGCCTTTGAAAGATTTATTGATGGTGAATTAGATAAAGTCAGTGTTGTTGAAGGTGGTAATGTTCAATATGGACAATCAATAAGTCAGCAACTTTTTTCATTACTACAAAAAGCACAAGAAATAGCTAAAAGTAATCAAGATACTTATGTGTCTGTAGATACCTTAATGTTAGCTTTAATGGAGTTAGAGTACAATCCCTTAACAGAATATTTAAAGCAAACTGGATTAACAAAAGATCAGTTAGGCAAAGTTGTAGCTGATTATCGAGGAGGAGAAAGAGTGACAAGTCAAGATCAGGAAAAAGGCTATAAATCACTTGAAAAGTACGGAGTAAATTTAAACAAAGAAGTTAGAAATGGTAATCAAGATCCTATTATTGGACGTGATGAAGAAATTCGCGATGTTATTCGAATTTTATCAAGAAAAGCTAAGAATAATCCAGTTTTGATAGGTGAACCTGGTGTTGGTAAAACGGCTATTGTTGAAGGACTAGCACAGAGAATTGTTCGAAATGATGTTCCAGATAACCTAAAAGATAAGACTATAATTTCTTTGGATATGGGTTCCTTAATTGCTGGAGCTAAATATCGTGGAGAATTTGAAGAACGATTAAAGAATGTATTAAAAGAAGTGAAGAAAAGCGAAGGAAAGATCCTACTTTTCATTGATGAAATTCATAATATAGTTGGAGCAGGTAAGACTGAAGGTTCGATGGATGCTGGAAACTTATTGAAGCCAATGTTAGCTAGAGGCGAATTACATTTAATTGGTGCCACTACTTTGGATGAATACCGAGAATATATTGAAAAAGATAAAGCTCTTGAAAGACGTTTCCAAAAAGTACTTGTTAAGGAGCCAACTGTTGAAGATACAATTTCCATTTTGCGTGGCTTAAAAGAACGTTATGAAATTCATCACGGAGTTCGTATTCATGATAATGCTTTAGTAGCAGCTGCAACTCTATCCAATCGCTATATTACGGATAGATTTTTACCAGATAAAGCCCTTGATTTAATCGATGAAGCTTGTGCTGAAATACGTGTAGAAATGAATTCCGTTCCTAATGAATTAGATCAAGTAACTCGCGAGTTAATGCGTGAGGAAGTTGAAGAAGCTGCTTTGAAGAAAGAAACAGATACTGCATCTAAGAAACGCTTAGAGGAGTTACAAGCCGAATTGTCCAATTTACGTGAAAAAGCTAATAAACTTCGTCAACGTTGGGAAGATGAAAAACTAGACATCCAAAAAGTATCTGATAAGAAATCTGAATTAGATAAAGCTCGTCATCAATTAGAAGAAGCTGAAAATAATTACGATTTAGAAAAGGCTGCTAAGTTACAACATGCAACGATTCCACAACTAGAAAAAGAACTACAACAATTGGAAAATAGTGAACGTCCTAAAGAATGGATGGTTGAAGAGTCTGTCACTGATAAGGAAATTGCAGAAGTAATTAGTAGAATGACTGGTATTCCAATTAGTAAATTGGTTGAAGGAGAACGTGAAAAGCTTTTACATTTAGCAGACAATTTGCATAAGCGTGTAATAGGACAAGATGAAGCTGTAGATGCAGTTTCTGATGCAGTCTTAAGATCTAGAGCTGGTTTGCAAAATCCTAACAAGCCATTGGGATCTTTCTTGTTCTTGGGGCCAACAGGTGTCGGTAAAACAGAACTAGCTAAGGCTTTAGCAGAGAATTTATTTGATTCTGAAAGCCATATGGTAAGAATTGACATGTCAGAATATATGGAAAAATATTCAGTTTCAAGATTAGTTGGTGCTGCTCCTGGTTATGTAGGATACGAAGAAGGTGGGCAACTTACAGAAGCTGTTCGTCGCAATCCTTATACTATTATTTTGCTAGATGAAGTTGAAAAAGCTCATCCAGATGTTTTCAACATTTTATTACAGGTTCTAGATGATGGGCGCTTAACTGATGGCCAAGGAAGAACAGTTAACTTTAAGAACACAATTTTAATCATGACATCTAATTTAGGTTCAGAGTTCTTGCTAGAAAATGATTCTACAGATGGTACAATTTCTCCTGAAATAAAGAAGAAAGTCATGCAACTAACACAGGCACATTTCAAACCAGAATTTTTAAACCGTATTGATGATATTTTGATGTTTACACCATTAACAATGGATTCTGTACAAAAGATTGTTGAAAAATTCATTCATCAATTGTCAGACAGGTTAGAAAGTCAAGAGATTACGTTAGGTATTGATGAAGATGCTCAGAAGTGGATTGCTAAAGAAGGATATAACCCAGCTTATGGTGCAAGACCATTGCAAAGATTTATAACTAATAACGTTGAAACGCCGCTAGCTAAGGAAATAATCGCTGGGAAAATTCTACCTCATTCTAAAGTGACGGTAACTTTAGTAGATAACCAATTAAAATTTATAACTCAAGCATAATAAAAAAGTGTGTGAATTTTACGTTCACACACTTTTTGTTTGATATAAACTATTTTGAAGCTTTTTTATCGCTGATAAAGTAGTTCAAGCAGTTAATACCGATTAAACCACCAATCATGCAAATTACACCACTTGCTAACCAGTCAAATTGAACACCAGTTAAAGCAGAAATGATATAACCAATAACTTCACCATAGATAAAGCCCCAAAATAGGACTGTAAGTTGTTTACCCATTTTCAACACCTCATATCTATACTAAGTTATTCTATCACAATTTTAAAGAACTTACATGTAATATTTGTGTATCTTATCTATAATTTTGTAAAGTTGATATCTTTTAAGTATAATGAAATTGTATTTTGTAGGAAAGGAGAGATATTATATGTATGCTCCCTTACAAGTTTTAAGTTCATATAGTTTGTTGCAAAGTCCATTGAGAATTTCAGAGTATGTAAAGTTAGGAAAAGAATTGGGATACAGTGCTCTGGTATTGACAGATATAAATTCAATGTATGGCGTTTTGGACTTCTATCATGAATGTGTTAAAGCAGGAATTAAGCCAATTATTGGTATTACATTACAATCTAGCAATGATGAGTATATTTTTATTGCTAAGAACAGTAATGGTTATCAAAATTTGATGAATATTTCTTCAAAGAGACTAACTGCAGTAGATGAGAACTATAAAAATATTTTTAAATTAGCAGATATTACAGAGTATTTACAGGATGTAATTGTTGTATTGAATCCATCGTATCTAACGGTAAATGACATAATAAGTGATCAAGTGACAGAATTACAAACATTAGTGTCAGCTGCCGAGACAATTTATTATGGTGTTAACCCTAATGATAGAGATGCTATAAATAATGATTTAATGGCTGCTGAGAAGTTACAATTAGAGACGATTTTATTAACACCAGTTAAATACTTAAAAGAACGTGATTATTTTAGTACTAAGGTATTACAAGCCATAGGAACTGGTGAAAGTGTTAATCCGAATTGGAATTTTAAAAATGATGGAAATTATCTACATACACCTGAGGAATATGAGCGCTTAGGTACAGATTATTTAAGTAGTGCATATCAAAATGCAATTAATGTGATTGCTCAATGTAACTTAACATTAAACTTTCCTAAAACACAGTTACCCCATTTTAAAGAAACTAATGGCTTAAATTCAGAAGATTTCTTAAGAAAATTATGTCAAGAAGGATTAGCTAAAAGAATAGCGGAAGAAAATATAAAGAACCAAGAAGAATATCAAAATAGATTAGATTATGAATTATCAGTTATTCATCGCATGGGATTTGATGATTACTTCTTAATTGTTTGGGACGTGACAAATTTTGCTCATGAAAATAATATTTTAACCGGTCCAGGTAGAGGATCAGCAGCTGGTTCTTTAGTTTCGTATACCTTATATATTACTGATATTGATCCTATTAAGTATGATTTGATTTTTGAGCGTTTTTTGAATGAAGAACGTGCTCAAATGCCAGATATTGACTTAGATATTCCTGATATAAAAAGAGATACTATCATTGAATACTTACATCAGAAATATGGGCAGCAACATATGGCACAGATCATAACCTTTGGAACATTAAAAACAAAACAGGTATTGCGCGATGTTGCTAGGGTATTTGATTTAAAAACTTATGAAGCAGATGCGTGGAGTAAGGCGATACCTAAAGAATATGGAATTACTCTAAAAGAAGCGTATGCTAGTAGCCAATCTTTGAAGAACTTAGTTGCAGATAACTCTAAAAATCGACTATTGTTCGAAACAGCCATTGCACTTGAAGGATTACCACGACATTATTCTACACATGCGGCTGGAATTATCTTAAGTGATGATGATTTAGTAGATCACGTACCAGTTCAGATTGGTGGCGATGGTATTTTAATGAGTCAATTTGCTAAAAATCAAGTTGAAGAAGTTGGATTATTAAAAATGGATTTTTTAGGATTGAGAAATTTATCAATTTTGGAAAATACAATTACACTAATAAAAAAGGGTTATCATATTGATTTTGATATAAGAAAAATTAATTTGGATGATCCTGAGACTTTAAAGATCTATCAAAATGCAGAAACAAGTGGTATTTTTCAATTTGAATCAGCTGGTATCAGAGGAGTATTAACGAAATTAAAGCCCACTTCATTTGAAGATGTAGCAGCGGTAAATGCCTTATATCGTCCAGGACCTATTCAAAATATTGATGAATTCATTGCGAGAAAGCATGGTGAAAGACCAATAACTTATCCTTCAAAAGAACTGGAAGGTATTTTGAAGCAAACTTATGGAATTATGGTTTACCAAGAACAAGTTATGCAAGTTGCCTCTACTATGGGAGGATTTACTTTAGGACAAGCTGATTCGCTTAGAAGAGCGATGAGTAAAAAGAAGCATGATATCATCTCGCGAATGGAAGTTATGTTTATTAATGGTGCGATGAAAAAAGGATACACACATGAGGTTGCTAAAAAAGTGTATGCTTATATCATGGAATTTGGAGATTATGGTTTTAACCGGTCACATGCAGTTGCTTATTCAAAAATGTCATTTGAATTAGCATATATAAAAGCACATTACCCAGCAGCTTTCTTTGCAGCTTTATTAAATTCAGTAATTGGAAATCCGCGTAAAACTAAAGATTATGTTTTGGAAGCTAAGAATAAGGGAGTAAGAGTGCATCACCCAGACATCAATATTAGCCAATCTCTATATATCTTACGTAATGGGGAAATCTACTTTGGTTTAAGTTGTATTAAGTCATTGAGAAAGAACTTTCTTCAAGATATTTTGCAAGAAAGAAAACGAAGTGGCATTTTCAAAAACATGGAGGATTTCTTGCAAAGAATCGATAAAAGATACTTAAAAAGAGAATTAATAGAGATTTTAATTTACTCGGGTGTTTTTGATACATTTGGTCAATCTAGAAAAGAATTGTTGGCAATGTTACCACGCTTACTAAGCAATATTGAACTTAGTGGAAATAATGTTGAACTATTTTCAATGTTAGCACCCAAGAAAACAACTGTAGAAAAGATAGAGATTTCAAATGATGAACTCTTAGAAAAAGAGAATTATTATCTAGGGGCTTATTTATCAGGCCATCCAGTCGAAAAATATACAGAGTTAATCTATTTAACCAATTCAACTAGAGTTTCTCAAATAAATGAGTCTAATAAAGATAAGTATGTTTCAATGATTTTGCAGATAAAAGTTATAAAAATCATTAGAACTAAAAATGGTTCTCAAATGGCGTTTGTAACTGCAGCAGATCAAACTGGAAACATGGATTTAACGTTTTTCCCTAATGCATATAAGAGATTTTCATCAGTTTTGGAAGATGGAAATATAATCTTGATTGAAGGTAGAGTTGATACAACAAGAGGATTGGCCATAACAATTAGTAAAGCGATGTTAGCAAACGATGTAAGAATAAAAACTTATTATCTACGCTTATCAAAAGCCTTCGATACAAGTAAAAGGAGAAATCTTGAAAAGTTAATGCTCCAAAATAGTGGTAATGTACCTGTTATTATAGTTGATGAAAAATCGGGGAAAAAGAAACTTCTTAATAAAAAATTATGGCTATCACAGGATAAAATAGTTTACAATAGACTTGTAGAGTTGTTAGGAGTTGAAAATGTAGTTTTGAAATAAATTAAGTTACTTTTTCAAAAAAATTGTTGGTTTTGACGGCTTTTTTACAAAAAAATCAGAATTTTTACTTAATTTTTCATATTTTTACAAGACAATTGCTTATAAAAGTGGTAATATTACTTGTGGAGAATGTAGTTCTACTGAAATATATACTTGAGGTGAAAAAATGAAACGCATTGGTATTTTAACTAGTGGTGGCGATGCAGCTGGTATGAATGCAGCTGTACGTGCGATTGCTCGTTCTGCAATGAATGCAGGTCTTGAAGCTTACGGTATCAACTACGGATATAAAGGACTTGTAGAAGGTAACATCTTTAAGATGGAATCTACAAAACTTGATGAAATTATCAATCGTGGTGGTACTATCTTATATTCTGCACGTTTCCCAGAATTTGCAGAAACAGAAACACAATTGAAAGGTATCGAACAATTAAAGAAATTTGGTATTGAAGCATTGGTTGTTATCGGTGGCGATGGTTCATACCATGGCGCAGAAAAATTAACTATGCACGGATACAATTCAATTGGTGTACCAGGAACTATTGATAATGATATTCCAGGTACAGACTTTACAATTGGTTTCGATACTGCTGCTAATGTTGCAATGGAAGCATTAGATCGTATCAACGATACTGCAACTTCACACCAACGTGTATTCGTTGTTGAAGTTATGGGTCGTGGCGCAGGTGATATTGCATTATGGTCTGGTATTGCTACTGGTGCAGATGCAATTGTTATTCCTGAACGTGAATACGATATTGAAGCTATCGCAAATAAAATTTCCGAAAACCGTAAAAACGGTAAAGATCATGGCTTAATTGTTTTAGCAGAAGGCGTAATGGGCGCTGCTGAATTCAAAGAAAAGCTTGATCAATACGGTGATTTTGATAGTCGTGCTATTACTTTGGGACATATCCAACGTGGTGGTAGCCCAACTGTTAAAGATCGTGTTTTAGCTACAAGACTTGGTGATTATGCTATTCGCTTATTACTTGAAGGTAAGGGTGGTTTAGCTATTGGTATTCATGATAATCAATTGGTTGCAACTGATATCATTGATACACTTGAAAATCACAAACATCAAACAGATGTATCATTACAAGATTTGAATGATCGTGTTCGTTTCTAATTTTGTATCGATAAAGTATTTATTTTAACTTTCGGCAAAGATAGACATGAAACTTTTAATATTTTCAAAGGAGAGGTTTTACTCATGAAAAAGACCAAGATCGTAAGTACCCTTGGACCAGCTAGTTCTGACCTAGATACAATTGTTAAGTTAATCGAAGCAGGTGCGAATGTTTTCCGTTTTAATTTCTCACACGGTGACCATGAAGAGCATTTAGGCCGCATGAATTTAGTTCATGAAGCTGAAAAAATTACTGGTAAAACAGTAGGTTTCTTATTAGATACAAAGGGTGCAGAAATCCGTACAACTGTTCAAAAAGAAGGTAAGATTCATTTTGTAATCGGTGATGAAGTACGTATTTCTATGGACGATTCTATTGAAGGTACAAAAGAAAAAATCGCTGTAACATACCCTGGTTTATACGATGACGTTCACGAAGGTGGACATGTATTGTTTGACGACGGTTTGATTGATATGCAAATCGAAAAGAAAGACGATGCAAACAAAGAACTTGTATGTAAAGTATTAAACGAAGGTACACTTGGTTCTCGTAAAGGTGTTAATGCTCCTGGTGTTTCTATCAACTTACCTGGTATTACAGAAAAAGACTCTGATGATATCCGCTTTGGTTTAGACCAAGACATTAACTACATTGCTGCTTCCTTCGTACGTAAGCCACAAGATATCTTGGATATCCGTGAATTACTTGAAGAAAAGCACATGGAACATGTACAAATCTTCCCTAAGATTGAATCTCAAGAAGGTATCAACAACTTTGATGAAATCTTGAAAGTTTCTGATGGTTTAATGATTGCTCGTGGTGACATGGGTGTTGAAATCCCAGCTGAAAATGTTCCATTGGTACAAAAATCATTGATCAAGAAGTGTAACTTAGCTGGTAAGCCAGTTATCACAGCTACACAAATGCTTGATTCTATGCAAGAAAACCCACGTCCTACACGTGCTGAAGCTTCTGACGTTGCTAACGCTGTATTTGATGGTACAGATGCAACAATGCTTTCTGGTGAATCTGCAAATGGTGACTACCCTGTAGAATCTGTTGCTACAATGGCACGTATCGACATCAAGTCTGAAAATGCATTACGTCAACACAAAGCATTGACATTAGATGCATTTGATAAGACAGATGTTACAGAAGCAATTGGTCGTTCAGTTGCTGAAACAGCAGAAAACTTGAACATTAAGACAATTGTTGCTGCTACAAAATCTGGTCATACAGCACGTATGATTTCTAAGTACCGTCCAAATGCTGACATTTTAGCTGTTACATTTGATGACCGTACACGTCGTGGTTTAACAGTTAACTGGGGTGTACAACCTGTATTGGCTGATGCTCCTTCATCAACTGATGAAATGTTCCAATTAGCTACAGAAGAAGCTAAGAAGGCTGGTTTAGCTAAGGAAGGCGACTTGATCTTAATCGTTGCTGGTGTTCCTGTAGGTGAAAAAGGTACTACAAACATCATGAAGATCCAATTAATTGGTTCTAAGTTAGTTTCAGGTCAAGGTGTTGGTGATGAAACTGTTATCGGTAAGACAGTTGTTGCAACATCTGCTGATGAAGCAAACAAGAATGCTGTTGAAGGTGGAATCCTTGTAACAAAGACAACTGACAAAGATTACTTACCAGCTATTGAAAAATCATCTGCTTTAATCGTTGAAAATGGTGGTTTAACATCTCATGCAGCTGTAGTAGGTATTTCTATGGGTATTCCTGTAGTTGTTGGTGCTAAGGATGCAACATCATTGATCAAGAGCGGTGAAGTTGTAACAGTTGATAGCCGTCGTGGTATTGTATACCATGGTGCATCAAACGCTCTTTAATCCTGTTACGATAAGATTTTAGAGTTTCGCAACTTGTGAGATTTTATTAAAAATATAATTGAGTAGCTCATTTCGTTTTTACGAAGTGGGCTACTTTTTATTTTTATCAAAAAATAAGGTACAACAGTTGTATTTCGATATTATAATGTACTTAAGAAAGAAATGAAATGAGGTATAAGTAATATGGAATATAGCAAGAAAGAAACAGAAGATTGGTTTCGTGGAGGAGAATTACCTGATAAAAATACTAAACTAGGTATTAAGGAATATATTTTCGATGATGTGACGCTAACTTTAGATAAAAATCTACATCCAACAATTAAAAGTAGTAAGAGTATAAAATTAAAGTTGTTAGAATTTAAATATGAATATCACTCTTCGAAGGGAGAAAATGTAGTATTGTTGAGGCTATCTTATCAACAAGGAAAAGAAGTTGTCAGAGTAACAAAGGAAATCATTGAGAAATAATTGTATGAATTTCCAAAGTAGATATTAAAATAAAAAATGCTGTAGTTTACGATTTGAATTAGTAAGCTGCAGCATTTTTTGAAAATGTATTATTTAAAAATAATTAATGATAATAAAGCTAATATTGCTGGTGTACCTTGCAAAAGTAGAATTTTGATATTTTTAGCACTAAGCCATCCATAAATTGCGGCAATAATAACAAAGATAACAAACATTGTAGTACCTATAAATTGAGAATTTACAGGGAAAAAGAAGCGAGAGAATAGCAAACCAACACCAATAAACCCATTGTATAGACCTTGGTTTTTCATTGAAACTCTAGTTTCTTCCATTGATAAGTATTCTTTACTTAATCCAAAGACATTTTCTAATTTTTCTTTAGAGGCAAACATTTCTAACTGCATGATGTATAAAGCTTCTAAAGCAACTAAAGAGGCTAAGATAGTAGAAAAAATACTCATTAAATTTTCCTCCTTTAAAATTATGTAACATTACTAGTATAGCGAAAAGAATGATATCATTGCAAATTAAAAACCTTTGGAAATAAAGATTTTTCATTCCAAAGGTTTATTTTGTATTTTTTTGTCGTCTTCGATATCCTAAACCGAAAGGAACCATATTTTCAGTTCCATTTTTAATTCTTTCAATATTTTTCCAATGTCTAGCAAAAACGAATATAGTTAATACAATAGCTACGATTGTTAAAACTCGATCATTGAAAAATAAGGAAATGATAGAAACAAGTGTAAAGCCTAACATACTAGCAACACTTACCATACTACTAATATATAAAGTAATGATAAAAATGGCCCATGCAATTGTGAAGAATAAAGGATTATATACAAGTAATACACCTACACTTGTAGCAACTGCCTTACCACCTCTGAATCCAGCAAAAATAGGAAATACATGCCCTAAAATTGCAGATAATCCAATCAATAGCACACTAACATTTACGTGGAAAATAAATGGTAAACAAGCTGTTATAGTTCCTTTTAACATGTCCATTAATAATACAACGATACCAGCTTTCTTTCCCAGAACTCTAAAGGTATTAGTAGTACCCATGTTACCACTACCATAGTTACGAATATCTTTATTATAAAATATCTTTCCTATCCAAACACCAGATGGAATAGATCCTAAAAGGTATCCTATAATAAGCATTAAGATAATTTTTATATCCACTAAAAAATTCCTCCTAAAGTAGTCACTCATACACTATATTAACATTAAAGAAACTATTTTTCATTAATTAAAATTAAAATTTATCCATATAATTGCTTGATATGAGATAGAAAAATGCGATATGATATTAAAGACGTGACTTTTAAAGTCAGAAAGGAGAAGAGCATGCCAAAGAATAATTATAATGATGACTCAATTCAAGTTCTAAAAGGCCTAGAAGCTGTTAGAAAGCGTCCTGGGATGTATATAGGCTCTACAGATTCACGTGGATTACATCACTTAGTATATGAAATATTTGATAACGCAGTTGATGAAGCACTATCTGGTTATGGCAAAGAAATTAACGTTATTATTCATAAAGATGATTCAATAACAGTAGTCGATAACGGACGTGGAATGCCAGTTGGAATGCATTCAATGGGAATTCCAACAGTAGAAGTAATTTTTACTGTTTTACATGCAGGTGGTAAATTTGGCCAAGGCGACTATAAAACTTCAGGCGGATTACACGGCGTTGGTGCTTCTGTCGTTAACGCACTCTCCTCAAAGTTAACTGTAAATACTGTTCGAGATGGCATTGAATATGAAGAAGATTTTGTTAACGGTGGGCAACCTGTAGGAACTTTACGTAAAATTGGTAAAGCTAAACGTAAAAGTGGTACAAAAGTAACTTTTAAACCTGATGCTAATATTTTTTCAACAACAAAATATAATTTTAATACTTTAGCAGAAAGATTAAGAGAATCTGCTTTCTTATTAAAGGGTGTAAAGATTACTTTAACAGATGAAAGAACCGATCCATATACTGAAGAAGAATTCTTATATGCGGAAGGAATTAAAGAATTCGTAGAATATTTAAATGAAGATAAAGATGTATTAGGTCCTGTCATGTACTTTGAAGGTAAAAAAGATGGTATCGAAGTTGAAGTTGCAGGCCAATATAATGATGGATATTCTGAAACTATAATGTCATTTGTTAATAATGTTCGTACTAAAGATGGTGGTACACACGAAGCGGGAATGAAAGCTGCATGGACTAAAGCTTTTAATGAATATGCTAGAAAAATTAACCTTCTTAAAGACAAAGATAAGAATCTTGAAGGTAGTGATGTTCGTGAAGGTCTTTCAGCAGTTGTTTCTGTTCGTATTCCTGAAGAATTACTACAGTTTGAAGGACAAACTAAAGGAAAATTAGGAACTCCTGAAGCTCGTCAAATTGTTGATAGTGTTGTTAATGAGCAATTAGGTTATTTCTTAATGGAAAATGGTGATTTTGCCCAAGAGTTAGTTCGAAAATCTATTAAGGCACGCGAAGCACGTGAAGCAGCTCGTAAAGCACGTGATGAAAGTAGAAATGGCAAAAAGAGACGTAAAAGTGAACGCCTATTATCGGGTAAGTTAACCCCTGCGCAATCTAAGAATGCTAAACGTAATGAATTGTTCCTAGTCGAAGGTGATTCTGCTGGTGGTTCAGCAAAACAAGGAAGAGATAGAAAATTCCAAGCAATTCTACCATTACGAGGAAAAGTATTAAATACACAAAAAGCCAAATTACAAGATATCATGAAGAATGAAGAAATCAATACCATGATTTATACTATTGGCGCTGGAGTAGGTGCAGAGTTTAACATTGATGATGCAAATTATGATAAAGTTATTATCATGACTGATGCTGATACTGATGGTGCACATATCCAGACATTGTTATTAACGTTCTTCTATAAGTATATGCGACCAATGATTAATGCCGGGAGAATATACATCGCATTACCACCATTATATAAGATTGAAAAAACTGTTAAGAAAAAGCGCGTTATTAAGTATGCATGGACTGATGCTGAATTAGAAAGTGCTACTAAAGAACTTAAAAAAGGATACACTTTACAAAGATATAAAGGGTTAGGAGAAATGAACGCTGATCAGCTTTGGGAAACAACTATGAATCCGGAAACAAGAACGTTGGTTCGTGTGAGAATAGATGATGATACAATAGCTGAAAAACGTGTTACAACTCTAATGGGTGATAAAGTAGAACCTCGTCGTAAGTGGATTGAAAAAAATGTTAAATTTACTTTAGAAGAAGATGGAAGCTTGTTAGATACAGTTGTCGCTGAAGGAGCTCATGGCGAAATTTCTGACGATAAGTTAAAGGATACAGAGGCTTTATTTGATAAAAATGATTATTAAAAACGGTAAGGAGCGTGGTAATTAATGCCGACTGAAAGAAAAATTCAAGAATTATCACTAGAAGCTGTTATGGGAGAGCGTTTTGGTAGATATTCTAAATATATTATTCAGGAACGTGCTTTACCTGATATTCGTGACGGACTAAAACCGGTTCAAAGACGTATTTTATTTGCAATGAACGAAGATGGAAATACTCATGACAAAGCATTTAGAAAATCTGCTAAGTCTGTAGGTAATGTTATGGGTAATTTCCACCCTCATGGTGATACCTCTATTTATGAAGCTATGGTTCGTTTGAGTCAAAGTTGGAAATTACGTGAACCATTAATTGAAATGCACGGAAATAACGGTTCTATGGACGGAGACTCTCCAGCTGCTATGCGTTATACAGAAGCTAGATTATCTCAAATTGCTTCTGAAATGTTGCAAGATATTGATAAAAAAACTGTCGATATGGTACTTAATTTCGATGATACAGAATACGAACCAACCGTCTTGCCAGCACGTTTCCCTAATTTGTTAGTAAATGGGGCTACAGGAATTTCTGCTGGTTACGCAACTGAAATTCCTCCTCATAATTTGAGTGAAACAATTGAAGCTGCAATTTATTTGATAAATCATCCTAATGCTAGCCTAGACGATTTAATGCAATTTATTAAAGGACCGGATTTCCCAACCGGTGGTATTTTGCAAGGTATAGATGGAATTAAAAAAGCTTATGAAACAGGACGTGGTAGAGCGGTTTTACGTTCAAAAACTAAGATTGAAGATATCAGAGGCAATAAGCAGCAAATTATTGTTACTGAAATTCCATATGAAGTTAATAAATCAGCTTTAGTTAAACGAATTGATGAATTGAGAATATTGAAAAAAGTAGAAGGTATTTCTGAAGTAAGGGACGAAAGTGATAGAGAAGGTCTTCGAGTAGTAATTGAGTTAAAGAAAAATGCCAATGCACAAGGTATTCTAAACTATCTATTTAAGAATACAGATTTACAAGTTTCCTATAACTTTAATATGGTAGCAATCAACAATAAGCGACCTGAACATGTAGGGCTAAAAACAATTTTAGAAGCTTATTTAGAACATCAACGTGAAGTAACAACTAGAAGAACAAAATTCGATTTGGAAAAAGCTACATATAGTTAAAGGATTAATTAAGGCTTTATCTATTCTAGATGATGTTATTAAAACAATTCGTGCATCTAAGAATAAGTCTGATGCTAAAAAGAATTTGGTATCTGAATTTTCATTTACTGAAGCTCAAGCAGAAGCAATTGTTTCTTTACAATTATATAGGTTAACAAATACTGATGTTACTGCACTTCAAAAAGAAGCAGAAGAATTGCAAAAAGCTATTACTAATTTTGAAAATATCCTTGCTAATCCAAAAGAACTTGATAAAGTAATTCGTAAGGAATTAAATGCTATTAATAAGAAATATGGTTCAGAACGCTTAACTGTCATTCAAGATGAAATTTCATCATTGAAGATCGAAACTGAAGTAATGGTTGCTCAAGAAGATGTAATGCTACTCGTTTCCCATGATGGTTATGTTAAACGTTCATCGCTTCGATCATTCAATGCATCTGATAATGATGAGAATGGCTTAAAAGATGAAGACTATCCAATTTTACAAAGTGTTGTTAATACTTTATCACATTTATTTATTTTCACTAATAAAGGTAACCTAATTTATCGTCCTATTCATGAAGTTATAGAATCTCGTTGGAAAGACACAGGAGAACATTTATCTCAAACTGTAGGTTTAGGAAATGACGAGTATGTTTTAAATGCTTTTGTTTTTGAAAATATAGATCAAGATGCAAAGTTCTTAATAGCTACAAAAGAGGGCTATATAAAACAAGTAAAATTGGCTGATTTAAAACCAGGACGAACATATAAGACACGTGCTAGTCGATATATTAAATTAAAGACTGATGTTGATGAAGTGATTTCAGTGTCCCAAGTTGAATCTGATAAATCTCAAGTCTTTTGTGCATCCTATACAGGATATGGATTGAGATATAGTCTAGATGAAGTCCCTACTAATGGAGCTTTAGCTGCTGGTGTAAAATGCATGGATTTAAGAGATGATACATTAGCAAATGTTATTTTAGTATCTGAAAGTGACGAAGTTTCTATTATAACTCAACGTGGCAGTTATAAGAAGATGAAAGTAGCTGACGTACCATTGACTACAAGAGCAAGACGTGGTGTTCAAATTTTAAGAGAATTAAAAACTAAGCCACATCGTATAATTTTTGCTGAATTAGTTCAAATAAACCAAGAATTAGTATTATTATTGTCAGATGGTAAGCAAGAAACTGTAAAACCTGAAGATCACCAATTAAATGATAGATATTCGAATGGATCATTTGTAGTTGATGCTGAAACTGATACAATTGAAAATATTTATACTAAAATTATTGAAGATTAAAAAAGTAGGATTATTATCCCAATTAGAATTTTGGAATAATAATTCCTACTTTTTGTTTTGTCTAAGTTCTAATACAAAGTCTTCAGTTGGCGTAACAGTCAACGTTTTTTGTCCTTCATAAATAACAAATCCAGGTTTACTTCCATTAGGTTTACGAATATTTTTAACTTGAACATAGTCGATAGGAACATTAGCAGAACTTCTAAATTTAGAAAAGTACGCTGCTAACATCGCTGCCTCAAATAAAGTTTCATCGCTAGGATTATTAGACTTTATAATAACATGAGAGCCAGGAATATTTTTTGCATGTAACCAAATATCAGTCTTTTTAGCAGTATGCAAAGTGAGTTTTTCGTTTTGCAAATTATTTTTACCAACTAGAATCTCAGTTCCATCGCTTGCTATAAAAGATTCAGGCTTATTAATTTTTACTCTACTACTATGCTTACTTTTTTGTTGCTTTTTCTTAATATAACCTTCTTGTTGTAACTCCGTTTTAATATCATTTAAATCAGCAGGAGTTGCTAATTCTATTTGAGTTTGTATTTCTTCTAGATAAGCAACTTCTTTTTTAGTAAGTTCTATTTGCTCATTAACAAAAGTAACAGCATTCTTAAGTTTTTGATACTTTTTGAAGTATTTTTGTGCATTTTGAGAAGGGGACAGTTGGTTAGATAATGAGATTGTAATTTCTTTATTATTATCATAAAAATTAGGAAGAGTTATTTTAGTCATACCACGTTTAATTTGATATAAATACGTTGTTAAAACTTCTCCTTTAATACGATACTCATCAGCATTTTCTGTAGCTTTTAATTCATTAGAGAGTTTTTTTAACTTTTTCTTATTTCGCTGTAGATTTTTTCTAATAACGTGTAGTAATTGTCCACCTTGTTGCTGTACTCTATCTCTATTAGCTTTAGTATGATAGAAAACATCCAACATTTCACTTAAAGTAGTAAATTTTTTATCGTTAGGATTATCAGCAAAAATCGAGAAGTTATTACCATTCATTGTAGGAATAGGATCTTCTGTCATTGCAAGAAAATCATTGAAAGCCTGGACAAAATTATTTGAAGAATGCAATTTATCTGCTAAAGCAAGTGCATTATCTCTAGAAATACCTTGATATTGCTTTAATAAGTTGTCAGCTAAAACTTCGCGATTAGGGTATTTTTGTATAAGTTCTTCAAATGTATTTGAATCTTGTTCAAAAGGATTCTCTTTATTTTGGGTAGGTGGTTGACGATAAGTAGCACCTGGCAATAAAGTTCGATATCTATTTTGATCCATTCCAACATGTTTGATAGTATCAATAATCTTATTTGTTGATTGATTGATTAAAATGACATTGCTATACCTTCCCATGATTTCAGCACTTAATAGTAAAGGAAGTTTATCTCCTAATTCATTACGAGTTAGAAATTCAAAATATACAACTCTATCATTATCTAATTGCTTAATTTTTAGCAATTTTGCACCTTCCAAGTATTTTCTTAACATCATAGTAAAATTAGTTGGAACTGCTGGATTAGTATAAGGGATTTGTGTAATTTGAAATCTAGCATAACGAGGATTAGCAGATAGTAGCACAGGATAATTAGTCCTATTAGCTCTAATTGTTAAAATTACCTCATTTGGATAAGGTTGAGATATTTTAGTAACTCTACCATTTTGTAAAGTTTGATTTAATTCATGAATCATTGCATGAGTGAATAAACCATCAAAAGTCAATGATATCAGCTCCGTTCTAATTTGGTATTCACACTAATATTGATATTATACCAGATATTCATTTTTTGCATGTACTTTGCATTTTATATTTTCAAATATTTTTTGATAGTACCAAAAAACATTTGAAATTTACTAATCTATGTAGCATAATATTTTACAGGATTACTGTGAAGTGAGGTTAGGACTATGAAGAGTACAAAAGAGAACCTTTTGATAGTAAGTAAAAGTTATCAAGCTTTATTACAAAAAAGAGCTAAACAAGTTAATTTAACGGTAGCTGAATGGCAACTATTAAGATTAATTGTTGAAGGCTACAATACACAACAACTTTTAGCTGAAAATACTAATTTAGATGTATCTACATTGAGTCGACAATTATCTAGACTTGATGCCAAGCGTTTAATTAAAAAAGAAGTAATAAGAACAGAAGAAAAGATTCGTTCTCGTCCAGCATCCTCATATTCACTAAATGAGGCAGGACAAGCAAGTTTAGATAAAATGAATCAAAAATTTGAAGAATTAAATCAACAAATTTTTGAACATTGGACAGATGAAGAAGATAACTTGCTAAAAATCTTACTAAATAGATTAGCAACACGCTTACAACAAATTAATTAATTAGGTATTTTTAAAATTTATCTTATCCTAGATAGTAAGTAGATATAATCTATGGTATGATAATAAATGTTATTATAAAAAAAGTAGGTGTACACTTTATGAAAATCGCTGTTGTTACTGATAGTACAGCTTATTTAGAACCTGAAGTGGCAGAACAATATGGAATTAAAGTTGTTCCTATTCCATTTATTATAGATAACAAGGTTTATAATGAAGGTATTGATATTACCACAGAAGAATTTTACAGCAAGTTAAAAACTTCAGAATCATTTCCAAGTACATCTCAACCTGCAATCGGAGAACTTATTAATTTATATACATCATTAGGAAATGAAGGTTATGATGCTGTAATTAGTATTCATTTGGCCGGAACAATTTCTGGCCTGGTTCAAACAATTGAAAATATCAGAGAGCAAGTTACAAATATTGATGTAATACCATTTGATTCGAAAATTACAGTTCGTTTGATGGGAAATCTTGCTATTGCTGCTGCTAAGATGGCACAAGCTAGGAAAGATGTTGATGAAATTATTTCAACTTTAGAATCACTACGAAGTACAATTAAAGAATATTTTGTTGTTGATGATTTGCAAAATTTGGTTCGTGGTGGACGTTTATCAAATGCTTCAGCTTTTATTGGTAGTGTTTTAAAAATAAAACCAATCTTAACTTTTGATGATGAATCAGATAAAATTGTAGCTTTTGATAAAGTTCGCTCAACTAAGCGTGCTTTAAAGCGTGTAGAGGACTTATTTGAAGAAAATATCAAAGATCGTTCTTATCCTTTGAGACTAATAGTTTTTCATGCTAATAACGAAGAAATGGCTATGGAATGGAAAGCTAAATTACAAGAGAAATATCCGGATTATCCAATTGACGTTAGTTACTTTGGACCAGTTATCGGAACTCATTTAGGTGAAAAGGCGCTTGCTTTAGGTTGGATGAAAGATATTGAAAAATTAGATTTTTAATATTCGAAAGCTAGAGCGGATGCTTTAGCTTTTTTATATATCATAAAAAGATTAAATTATGTTTTAAGTTATATGAACTTTTTTATTAATACGATATACTCTAGGTATCAGATTAACGTTAAAACAGAAAGGTGAGTTAGAAGTGAAAATATTGAAAGGTTGGGTTCTTCCCATCGCAATCGGCTTATTAGTTGGATTACTAATAAAAACTTTTGTATTTACAGTTGTTCGAGTAGACGGTATCTCGATGTTTCCTAATTTACAAGACAAAGAATTAGTTATGGAAATTCATCATGCTAAAATAAAACGAGATTCAGTGATTGTATTTGATGCGTATGGGGTAGATAAACGTCCAGATGTTGCTAAAAACGCACGTTATGTTAAAAGAGTTATCGCTTTACCTGGAGATAAGGTAGAATACAAGAATGACGGTACATTATATGTAAATGGTAAAAAAGAATCTCAAAGCTACATATCTAAGAAACAGCAAAAACAAGGTACATTAAACATTCAAGAAGCTGCTGTTGAAGAACAAGGTGTAGCATTGGGTACAGGAAAAATAATTACAGTTCCTAAAAATTCATATTTTGTCTTAGGCGATAATCGAGCTGTTTCAAATGACAGTCGTTATTATGGATTTGTTCCTAAAGATAAAGTTAATGGTGTTGCAAAAGTTCCGTTTTGGAATGACAAAAAAGATTTGATAAATTCGTATGATAAAAATGATTAATTTTATGGATAACGATTTTCTAGTTTGAAAATCGTTATTTTTTATCTGGGGCGGTTTCGGGGGACCTTTTTTCTTTTAATTGCACTTTCGATAATGTATATTATGTAAACTAGACAAACAAAAAAATAACAGGGAGCCCCTATTATTATGTAATTAGCTAATTTCAAGTATTTATTGAAATTACGCTAAAAATAGCGTCAATTAAGCAAAATTAACAGTATAATTTATTTTATGAGTTCAAAAACTTCACAAACAATTGGCGAAGAATCTGTAAAAACTTTGTTAGCAGATTTAAATTCTGCATTAAAAAACTTTACATGCGCATTATGCCAATATTCATATGAACGATTTCCTTCGCCTTCATGATATGCATGTTCAACCATAATTTGATTAAATGGTACAATTTCAACAACTTTAGTCTGTGTAACGCAAATTGGTAAATTTTGACTATCAAGAATTACATTATAATCGCCAACTTGTGGGATTCGTTCATTTTCTTCATATAATTCTAGTGCTGAAGATGTTGCTGTTTTTATGCCATTTTTGACTAAATCAGCTATATAATCAGCTGATTCTGGATCACCAAAGCTATATGCCTCATAATGACTAGATTGGCTAATACCATGATTATTACAAAAATCTGTCCAAAATTTTTCTATTAAACTGCTATTCATTGTTTTTCTCCTTATAAATAAAGATGTACATTGGAATAACGTACATCTCTTTAATTAATTATCTAATTGAATCTTCAGCATAAATTGGATGTGCATCTGTCAATTCTTTAACTTGACGTTTTACATCAGCTAAGACCTGTTCATCATCTTTATTTTCAAGAACTGTAAGAATTAACTTAGCAACTTGATATGAATCTTCCTCATTAAAGCCACGACTAGTAATTGCTGGTGTACCTATACGAATACCACTTGTTTTGAATGGACTAAGTGTTTCAAATGGAATTGAATTTTTATTAACCGTAATATTTACTTGATCAAGTAATTTTTCAGCTTCTTTACCATTTAAACCAAAGTTTCTAACATCTAATAGTAAAAGATGATTATCTGAACCGTTAGATACTAAGCGAGCTTTTTCATTATCAGCAAAGCATAGTGCCATTTCTTGAGTATTTCTGATAATTTGTTCACCATATTCTTTGAATTCAGGTGTTAATGCCTCACCAAAAGCAGCTGCTTTACCAGCTATAACATGTTCCAATGGCCCTCCTTGAGTTCCTGGGAAAACATTACTGTTTATTTTTTTAGCTAAATTTTCATCATTAGTTAAAATCATTCCTCCACGTGGACCACGGAGTGTCTTATGTGTAGTAGTTGTTGTAATATCAGCATAAGGAACAGGATTTGGATGAAGACCGACCGCAACTAAACCAGCAATATGAGCCATATCAACCATTAATTTTGCCCCTACTTCATCAGCAATTTCTCTGAATTTAGAGAAATCAATAATTCGAGAGTAAGCACTGGCTCCTGCAACAATTAATTTAGGCTGATGTTCACGTGCTAATCTAGCAATTTCATCGTAGTCTAGCATTTCAGTCTTTTTATCGACACCATAACTAACAAAATTATATGTCTTTCCACTAAAGTTAACTGGAGAACCATGAGTTAAATGACCACCAGCAGCTAAGTCCATGCCCATGATGGTATCGCCAGGCTCTACCAAACTCATATAAGCAGCAGCGTTTGCTTGAGAACCTGAATGAGGTTGAACATTAACATATTTAGCACCAAAAAGTTGTTTTGCACGATCGATTGCTAAATTTTCTACAACATCAATAAATTGACATCCGCCATAATAACGGCGTCCAGGATAGCCTTCAGCATATTTATTAGTCAATACACTTCCTTGAGCGTCTAAAACGTTCTTTGAAACAATATTTTCAGAAGCAATTAACTCTATGTTGTTTTGTTGACGTTGTTCTTCGTTTGCAATGGCTTGCCATAATTCAGGGTCTAATTTCTTAAAATCCATGCGGCAATCCCCCTTCTTAACTTGATAAGTTAATTTTAGCATAAAAATTATATATTATCATTTGCTTTTTATCTAAATTACACCTATAATCTAGCTATTATTCAAATAGGAGAATGGGAATTATGAAAATTGCAATTTCTAGTGATAATCATTTAGATGTAAATCGACAAGATCCTGATGAAATTGTGTCCTTACAAGCTAATTATTTAAACGAACAGAATGTGGAATATTATCTTTTTGCTGGAGATATGTTTAATGATTTTCAAAAGACAAAGAGCTATTTTGAAAAATTAAATACCTTAATTACTGGGAAAGCTTATTTTATTGCTGGTAATCATGACATGCTGAAAAACATAACCTTTGCAGGACTAGAAAATAATAATATCTCTGATTTTTATCTGCATAATGCTTACATTGATATTCCTAATACTGATTGGCGTATCATTGGAAACAATGGATGGTATGATTATAGTTTCTCCCCTACTTTGACCGAGGATGAGATTAAGCGTTGGAAAAATACTTATTGGATTGATGCTGGTATAAACCAACCAATATCGGATAATGAGCGTGAGCAATTAGTTTTACAGCAATCTAGACAACAATTTGAATTAGCCAAACAAGCTAAAAAGAAAGTGATATTTGTAACGCATTTTGTACCTAATAGTAAAGCTTTATGGTCAAAACCTGCTACTTTAAAGAGTGACAAAGAAATTCGTATTTTTAAAATGGTAAATGCTCTTTTAGGTAGTCAACATTTAGGCAAGTTAATTCAAGATTATCCTGAAATTAAATATGTATTTTATGGACATGTACACGGTTGGCATGAACCTTTCCAAATAGCAGGTACGTCTTATCTTAACCAAGCTGTTGGTGTAAGAAAGAAAAAACGCAAATATCATGAATGGCAAAAAGATACTTTTATGGATCAATGGAAGTATCGGATGAACATTATTAATATCTAAAATAATGATGAACTAGTGAAAGTATTTTGAGATACTAATTTATATTTGAAATAATATTTAGTTAATTGAATTTTAATTGTTTATTCAAGTATTTTCCGTGTATAATAAGTGAGTATGTTTTTAGGAAGGAAATTTTTATCCATGGAAAATAAAAAAAGGTTTTGGACGATAATGATTATTATTTCCTGTACTTTCTGGGGAATATCTGGAATTTTTGCTAAATTCATTTTTAACCTGGATAGAAGTAATACACCTATATTTGTAAGTCAAATAAGAATGATTATAAGTGGTTTAGTGATACTATTTTTCAGTTGGTTAAATAAGGATAAGCCTATGGAAATTTGGAAAACTAAAAAAAGTAGTTTTACAATTATTATGTTTGGACTATTAGGTTTAATTCCAGTTCAATACTGTTATTTTGAAGCTATAAAATACGGTGATGCTTCAATAGCTACTATTCTTCAGTTTATAGGTCCTTTCTTTATACTGTTTTACTTAACAATTGTAAAACGTCAAGCGCCTAGAAGAATTGAAGTTATTTGTACAATTATTGCATTTATTGGTGTATTTATTCTTGCTACACATGGAAATATAAATCATTTAGCAATAACTCCACAAGTTTTGTTTTGGGGGCTTTTGTCAGCTATTGGAGTAGCCACTAATACTCTGATTCCCAAGTCATTAATTCATGAATTTTCTCCAACTGCCGTCACAGGCTGGGGATTACTAATTGCAGGAGTTGGATTATTTATTATCCATCCTCACGTTAGTGCTAGCATTTTAGCACCACAAGCTATTGTGCCATTATTATGTGTATTAGTAATTGGAACGATTATTCCATTTCAATTATTTACTAGTGCTTTACGCTATGTTAAGGCAACAACTGCAAGTATGTTAGATGCCTTTGAACCTATTTCAGCCACAATTGGTTCTATTTTAGTTTTTAATATGCATTTCTATTTAGCTGATATGATAGGTTCAGTTCTAATAATTTTAGCTGTTATCTTATTAAACTGGCAACCAAAAGGAAAAATCCAGTAAAAAAGACATTTTCTTTTTATCGAAAATGTCTTTTTTTACTATTTAAATTTCAATCCTCGTTTAAAATTCTTCCAGATTCCTACATCATCACTTTGAAGAATCAATCCAAAATATATTTTACTAATATAACTAGTCATTAGAGCTGTTATAGCAAATAGAATTACTAAAGAAATGCTGATTTCTACAATAGATACACTATTATCAATTACTCTAATTGGCATAAAGAATGATGATAGGAATGGTACATAAGATAATACTTTTACGATCATACTTGAAGGATTATTAATAAATACCATTGAACTCAAGAAAGATACAATGATTAGAATAGTAATTGGTTGAATTGCTTTACTTGTATCTTCAACTCTAACTACTAAAGCACCAAAGAATGCAGCTAAGATAGTATAGATAACAATTCCTAAAACAACATATATGAGATTGACAGAAACAAGATTTAATAAAATATCCCCAATCATATCTTTAAACTTAGATACCATGTCTAAATTGATAATAAATGGGTAGATAGCTATTCCACCAAGTAAGTAAATTCCTATATGAGTTAAAATAACTCCTAAAATACCTAAAATTTTACCATAGAAGTATTTAGTTGCTGACATACTTGAAAAAATAACTTCCATAATTTTGGTTCCCTTCTCAGCAGCGATCTCTTGAGCTGTAGTTGCTGCATAAGTAAGGATAACTATGTACATTAAGAAACTTAGTATC
This sequence comes from Ligilactobacillus sp. UO.C109, assembly GCF_026847815.1. NCBI lineage: Bacteria > Bacillati > Bacillota > Bacilli > Lactobacillales > Lactobacillaceae > Ligilactobacillus > Ligilactobacillus sp. UO.C109. The sequence goes on along the minus strand of NZ_JAPSFH010000027.1, from coordinate 340,852 downwards.
ATATATGAAATAGATTGAACTGTTTTTTTATCAACTGCTTTTTTTGCTACGTGCTTCTTATATTCAGGTCGAATACTTAGCTGTTGAAGTTGCTGCTTATCAAGTCCAGCATTAATAATGTTTAAAGTAGCTTGTTTACTTTGAAGAATCTGCCTAATTTTAACTTCATCAGTAGAAGACATTTCATCATTTCCGTAGTAATTGGCAGAGATTTTCTGGCTATCAGATTTAATATAAACGTAGCCAACTATTTTGTCATCTTTCATAGCTTTCTTAGCGTCATCAACTGACTTATATTTCCAAGTAAATGTATCATGATGTTTTAATTGAGACTGTATCGTTTTATCAGTAGAAACAATAGCAATTTGATCATCAGGTGTCATCTTTGCGCCAAAGTAGCTAATAGTTGCTGATAAACCAATAAAAATGAATGGAGACAATACTAAGAATAAAAACGACCATGATTTAACTTGACGAATATAAGTTTCTTTAGCTACTAATAATAATTTATGCAATAGTCTCACCTGCTTTCATTTTAAAAATTTCATCTAAAGTAGGTGCTTCTTGATCGAAAGTTCTAATATATTCACCTTTAGTTAATAAAGAATACAATTCTTTTCCTGCTTGTTCATTATCAATTACTAAACGATAACTTCCATTTTTGGTTAGATTTACGGAAATAACATGCGGTAGATTTGCTAATTCTGTTTCAGTCATTGGAGTTCGTACGAAAATTCTCGTTAATCCAAAACTTTCTCTAACATCTTGAATTGATCCATCTAGAACTTTAAGGCCATTATTTATCATAATTACGTTATCGCAAAGTTCTTCAACGTTATTCATAGAATGATCAGAAAAAATAATTGTTGCTCCGCGTGCTTGTTCAGCAAGAATTACTTGCTTTAACAAATCTGTATTAACTGGATCTAAGCCACTGAATGGTTCATCTAGAATAATTAGATCGGGTTTATGTATTAATGTTGCAATTAACTGAATTTTTTGTTGGTTTCCTTTTGATAAACTTTTAATTTTATTATTCATTTTACCAACTACCTGAAGTCTATCTAACCATTTTGGTAGTTCAGATTTCACTTCAGCAGTAGACATACCCTTCAAATTTGCTAAATATTTAATCTGAGAATAAACCGTTAATTTAGGCATTAGGCTACGTTCTTCCGGTAAATATCCGATATTAGCATAACTATTTTCGTCAATACGTTTATCATTGAAAGTAATATTACCACTGTAATCTATAAAATTTAGAATAGAATGGAAGGTTGTCGTTTTTCCTGAACCGTTTTTGCCAATAAATCCAGTTATCTTACCAGCAGGAGCAGAAAATGAAATATTTTTTAGTACATTTTTACTACCAAAACTTTTGTTAAGATTAGTGATTTTAAGCATATTTTAATACCTCCTTAAGTTAAATTTTACTCTAAAAATAGATGTAAACAAATAAAAAAAGTTTTCTAATCAAAGAAAACTTTTTAAACATATTATACATTACCATAGATGAAGAAAGTTACAGGCTTATGATCTTTTATTGCATAAAAACAAGATGATTTCTTCATAGCTTTTCGTTTTAATCCTTTATGTTCATAAAATTTATATGCACAACCAGTATCTGTATGCAAAAAGTAGGATTTTAAGTGTTGTTTCTTCAAGTATATTTCAAACTGATGATATAACTTGCTACCTATACCATATCCACGAAATTCTGGACTGACAACAAATAAATTCAATTCAGCATCATAATTCTTGGGAAGTTTTTCTTCCAATGTTTGTAAAATTTGTTCTTCACCTTCCCAATTTTGTACAACTTCTTCTTGAGGAATAAAAAATTGCTTTATTTTTAGCCAGATACTACGCATAATTACGTTCCAATTGCGATGTTCTTTTTGTAAATTTGCTGCTATAAGAACTCCAGCAACCTTTCCATCAACTGTAGCAACACGAGCGTAACTTGCATTAGTCATACATTCTAGAAAATACATTCTACTTTCTAGTAGTTCATCATTCTCGCCATCAAAATTCCAAGTCTTATTCAATATCTGGGCTATATCACCTTCATCAGACTCATTTAATGGACGAATTTTTATCATTATAAATCTCTCCTTACCCTTGAATAATATTACTCTAACATTGATAACGTTTTTAATTCAAGAATAAGAAATACTTTTATTTAATTTCTTTAGGAATTCTTTTAATTTTGACTATACTTTGTTTACAATTTTTATGTATGCTATACTTATAGCAAGAAAGGGATGATTAATATGCTACTTAATTTATTAGGCTTTGTATTATTACTTATGACTAGTGTCGTTTTAGGAATTTTGGTATGGAATACTCGTATAAATCAACCAAGTCAAGTGACTGTGCGCATTAAGGATAATAATTATGATTCTAAAAAGTAAATATTATATAAAAAAACAGGTAATGAGTTAAAAATCATTACCTGTTTCTTATTTAATCTTATTTAACAGCGTCTTTCAAAGATTTACCTGGCTTAAATGCAGGAACTTTGCTTGCTGGAATTTCGATTTCTTCTCCTGTTTGTGGGTTGCGACCCTTACGAGCTGCACGTTCACGTACTTCGAAGTTACCAAAACCGATTAATTGTACCTTTTCACCGCCAACTAATGCGTCTTGAATTGTTTCAAAAACTGCGTCAACAGCAACTGTTGCATCTTTCTTAGTTAAACCTGTCTTTTCTGCAACGCGTTCAATCAATGCTGCTTTGTTTGCCATGTATTCCACCTCCTCAGAGAATGTCATACTCAAATCACAAAATGTAATTTAGTATCCTTTACTAGGATAGCATAGAAAGCCTATGATATCAATGTTTTTGAATTATTTGTATAATAATAATTATTTTCTTCTGCGTTCAATGATATGAATTGGAGTACCTTCAAAGTCAAAAGCTTCACGAATTTGATTTTCTAAGAATCGTTCATATGAAAAATGCATTAATTCTGGATCATTTACGAAAATTACAAATGTAGGTGGCTTAATTGCTACTTGAGTTGCATAGTAAATTCTTAATCTCTTACCATTATCTGTTGGTGTTGGATTATGTGCAATTGCATCCATTACAACATCATTTAGAACAGCAGATGAGATACGTTGTTCATGATTATCATTTACACGCTTAATTAACTCAGGAAGTTTATCAAGTCGTTGCTTTGTTTTAGCAGATACAAAAACAATTGGAGCATAACTTAGATATTGGAATTCTTGTCTAATAAGATTTTCAAAGTCAGACATTGTTTTGTTGTCCTTTTTCAAAGTATCCCATTTATTAACAACAATAACAATTGCTCGTCCAGCTTCATGAGCATATCCAGCTACGTGTTTATCTTGTTCACGAATACCTTCTTCAGCGTTTAATACCACACATACCACATCAGATCTATCAATAGCACGCATAGCACGTAAAACTGAATATTTTTCAGTATTTTCGTAAACTTTACCTTTCTTTCGAATACCAGCTGTATCAATCATAGTATACTTTGTACCATCTTCAGTTTCAAAGCGAGTGTCAATTGCATCTCGAGTTGTACCTTCAATGTTTGAAACAATAACTCGATTTTCACCTAAAATAGCATTAACTAATGAAGATTTACCAACATTTGGACGTCCAATAAAACTAAATTTAATGGAATCATCTTCTTCGTTAATTGCATCTTTAGGAAATTCTTTAATAATTTTATCAAGCAAATCACCAGTACCAATACCGTGAGTACCAGCAACTGGAATTGGTTCACCAAAACCAAGTGAGTAAAAGTCGTAAATATCAGCTCTTAATTCAGGATTATCTACCTTATTAACGGCTAGAACTACTGGTTTATCGGTACGATATAAAATCCTTGCAACCTTTTCGTCTGCATCTGTAACTCCTTCTTTAACACTAACTACAAAGATAATTACATCAGCTTCTTCGATTGCGATTTCTGCTTGCTCAGTAATTTGAGTTAAAAATGGTTCATCACCAATATCGATACCACCTGTATCAATTAAGTTGAAAGGATGTCCCAACCATTCAGTACGAGCATAAATTCTATCTCTTGTAACACCAGGTGTATCTTCAACAATAGAAATTCTCTCCCCGGCTAATCGATTAAAAATTGTTGATTTTCCAACGTTAGGTCTACCAACAATTGCTACTACTGGATTTACCATATAATTCGCCTCCTATATTCTATAATCATTAAAAAAGAGCGGAAAGTAATTCCACTCTCTAAGTTAAAAGTTAATTTTTAACAAATTATTGTTCGTCTTTTAATTGGTCACCAACAATGTCACCCAAAGTAAATCCTGTATCTTCTTCAGGAATTTCTACTTTTTCTTCCTTCTTAGGAGCTACTTCTTTCTTTTCAACTGCTGGTTTTTCTTGTAATGCTTTAATAGATAAAGCTAGACGATGATCTGCTGCGTCAACGCTCAATACTTTAACTTGAACTTTTTCGCCAGAAGTTAATACTTCGTTAGGTGTAGCAATGTGCTTGTGTGAGATTTGAGAAATGTGTACTAAACCTTCAACACCTGGTAATACTTCAACAAATGCACCGAAACTTGTAAGACGCTTAACTGTACCTTCAAGAACGTCACCTTCAGCAACTTGTTCAGGAACTTGTTCCCATGGTTCAGGTAATGTTTGTTTGATAGATAGAGAAATTCTACCTTTTTCTGCGTCTACAGAAAGAACCTTAACTTTAACTTCTTGTCCAACTTTCAATGCATCAGCAGGTTTGTTTACACGTTCGTAAGAAATTTCAGAAACGTGAACTAAACCATCAACACCACCAAGGTCAATAAATGCACCAAAGTTTGTTAAACGAGCTACCTTACCTTCAACTACGTCACCAGCAACAAGTTTTTCCATAACAGCTTGACGCTTAGCTTCACGTTCAGCTTGTACTAATTCTTTACGAGATAAGATTAAGCGGTTATCACTTGGTTCGATTTCAACAATCTTAAGTTCAAGTTCTTGACCTTTGAATTGGTTTAAATCTTCAACAAAGTGGTCAGATACCATTGATGCAGGTACAAAACCACGAACACCAGCATCAACAACTAAACCACCCTTTACAACTTGTGTAACAGGAGCCTTGATAGTTTCGCCAGCTTTGAACTTATCTTCAATTTCGTTCCACACTCTACGTGCTTCTAAACGACGTTGAGACAATAAGTAGCTTCCACCTTCTTTATCTGACCCAATGCGAGCAATAACAACTAAATCTAACATGTCACCAGCTTTGTATGTGTCAGCAACTTTATCAGCATTTACGCTTAATTCACGTACAGGTACAACACCTTCTACACCAGTGTTTTCGATACCAACGATAACTTGGTTAGATTCATCAATTGTTAATACTTCACCTTTAACAACGTCTCCAACTTTAACTTCTTTAACGCTGTTCAAAGCTTCTTCTAATAAGTTTGCTTCTGTTTCACTCATGGACAATGTCCTCCTTAACGACTATAACTATACATGTTATTTTAACTTAAATTAATAGCAAATTCCAGTCAAAATACACGATTTGTGACGTTTTGTTACCACAAAACATCTTTACTTATTATTATATCACTATCTTGTAATTTGAAAAATATAAAATTTAATAATTTTAAAACAAAATTGATACATTAGATTATTAATTAATATCAGTTATATCTTTGTAAAAATTTCACATATTGAGTATATGAGATTTGTTATTATTTAGCTAAAAGTTCATTTTTGGAAATTCTTTCTGATAAATTAAGTATATTATCATGGATAAGGTGGATTGTTTTTAGAAATTCAGCATCCTCTTTTCCAGTAGGATCATCTAGTCCCCAATCTTCCCTGTATTTGCATGGTATTACAGGACAATTAACATTGCAGCCCATTGTAATTACTATATCTACTTGTGGTAGTTCAGATAATAACTTGGAAGACTGTGTTTCTTCCATATCAATTTGATATATTTCTTTTATTAAACGAACTGCATCCTGGTTAATTTGAGGTACTGTCTCAGTTCCAGCAGAAAAACTTTCAAAAACATCTGCAGCGAGATATTTACCTAGAGCTTCTGCTATTTGACTACGACAAGAATTATGAACACATATAAATGCTACTTTAGGTTTCTCCATAGTAAGTCCCACCTTTCAATAATATTTTACAATAAAAAAATAGAGAACTTGAAATAGTTTATTCAAGTCCTCTAATTTTTATTATTTAATAATATTGTTTAATTCTTGACCTTCAGCTTTTTGCCATTGATCACTGTAGAAATAGTTATTAATTTTGTAATTATTATTTTTATTAACTTTATCTTTACCATCTAAAAATGGTTTAACTGATTTATCCACGGTTAACCAACCATGCCAACCTAAGTGGATAGTATCTTGCATAAAGTATGGCTTGCCACCATCATTACTTAAATCAAGAATATTATTAAATCCTTGTTCACGTAATTGGTAAGTGACCTTCTTATCAAATTGACGAAGCATACTCTTTGATAATCCTGTATAGTTAGACCATTTTTCATTAACTGGTGGAATTATAAAGAGAACATCATTATTATTTTCAGCGAATTGGTTCAATACCAATTGGAAATCTCCAAATTCTGGTGAAGATACGTAGTCAAAGTTACTTTGTTCACCTTTTAAACGTTTATACTTATCTTTTAACTCTCGATTCCAAAACTTATTAGAAATACCAAAATCATTGTTAGTAGTTGCTTTCTCACCTAACTTAGTTGCTAAAGATTCAAGTTCTGCGTTGTCTTCTTTAGCTGGTAGTTTCTTACTAGCTTTCTTAATTTTCTTAACCCTATTTTTTAAAGAAAGAGTTGAGAAAAATTGATCTTCATGAGTTAACTGATTATATTTCAAATCAAGATAAGTTTTTTGAGTAGCCGAAAGTTTTTTACCATTAGCAATTTGTTCAATACAATCTTTCAAAAAAGAATCTGAATGATTTTTTTGTATTTTTAACAATCTTTGCGCAGCATATCTATCCATTTTAGAATTATTTGCTTGTCTTAACCAAGTAACAGCTTCTAAATTTGAATAGTACATAGAGAAAGCAGCAGGATTTATTCCTTGCTTAACAAACCATTGTGGAGAAATAATGAAAACAACTTTTTTATTTTTTAATTCATTATTAACACCTTGCATTCCCCAGAATTGTGTTAATGATTGTGAACCAGCTGCTCCCAGTAAAAATGGTTGATAATCTCGATGATATCTCAAAGCCATTGATGCTGGATGGAAGGCATCCATACGGGATAATTCTGAAGAACCCATGAAAGGTACATAATTTTGTTCAAAGGCTGCTTTTTTTACAGCAGTTCCTTTGAAAATATTATTTGATTGTGACAAAGAAGCTTCATGAATTTCTTCAGAATCTGGTTTGGTAAAGTTAAATGGTGTTACTAAAACTACTGCCAATAAGACTGCTGCTAATACTAGTGGTCCAAATATTAGAAATAGTTTTTTCTTCATGATTAGTTATTTTCAACCTTTGCAATAATTTTATTAGGTGTATCCCATTCGCTACGTTCAAATTCAGAAACAGGTACATCAACACCTAATTGTGTTTGCAATTCTAGCAATAATTGAACAGTTGCCATTGAGTCTAATAAACCTGTTTCAAACAAGTTTACATCTAAGTCTTTCTTTACTTCGTCACTACCTGTTAAGTCTTCTAAAATATCTAAAACTGTATCTTTCATTTTTAAAAACCTCTTTCAAATTATTTATTCATAAAAAATAGTTCATTTAAAAATCCTGAGAAAATTAAGAAACTAAAACAAACAACATTGAATGTTAGGAACATTGCAAAGTATTCAGTGAATTTATTACTTGGAATTGACTTGCGATGTTTCTTTTTAAATCTTAGCCAAGCATCATTAATAATGATTGCACACGCATGGAAAATACCATAAACAATATAGTACCAGGTTACACCATGCCAGAATCCCATAATTAAGAATAAAGTTAGGTAACCAATGTTGGCCATTGCTATTCTACTTTTAACAAGTTTATTCTTCATCATGAAGAAAACTAGTCTCATATAAATGTAATCACGGAACCAAAATGATAAAGTCATATGCCATCTATTCCAGAAATCTTTAATATTCTTGGACTTAAATGGTTGATTAAAGTTCATAGGGGTCTCATATCCCATGATGTAACTTGTACCAACTGCAAATAAACTGTATCCTGCAAAGTCAAAGAATAAGTCCATGGAATATACATAAGTATAAGCAACTAACCACCAAGAAATGCCACCATGTCCTAAAGCATGAATTCTTACTATTGGTAATAAGTATGATCCCCAGAAATAAGCTAACAAGAATTTATATAGGAATCCTAAAAAGATATAATGCACACCTTTTTCTAAAAGTGATAAATACTTATCTCTTTCTGGAACGGCATCGTAATCTTTTTTAAATCTTCTAAAACGATCAATAGGACCTGAAGAGATTGTTGGGAAAAATAAAATAAAATGCAATGTTTCCCATAACCCTAATTCTTTGATAATTCCATCTCTAATTTCCATAATCATACCAACAGTTTTAAAGGTTAAGTAACTAATACCTAAAAATCCGATGATCGATTCCTTACCTGCATCTATCGCAGGTGTTATTTTCACAATAACTAATGGCAGAATAGATAAAATAACTGCTAAAACAAAGATAACACCACTATTTTTCTTTTTCCGATAATTGAAATAACCAAAAGTTAGTATCATTTCGTAAATGATGTAACAGATCAACATTAACCCTTGCCACCATTTATCACCACCAAAGGTTAATACTAGAAAAGCAAGTGTTACCAGAGTTTCATACCATTTGAAGCGACGACCATATAATATGCCTATCATTATTGGTAATAAAGCGACTGCTAAGTAACCAAAATAAGTTGGGTTTTGATATGGTTGCAAATTTAACATTATTTATTGACCTCTTTCATTAAAGACTTACGATCAATTTTACCATTATTTGTTAATGGTAATGAATCTACATAGATAAATCTTTGAGGCATCATATAGCTCATCATTGTTTCATTTAATTCTTTTTTGATTGCTTGAGTTAATTTGAATTCATCTTCAAAATCATTTTCTTTAGCTACGACATAAGCAATCAATTGTTGAACTTTATGATTTTTATCGTATTTTGGAACAGTTGTTGCTTGAGATACCAAGCTAACTCTATCGAGATGATGATCAACATCTTCAAGTTCGATACGGAATCCATGTAACTTAACTTGGAAATCGATACGACCCTTGTATAACAATTGACCATTCTCATCAAATTGCCCTAAATCTCCAGTACGATAAGCTTTTTGACCTTGGAAATCAATAAACGCTGCTTGAGTTTTTTCAGGATTATTGATATATCCTTTAGATACACTTGGTCCTAAAATAACAATTTCTCCAGCTTCTCCTGCAGCAACTTCTTTTAAGTTATCATCTAGCAATACAATCTTTGTATCATCTTTTGTTATACCAATTGGTAAACGTGGATAATCATTTAAAACTTGTTCTGTTATCTCAACTTGTGTAACAGCGACTGTCGTTTCAGTTGGACCGTAAGTATTAAAGATATGTCCATTAGGAAAACGAGTATGCAAGTTTTGCGCTGTTTGATGAGTTAATTCTTCACCACAGAATAGAAAATGTGTTAATTCTGGTAAATTTTCTTCATTAAATGCTGGATTTAACAAGCATAGATCCATGAAAGAAGGTGTTGAAACCCATTCATTAGCATGCAACTTTGGTAAAGTAGCAAATAATTCTTTAAAATTATCGGTTGTTTCTTTAGGAAGAACTAATAATTTTCCACCTCTAGTAAGAGTTGGATATAAGTCCATTACTGACAAATCAAAGGAATATGGAGGTTGAGAAATGCAGTTTACATCTTCTTTAATTCCAAAGTCTTTTTCCATCCAATCTAAGAAACTTAACAAATTATCATGGCTAATTTGTACACCCTTAGGTACACCAGTTGTACCAGATGTGAAGATAATATAGAAATTATCGTCTCCACTAACATATTTGTCTTCATTTATTACTACGTCGCCATTTGAAAAGATATCTTCTAACTTAGCTTGATCTACAATTGGTAAACTTTCAAGGCCGTTAAAACCTTCTGGAAGTTCTTCAACAGCAATACATGCAGCTGGTTTAGCGATGTCATTGATAACATTTAATCTTTCTACTGGTGAATGTGTATCAACAGGAATATAAGCATAACCAGCTTTAACAATTCCTAAAAATGTAGCAATCATATTAAAGTCTTGTCCACCAAAAACCATAATTGGATTTTTAGTATCTAAGTTTAACTGATTTAAATATGTAGCTAATTTATCAGAATAATTTTTTAAATCAGCATAAGTATTTGTAGTGCCTAGATAGTCATAGGCGATTTTATTGGGAGAGGTAGTTCCCCAATTATCAATCTTTTTAATAATATTCATTAATATATCTCCTAACTAAAATTCGTTATAGATGAAGTGTGGTTGATCGATACCACTATAACTGTATAGGTAAACTAATGCTGCTAAAATTAAAAAGTAAAAGATGGTTCTACCTACAAATTTAACTGCATCTTTTTGCATTAGCTCTCCTAATCTCTCTCGCATTCCCCTCATACCTCCCTAAAATCAAGGATAAGACAAATTTTAACTTTTGTCTTTTCAATTAATAAGATTACAACTTTTACAGAAATATTACAACACTATAATTCTTAAAATTATCTTATGTTTATAGGATAGTATTTATAATATTGACAATCAATTAATAATTGTTAACTTAATCTTTTTTCAATAAATTATTCTCGACTTTTGTCATTTTATCAATGAAACTACGTGCTTTTACATAGATACCTACTTGGTTATCATAAATCTCATTTAATGTTAATTTTAACCTTTTTTTAGTATCTGCATTAACTTTAATTGAGTTAAGATAGTTTAAATCTACAATACTAAATTTGCGTAAATAATACATTGTCCTTTGATCTAAATTTAACCTATTCTTATCCATATACCAGTGTTTTCGACATAAAATACCACCATAACTTTCAGAATAATCAAATTGGCTTTGAGTCTCTCCACAAATAACGCAAGATCGCCAATTAGGCTGTACCCCAAATTTCCCTAATAATTGAACTTCTATAATATTAGTAATAATTTGAGCATCAAATCCATCGTTGATTAAGCTTAAAGCTTTCAATACCTTCTCAAACCATAAAGTATTGGTTACATCAATAGAATCTTCAAAAGCAGCTTTAACAAGTTCTAAAATGTAAGTTGCATAGGCATTTAAAATAATATCCTGATTAATACTTTGAAATTGATCAATACCCTTTGTTGCGGTTATAAAAGATAGTCCTTCACTATTAATACTTCCTATGTATGTTCCATGCGTAAATGGCAAAATTGCTGCTCCCAATTTAAATCCACGCTTTCTAACGCCTCTAACAAAGAAAGTTTTGAATCCATACTTATCGGTAAACATAGTAACAAGCATATCTCGTTCACGATAATTTTTTCTTTTAGTAACAATTGCCGAAAATTCCACATTCTTGTAAATCATATTTCCATGCACCTACTTACAAAAAAAGCGAAGAAGATTTTCTTCAACGCCTTATTATGTTAATTATTAATAATCATCTTGTTTATAGCCAAGTGCTTGTAAATCTACTTGTCTATCTTTCCAGTTGGGTTGTACTTTAACCCATAATTCTAAATAGACTTTATCACCAAGCATTAATTCAATATCTTTACGTGCTTTAACACCAATTTGTTTAAGCATCTTACCACCTTTCCCGATGATAATACCCTTTTGACTGTTTCTTTCTACTACAATTGTAGCTTGAACTAAAACTTTTTCATCATCTTCGCGATGGATTCTATCTACAACAACAGCTACTGAGTGTGGGACTTCTTCACGCGTTAATTCTAAGACTTTTTCACGAATCAACTCACCAGCGATAAATCTTTCAGGATGATCAGTAATTTGATCAGCAGGATAGTACTGTGGACCTTCAGGCAAAGTATTTACCAAAGATTCAATTAATTCTGGGCAGTTATTTCCTTCCAAAGCAGAAATAGGAAATACTTCTGCATAGTCCAAAGTATTGCGATAGTCATCCATTATTTGTAATAACTTATCTGGATGAATTTGATCAATCTTATTTATTACTAAATAAATAGGTTTTTTAACATTCTTCAAACGTTCAATGATGAAATCATCACCACGACCACGTTTTTGAGTTGCATTTACCATGAATAATACAGCATCAACTTCATTTAAAGTGGATAATGCAGATTCTACCATGAAGTCACCTAAACGACTGTGTGGCTTATGAATACCAGGTGTATCAATGAAAACAATTTGTGCATTGTCCTCTGTATAGATTCCTTGAATTTTATTTCTAGTTGTTTGAGCTTTATCACTCATAATTGCAATTTTTTGCCCAACTACTCGATTTAAAAAGGTAGATTTACCAACATTAGGTCTACCTAAAATTGCTACAAAGCCAGAATGAAAATTATTTTGCATTAATTAAAAGTCCTTTCAAAATGTTAATATCCAAAAATATATTCGTGGTAGAAAGATCATAGCTGCTACTAAAGTCGCAAAAATAGCTATTATCAAAACAGCTGCTGCTCCCATATCCTTAGCTTTTTTAGCTAACTTATTGGGTTTTAGATCAGTAGCTAAATCTACTACATTTTCAATCGCAGAATTAATAATTTCTGCTGTCAAAACTAAAGTGGCGCTAAGTAGTAACCACAACCACTCTACAATCGAAACTTTGAAAAATAAGCCTCCAATGATAACCATACATAAAGCAAAAACATCAAATCTGAAGTTACGTTCTTCATTAAAGACGGTTTGAACCCCTTTAATGGCATAAGTTAGTGATTTGATAAAACGACGATTCTTCCATTTAGTTACGTATTTCTTTTTATCTTTTGAGACCATAGGCATCTAAAATATCTCTCTGTAATTTGAACATAACTTTTTCGTCTTCAGCTTTCATATGATCATATCCATTTAAATGAAGGAAACCATGGACAGTTAAGAAACCAAGTTCACGATCTTCTGAATGACCTAAATATTCAGCTTGTTCTTTCACTTTATCCATTGAAATCATCATATCACCGATATTTTTAGGTTCTTCAAAATCTACATCGTCTGGTAAAATAATTGGAAGTTCATCAGGATCATCTTCCTCGATTGCAAAACTAATTACGTCTGTTGCTTTATCTACACCACGATATTTTAGATTTATCTCATGAATTTGTTCATTATTCATAAGAGTTACAGACATTTCTGTATCTTCTGGAAGTTCAAGATATTTTCCGGAAAACTCTAAAATATCCTTAACCAACTGAATTTTTTCAGTAGGTACACTATTAGTATCATCAAAAATTTCTAAATCCATTTATACCTTCCTTAGTTAATTATTGTTTTCATATGCACGGATAATTTCGGACACTACTGGGTGACGAACAACGTCATTAGCGTCAAAATTAACAAAAGCAATATGTGGTAAACCTTTTAAGCGATTCTCTGCATCTACTAAACCACTTTGACTATGTCCCTTCGGTAAATCGATTTGAGAAGCATCACCATTGACAATCATTTTAGAACCAAAACCTAAACGTGTTAAGAACATTTTCATTTGTGCTCTAGTAGTATTTTGAGCTTCGTCTAAAATTACAAATGCTTTATCTAAAGTACGACCACGCATGTAAGCTAGGGGTGCAATTTCAATAACGCCTCTTTCTATAAGACGTTCAACATGTTCTACACCTAAAATTGAATTCAACGCATCATATATTGGGCGAAGATAAGGATCAACTTTTTCTTTTAAATCTCCAGGCAAGAAACCGAGTGATTCACCTGCTTCCACAGCTGGTCTAGTTAAAATTAATCTATCTACTTCACGACGTTTTAATGCTGCCACTGCCATTACAACGGCCAAGTAAGTTTTACCTGTTCCGGCCGGTCCAATACCAAAGGTTAAATCATTATTTTTAATCATTTGTACATACTGACGTTGACTATAATTCTTTACCCTAATAGGTCGTCCAGCACGATCTTTCAATAATGTATTACTATATAAATCTTGGAAATATTCTAATGTTCCTTTTTCAGCCATTTTTACTGCAGAAACAATATCGGCTTCACTCAGATTTATCCCTTGATTTAATAATTTTACTAGCTCACTTAATATTTCTTGAGTTTCAATAATATCTTCTTGATTACCAGAAATTTTTATATAATCACCAAACGGGTTAATGGTTACATTTTTACTTTCTTCAAGGAGTTTTAAATAGCTATCATTTATCCCAAATAAAGCAGGTGCAATATTGGCATTTTTAAGATAAAAATCTTTTTCTACAACTTGTGATTCAGACAAGCCAAATCCCCCTTATAAAATACATATATATCGTTAATATAGCATACTTTAAAGATTAGGGCTAGATATTTATTCTTATAAAATTTTACTAAAGATGGACTATGTATTTATTATTTTTAACTAATCTGTAATTTATCATTGTCCAATCTTATCGTATAATTACTAACATATGAGACTTTACGGGAGTTAATGAACTATGAAAGATTATAAAAAAATTCTATTATCTCGAATAGATTTAAAAATCCTATACCTTATAATTATTATCCTATTTTCAATATTAACATTCAGAACTGTTCACTATATTCGTCAGGTACCACTGATTAATAAAGCAATTATATATCAATCTTATAACACATCTAGCAAAAACCTAGGTACTTTAAATATGGGCGATCGTGTTACAGTTCTTTCAACTAAATATCATTGGAAAAAGGTCAAAACTTCAGAGAGAGAAGTTGGTTGGATTCAAGATTGGAACTTTCAACAACAAAATAAAATTACTAGTTTATCAGATGCTACTATCGTAATCGATGCTGGACATGGTGGCTCTGATTCAGGTGCCCTATCTCGTACAAATAAAAATGAAAAGACATATACGCTTATCTATGCTAAAAAATTAGCAGAAAGATTAAGAAAGGCTGGAGCGATGGTCTATATGACTCGAGATGATGATAGTTTTGTAAGTTTGAATAGTCGGCCACAACTAGCAGAAAATGTACATGCGGATGCCTTTATTAGTATTCATTTTGACTCTGCTCCAGAAAATAACATGGGGTCAGGATATACTACTTACTATTATCACAAGAAAACGTCTTTGAGATTAGCACAAGACATTAACAGTAAATTAAAATACTTAAAATTAGAAAATCGTGGGGTTGAATTTGGTGATTTTCTTGTAATTCGTGAAAATACTGTACCAGCAGTTTTACTTGAAATGGGATATATTAATTCAGATAGAGATTTCGAAAGAATTACTTCTACTAGTTATCAAGATAGTGTTGCTGATGATATTAAACAAGGATTAGATACATATTTTGATCAAAACTAAAAAGTCAAAGAATATCAAAATTGGTATTCTTTGACTTTTATTTTTACATTATTAATGATTGCGTTCTTCAATAATATTCATAATTTCATTAACAACTTCATCAATTGTTAACGGTGTTGTGTCAACCTTAACAGCATCTTTAGCTTGAACTAATGGAGAAATCTTGCGATGAGAATCTTTATAGTCTCTTTCAGCAATTTCTTTTTCAAGCACTTCTAACGGTGTATCAATACCCTTAGCAACATTTTCTTTATATCTTCTTAATGCTCTTTGTTCAACACTAGCAACTAAGAAGATTTTTACTTCAGCATTTGGTAATACTGTTGTACCAATATCACGACCGTCCATAACAATACCACCGTTATCAGCAATTTCTTGTTGGCGATGAGTTAAGTCTTGTCTAACACTTGGTTGTGCCGAAACTAACGATACATTATTAGTGATTTCTGGAGTACGAATAATTTGTGTAACTTCTTCTCCATTAACAAAAACTTTTTGTTCAGGTTCAGCCGGTACAAATTCCAATTTGAAATCTTGTAATAAGTTCTTTAAAGCTGCGTCATCATCTAATGAAATATTTGCCTTTAATGCAGCATAAGTCACAGCACGATACATAGCTCCAGTATCACAATAAATATATCCTAATTTCTTAGCTACTAATTTAGCTACAGTACTCTTACCAGCAGAGGCAGGTCCATCAATTGCTATTTGTAGTTTTTTAACCACTTAATTCCAACTCCAATATTTGTTCTTTTTATTATTTAACACGTACTTGTTGTCCAGGGTTTAAGTTTGAGCCCATACCTGGATTTAATTGTAATAATTGATCAACAGTTAGACCATTATTAACAGCTACTCGATAAATTCCTTGTCCAGAAGAAATTGTTACGTATTTAGCTTCGCTATTGCTAGAGCTAGAAGAACTACTAGATTCACTAACAGTACTTTCTTGACTATCAGTAGTAGTTGTATCTTCAGTTGCATCTACGCTTTTAACAGATGATTTATCTTTGGTATTACTTTTCTTTTTCTTACTAGTAGCAGTTTTTTCCTTCACACTAGCCTTTTTACTTGTAACCACTGTATTAATTTGAGAGCTACTAGCAGGCTTAGATTCAGATTTCTGTGATACAAAATACAATGCAATTGTTCCAATAACTATCACTATAAAAATGATTAGAAGTGATGTTGTCAACATTGTATTATTTTTGGCATTTCTACGATTTGCTGTTCGTGAATAGTTACCCTGTTCATCACGATCTTCTTCAAATGTCTTTTCCCAAGGTTTTTCATCATTTTTATTATTCATTCATCCCGCCTCCTCACATATACCAACAATCATTTTACCATAACTTATCAATAAAAATGCTTTAAGTTCTAAAAATTTCATCAATTATTTTATAAAATTCTTCAATCTTTAGAGATTTTTGTTCATTTTTATCAAAAATTAACCCTAGTTCTTCTAATGGTAAATCATCATTTAGTTTTTGACAACATAATTCATGATGGTCAATTTTTTTATCATCTTCAAAATAATCTAAAATATACTGCCTTCTACATTCTTTAGTATCAACATACTGTAGCATTTGCTGCAATGAATTAAACTTTTGTCGTTTCCTCTGCAAGAAAAAAGATTGTAATTCTTCCTTAGATGAATATAAGTTACTTATTTTATTAAGTAATTGAATGCTTTCATTGTCTGTTTTGGCAAATTGCTGTTTATTATTTATGTAATAATCTATCATTTGATTATCTGGAATATTATTAAGGGATAATTGTTGTTGAATTCCTTCGTCTCCTTTTTGATAGAGCAAAATAGCTATACTTTGTTTATCGTCTCGTCCTGCTCTACCAATTTCTTGAATATACGATTCTAATTCTCCTGGTAAGTGATAATGAATAACATATCTAATATTTTCTTTATTTATCCCCATTCCAAAAGCACTAGTTGCACAAATTAAATCTAACTTATTATCCAAAAATTGATGTTGAATAATAAATCTATCATTCATATCTAAATCAGCATGATATGCTGCTACTTTTAATGAAGTTTTTACTTTTATCTTTTCAGTTATCTCATTGGCTTTCTTTTTACTAGAAAAATAGATCAAGCCTGGACCTTTTATCGTATTTAATAAGTCAAACAACTTCTCTAACTTATCTTGTTCATTATTAAATTTAAAAGCACTTAAAAAAATGTTCTCCCTATCTACAGACTTTCGAACAACTTTAGTTGCTGATTGATCCAACTCTAGTCCCGACATGATTGCATTAATTATTTGTTGCGATGCTGTTGCTGTTAAAGCTAATGTCAGTGGATTACCTAATTTTTCACGTATCTTACCTAATTCTAAATAATCCGGCCTAAAGTCTGGCCCCCATTGTGAAATACAGTGAGCTTCGTCAACTACAAACAAACTGATCTTTTGTTGTTGTAATCTTGCTAGTACTTCATTATTTTGAAACATTTCTGGAGCCAAATAAATGTACTTATATGTATGCAAATTCTGTAAAGCGTAATTTTTTTCAGAATAAGTTAAATTAGAAGTTAAAGCTAAGACTCTACGTTCACCTTGAAATCGTAATTGCTCTACTTGATCTTGGATTAATGAAAGTAACGGTGAAACAATTATAACTGTTCCATCAAGAAGTTTCCCTGTTAATTGATAACACATTGATTTACCAGTTCCAGTAGGTAAAATAGCAACTGCATCTTTTTGATCAATTAAAGCTTTAATAACTTCTTCTTGTCCTTCTTTAAACGAAGAATATCCAAAATATTTCTTTAAATAAAATTTTAAATCATGTTCTATCATTATTTAATTTGCTCCGTTGCACTTGATATATACGAAATTTATAAAAAGGTATTTGGTGCCCTGACAATTCTAAATTCTGATATTTCCAATCATCAAGATTATCATCAGAATATATACTTTGTAAAATACGATGATCTTCAGAAGTAAGTACTTGATGATAATCAAAATTATTTGACAAGATTGAGGCAATGATTAAATGTTCTTGTATAGTACTTTCCTTAAGTCGTCTTATTTGCTTTATTTTTTCTACTGTAAAACCTTTTTGTAATAGAGCATAAGTCTCCTCTACGCTAGTCGGCAATCCCTGAGATCTTGATACAAGATTGATAATCTTTGAAAAATCACCACCTTTTTGATTAAGATAATCAGCAAATTTTAAAGATAGATCAGCGATGACAATTTGAATATCAGCAGTTGCTAGCCCTGTAAATTCACTTAATTGCTCAATAGTATATCCTGGTAATCCATGTCCAACAAAGGAATTCATGAAAATATCACTTTTATCTTTAGGTTGAGATTCCAAAAAATCTAATAGGTATTCTTTAAATTGTGGTATTAATACTTCCCTTTTTTCTTGATACAGCCACTTTTTAATGTAAAATTGAGCCTTTAAATTCTGAGATACTACATAATATCGGCGATTTTCAAAACTTAATTCTGATAAAACTTGTATCATAAGTCGTAGAATTTCTTTCCATAGTTTCAAATCATATTTATTAAACAATTGCGGCTTATCAATAAAATAGTGTTGTTGCTTAAATTCATCTAAAGCATTTTTTCCTTTAATGGTTAAAAGTAATTTGTTATCTTTTTTACTTAGATAATTTTCTTCTATTAACTGTGCAATTGCTCGATCATAGTTTTTTTCATCTAATTCAGGAAAAACATTTAGATAGGATAAATAATTATATCTCAATCCCCAGTATATTGAAGAACTTGTTACTTTATTTTTAAGAATCTGGCGTAATACTGCCTGTCTCCTGGGTTGATCGATTGAAAAGAAATCCAATAATCGTAATTCTACCATCTAAAAATCACCCCTCGTATTAATATAATACGCTAAATTTTAAAATTTCCCAACTAAAATGAAAATTAGTAAATTTCATTTACAATAATAAAAGTTAAGGTAGACCTAAAAATATCTTTTAAAGTGTAAAAAAATGGTGTATACTACCATTGTAATGAAAAGAAAGGTGGTTTTTCACTGTGGTAAACAATGAAAATAATCATAAAAAGCATAAGATGATTCAATATGCTAACGGTAAATCACTTGAAGAAGTCAATGGTACCGTAGAAATTCCTAAAGGCAAGGGTTTCTGGAAAACTTTGTTTGCATACTCCGGACCTGGTGCCTTAGTCGCTGTAGGTTATATGGATCCAGGTAACTGGTCAACATCTATTACTGGTGGTCAAAACTTTCAATATCTATTGATGTCTGTCATCTTACTATCAAGTTTAATTGCCATGTTGTTACAATATATGGCTGCTAAACTGGGTATTGTAAGCCAAATGGACTTGGCCCAAGCTATTCGTGCTAGAACTAGTAAAGCATTAGGTATTGTACTTTGGATTTTAACTGAGTTGGCTATTATGGCTACTGATATTGCTGAAGTTATCGGTGCGGCAATTGCCTTGTATTTATTATTTGATATTCCATTAATAATTGCCGTATTTATTACTGTTTTTGACGTATTACTCCTTTTATTACTTACTAAAGTCGGATTTAGAAAAATCGAAGCTATTGTTGTTTGTTTGATTTTTGTTATTCTTTTTGTTTTTGTTTATCAAGTTGCTTTATCAAATCCTGACTGGGGTGGCGTATTTAAAGGATTAGTTCCAACATCTGAAACTTTTGCCAAGCATCCAGTTGTACATGATATGTCCCCATTAAATGGTGCTTTAGGTATTATTGGAGCAACAGTTATGCCTCATAACTTATATCTTCATTCTGCAATTTCTCAAACACGTAAGTTTGATCGTAATAATGAAGATGATATTGCTAACGCTGTTCGTTTTACAGCTTGGGATTCCAACATTCAATTAGGTTTAGCTTTTGTTGTAAACTCCCTTCTTCTTATCATGGGGGTTGCTGTTTTCAAATCTGGTGCTGTTGAAGATCCTTCATTCTTTGGATTATATCAAGCATTATCCGATACAAGTGTTATGAGTAATGGCCTTTTAGCTGCTGCTGCTAGAACTGGTATTTTATCTACTTTATTCGCAGTTGCCTTATTAGCTTCAGGTCAAAACTCCACTATTACTGGTACTTTAACTGGACAAGTTATCATGGAAGGATTTATCCATTTGAGAATGCCACTTTGGGCTAGAAGATTAATTACTCGTTTATTATCTGTAGTACCTGTACTTATCTGTGTAGCTTTAACTAGTGGTAAGAGTACAATTGAAGAACATGAAGCATTAAATAATTTAATGAATAACTCACAAGTATTCTTAGCTTTCGCCCTTCCATTCTCAATGTTACCTCTTGTTATTATGACAGGTAGCAAAGTTGAAATGGGTGAAAGATTTAAGAACAGATTATGGATTAATATCCTTGGTTGGATTTCAGTTATTTCTCTAACTTACTTAAATATGATTGGTTTGCCACAAAACCTTGAACCTTTCTTCCCAGCTGACAAAGTTGGCTTAGCACACACAGTAGCTTATATATTAATTGTGCTTATTATTGCTTTACTAATTTGGACATTAGTTGAATTACATTTAGGTAATAAACGCTTTGCAGCTGAACAAGCTAAAAAACATAATAAATAGAATCAAATAAAAAGAACTTCCGATCTTAATTGACTCAAATGGAAGTTCTTTTTTTATAGAAATAAGCAAATATGACTGTTTTTGTGTTTAATATATGGATATTTTGTTTTCAATAAATTTATAGTTGCATTGTTTTGTATTTAGATGTTGTTGATCCTCCTTCTTTTAATTAAAAAAAACTCTCTTCAAAATAGACGACTAAGTTTTTTACATTAATGTGTCTATTCCAAAGAGAGTCTACAATTATCTATATCTATTACTTAATTTTATTCTAAGAAGTCCTTTAATTGCTTAGAACGAGATGGATGACGTAATTTTCTTAATGCTTTAGCTTCAATTTGACGGATACGTTCACGAGTAACACCAAATACCTTACCTACTTCTTCAAGTGTTCTTGTGCGTCCATCATCTAAACCAAAGCGTAGACGTAAAACATTCTCTTCTCTATCTGTCAATGTATCTAATACACTTTCAAGTTGTTCTTTTAGCAATTCATAAGCTGCATGTTCAGCTGGACTTGTTGCATCTTGATCTTCAATGAAATCTCCCAAGTGAGAATCATCCTCTTCACCAATAGGCGTTTCCAATGATACTGGTTCTTGAGCAATTTTTAGGATTTCACGTACCTTTTCAGTTGGCATATCCATTTCAGCACCAATTTCTTCGGGCATTGGTTCACGACCTAAATCTTGCAACATTTGGCGTTGAATTCTAATTAACTTATTGATTGTTTCAACCATGTGTACTGGAATACGAATTGTACGTGCTTGATCAGCGATAGCACGAGTAATTGCTTGTCTGATCCACCATGTTGCATATGTTGAAAATTTAAATCCTTTGCGGTAATCAAACTTTTCAACAGCCTTCATAAGTCCCATGTTACCTTCTTGAATTAAATCTAAGAAGGACATACCACGACCTACATAACGCTTAGCAATAGAAACTACCAAACGTAAGTTAGCTTCTGCCAAACGTTGCTTAGCTTCTTGATCCCCTTCTTCAATCTTCAAAGCTAAAGCTACTTCTTCATCAGCAGTCAACAAGTTTACTCGTCCAATTTCTTTTAAGTACATACGTACGGGGTCATTAATCTTAACGCCAGATGGTGCAGAAACATCCTTATCATTTTCTGCCTTTTCTGCTTCTTTTGTAGCTGCCTTCAAACTGTGAGCACTTGGTTCACCATTTTCATCAACAACAGAAATCCCTCTATCTTCAATAGAACCAATTAATTGATCCATTTGATCTGCATCCAACTTAAATGGTGTAACTAACTTATCTGTAAGTACCTTATAATTAACTTGTTTTTGTGGCTTATATTCACGAATTAAATCACGTAAAGCTTTTGTGAATGCAGGGTTATTTTTTAAAATTTCTTTTGCCAAGATAAATTCCTCCTATATTGTTAATGACTTAGCATTTTGTTGTTCTTTTAATAAAGAAATCAAGTCCATTGTTAGCTTGGTTATTTTTGCCGTGTCATTTTGACGTTTTGCTTCTAACATTTCAGTTTGAACTTTTTTTATTTTATCCTCTAATGGTGTTTGGCTCATTATCAGACTCAAACAATCATTAATTTCTTGCTCACTTACCTCATCAGCATAGTCACCCATCTCCAATGTAACTACAACTTGGCGTAATCCATCTTCATTGATAAAATCTAAGAAATCAGCAACTTCATACTCATCATGCGTGTCAAAATATGCTTCACTCAGATTATAGATGACTTGATAGTTTTCATGAATAAAATTGAAATCTGGTATACCATTAATTCTCAACCAAACATTTTTATCATGTAACATTCGATATAATAATAAGCGTTCTGCTTTCTCTGCCTTTGAAAAATGTTGTACTTCATTTTTTTGGATGACTGTCCTAGGTATTTGCTGAGCCTGATAACTCTGTTCCTCTTGCTTTTCAGCTCTTTGAGCAAATATTTTCTCACGAATTTGTCTAAGTTGTGAGTCTAAATTTTCTTTGGCAACATTAAACCTTTGTGCTAAACGATTCAGGTATAAGTCTTGTTCCAAAGAATCTCTAACTTTTGCTATTTCTTGTAAAATATCACGAATGTATTCTAGTTGATCATTTTCATTATTTAGATTCTTATCTTGTTCGTAATAGCTTAGATAAAAATCTAATGGACTTTTACGATCATTTCGAGCTAATTCAACAAACTTCTCACTACCATACTTTTTTGTAAATTCATCAGGATCTAGTTTTTCAGGAATTTTGATAACTTCCAAGCTAAATTTCCCAGTTGGTTCAATAATTTCTAGGGCGCGTTTAGTTGCGTTTTGTCCTGCATTATCGCCATCATAGCAAATTACTAAATGCGAAGTTACCCGATCTAAAGCATAGATCTGCTCATCAGTTAAACTTGTTCCCATCGATGCTATTCCATTTTTGATACCAGATCGATAAGCTGCTATTACATCCATAAAACCTTCAAATAAAATTGCTTCTTTTTCACGTCGAATAATACCTTTTGCTTTATCAAAATTGAATAAAACTTTGCGTTTATTAAAAATAACAGTTTCTGGAGAATTCAAATACTTAGGAGCATCATCTCTTTTCTCTAACAATCTTCCTGAATAAGCAATCGTTTGTCCAGATGTGTCTCGAATAGGAAACATTACCCTACCATTAAATCTTTCTACAAGCTCTGTGCTTTGTCTTTCAATAAAAAGACCTGATTTTCGCAAAATCTGATAATCATACAATTTTTGCTCCTTAAAAAAGGCTTCTAAAATATTATTTTCAGGGGCAAATCCTATCTCAAATTCTTCGATTAAATCATCATTAATACCACGTTTATGCAGATATTCTAAAGCAGGTTCTCCCAACACTGTATTAACTAAAATATGGTGATATAGCTTGGTTGTTTCCTTATATAATTTCCTAATTTTACCATTTTCAGAAGTTTCATTTTGATTTTCAGAATTATCTATGGAAATTCCTAAATCATAATTTGCCAATTCAGCAACTCTTTGAACTGATTCAGGAAAAGATAATCCCTCTAATTCCATAATGAACTTAAATACATTCCCACCACGGTGACAAGAGAAACAATGAAAAATCTGTTTTTGCTCATTTACCGAGAATGATGGTGTCTTTTCTGAATGGAAAGGACAGATTCCAAACCAATTTTTACCGGATTTATGCAATTGTACATACTGACTAATAACATCTAAAATATTGACATTACTTCTTAGTTCGTCAATCGTTGCTTCTGGAATTAATCTCGCCAATCTAACTCACCTCACTTCAACAAAAAAGTGCGCACTACACCCACTGCGTATAGTCAAGATATATAATAAACTATTTTTATGTAAATGTAAAGCAAAATACTTTCATTAATAAAAAAGTTGAAAGGCACATAAAATCCTTTCAACTCTTATATATCATATTTATGAAAATCGTTAAGTGTATTATTTTACAATTAATTTATCTAATGATCCGAAATCTTCTGTTAACTCAGCAATCTTAACCAATTGCAATAATCTATTATTCTTAACTTTTTCATCATCTGCCATAATCATAGTAGCATCAAAGTAAGCTGTAATGCTGTCTTTCAATGAACTTAAAATAGCAAATTTTTCATTCATTTCTGCATCGCCATAACCAGCCTCAGCCTTAGCGAACTCATCAGCCAGAACTTTTTCAGTATCATTTTCAAATAAAGTACTGTCAACTACAGCATCGCTACCAAATTCTGGAGCTTTCTTAGCCAAACGAGTAACACGAGTTAGAGCTTCAATAACTTCTTTAAAGTTATCATCTTCTGCATGTTTACTTAAAACTTGTGCAGCTTGTAATGCTTGAATAAATGGCATATCAGCTTTATCTACTACTGCATCTAGAATATCGCGACGGAATTTATTTCCACTTAATACTTGTGCTAGTCTGTCAATTACAAAAGTATCAGTTTCAGAAATATTAGCAATTGGCTGAGTATTCTTATATAGATCTTCACGTTCAGCATAGGCATAATTAATTGCTGCATGTAATACTGGTAGAGAAATATCCCACCCCTTATCTAAAGCAATTCTGATAATACCTAAGGCTTGACGACGTAATGCATATGGATCATTAGAACCACTTGGAATCATATTAGCAGCAAAGAATGATTGAATACTATCTAGTTTATCGGCAATAGATAATACTGCACCTACATTACTTTGAGGTAGTTCGCCTTCAGAGCTTGTTGGCATGTATTCTTCACGAATTGCAGTACTTACATTGTCATCTTCACCTTGTAAACGAGCATAAATTTCACCCATGATACCTTGAAGTTCAGAGAATTCACCAACCATACCTGTTACTAAGTCGAATTTATAGATCATAGATGCTCTGTCTAAATCTTTTAATTCAGTTTCAGATAAACCAAGCTTGTTTCCAAGGAACTTAGCTAAGAGATTTACACGTTCCATCTTTTCATAGATAGTACCGATCTTATCATGGAACATAACTTTCTTTAATCTTTCAACATAGTCAGCAATTGTATGTTGTTGATCTTCTTCATAGAAGAACTTAGCATCCTCTAAACGAGCAGTTAACACTTTTTCATTTCCAGCTATAACATTTTCTAAGTAATCCTTGTTACCGTTTCTAACAGATACAAAGTTTGGCAATAAGTTACCTTCTTTATCTGTTACGTAGAAGAAACGTTGATGATCTTTCATGGAAGTAATTAAAACTTCATTTGGCACTTGCAAGTATTCTTCTTTGAACTTGCCAGCAAAAACAGTTGGATATTCTACTAAGTTGTTAACTTCTTCTAACAAGTCTTCATCAACAACAATGTTCCAATTATTTTCAGTTGCCAAAGCATCAATTTGTTTACGAATTTCTGCTTTTCTAACTCCAGCATCAGCAATTACTTTTTGTGTTTCTAATGTTTCTAAGTACTTGTCAGCTGATGGAACGTCAACTGCTTCACCTAAGAAACGATGTCCTTGAGTTGTACGACCTGTTTTAATATCTAGAATTTCAAATGGTACTACTTCATCATCTAATAAAGCTACTAACCACTTGATTGGGCGAACATATTCAAAATCATTGGATCCCCAACGCATCATTGTAGGGAATTTTAAGTCCATCGCTACGTCTTTCATTCCTGCTAAAACTTCAGTAACTGGTTTGCCAGGAATAAATTTCTTAACGTATACGTATTCTGTACCTTTTAATTCTTTGAAGAAGATATCGTCAACGGTTACGCCTTGACCTCTAACGAAACCTTGAGCAGCTTTTGACCAATTACCTTCATCATCCAAAGCAATTTTCTTTGAAGGTCCCTTAGCTTCTTCTTCAATGTCAGCTTGTTTATCAGCTAAGCCTGTTACTTTTACTGTTAAACGGCGTGGAGTTGAATATGGGATAACTTCATCAAAATCTATTCTTTGTTCTTTTAAGAATTTTGTTGTCTTTTGTACTAATTGGTTAACACTAGGAGTAACAACATGTGCTGGTATTTCTTCTAGTCCGATTTCTAGTAAAAATGTATGAGCCATTATTTTTCCTCCTTTAGTAACTCTTGTCTTAGTTTTTCATCTTTAATTAATGGGTAACCTAGTTTCTTTCTTTCAGCTACGAATACTTTAGCTACAGATTTAGCCATATTTCTAATTCTTGATAAGTAACCAGCTCTTTCTGTTACAGATACTGCACCACGAGCATCAAGTAAGTTGAAAGTATGACTACATTTCAAAATATAATCATAAGCTGGATGAACTAGTCCATTTGCAAGTTGCTTCTTAGCTTCTGTTTCAAATGTATCAAATAAGTTTAGTAACATTTCTTGGTTACTTTCTTCAAATGAATACTTGGAATGTTCATATTCAGGTTCCTTGAAAATATCACCGTACTTAACACCATCAGCCCATTCTAGATCATAAACAGAGTCTACGTCTTGAATATATGATGATAGACGTTCCAAACCATATGTTACTTCGGCAGCAACTGGTTTAACTTCTAAACCACCAACTTGTTGGAAGTAAGTAAATTGAGTAATTTCCATTCCATCTAACCATACTTCCCAACCAACACCGGCACAACCCATAGATGGATTTTCCCAGTTATCTTCAACAAAACGAATATCATGTTCTTTAGGTTCAATACCTAAGGCACGTAAACTATCAAGATAAAGTTCTTGAATGTTACTTGGAGATGGCTTCATCAAAACTTGGAATTGGTGATGTTGATATAAACGGTTAGGGTTATCACCATAACGACCATCAGCAGGACGACGTGATGGTTCTACATAGGCAACATTCCATGGTTCTGGTCCAATAGCTCTTAAGAATGTATAAGGACTCATTGTTCCGGCACCTTTTTCAGTATCATATGATTGCATCAACATGCAGCCTTGTTTAGCCCAAAATTGTTGCAACGTTAAAATAATATCTTGCAATGCTAATTTCTTTGTCATTACAATACTCCTTTGAATAAATGATTCGAAAGCTAATCAAACTCGTTGCATAAGAAAAAGACCGTTCCTATGCAACGCCTCTGGTTACATAGGGACGATCTTTCGTCATCGCGGTTCCACCCTACTTCTAGTTAAACTAGCAACTTAATTCGTATAAACTCCGAAAACGCCAAACTATTCAGAATAACATCTGCTTACACTATCCAGACTCGCTGTACCTATCCTTATGAATAGTCCCTTTTTCATCAATGTTTACTTTATTCAATGCTTAGAGTATAGCATATTTGAAATAAAATTCAATAACTTTTGTTATACATTATTCAAAATTTGTTTTTGCTCGTTGTAATCTAACTTGTCTTTATTTTTCAAAATCATTTAAAAAGTTATTATTTCTAAAAAAAGATAGTTATACCAGTTTTTAACCGGCATAACTATCTATTTTTTATCTTGCTTTTGTAAATTATCTTGTGGATTCTTTCCTTTTTGGTTCATTCCTTGATTCTGATTATCGAGAATGTAACGTTCAATTAAGCTTACAACTTCATCATTTTGAGGTAAGTCTGAATGTTCTGCATCTTCCCCTGTAACAGTTATTTCAGTGAAATGCTTTACTTGTTTTTGATAAATATATTTACCAGCTGAAACACTACTTTCTGGTACTAGTCTATCAGAATCATAGGTTTCAGTCCCTGCCACCGAATAAACAGTAAGATTGGTTGGAATACTTTCTCTATTCGCAATAAAGTCTGCCAACATTTCTGTTTTATTAGAAATAGACGTTTCATCAAAATTATACGGTGTACCAATTGTCATTAGTCGTTTAATCTCAACTTGACTATACTCATTGAAATACTGTTCTAAGAAGTCAGTATATATTAATCCACCATTAGAATGACCAATTCCTTTAAAATTATTAAATTTATAACGAGTTTGCAATGCTGCGAATGCTTGATTAAACATGCGTGCTTGTTTCTTTATATTGCTATAACCATCTTTATTATTTTCAAATCCCACTACAATAATTGGTTCATTGTCATTAGCCTTAATTTTACCCTTATAGGTAATTTTTCCATTATTCCAAACTTTAACCTTCAACAAGCTATGTTTATTTCTAGTATGTTGATTGAGTTTTGTTACCAAAGTATCAAATCTATTCTCTGTGGCTGAACTTCCTGGAATCATAATTACCGGCGAAAGCTTAGAATTGTAGAAAGCATTTAATTCTTTGATATTACTCTTAGTCCAAAAATAAGAAGGAATTGCGAGTAGAATGATAAAAATTAAGGTCACAAATAAGATAATTCTTGTTCGTTTTTTAGTCATTTACTCGCCCTCCTTTTCTTCTTGCAAGTAAATATATTGCATTTTCAACCATATTTGCTCGTTCAGTTTAACAAAAGGAATATAGACTATAATGTCGATAAAAAAGACAATAACTCCAATTATTAGAGCTACAAAATTTCCTCCCGTACCGATAAAAGCTACTAAAGGTCCAGGTGTCCCCATTGGTACTGGATAAACAACTGGTGGCATAATATGTGCAATAATGGCTAGAGCTGCAATTACTATATTCAATATCGGAGTAAGAATAAACGGTATTAAATATAAAGGATTAAACATCACTGGGAGTCCTATCATGACAGAAGTCCCACTATTAAATAGTGTTGGTATTAGGCCAGACACACCAACGCGACGATAGCTTCCTGCTCCAGAAACAATTAAGATCGCTACAATCAGAGCTAAAATCGAGCCAATTCCACCAAAAGCCCCAAAACTGTGGTAGAGCGAATATTCTGAGAATGGATGTGGTACACCCCAAACAGAGTGATATTTCAATGCATAATTAAGATTTTCAACAGAGGTATTATCATCTACAAATGAACGATATTGATAAGGTCCACTAAATCCTAACCAGGCAAAAATTGTTGTGACAAAAGTTCCAAATAGCGTCATTGAAAAATTGCTATGTTTAAGGGAGATGCTTGTTACATAATCAGTGATTGCATCGTATACACCATATCTAAAGAATAGATACAATAATCCATTAATGACAATTGCTACTAGAAATGAAAGAATAATTGCTAAAAGTGAATTAAAAGCTTTCTCTAATACGTTTGGTGAATGACTTTTAGCCTTTTTTAAATCAATGCCTCCAAACTTTCGGAATATTTGTCCAGTTATGTAACCTACTAATAAGCCTAAAAGAATTCCGTTTGCTCCTAACATCATCGCGTCTACTGGTAAATTAATAATACCGTCTCCATTTTCAGAAACATTTACCATACATACGAATAAATAAGAGATCAAACCTGTAATACCTGCTACTTGCTGATCTTTCCGATAAAATTCAGCCGTATACTTGGCACAATAGTATGCCGCTAGCAAAGCTAAAATACCAATTGTAAAGGTCGCAAAGTTATTGAATAATAGCTTTACTAGACGAAAATCCGGAAACCATTTGGGCATCGCGAGAATACTGTTGATAAACCCCTTATCCGATAAAAATGAAATTGAAACAACTCTGGCGATGCTTCCTAAAAGAGCAAACGGAAACAGGGATAGTAAGGTTCGTTGCACTGCTCTTACAATAACACGCCGCCGAAGCCAAACTAACTTGTTGACCCATTTATTTTGGATTGCCAAAATATCATACATTAAACCACCTACATTCATCTCTTTATGTTAAGTCTAATTATAGTTATTCGTTGGGCAATTGCAATCTAAAAAATGACAACAATAAAATAACCGTCAAAAAGACGGCCAATAATACTTAAGATTGTACGAAAATTACTATAATATGTGTATAAGCTAATTTATAATTTTAATTTGCTTTATTTCACTTTCTGATATTGCTAGACCTGTTTCAAAACCAGGATCAGGCACTTCTACATCTAGCCACCATTGATTATCGTCTGAATCAGCAGGAGACTCAATCCCTGCTACATAACCTATCCATTTTCTATCATCAATGTCGACTATTTCAACGTCTCTTCCCCCAAATTTATTAAACATTAATCAAACTCCACTTCCCAATTTGGATCATTATAAGCACGAAAACACATTTTTACCTGTTCTTCATTATTCTTGGCAAGAGCGAGAGTAGGAATTTCATCTTCAGCAAAGTATTCAAAACCTGTCGTTTCGATATTCTTTACAAATTCTCCACCATGAACTCGGCATAAAACAAAAATCTTGCAGACACCATATACATATTCAGGAACATTATGCTTATTTCTATCATGTATAGCGATTATTTTCTCTGCAGTTGCCTCTAATCCTGTTTCTTCACGAATTTCTTTTATCGTATTTTCCTTTATTGATAGATTAAATTCAACCCAACCACCAGGTAAAGACCAAGTACCATCGCTCTCATGCACAAGTAATATCTTGTTATCTTTAAAAATAGCCGCTCTTGTATCCACTTTAGGCGTTTGATAACCAGTTTCACCACAAAACAAATCAGTCACTTTTTCCAATGAAAGTCCAGTTTTGGCTGCCATCATTTCAGCAGTGATTTCTCTAATACGTTGATAACGTTCACGATCATAAACATCTTTACCATAAGTTAAACCAGCTTGTGCGATGCTTTGTAACTCTGCAATCCAATTTACTAACTTATCGCCCATATAATAAACCCCTTTCATAATTATTTACTATTATTCAAAAAAATATTACTTCCTACTATTATTTTACCATACAAGCAATTCTAAAAATTATTATGCAAATATTGATGTCAAATAAAAAGGATCCCAAGAAAAATTCTTTCTTAGAATCCTTAAAAATATACCCTGAATTAAATTTCTAATTTCTCATAAAAATCTTGGGATATAACGCCATATTCAACCATAACCAAGCAAGTGAGAAACTTATACCACCTAGGACATCGCCAAAGTGATGAGCTGCAAAGTATAGTCTAGAGAATAAGATTAATACCCACAATAGAACTAACAACCATCCAACAATTCTACGAACATTTTCCTTCTTGATTAAAGGAAGAACAACGAAGATGATTGCCCAAATCAATAAAGTACTTGCTAGAGAATGTCCACTTGGGAATGAATATCCATCATCAATTGGAAGATGATGAAGTGGACGTGGACGCTTGATCAAAGCTTTTAAAACTAATCCTATAATGCCACCACTTGCTACAACATACATCAACCAAATACCTATTTTGATTTGGCGTCTTAAAATCAATACAATTCCCACTACAATTGTGATTGCAATAATTGGCTTAGTATCAAAATAAGATGCCACAAATGTCATGATATCGTTTAATAATCCACCACTATAATCCATTTTTGGCAAACCAAACATAGATTGGAAAGTAGCGGTAATATTATCTTCAAAATTAACAAATACCTTTACATTAAATATCACTAGTAATAATGTTAATAAGAAGACTGCTCCACTAATCCCAAAAGCATCGCCATACCAACGACGCACAGGAAAATCTGAGCTATTTTTTCTTGTATTCAAAATTATCTCTCCTCGAATTCTTTTTTCTTTCTATAATATGTATCTTTCATTCGTTCCCACTTTGCCTTATCGGCTTCCCCTATTTCACGAATAACTCTAGCTGGATTGCCACCAACGATTACATTGTCAGGTACATCTTTTGTAACTACCGCACCAGCAGCGACAATCGAATTTTTACCGATTGTTACTCCTGGTAGAATTACAACATTTCCACCTATCCAGACATTATTTTTTACAGTAATTGGTAATCCAAATTCTAACGCTTCATTTCTGATTTCTGCATCAGTTGGATGACCAGCTGTATAGAAACTCACTCTTGGTCCAACCATAACATTGTCACCAATTGTAATTTTATTAACATCAAGGAAAATGCAATCCAGATTACAATAAAAATTGCTGCCCACAGTGATATGCTTCCCATAATCAACATATACAGGTGGTGTTATCCAGTAATTATTATCTTTGTGTGCTACAATCTTTCCTACTAAACGCTTGATTTTCTCCCTTTCATTGCGATCAGTTTGATTAATTTGCCTTGTAATTTCACGTCCTTCGCGAGGATCACATACTTCGGCAACATCACGAGCTATGTAAAGTTCTCCAGCCAACATTTGTAAATAATCGAAGTTTTCCAAAAGCAGCACCTCTCAAAATAATTTAACATAAGCAAAAAGGCGAGCCAGATCGCTAGTCAACCTGCCCCATTCTCAAAGTATTAACGATCATTATCTGCAATACTTTAAACTATTGCTCAGGCATAATTATACTATTAAAGTTATGTATATTAAAGGTTTCAATTAATTCTTTAAAAGTTTATGCACACTTAAAGTATAATATCAAATTATTTTGTAATAGTCAAACTCATTAAATAGTCAATAAATGAGTACGTTATAATAATTGTACACTAACAGTTTCTACTATAAAAAATGATGCAAATGTTGATTTATAAGCAAAACAATCTGATAATCTATTATATAGAAAATTTTGCAATCAAAATATTAAGTTTCAAATTACAGACACAGAAAGATTCAGAAAGGATACGAAAATTATGAAAGAACAAACTATGCAAAAGGTTCACTCCCTATTTACTGGATGGGATCAAACAATAATTTGGTCATGTTTAGATGGGACTATGGGACAAATTATTGTTGATGATAATTCTAATCCTCAATCAGCATTAGCAATACTAGGCATCAATTCAGCATTTTCTTTTTTTGCTGGAAAACCTAATTTGAACCTTATTACTACTGCCGTTGACGCTTGCTCTGATTTAATTATGGTACCCCAAAATACAGAATGGGCTAACATGATTGAGAGATATTGTGGTGATCAAGTCAGAAAATTTACGCGTTATGCAACCCTCAAGGATACTAATTTTGATACACCCAAACTCCAATTAAACATTGAAAAACTATCACCAGAATTTTAAATGCACTCAATTGATGCTAGTTTATATGATCAATGTTTACAAAAAGAATGGTCAACTGACTTGGTAGGAAATTATAGTAACTATGATGAGTTTAAAAAATGGGGACTTGGTTATGTAATTGTTAATGACCAAAGTATCGTTGCAGGAGCTAGTTCTTTTTCATCATATCAAAATGGAATTGAAATTGAAGTTGCCACACATCCAGATTTTCAAAGACGAGGATTAGCAACAATTGCTTGTTCTCAATTAATAATAACTTGCCTTGACCAAGGCCTATATCCAAGCTGGGATGCTCATACTGAAACATCTTTGCATTTAGCACAAAAATTAGGATACCAATTTGCTTATAAATACTTGGCCTATGAAATAGAAGAATAGTATCTCTTATTAATAAAGATTATTTTTAAGTAGTCATACTATATAGTAGAGCTACTTTTTTATTTATACTAAAATTACTGATGATAAAAAAATAGCCAGTAAGAAAACCTTACTGACTATAACTCACATATATAAGCGGGTGACGAGAATCGAACTCGCGACAACAGCTTGGAAGGCTGTGGTTTTACCACTAAACTACACCCGCATCAACAAAAACTATTATAGCATACGTTTTTGCTGATTGAAAGATATATTTTAAAATAGTTTGATTTTAGTCTAACTCATTGCTGACAAAAGCATTCTTTTCAACGTCAACTAACCCTTTATCTGTAATCTTTAGCTTTGTAATTACTGCTAATGGCATGAAACTCAAAGTCATTACTGGGTTAACATTATCTGGTACACCTAATTCTTCATGAACAGCTTCATCAAGTGCATCTTGTTGCGCAATCATTTTCTCAGCTGGTAAATTGCACATCAATCCTGCAATCTTCAATTCCATACGTGAAATAACTTTTTCATCTTTAACTACGACTGCTCCACCTTCTTGCTTGATAAGTTCGTTAACAGCCATGAAGATGTCATCATCATTAGTTCCAGTAGCAATAATATTATGTGAGTCATGTCCAATAGAAATTGCGATTGCTCCAGCTTTAATACCATATCCACTTAGTAGGTTCACATTTACATTTCCAGTGTTATGGTGACGTTCAACAACGACAATCTTTGTGACATCTTCTTGATCGTTGTATACAAAATTACCATCGCCATCACGTCTTACTGTCACATGCTCTTCAGTTGTCAAAACTTCACCTGGTACTACTCCGATTGCACGAACTTTGTCACTATTTAAATGTAGTTGAAGCTTTTCGCGTGTAAAATCCTTAACATGCATAGAAGATTCAACACTATCAATTGGATAGTAGTTAACTTCACCTAAATATTCATTTCCTTGACTTAACTTTTCACCTAAAATATAAGTTTCTTCAACAGCAAAGTCTTCTAAACTTTCAAAAACGACCATATCTGCACGACGACCTGGTGCAATTGCTCCTCTATCATTCAAGCCACAGTATTCAGCTGGATTCAATGTAGCCATTTGAATAGCAGTAATTGGATTCAAGCCTTCATCAATACATATTCTAATACTATTATCTAAGTGTCCTTTATTAATCGCTGTTTTTGCTTGTACATCATCGCCAGATAACAAGCAACGACGTGAATTAGCAGTATTAACAATTAGCAATAACTTACGTAAATCTTGTGTAACTGAACCTTCACGTAATAAAAGATACATTCCACGTGCTAAACGTTCTTCAGCTTCCTCTAAAGTCGAACATTCATGGTCGTTAGCCGGGCCAGCAGCAATATATGCATTTAAGTCTTTTCCTACTACTTGAGGAGCATGCCCGTCAATTCGAGCACCATACTTTTTAGCCATAAGAATTTCATCAATCATCTTATCGTCAGCGTTAATAACTCCTGGGAAATTCATTAGTTCTGCTAAGCCATCAACTTTACCTGTCTTTAATGCATCTTCCATATCATCAGCATATAAATCCGCACCTGAAGTTTCAAAATTAGTTGCTGGAACACATGGTGGCATCATGTAGCGAATATCCATCTTTGCGTTCTTTGCAGCATTTACCATATAATCTAGACCTTTTAATCCAGCAACATTTACGATTTCATGAGGATCAGCCAAGATGGTTGTCGTTCCTCTTGGAATAAAAACTCGACTAAATTCTTCTGGAGAAACATAGGATGACTCGATATGAATATGAGCTTCAATGAAACCTGGTGCAACATACTTGCCAGTGTAATTACGTTCTTCTACACCTTGATAACTTCCACCAATTCCAGCGATGTAACCGTCAGAAATAGCAATATCTCCTATTAAAATTTTAGCTTGAAAAACATCTACAATCTTTGCGTTCTTTAAAACTAAATCAGCTTTTTTACGACCTGCAGCGACATCTATCAATTTAATAAGTTTTTGCTTTTCCAAAATTTATAACACCCATTTCTATAATTCGTATTTTAACTGTATATCCTCTTGAAATATTATTATTTGAGATTATACTACACAAAAACCGAACTAACAAGGGCGATTTTCGTTTTTAAAAACTATGCTTTTCTTGATACATTTCCGCAAATTCTTGGAGCTGATACATATCTACTAAATCGTATGGATAATCTTCTTGTTCGCCATACTTCTTTATCATTTCATAGTCGTACTTTGTCTTACCTTCATGTTCAGGATCATAGATTAACATCGCCTGATCCGTATGATCTAACATAAAGTTTTGATAATTTTTAAGTTGCATCGGACTCTTATATTTTTCCTTACTAACTTCTCCTACAAAATCTGCCAGTGAACAACGTATTGAAAAACTTTCCTGATTAGCTTCATTCCAATTTCCAGCAAATTCACTGTAAGGCATCATGATAGCTAACTTAAGTTCCGGATATTCTTTTTTCATTTCTGCTACTACTTCGCAAGTCCACTGTTCAATTCCCATTTGTGCTCCAGTGATAACCCATTCTAAACCCTCATCAATTTTTTCAAGGATCTTCTTTTGTAATGCATATTTGATCACTTCTACCTTTTTATCTTTTGAATTGAAAACTCCCAACTCATAACTCCGATAACCTGTTACCCATAAATTCATATTTTCACCTCACAATTAATTATTTTACCAGTTCAAATATACTCTACAATATAGTTATTTACATTAAATGACTAGCAGTTAGTTTTAAATAATTTTGAATTTTAACAAATAAATGTGTTGACAAATGTTTTTACATGCATTAACCTAAGTTATAAATTAAAGATCTCTAATAATTCTAATGGAACCCAGTAGTTAGATACTCCCTGGCTAAGAGAGTTAACGGTAGCTGCAAGTTAAACCATAGTATTCTAATGAATTACAACCATCAAAATTAGAATTGCGTTTGCTTACGATACAGCAATTGAGATGCAAGTTATTGCATAAATACTGGGTGGTACCACGAGAATTTCGTCCCACGGCTGATTAGTCAGTCGTGGGGCTTTTTGTTTAAAAGGAGTGATGATGTATGGATTATTATTATCAATATTTTTTCAGTGACGATTAATATTTTATTATAAGAAATGGAGAAATTATTATGAAGAAATTAATTAAGAAAAGTGAACCTATTTTAGGCTTAGGGGAAAGTATTATTGTTTTAGCTATTATTCTAGGAATTTTAGGTTTCCTAATTATTGGACAACATCAAGAACCACAAGCACCATTATTAATCGCTTTTGTTGTTTTAATGGTTTACGGTCGCTTACGTGGATTCACTTGGGACACGATCATTGACGGTATGCGTACTGGTTTACGTGCTGGGGTTGATCCACTTGTAATTTTCTTAACAATTGGTGTTTTAATTGCTACTTGGATTTTCTCAGGAACCATTCCTACTGTTATGTTTTGGGGATTTAAAATTATTTCTATTCAATTTTTCCTCCCTACTGTCTTCTTAGTTTGTACCTTGGTCGGAATTGCTTGTGGTAGTTCATTTACCAGTGTTTCTACTATGGGAATTGCCTTTATCGGTATTGGTACAACTTTACATTTTAGTCCTGGCCTAACAGCTAGTGCAATTGTTTCTGGAGCATTCTGTGGTTCTAACATTTCACCATTGTCTGGAACAACCAACTTAGCTGCTAGCACCGGAGAAATTGACATCTACACTCATATCAAGTCACTTCTTTGGACTGATTTACCAGCTTGGTTTATCTCATTAATATTCTTCACACTTATGGGATTACATCCAAAACCAGCTAGTTTACACACTATCAATGTTATGCTTGATCAATTACAAAATAACTTCTGGATTTCACCATGGACCATGTTACCTGTTATCTTGTTGATCATCTTAGCTATCTTTAAAGTTCCTGCAATTCCTTCATTAGGACTAGGTGCTTTATCTGCTGTTATTCTAGGCTGGATTCATAATCCAAATATCTCCATTAATTCTATTACTGAATTGATCATGAATGGATTCGTTGCTCATACACCTAACAAAAATATCAACCTTCTTCTTTCAAAAGGTGGTATTAGTAGTATGCTTACTT
This sequence comes from Ligilactobacillus sp. UO.C109, assembly GCF_026847815.1. Lineage (NCBI taxonomy): Bacteria > Bacillati > Bacillota > Bacilli > Lactobacillales > Lactobacillaceae > Ligilactobacillus > Ligilactobacillus sp. UO.C109. Next base: position 302,981 of record NZ_JAPSFH010000027.1, on the reverse strand, counting down.
CACTTGCATTAATTATTTTTGCCCTAGCTTTGGGTGGACTTTTAATCAAATTCAACATCATTGGTGTGATTATCACTAAGATTGAAGAATCTGTCAAAGGTATCGTTGGTTTAACTATTTCTGCTGCTTTAACTTGTATCGGTGTTAACCTTTTAGTTGGTGAACATTACCTTGCAATTATTTTACCAGGTGAATCCTTCAAAGAAGCTTTTGATCACCACAATTTACCTAGAACAGCTCTTACTCGTGTCCTCAATGATGCCGGTGCTGCAATTAATGCTGTCGTTCCTTGGAGTGTTAGTGGTGTATTTATCGCTGGCACCCTACGCGTTAATCCACTAGACTTTATTCCATTTGCAATCTTCCCATTCTTAGTTACAGTTCTTTGCATCTTAGCGGGATTTGTAAATGTTATAAAGAAAAAAGCTTAATAAATATTATTCATGAGATAGGTCTTATAATGGGCCTATCTTTTTTACATTTATAGTAATAAATATCCCTCTATGTTAAACGTTTGTTACAACTAAGTTACACATAATTATTTTGCTAATACATGGCGGGCTTGGTATAATTAGTTGGATAGGAGCGTGATGAATTAATGGTTTTCCATTATCCGAATGGTCGTGCTTACGACTATCATAAAAATGAAAATCATCCTAGTTTAGTTAATAAGGTAAATCATCGCAGCATCAATCACAATCGTTCTAAGACAATTTATGGAAATCGTGGAATGTCACTTGAAGAAGAAATCAATGAAAGTAATCAATATTATTTGAGTCAAGGGATTGCTGTCATTCATAAGAAACCGATACCAATCCAAATCGTTAGTGTTGATTATCCTAAGAGAAGCGCCGCTGTTATTAAAGAAGCCTACTTTAAGCAAGCTTCGACAACAGACTACAACGGTGTTTATAAGGGTAAATATCTCGACTTTGAAGCTAAAGAAACAACTAATATTTCCTCTTTTCCTTTACGCAACTTTCATGCACATCAGGTTGAACACATGAGAGCCTGCCAGAAGCAAGGAGGAATTTGTTTTACTATTGTTAAGTTTACTAAGACTGACGAGTTATTTATTTTACCTGCTGATTTACTTTTTAAGTACTGGGATGAACAAGATAAGTCACGTAAATCAATTCCTAAAGCAGAAATTGAACAGCTTGGATATAAATTGAATTACTCAATTTCTCCAAGAATTCCCTTCTTGAAGGGGGTAGACTTATTAATTGCTAATTCATAATTCATTAAACTTTATTAAAGGAGATAAAAATGGATAGTAATGAAAATTCTAGACTTTCTCGTGTGGCAAAACGTCGCGAAGAAGAAAGTCGAAATAACCCTCGCAAGCCTAATAAAAATAGTGGCTTAGTCAAAAAGATTATTTTAGGCGCTTTAACAGCACTTTTGGCACTTTTTGTTATTGGAGCTACGGTATTTTTCGTTTATGCTAAAAATGCCCCTGAGCTTTCAGAAAACAAACTTACAAGTGCCGGTAATTCCGTTATCTACGACGCTAATGGTGATAAGATAACTTCACTTGGAAATGAGAATCGTACTTACATAAAGACGGAAGACATTCCTCAACAATTGAAGGATGCTGTTGTTTCCATTGAAGATAGACGTTTCTATAAGCATCACGGTGTTGATCCTGTTCGTATCGTGTCTGCTGCCCTTTCAAACGTCACTGGTTCTTCCGCCGGTCTACAAGGTGGTAGTACTTTAGATCAACAGTTAATCAAGCTTTCTTTCTTCTCAACTAAGAAGTCAGATCAAACGCTCAAGCGTAAGTCACAAGAAGCTTGGTTAGCGATGCAATTGGACAAAGAATATTCCAAGGAACAAATTTTGACTTTCTACATTAACAAAGTTTTCATGGGATATGGCACTTATGGTATGGAAACTGCAGCCAAGTATTATTATGGTAAATCATTAAAGAATCTTGATTTAGCACAAACTGCAATGATTGCAGGTATTCCTAACGCTCCTTCTACTTACAATCCATATTCGAGTCCTAAATTAGCTACTCAACGTCGTAATGATGTTTTAGATGCAATGGTAGCTAATAAAAAGATCTCACAAGCTCAAGCTAATGAAGCTAAGCAAGAGGATGTAACAGATGGTCTTGTCCAAACACATGAACAAGAAAGCACAACTTCACAAAAAGCAAAAATTTCTGACTCCTATCTAAAAGAAGTAATTGCTGAAGCTAAGGAAAAAGGCTATGATCCTTATTCTGGAAACTTAAAGATTTACACCAATTTAGATATGGATGCACAAAAGAAACTTTATAACATCGTTAATACTGACTACTATGTAGACTTCCCTAACGATACTATGCAAGTTGCGACAACAGTTGTTGATCCTAATAATGGTAAAGTTATTGCTCAGATTGGTGGACGTAAGACTGGCGATGTAACTTATGGTTTAAACCGTGCTGTTCAAACTGACCGCTCTAGTGGTTCGACAGCTAAGCCTGTTATGGATTACGCACCAGCAATTGAATATCTAGATTGGGCTACTTACCACGCTTTGAAGGATACCAAGTTCTACTATCCTGGAACATCAACTCAATTATATGACTTTGATAATCGCTACAAAGGTACAATTACCATGCGTCAAGCTTTGATTGAATCTCGAAACGTTCCTGCGATTAGAGCTCTACAAGCAGTTGGTATGACTAAAGCTAAGTCATTCTTGAGTAATCTTGGTTATGATACTAAAGGCTTGTCCTTACAAAATGGTATTGGACTTCCAGCATCAACATTACAAAATGCGGCTGCTTATGCTGCTTTTGCTAACGGTGGTACTTACTATGAACCAACTTATATTGATAAGATTGAAACTGCAGACGGTCAAGTAAATGACTACTCTAGCTCTGGTAAACGTGTAATGCAATCCTCAACTGCTTACATGATTACTGATATGTTGAAACAAGTTATCACTTCTTCTAATGGTTCTGGTACTGCAGCTAATATTTCTGGTTTATACCAAGCTGGTAAAACTGGTACAACTGCTTATCCATCTGATGTCAGTGGTCAATTCCCATCTGATGCAGCAATGGATTCTTGGTTTGATGGATATACTAAACATTATTCCATTTCTGTCTGGGTTGGATATGATCACCAGTATGAACCTGGTAATTATGTTCCGAATAACTCCAAGCTGGCACAACAGATTTATAAAGTGTTGATGACTTACCTATCCCAAGGAGTTTCAAATACCGACTGGACTAAACCAAGTAATGTTTACTCTAGAACAATTAATGGCCAACGTGAACTTTACCTAGCTGGTTCAGCTGCTCCTACAATCACTGGTAAAGGAAGTTCTTCAGGAATCAATGAATCTTCATCTAGTTCCTCAAGTTCTTCTAGTGATAAAGAATCTTCTGGCAGCACTTCTTCTAGCGATGAAAAGTCTTCTGGTAGTGATTCTAACAGTAATGCTAGCGAAAGCAGTACTTCTACTGCAAGCAGTACATCAGCTAACAGTAGTGCAACAACCACTACAGGTGGTAACAACAATACACAAAGCAATAATACTCCGGCAACACCAGCTGGAAATAATGGTGGCAATCAAGCCGGACATTAGTTAATAATAAAAACAGGATTTGAAATCTGATTTTCCAGTTTCAAATCCTGTTTTTTATGCTCTAGGATGAGCACGATTGTAAATATCCGCCAATTGCTTATTTGAAAGATGCGTATAAATCTGTGTTGTTGAAATATCTGCATGCCCTAATAGCTCTTGAACAATTCTTAAATCTGCCCCATTTTCTAAAATATGGGTCGCAAATGAATGACGTAAAGTATGTGGTGTTATATTTTTTTGAATTCCAGCTTTTCTTACTTCTGCCTTCAAATTTTTCCATACGCCCTGACGTGTTAAGTTATTTCCATGAAAGTTCAAGAATAAATAATTACTACGCTTTTGTTTCAATAATTTAGGACGTGCTTCTTCTAAATAACGATTTATCCATTTAATTGCTTCATCGCCTACCGGAACGATACGTTCTTTATGCCCCTTACCTAACGTTTGAAGTGTCCCCATTGTTAAATGCAAATCTTCAAGTTTCAAGTTGATAATTTCACTGATTCGTAGACCAGTCGCATACATCAATTCCAACATCGCCCGATCTCTTAAACCTAAAACTTGACCCGTATTAGGTGAGTGCAATAACTTTTCAACTTCTTCTTTAGTTAGCACTTGGGGTAAATGTTGTTTCTTCTTTGGTGTATCAATTAACAACATTGGGTCTTTTTCAATAATTTTTTCTTGCGCTAAATACTGAAAAAACTTTCTTAAACTGCTAACACTACGTAAAATACTGGAATTAGCTTTATTGTTATTCTTCTCAGCTTGCATATAGTTGACGATAACCTCTTTATTCACTTGCTTAAAAGATGGAATTTCATTTTCTCTTAAATACTCTAAAAATAATTTGAGATCAATTCCATAACTAGCAATTGTATTCTCCGATAAACCACGCTCAACTTTCAGATAATGCAAATAGTCCATTAAAATATTGTTAATCGCTACTCACCTCTAATTTTCATTCAAAATCAAGAATCCGTCTGCTTGCTTAACTAAACCTGCTTTCATTAAATGACCAACTGCACGCTTAAATTGACCTTTACTAATGCCGAAGTAGGCTTTGATTTCGTCTGGCGATGATTTGTCTGTAAATGGTAATTGCTTAGCCGATGTGTGTTGTAAGGCCATCAATATCATTTGTGAATCATCGCTAATTGCTTCATATGCTCGTGGACGTGTAGAGAGGTTCAATGTACCATCATCCTTTACTCCAATTACACGGGCTTTAACAACTTCACCTAAACGTGGTTCAACTTCTCGTTCAGATGGATGAATAAAGCCTAAGTAGTAGTCATCTGTTATTACAAAAGTTCCTACTAATTTCAAACGATAGACTGTAGCTGTTACATTCTTGTTTTGCATATTTTTCTTGGCCATTCCACTAATGGTTTGGAACATTTCAGGAGTAGCTAGCTTGCCCCACATCCTATCTTTAGCATCAATTGCTAGTCCAATCATCAATTTATCACCTTTTTGTGGCCATAATTGTGGTAACTCTGGTAAATCATCAATTGATACTACGATATCTTTATTAGGTAAACCTATATCAACAAATACACCTAAGTCCTTACGGCTGCTAACGACTGTTCCCCAAGCATACCTATCAACTTGAACTTTAGGAACCTTTTTAGTCAACTGTAATTGATGATTATCATTGATATAAGCAAAACCTTTCAATGATGAATTAATTTTAGGTGCTTTTAAAAGCTCATCACGTGCCATTCTAAAAGTTAAACCTTCTACTTGTGCAAAGATATATTTATCATTAAAATCTGTTACCTTCGCAATAATTTCTCTACCTAAGATATTTTTTAACATTTTTTCCTCCATAATTAGCTAAAACTCAAATTCAGCAGTGTAACTAAATAATATGTAATTCCGGCTGCAATAACTGGCCCAGCTGCTACACCCTTTAAAAATACTACTCCAATGATTGTTCCAATTACTAAAGCTACTGTTACCTGTGGAGTTGATGATAGCAAGTTAACTCCGTGTTTGGATAAAATTGCTACTAAAATTCCACAAATAACTGCAATCCAACCAGCTGGAGTTTTCATTGCGTTAATTAAGTCTTTAAATTGAATTTGTCCAGTAGCGATTGGAATTAGAATTGCAACTGAAATAACTGTTACACCCCAGTTAATACCTTTCGCTTGAATAACTGGAAATAATTTTTGCGATAAAAATGGGAATAGTTTGATTACCATTACTACTGCTCCGGCAATTAATAGCGAGGAATTCTTTCCCAGATACGCAATCAATAAAATTAGCCCTAGAAATATCCAACTTTCCAAAATATAATCACTCCGAATCTATTAGTACAACCTAGTTTACCATAAATATAAGTTTAATTATAGTTAAGGTCTATTTCCAAGTAAAAAAGTCGCTAGACAAATGCCTAACGACTCTACATTCATTTTCTAGATTGATTTTGTTTTTGTTTCAGCAAGAAATTCGTTTGCTTTGTTATCCAACCATACATGAATCTTTGCGTAAACTAGTACGAAGACTGTCCCAACAATTACACCTTTAATAAGATTAAATGGCAATACTCCATATAACACTAATTGACTTAAAGGTAAAGTTAATTTCATACCTAATACTGCCATGTATAATGGTGTAATCACTAACCAGTTACCTATAGATAACCAGAATGTCAATGAGATAGTTGATACAACAATCGCAATAATGTATCTCTTCAAGTCATGCTTTTCATGTAAGATATAATACATTGGCAAGCAAATTGTTAATGTAGCCAATAAATTAGTTCCAACTCCAATCAAACTTGCGATTGATGGACCGGTAATCAAAAAGTATAGAACTGATCTCAATACTGCGATTTCAATACCGCCACTAACACCTAATACGAAGAATCCTAATAAAATTGGAATATCCGCAAAGTCTACTTTCATATATGGCACAATTGGGATAACTGCGAATGAAATAAACATTAGTAAATATGAAATAGCGGCGAGACATGCAATTATTGCATATCTTTTAATTGAAACATTTCTCATAGTAAAACCTCCACTCGAGGTCCCTTCACAAGTACCAGAGTAATTACAAGTAAAAAGCTCTGTTGACTAAGGAATCAACAGAGCTTTGTTATTTCATTTACTTGATAATCGCTCATCTTCTTTTATCCAGACTATACTGTCGGTACTGGAATCAAACCAGTTCAACCACTACATACAATAGCAGCTCTCGGACTTTAACCGCCGGTCGGGAATTTCACCCTGCCTCTGAAGACACCTATACTTTATATTATTTTTTTCAACACCTATATAGTATCATAAATGTAAGCGGTAATCAATCTTTTTTTACTTATTATTTATAAGTTTCAAAAGTTCACGTACTTCATTATGTGAAAGTTCACGATATTCACCTGAAGTTAAACCATCAAGTGTCAATGTACCATAAGTTGTTCGTGAAAGTTTTTGGACTTTATGTCCTACTGCATCAAACATTTTCTTAACTTGATGATAACGTCCTTCATGAATTGTTAATGAAACTATTGAAGTATTCTTTTTAGCATCGCGTGATATAATTTTAGCTCTAGCACGGCTAGTAGGTTTACCATCTATAACTACTCCATTGCGTAACTTCTTAATGCTATCAGGTGTGATTAGTCCTTCAACTTTAGCAACATAAGTCTTATCTACTTTATAACGAGGGTGCATCATTTGATTAGCAAAATCACCATCATTAGTTAAGATTAGTAATCCAGAAGTATCATAATCTAATCGTCCTACTGGATACAAACGTTCAGGAACATCTTTTAGGTAGTCTGTTACAACTTCACGTCCCTTGTTATCTTTAGCTGCTGAAATAACTCCACGTGGTTTGTAAAGTAAGTAATAAACTTTCTTTTCGTCTTTCTTTAAAAGCTTACCATCTACTGAAATTGAGTCGTCACTTTCAACCTTAGTTCCCAATTCAGTTACTACAACACCATTAACCATTACACGACCTTCTTGGATTAGCTTTTCACTTGCACGACGTGAAGCTACACCAGCATTAGCCATAACTTTTTGCAATCGTTCAGCCATTATTCTTCCTCCTCATCTTCCGTTGAACCTGTCGTTTGTTCAAATAAAGTCATTAAATCCATTTCTTCATCTTCTTGTTTTTCTTCATCAAGTTCTGGAAGTTGATCTAGGCTCTCTAAACCAAAATAATCCAAAAACTTGTCAGTTGTAACGTAAAGAATTGGTCTTCCGGGAGCATCTAAACGACCATTTTCTTTAATTAACTCTAGTAGTTGTAAACGTTGAATCATTGAACTAGATTGCACACCCCGAATTTCATCAACACCAATACGAGTAATTGGTTGTTTGTAAGCAATAATTGCCAAAGTTTCCAAGGCTGCTCCAGTTAATTCTGTAATGTTATTACTATTTAGGTATTTCTTTACCAACTCAGCTAAAGCAGGTTTGGTCACCAGCTTATATCTTTCCCCTGCATGAATAAGTTGCAAACTTGAGGATCTATCTTGCTTATACTTATCTGCTAATTTATCCAACTGCTCATGTAAAGCTGGCTTTAAAATTCCTGTAATCTGAGAAAGTTCGGTTAATGTTATCCCTTCATTTCCACTAATAAATAGCAAACTCTCAATTTTTGCTTGATTAGATAGCATCTTCCTCCGCCTTTCCTTCATATGTCATTAGAATTGGTCCATTATTTTCTTCCTGACTCGCACTTACTCTACCAACTCTTACCAACTCCAATAATGCTAGAAAAGATGTAACAACTTTTTCGACTTCAACCTCACCGTCAAATTCAAACAAATCAGTAAAATTCATCGTTCCTTTGTGCATTTTGAGTGTATGTTCAATATTTTCAATCTCTTCTTTAATTGTATAACGTTCAGGAATAATTTTCCGTTTAATCTTTTTGATTTTCTTTACTTGTTTACGAGCCATCAATTTTGCGAAGGCTTTTTGTAACAAATCAATCGTTGTTCCTTCTGAAACTTCATAGGTTACATCTTCATTAATTGCCTGTTCTCTGGAAAATAATTCCATTCGTTGTTTTTCCATTACATGAAATTTAGCCGCAACTTCTTGATAAAGTTGGTGTGAAACCAATTGTTGCACTAAATCTTCACGTGGATCGACGTAATCTTCTTCAACTTGTTGCTCTTGTTCAACAGGCAGCAACATCTTACTTTTGATATTTAACAAAGTTGCAGCAATAACTAAATACTCCCCAGCAATATCTAACCTTAAATCTTGCATTTGATGAAGGTAATCTATATACTGAGAAGTTATTTCTGCAACCTGAATATCATAAATATCCATTTCATTTTGCTTGATTAAATGTAAAAGTAAATCTAAAGGACCCTCAAACTGATCCAATTTAAACGTTAAGTGCTCAGCTGTTCGTGAGTTTTTCTTATTTTCCTGAGCCATTTTTCATTTCCCACTTTGTAATTAAATTAGTTGTCTCAATGTTTCCCATGATTTTCTTTTCTGAATATAAGTTTTGGAGATCATCAAGAATCTTAAAACTTACGCCTTCATTTCTCACTGCTGGAGAAACCGTAATATGACGTACAATCACAATATCATCATTTTCTTCAATCCCAACAATCCCGACAAAATCATTGCTGTCGTCTTTCCATAGATAAAGATTGCGATTATCTTCGGCATCATACCATTTTAATTCTGATTGTAATCTGGATATATCTTTCAATTCAGCGATAAAGGACAACAATCCCATCGCGATTTTTTGATAATCCTTTTTATATTTATATAACATCGAAAACGAGTCCTCCTTTATCTTGAACTCTACACATGTTACTACTCTATCATATTTTTAAACAACATACAATCACAAGCAGATGGACATAATTTTTATTTTTGAGTATTAAAAAAGCACTCTGTTAAGAGCTATAGATTTTTTAATCTTTTCTATTTAATCCCACAAACTTTCTCCTCAAAACAAAAAAAGCATACATATCAATGCATACTTTTCGCAATATTCATATACCAATCTTACAAAATGTATTGGCTCAAATCTTTGTCTTCAACAATTGATCCAATCTTGTCATTTACATAAGCTTCTGTAATCTTGATGTCGCCCATTTGCATATCTGGACCTTCAAATAGTAGGTCTTCAAGTAATTTTTCTAAAATAGTATGCAAACGACGTGCACCAATATTTTCTGTATCGTGGTTCAATTGATATGCTACTTCAGCGATACGATGGATAGCTTCGATTGTAAATGTTACATCAATATTGTCTGTACCAATCATCGCGATGTATTGTTTTACCAAAGCGTTGTTTGGTTCTGTCAAAATTTTAACAAAGTCATCAACTGATAGATCTTCTAATTCAACACGAATTGGAAAACGACCTTGTAATTCGGCAATTAAATCACTTGGTTTACTTTCATGGAAAGCACCAGAGCCAATGAATAAAATGTGGTCTGTCTTAACCAAGCCATACTTAGTTGAAATTTGAGAACCTTCAACAATTGGTAAGATATCACGTTGTACACCTTCACGTGAAACTTGACCTGCATTTTGTTGAGATTTAGAAGCAATTTTATCAATTTCGTCAATAAAGATGATTCCTGTATTTTCAGCACGTTTAATTGCTGCATCAGCCAAATCTGCAGAGTTAACTAATTTTTCAGATTCTTCTTTAATCAAGATTTCTCTAGCTTCTGCCACTGTCATTGTACGTTCAACTTTCTTAGTTGGCATCATTGAACTCAATGAAGATAAATCAATCCCCATTTGTCCTAACATACCACTTTGATTATTGAATTGTGTTGAAGGATCATCCACTTGAATTGTAACTTCATTATTTTCTAGCAAGCCACGTTTCAATTGTTCAGCAACACTTAAACGTTCATTTCTAACATCTTCAGTTACTTCTTCCATATCATTTCCATTCATGTTAGGGAAAGAACCGGATTGTAGATCTCTCAAAGCATTGAAAAGATATTGATTAGGATTTTCTTGTTTCTTCTTAGCGGGTACGATCAACTTAACTAAACGCTTGTTAGCTTGTTGTGCAGCTTGAGCACGAACTTGCTTGAAAGCATCATTTTGTTCCATACGATATGCAACTTCAACTAAATCACGTGCCATAGATTCAACGTCACGTCCAACATAACCAACTTCTGTAAATTTAGTTGCTTCAACTTTTACGAATGGTGCGTTAACGATTTTAGCTAAACGACGTGCAATTTCTGTTTTACCAACCCCAGTAGGTCCAATCATCAAAAGATTTTTAGGAGATATATCTTCTTGCATATCTTTTGGTAGTTGCATACGACGATATCTATTACGTAAAGCTACCGCAATTGCTCTTTTAGCACTGTCTTGACCAATAACATATTTATCAAGTTCAGCAACAATCTGTCTAGGTGTCTTATCTATTTCATTCATCTTGTAAATTCCTCATTTCTAAGCTAATTCTTCAACTATAATATTATGGTTAGTAAATATATCTATATCTGCGGCGATATTTAAAGCAGCTTTGGCAATTTCACCTGCTGACATATCTTTGGAATATTCTGATAGAGCTACAGCTGCAGCTTGAGCATAATTACCACCAGAACCAATTGCCAATACACCATTATCAGGTGCAATAACTTCACCAGAACCGGATACAATTAATAAATTATCTTTATCAATTACGATTAACATCGCCTCTAATTTTTGTAGAGTACGATCGCCTCGCCATTCTTGCGCTAATTCTACGGCAGCCCTTTCCAAATTACCACTATATTCATTTAGCTTATTTTCAAATTTTTCTTCTAAGTTAATTGCATCTGCTACACCACCAGCAAATCCAACTGCTACTTTGTCATTGTAGATGCGACGTACCTTTCTAGCACTGCCTTTCATGATTACTTTTTCACCTAAAGTAACTTGTCCATCGCCGGCAATCGCTGTCTTTCCATTATGTTTTACTGCACATATTGTTGTCATTAATTTCAGCTCCTAATAATTAAATTCTATGCTCTTGGGAAAAATTTTCGATAATCTCTTTGTAAATGTTCCGGTGTTACATGAGTATAGATTTGAGTAGTAGATAAACTACTATGCCCTAGTAACTCTTGCACCGCACGTAAATCCGCACCATTACTCATCAAATGTGTCGCAAATGTGTGTCGCAACTCATGAGGATGAATACTGGTATGTAGACTGCTGCGCTTAACTATCTGTTTTAAGATATATGCTACCCCAGCCGGAGTTAAAGGATTTCCATAATGATTTACAAAGACTAAATCATGATCCCGATGATATTTTTCCATTAAAGGTGTACGAGTTTGTTCAAAATAACGTTGTAATGCTTCCTGACAGTAGCTTCCAAATGGTACTAGTCTGTCTTTATCACCTTTCCCATGTAGAAGCATCTTTTTATTAGTCAAATCTACATTTTCCATTTTTAAACCTGTACATTCACTGACACGCATTCCAGTTCCATACAAAGACTCCAACAACGCTCTATCTCTGATCAACATCTGTGTGTCGCCTTCAGTTGCTTCAAATAATGCGGTCATTTCCTTTTCATAGAAAAAACGTGGTAGTGATCGTGGATGTCGCTTTAATTGTACATAAGCGAAGGGATTTTCATCTGTTAATTCATTCTTAATTAAAAAATTGTAGAATGCACGTAAGCTGGAAATCATTCTCGAAATCGATGTCATTTCATATCTATCATATAGATAGCTCATATATGCATGAACATCATTACTACCAATTTCCTTGAAAGATTTAGCGCCTCCAGTTTCGTCAATAAAATCAACAAAATGTTGTAAATCTTCACTATAAGCTTTCAAAGTTTCATCTGAATATTGTTTTTCAATTAACAAATATTTCTTGAATTCTTCAATCCAAGTGAGTTCCATTCACTATCACCCCTCATTGTCTATAATTATTACAAAGAAGGTCAATAATAGTCAAGAATTTACCTTAAGATAAACTATAAAATATTTTTAAGGTTACTAAATTTTGACTAAATCTGACCTTTTCTATCAAAGTCATACTAAAAAGTACTTTGGAATTTGCCTAATAGACAATATTTCAAAGTACTTTGTGACTAATCTTTATACATATAATCTCTTGTCATTGGTAAAGTACGGGCACTTGGACCTTTAGAAATCAAGTATTGGATTACATCAATATTTCCTGATTCAAATGAAGCTGCACAAGCTTGAAGATATAAGTCCCACATACGAATAAATCTGTCATCATGCATTTTTCTTACTTCTGGCAATACTTTATGGAAATTATCTGTCCACATTTCCAAAGTTCTTTGATAATGACGACGTAGCATTTCTATATCAGCCACTTGCATACCTGATTCAATAATATGTGTTAGATTTTCATTTAAACCTGGCACATAACCACCGGGGAAAATGTATTTATTAATCCAACCATTGTATGCTCCACCTTGTTGACGAGTAATACCATGAATCAATGCTACCCCATTACTCTTCAAATATCTTGAAATTGTATTGAAGTATTCACCTAGATTTTCTTCACCAACATGTTCAAACATACCAACACTTGTAATGTAGTCAAATGGTAGATGATCAAGTTCACGGTAGTCTTCAAGAAGTACCTCAGCTTGATCTTCCAATCCTTCATCTTTAATACGTTGTTTAACTGCATTATACTGTTCTTCACTTAAAGTAATACCAACAACATTCATATTATATTCCCTTGCGGCAGTTAACATTAATGTTCCCCAACCACAACCAATATCTAATAAACTAGAACCTGGTTTTGGATCTAATTTCTTTAAGATATGATGAACTTTATTCATTTGGGCTTCTTCTAAAGAATCATCTGGCTTTTCAAAATAAGCACATGAATATGTCATAGTTTTATCAAGCCATAATTTATAGAAGTCATTTCCCAAATCATAATGACTTTGAACGTCATTCTTACTACTTTCTTCAGAATGTGATTGTTTTGGTAAGAAACGTTTAAACTTATTATTATTCAAGAAACTGTTTGCTGATTCATATGCTGAATTAATAAGCACTTGTAAAGAACCACTTACTTCTATTTTCTTATCCATATATGCTTCACCTAATGTGATTGAAGCATTTCTCAGTAAATCTTTTACTGGTATCTTTTCATTAACTTTAATTTTTACCTGTGGGGCACCATTACCATATTTTTCAGTTTTCCCATTAGGATAGGTTACCTCTACTGGAATTGTAAAAGAATGTTTCATTAGTTGCTTAAAAATCATGTTATCAAGCATGGTTATATAGGCCACCTTTCTTAAAGTTATTGTTTCCATTCTACCACCTTTTAATCAAAAAAATCTATCAACAAATCTCAAAATATGCTTTTATATCTTATATTGCGATAATTTAAAGTTAAAGATTAAAGAAAATTTACTATGTAATCGTTTCTTTATACTTGTCAATTGTGTTGATTGTTCGTTATAATTGCATAGTTGATAATTATTTGTAAAATTATAATAAAGAATGAAATATTTTTGCAATCAAAGCTCTAAGAAAGGAGGATTACCTTGGAATACTTTGTAGTTGTCAATGAATATGCCAAAAATGGTAGTGCTAAACAAATCTGGCAAACCATTCATTCAGAATTAGTGACACAGGGAGTCAAATTTACTTACAAAAAAGTTAATGAAAATGCTGTTGAAGTTGCTAAAAATTTTACTTTGGATTTAGCTGAAAGAGAAAAGAGTAAAACTGTCGTCTTAGTTGTAGGTGGAAATGGAACTTTAGTCGATGTTTTAAATGGTATCAAGCAAGCACAACGTTTCGATCTACCAATTGGTCTAGTTCCTGCTGGGATTGAAAATGGATTTGCCAAAGCAATTGGACTTTCGCTCAATCCTATCGTCGCCTTAAAGCAAGTTATCAATACAACAGACAAGATATACTATACAATTGGTACTTACCAAGAAACTTTACGAAACACTCAAGGTTACTTCTTAAATAATTTTGGTATAGGCATGGATGCTTTTATTACAAGTATTTACAATCGCAAGAAGAAACGTAAATTCTTCCGCCGAGGTTTTCTTCCATTCCTTACTAGCAGTATAAGTGCTTATTATAATCAAGAACCTTTTTCAGCTACGGTTAGAGTTAGTGACTCTTATAGATTTTTCAAACATGTCTATATCATGAATGTTGCTAATCATCCTTATTTTGAAGGAAATGTTTCACTTTCTCCTCAAGCTAACATTAAAGATAAGAAACTTGACTTGATCGTTACTGAAAATATGAATTTCATACGTTTCTTTATGTTGATTGTAAGTTTATATTTTCATAAACAACTTAATTTGAAGTCATTCCATCGCTTCAAAGATAATCAAATTCATTTAACTATTAAATCATTGGAATTTCTACAGATTGATGGTGAAGAACATGGCAGCCAGTATTTTGATATTTTCTTCAAAACTACTAGCTATCCCTTCTGGTTCAATCTATCTAGTGTTCCTTTCAAAGAAAGACGTAAAAAATAATCCCACTTTTTGAAATAATTCTTTCAAAAAGTGGGATTTTTTAGTTATTAGTTGGAAAGATGATTTAGAAACTCTGAGTAATTTATTTTTTCTACTTTGTCTCTTAAATCTGATATTAAGCTCTACTCTCAGATAAATTTTCCCATAATAAATCATAAAATTTTTGTTCATCAAATCCTTGAAGTCCTGAAACTTGACCATCCCCCATTTCCATGATGATCAACTTTCCGTTAGATTTCCTTGCAAAATCAATTGTATAAAATTTTGCTTTAACCTCTTTAGGAGCATTCATAATGACTTTTTTATCTTCTGTAGAAAGATTAATTTTTCTATCATTCCAATAATTAATAACTACAAGTGGCTTATTACCTATATAAAACACTCGGTATTCTTCAAAAATTGGCATATGACTTTTAGGATGTCTGCCTATATTTTTTAACTCAATAAAATCACGAATTACTAATCCTCCAATTAGCTCACTACCCTGTCTATTAATAAAGTTATGGATAACTCGCAGTGCATTCTTAGTATCAGAAACATCAGGAATATAAAAAGCTTCATCCCACTCATATTTTCTACTTTTTACAAAATCTTTTATAGTAACGGCTCCATTAAATTCTTCGAGAAGTTTTATTATGCTTTTATCTGACAAATCTATTGTCCATTTGGTTTTTACGTGATTACTATTGTCCTTAACCCAATTTGGAATCAAATGCGTATATTCATATTCTGATAAATTAGTAAACATCTGTCCACCATTTTTCTCAACATAAGTAACTAATCTATCATACAATTGAGGCTTCAGCATCCAACCACGATAAACAATAATGTCATCATTACTAATTTTATACGTTGTAGTTACTACATTATCTTCAAATAATCGTTCCTGATTTATCAAACCTACGGAAAAATACTTACTTGCTGCTTTATATTCCTTTTCATATTCAACATCTGGAATTCTTGAGTCTAAAGGATCAGATAGAAAAAGGAAAACATAGTTTAACTTCACAGTTATCACATCCTAAACTAAAATCTAGTATTTTCATTCTGATTCACACAAATTTTCTTTATCAGGATCTAGTTCAATGTATTTTATTTCATACTCGGTTAAAGTAAAATAACTATCACCATATTGCTTTGTTCGTATTAAATCAATTTCATAGCAATTATCATCTGAATCTCCTGGAATGGTTACCGCAGTAACAAAACCTCTATAAATAATATTATCAACATCTGTGACTATAACATTCTTACCCCAATAAGGTCTTAAATCCATTTTTTCACCTCTTAATTTTAGTTATTCTAAAATGAAACTATTAATTGGTCGTCCTTCTTTATATGCTTTCTTCGCCTCTTCTAAAGTCATATGATTAGGGCCACCATCATGATTTATAATTCCTGTATTTTACCATCCACAATTATCACAAATATCGTAATCCATTACTTCATGACCACACACAGGACAATGTAACCATACATAGCCATCAATTTTCCATATTTTCTTCGATTTATCCATAGTGATATTCAATTTCTTTTTAATTAAGCCATTATTGAGCTTATTCTTAATAAAAAATTATTCCATTTTTAGGTAAATCTTCATCTACTGTTAAAAGTGTAATTGTTTTAATCGAGAATTTATCAATAATTTTCATTGCTCATCCCCCCCATTATTATGAAAAACGTTCCCATATATCTATTATATAGTTTTTTACTAATAAGCTCAGCTATTTCTTCACAAACTGCCCTAATTTGTATTACTATAATTAATGATTAATATCTATTTACAATTGGGAGTTTTTTATATGAGAAAATTTAATATTATAACTATTTCTTTACTATCACTAAGTTTACTAGGGGCATGTTCTAACTCTAATTCAAGTGACAGGGCTAGCTCTGATTCTTCTAAATCTAGTTCGTTGAAGGCTAAAGAATCATCTATCAAAAAAGCTAAAGCTGAGTTGAAGAAAAAGGAATCGTCTATCAAGAAAGCACAGAGTGAATCTAAAAAGGCAGAAAGTGAGAAAGAAGCATCTGAAAATACTTCAGCTACTAATTCGCAACAAGTAACTCAACAACAAAATTCTGATAGTTATCAAACACAAACCTCTACTCCTATTAAATCACAAAGTCAAATCAATATGGAACGTGGATATGACCCAAAAGGAAATCCTGTGATGCCTGGACAGGATCACGCACCAGGTTCTGATGTCTATGGGAATCCTGACTCTTGGGTACAAGGACAAATAGATTGGGCTAAAAGTCAAGGTATGATTGACTCTAACGGTAATGAAACAGAAAACTTCAAAAATTGGGTCTCTCAACGTGACAATGCTTGGGATAATGGTCAGGATGACTTTCCTGACTATGATCAAAATAGGCAATGGTAAATTTAAAGTTATGTAGTACACTTTAAGAAAATAGCCCAACAAAAAAACGGCTTAAATCCTTATCTACCAAGGATTTAAGCCGTTTTTATTATATATTATTCAGCAACAGGGTAAACAGAAACTTGTTTCTTGTCGCGTCCTTTACGTTCGAACTTAACAACACCTGCAACTTTTGCAAATAATGTGTTGTCGCCACCCATACCAACGTTAACACCTGGGTAAATACGTGTACCACGTTGACGGTATAAGATAGAACCACCTGTAACAACTTGTCCGTCAGCACTCTTAGCACCTAAACGCTTAGATTGTGAATCACGGCCGTTAGCTGTGGAACCACCACCCTTTTTATGAGCGAAGAATTGTAAATTCATTAACATAATGATTGCACCTCCTAATAATTAGTTATTCTCGATTTTTATAAAATCACCGTACATTTTTTCAACATCTTCAAGTCCTAGTTTTAAACTAGCTAATAATAACTTTACACTTTCATTTGAAAGAAAGTTCTCACTAACATGTACTTCTAACAGTCCGCCACTTTCATCATCAGAAACGATATTCAAATTGGCGTTAGCAAGTTTCTCAAGACTATTAACTGTATTTATAGCTAACACTGAAACAGCTGAACAAACGATATCTTGTCCATATTCGCCGGAATCAGCATGACCTCGCATTTCAAAGCCAGAAATTAACTTATCACGATATAAAAATCTTGCTCTAATCATTCTAATACCAACCTTTTAGACAAATTAAGCATTAATAGAGTCAATAACAACCTTTGTGTATGGTTGACGATGACCTTGCTTTGTGTGTTGATGCTTCTTAGGCTTGTACTTGAAAGTAACAACTTTCTTAGCACGACCTTGTTTTTCAACTGTAGCTTCAACTGTAGCACCTTCAACAAAAGGAGTACCGATAACTGTCTTATCGCCACCAACAAAAACAACTTTATCAAAAGTTACCTTGTCGCCTTCTTTTGCATCAAGCTTTTCTACGTAAATTGTTTGACCAGCTTCAACTTTAAGTTGCTTGCCACCTGTTTTAATAATTGCGTACATCTATGTGCACCTCCTCTTAAAATACTTAGACTCGCCGTAATGTAGTGACCTCCAAAGAGATACTTAAACTTAAAACGTGCGGTTGCAGATGTGATATGCACAAATACAACACTAAAATATTAACAAATCAATTACTAATAGTCAATAGAAAAAATCTAATTTAAATATTTGAATTTGGATTTATTCTTTTCCCAATAATCTAATAGGTTCTTAAGTCCTAGTAATATCAATACAAATGTTAAGTAAGCAGCATTAATGACGATAACTTCTCCTGTAATTAACAACATTAATTGCCATACAGATGGTGTAACAAATAACGTGATCAATGTAATTACTGCTGATAATGTGATTGTTACTGTTGCAAATTGGATTCCTTCATATACTCGATTCATATTAATCTCACCTTTACTTTTTTTCGAACGCACATTCTTTACGTAACTTATAATACATACGTTCGATTGTTCTGTCCAGTATTTTTATCAAAAATATGTTCGAAAAAAATATATAAAGCTCTAAAATCCCTTATTTTACCAGCTTCCAAACACGCTTAATTAATTTTTCAATAGTCTTTATTTGTTTAGATTGTAATAACTTACTATATTTTTGTTTGAGTTTTGGATTACGATACTGATAACTTCTAGGACTTGTTACTTCTTTTATCTTATCTAACGCATCCATCGCATGTTGCGAACCAGTATTTTCATCGCCACCTAGCAACATATTCATAACTTCCTGCTTATCTTTATAGTTTCTTCGTTTTTGACGACTACTACGCAAATCTCCCAACAATTCAAGCCCTTCATCTTTGTTATAGTCGCCTAACTCTACAGTATGTAAAATATCTTGTAGTACAACACCATCTTCCTGTGATATTTCTTTTCTAATTTCTTCAACTATCAAAGGACTAGCTATTAGGAAAGATGCCACTTTTTCTACTTCTTGATAAAAAGTCTTATTATCAGCATGTGCGATTCTCTTAGCATAGTCTTCCCATTTATCTGTCTGAATTGTTATTTTAATTTTATCGCTATCTACTATTTCTAAGTTCTTTTCACCATTTTTGATTAATTTATCATAAGCTGGTTGTGCCATTTTTTTACTATTCCATTTACTAGCACTTTGAAGACTTCCGACAAACGTCTTCGTCTTTTGTCGATAATATTCCATTGGCTTTCCATCTCTATTTCTTACAATGACATAATTTGGCATAAGTTTCCTCCGCTACAAACGTATGTTCTATACTTAAGATTATAGCATTAAATAAATTTATTTCAACGTTAAAAAGACATATCATTTCTGACATGCCTTATTGCTTATTCAAATTTTACTTAGTCTTCAATTGTAAAAACTGTTTGAGTTTCTGTATCAACATACTTCGCACTAACTGCCTCTGCATATAACTTTGTTCCAAATTTATCTTGAAACATATCTAATTCAACTAACTTATTCATCGCTTCTCGAAGTTTACTCTCATCAAGATTTGTAGATACGTTATTTAATTTTAATGTATGATGTTTTCCGTCTGCTGCTTTGAATCCAAGATTTAATGCTCTAACTTTCATTTAAATTCCTCCTTAATTAATCCTTAACCATGCTAGTTTCGACAATTTCAATATCTTGAGTTTCTTCTCCAGATAATTCACCAATAATTTTTCCAAATGCAGATAACTTTTCAGCACCGACATTATTCACTAAATTATGGTAGGAACGACGACGCGTATCTCCATCCTCCTTGGTACCATAAATGTATAATACAGATTTTTTAACTTCTTTTGCCATTTTAACGGCCTCCTTTAAATTATTGTTAAGCTCATCTTGAAGCTTACATAGATATATACGTAATTTTGGGGCCATTTGTAACATGCATTTTTATTTTTCATTATTTAATTCTAAATATTTTTCTTGGATGCTTTTTCTCCAACGATTAATTGTCATTCGTGATTTCCCCATTAACTTCGCAATTTCTGTAGTCTTAGTTATTCCTACACTATAATAGCTCAACAACATTTTTTCATTATCAGTACATCTTTTATATAACTGATATAGAGCATCGCTAATCTCAATGTTATCCCCAGTTTCGATAATTTCTTCTATTTGGGGTAATTCATCATCCTCATTGGCTAACTGACTAAAACACACTTCTACTTGCTTACGCTTCTTTTGCCTTAGTTTATCCAATAAGCGCCACTTTAGTTTTTGAAACATATAACTTCCGCATTCCTCTTTAGCATTTTCTTTACGATAATATTCGGTATATATCTCAGCTAGTAAAATTCTCGCTTCTTCAAACATATCTTCAAAATCAGGATGCCCCACCTTGTAATTTAACTGTGCTAGCACTCCATAAATAAGTCCGTTATTCTTCAATGCGTATTCAAACCCTCGTTTCACTATTTCACCTCTAAAAATAATTTGTACTGGCGCCTTGTACTCATTAAGAATAAATAGGTCTTAAAATTCATGCACCCCATCAAAAATATTCATTTCAGGATGTGTTGCAAAATATTTTACTCTTGATTTTTTACCATGTATTCGTTATCAGTCTTATAACTTAATACTTATCAATACCTAATTAATTTGACGTCATTTTTCTGAAATTCCGTAAGCTAAAATTAATTTTGCAAATAAATAAAAAAATATTGATTTATAAACTGTTTTTTGATAGATTATTTACTTATAAAATATAAAATTCGCCAAAGGAGGGAAATTATGATCTATACAAATAATTTATTCGATACTAATCATGAAATTGATATTGATAAATTATTGAAGATCGGAAAGTATAGATCTACCTATACAATTAACAATAGTTCCACTTACTTCATATTCAATCTAAAAAATACTCCTTCAAAGTATAAGTCCATTATTTTTGATAAAAATCAAGGTGTAGTATTATCAAAATTTTCTACAACAACTCTACTTAATAAGACGAATGGTATATGTTTCACCAAGTTAATTACTGAGATAATCAAGAAGCATCATAAATTTCAGGCATACACATCTGCTATTTCTGATTCTCACTGTTTCATTCGTTCTTCTCAGCATCCTGCCACTTGGATCAATCTTTGCCTGGTCGAATCTATTTGGGATACTAGTCACCATGATATTGCCTTTAAATTCAAAGGATTATCAGGGTATGTTACCTTTTTAAATCAGAAAACAAGTTTTAGAACTAGTTTAAAAGTTACTGCTCATTTCCTGTATACTCTTGAAACTCTGCTAAATTTCAATGCACAAAAAACTATTTCTACAATTTCTGATTATATTGATATTGGTACATTAAAAGATATTCCTCGTGATATTTATACAAAAGAAATGCTTCATCAACTTCTTAAAGAAACTTTTACTTTTCTTTATTCTGATGAAGATTCAAAAAATATGGATAAAGTCCTTGAAGAGTGTCACAAGTATCTTGTGAATAAGTTCTGCTATTTTAATAGAACCTAAAAAAGACAGTCATTCTCGACTGTCTTTTCATTCTCTTTAAATGCTATAATTGATTTGCAATCTTTCAGGAGGTGGATTTACTATGAATGACTTAATGTCCCAACTTAAATCATATATTCCTTTTAACGAACAAGAAAAACAAGATAAGCAGCTTATTATTGACCAACTTGCTAATGCCAAAGATATTTTTACTCGTAAAAACAAATTAGCTCATTTTACTGTATCAGCTTGGATTATCAGCCCTGATAAAAATAAAGTTCTAATGGCTTATCACAATATCTATCAATCTTGGTCTTGGCTTGGAGGACATGCTGATGGCAACTCCAATTTAAAGCAAGTAATTCTCAAAGAAATTCAAGAAGAAAGTGACCTAACTGATGTTAAATTTTTATCAGACGATATTTTCTCGCTTGAAGTTCTAACTGTTGATGGACACGAAAAACGTGGAGAATATGTTTCTTCGCACTTACATTTAAACATTACTTACCTATTCGAAGCTGATACTACTATGCCATTACGTATTAAACCTGATGAAAATAGTCAAATTGCTTGGCTTGATTTATCTAGCTTAGATTCTAAGGTCAGTGAAATTTGGTTCAATCAACGTATCTATCATAAATTAATTGAAAAGGTTAATCTACTTTACTAATTATATTCCAACCGGCGTTTTTCTTCTTTTACATATTGTCTCAATCCTGATTCAAACGTATATTTAGGAAGGAAGCCGGTTTTTTCAAGTTTTGTGATATCCGCAAGTGAATTTTTGGTATCAAATTTCAAACCCTTGTTATGTATAATTTTTAGCTTTTTGCCTGTAATTTTCTCAAAAGCTGCTATTAAGTCTATTAAACTTACCGATTTTCCAGAAGCAACATTGAAGATTTCTCCACTTATTTTGGGATCTTTCAGTAACATCAACGTAGCATCAACTGCATCTGTTACATACATATAATCACGTGTTTGCTTTCCATCGCCATTTAGCTTAAATTCCTTGTCATTAAGCAAACAGTCTAAGATAATTCAGATTTCCCCTGTGCTTTTTGTCTGGGCCCACATACATTAAAGAAACGCACAGCAACTGTCGGAATACCATAGATTTTTTCGTAAAACATAGCATATCTTTCACTTGCAAATTTGTCTATTGCATAAGGATTTTCAAGACTTACCGGCATATCTTCGCGCCTAGGTGTATCAGCAATGTTCCCATACACAGCTGACGAGGAAGTAAACAGTACCTTTTTTACCTTTAACTTGTTCTTTCGAATGATTTCATAAATATATAAAATTGCTTCTTAGTTAATAAAATGTGTGCTAAGAGGCTCAGCTATTGTACCTGAAATACTAATAACTGCAGCTAATAATACAATATAATCAAATTTTTCTTTGATTAATAACTGTTCCATGAACTCATAATCAGTAACGTCAGCCTGATAAAAAGTAATATTATCTTTTAATTTATTAGCATCTTCTTTGCATTCAGCTGGTAGGTGCCTACCTACAACAACAACTTCATCTCCTTGTGAAATGATTTTTTCAATTAGATTTGAACCGATAAACCCAGCTCCCCCTGTAACTAAGTATTTCTTTTTCATTTTCTTCAATCCTTTTTCGTATAGAGTATGAGATTGGATCTTATTAAAATTTTTCTTTCAACACCTTATCAAAGGCCACTCTATCTGCACCCTTAAAATTAACTTTTCCGCATATTTGATAATTATTCTTCTTCAAAATATGTTTCATTCGTTCATTTTCAAGAGCTGTATCTAATCTAACTCCATAAATTTGACAAGCATATGTCAATCTCTCCACCAATTCCAAAGCAATACTTGCTAGGCCTTGATTACGATATTCTTCTGCTATTGCAAAACTATGAACTGTTGCGTAAGGCTCTTCCGTATGCCAATCTCCCAATATTTCTTTATAATATGGCATACCTGTAAAATCTATTCGTAAATAGCCGGCAATGATACCATCTACACGTAACACAAATCCCTTATTAGCTAGAATATCTTCTAATATACTTTCACGATTAGGATAGTCGTCTGTCCATTCAGTAAATCCCTGATCATTTTGAAATTTCTTACCACTATCAATAATTTCCAAACATCTGTCAACATCATTTACATGGGCTAATTCAATTTCATTCATAGTTAAAACCTCCCCATATTAGCTTCTAATTACATCTTATCACAATTTATAAATATATAAAGAGTAAGTATGAAAACGAATTCCTACTTACTCTAAATCCTGTTTATATTAATTATTCAAGAAGCCTGTCACTCACTTCTATTTGTTTTATATTCAGGTTCTTTTTCAATCGTGGTTCTTTCAAAGCTTACTTTTTGTTTAAAACCTAAAATCCAGCCACAAAATGTTAATTTCGTTAAGATTAATTTCATTGAAAATCCCCCTTCTTTTCCAAATTCCTCCTCTCACTGATATATACGAAAAAAATAGTATTGTTGTAACACTCAAATCTTAGCTAAAAGTATATCTATTTCTTGATTTAATTTGTCTTGATCAATGTTCTCTTCTTTGCCATCAACAAAATAGTTGTTTTCACGATGATATGCATAACATTCAGCATAGTATTTACTGAAATTATCACCAAACAATGTTCGGGGACGGACAAATTTTTCAACATGTGTTCCTTTCCACTGCTTAGCTTTCAAAACTATCATGCTTTTACATTGTTCTACATCATTTCCAGCTGCTAGTCTTTCTTTAATCAATTTTATTCCCCATTTATCTTTATCAAACACCTGCCCGGTAACTTCTTTGAAACATTCCAGGATCTCCTTTATCTTTTGTTGATTATTTAATGATGTATTCTTAGGTACTTTATTGTCTTTGAAGTGGTTAACTTGTCCAGTTCTGAACTGGTCAGATTTTCCATTTCCATTGTTTTCCCTAGGACACTCTACCTGTCCAATTTGTCCATTTCGACATTCAGGTGTTTTATTGTCTAAATATTCTTGTAGCTTCTCCTCATCTAGTGAATACCACTTTGTATGATTAAATTTTGAAATATTGTATTTCGCAACTCTAACAATCTTTAATTCAGCTAATTTCTTTAGTTCTCTCCTAATGGTTCGCTCTGAAATAAATGTAAGCTGCTTGGACCAATCTTGATAAGTATTATAAATCCATTTTCTTCCATCAATCTCATGTGTTGACTTATCTTGCCAATAGCGAATTTGTTGAATCAAAATTGCTTGATAAATCCCTAAAGCTGCTGCGACTTCTGTATTAAATGCCCGATTGGGTTCAAAGTTTTTCATATTAAATTCCTGCCATTTCGTTTTGGTCTATTTGGACGTCCTATAATATATACGTTGGCAAGAACTAAAATGTAACAAAAATATTTGCTAAATTACTACTATTCTTAATGTTGACCGTTTTAATATTATAAGATAGTATTAAACATGAGATATTTCGACCAGCAATCTGATGTCGCTAAAAGCTGTACTAAAAAAGAAGGTATACATAAATGAAAAAAATAAGCATTTTTGTCCTTTCTGTGCTTACATTAATGACGCTAGGAGCTTGTTCAATAACGTCATCAAGTAAATCCTCTAATGAAAGTTTATTTTCTTATAAAGCAAGTTCTCGAAAAGCAGAAAGCATTAAAAAAGCTAAAAAAGAAGCTAAAAAAGAAGCACATGATAAGGCTGAAGCTGCTAAAAAGAAAAAACATAAAAAGAAGAAAAAGAAAAAGGAAAGTTCTAGCAGTTCTGAGCAAAGCAGTTCTGTAAGTTCAAGTGTATCTGAATCAACTGACTCAAGTTCAGTTTCATCAAGCGATGATACACAAGATACATCATCAAATCAACAAAATACAAGTCAAGGTAATACTACAACATATCAAGCACCAGTATCTAGTTACTACTATAGCGGTGGGTATACTGCTCCTCAAGGTGGAGGTAGTAGCAGTGGATCTGATAACGGCAATTCTGATGGTAACCAATCTCCTGCTCCATCAGACTCTGTAGATGAAGGAAATAGTAATGGTGATTCCGGCGATTCTGGTAATGCTGGTGACAATGTTCCTGAACAACCTGATGCTGCAGAAGAATAAAAATAAGCAAGTAATTAATTTGTTTAAATACAAATCGATTACTTGCTTTTTATTGTGCAAATTTTTATCTTATCCCACTACATCTATAATCACCACCTTACCATTAGCGTGGCCAGTTGCTACATAATCACAAGCCGCTTGTAAATCACCAAAGTCAAATTCTTTATCAAGTCTGACTTTCAATTTCTTATCTGCAACTAAATTTTCCAATTTCTCTAGTTGTTTTCCATCAGGATGCATGAATAGAAACTCATAATCTACTTTGGCTTTTTAGCTAGCTTTCCTTATCTTGTAACTACCTAGTTTAAATAACTTTTGCCAAATTATATTCAAGCCATAGCCTTTAGCAAATTTTTCATCTGGTAATCCTGAAACAGATACTACTTTCCCGCCTGGCTTAACTACTTTAAACGAGCGCAATAATGTTTCTTGTCCAAGAGTATCAAAAACATAATCAACCGGTGGGCAAACTTCAGCAAAGTCACTCTTATGATAATCTATAACTTGATCAGCCCCTAAAGAATACAACCAGGCATGATTGCGTTGACTCGCAGTAGTAATAACTTTCAGGCCCTGCATCTTAGCCAGTTGAATTAATAAGCTTCCTACTCCTCCAGCCCCTGCATGGATTAATATCGATTGTCCACTCTTAGCTTTCATTTTCTCGAATAGTGCTTGGTAAGCAGTTAAACCAACTAATGGCAATCCTGCTGCTTCTTGGAGTGTTAATGCTGATGGAACTACAGCAAGATTATTTTCTTCATCAACTAAATACTCACAAAAAGTTCCAATTTGTTTCTTGCTGATGCGACCAAATACTAATTGTCCAATTTCTACTGATTTAACATCTGCCTCAATATCTTCAACAATTCCCACATAATCATTACCCAAAATAAGTGGCATTGAAAAATGTAATAATGGACGTAATTTCCCAGATTGGATTTTCAGATCAACTAGATTAACACTTGCTTTGAGAACTTTGACTAAAACTTGTTTAGCTGAAGTAATCTTAGGTTTAGGTAGTTAACCTAAAGTTAACTTTTCTTGTCCATAATGTTCAATGTATGCTGCTTTCATTATCTACCTACACTTTCTCTTTGTTTAATCAAATTAAACCATTAAACTATTCTACCCACAAGTTATTTCCCTATTGAGAAAGAAAATCGAGACGAAAACACAAAAAAACAGCCTAAAACTCATGCTTCTCACAACATGATTTTAAGCTATCTTAACAATTATTGCATTTTACATTTAAGTCTAATCAAAGATAATTAACGACTTTAAACCAACTAAAATTGGCCTTAGTCTTCAAAATATATTTCATAATGCAATTTACATCGCGGATTAAACCCATGATGACAATTAGGACATGCACCACTTGTATATTCGTCAAAGTCCAATAAACGTCGACATACGCCACACATCACAGGATAATCATCTTTATTGCTTGCTACAAATTTATGATCTTCCAAACTATCATGGCATTGATAACAAGCATAATATTCATCGCATTGACTACATTTCAAGGCCGCAATATCTACATCTTTGTGGTAATGTTTGCATCGACCGGCAGCATCTAGATCAATACCTTTAATCAAGTTTTTCACCATCGCCACCAGCCTTCTGTTTCAATCTTTCGCTCTCTAGCACTCCATCAATTACATCTTGAATACTAATCTGGCTCATCTCTAACTCTGCAGCATTTTGCACCCTCTGATATACTTCTTCCAATGTATTTTGGATATTAGCACCTACTACACAATTAGGGTTCGTCTTAGGATCAACATGCAACAAACTGGCAGTTGATGTAATTGCACGATAAACATCTAAAACTGAAATTTCACTTGCTGGCTTTGCTAAACTTGCTCTAGCTACTCCCGGCTGATTATTTAACAGCCCTGCTTTTTTTAATTTTGACATTAAATTTCTCACAACACTAGCATTAGCTTCAATACTTGCCGCAATTCTAGCACTGCTTAAATCATCATTTTTGTATATATCAACATATGTTAAAATATGAATTGCATCGCTTAGTTTATATGAATGTTTCATCGCTATACCTCTCAAATCTAACTTTCTTCATTTTAACAAAGGTATAGTTAATACTCAACAAATTAGCGACCAATAACTTCTTTAATTGCTTCTGGCAAAGCTTTCAATTCATGACCTAATACATCTGCTAAATCAGAAGTTTCTTCTGTAAGTTCGCCTTGCTTAATTAAATCTTGAATCATCAAAATAAAGCCAATAGTATTTTCGTCTAAACCAGCTTTTTCTAAGCCTACTTTATAATCATCACTAGCAACATTTGTCGCATTAATTTCCTTACCATAGACTTCGCTGACTGCCTTAGCTAAATCTTCATAACTTCTGCTGGCACCAGCAAATTCATAGACATCTTTTGTTGCATCTCTAATAAGTACCTTCACTGCACCTTCTGCATATTCACGTTCCAATGCCCAACCTACTTTACCATCACCAGCAGCATAAACAATATCTTCCCCATTTAAGAAACCAACTTCATTTTCTAAATACCAGTTATTACGCAAGAATGAATGTTTAATACCACTTTCTACAATTAATTTTTCAGTTGCAGTGTGATCACTAGCTAATGCAGACTTAGCTTGATCAGCATGTGGGAAACTTGTATATACCACAAATTTTACTTTTGCTTCTTTCAAAGCATCTACTACATTTGTATGTTGTTCTAGACGGGGAATTTTACCACCCGGTTGAGACGAAATAAATAATACCTTATCTAGTCCTTCAAAAGCTGAAACTAAACTATTCTTATCATCATAATCACCTTGACGAACTTCAATATCATCAGGAAGTAATTGCTTAGCTTTTTCTAAGTTACGTACAATTGCGACAACATTGTCTGCTCCTACTAAACCCACTAATTCCTTAACTGCAACTTGACCAAAATGACCTGTTGCTGCTGTAATACCATATTTCATATTATCTTCTCCTAACTTATCTTTTAAACTTGTTGCTTTATAATTAACAACTATAATATACTACCCTGTTGTTTTAATGTCAACAACTAAAATAAAAAATAAGAAGTTAATTACAACATTCGTCATAATCACTTCTCATTACATCTTATATACTTACTTGCTGGTACATCACAAAACCGGCAAGAATAATGATAACTACCGGTATTATTAATAATCTATATTCTCTTGGCAAAAGTTTCGGTAAATTATCTAACTCATTTTTTATACGCCAGTTTTTTTCTACAAAAATAATACTTTCACCTAAAATTAATATCAATAATTCCCAGAAAAAAAGTTGGTATTTACTTCCGAAACTATCAGGACTGTTGTCACCAACAAAATGTGTTCCAACTACTTGGGGAGCTATCCTTAAATAGTAGAATATTTCTAATAATACAATTAAATACGAAGAACGCATTAAAAGTTTAAATTTTTTCACAATTCCTTCACCAATATATAATCCGTTTGTATATCATCACCTAAAACAAAGTCATGTGATCCAACTTTTTCAAAACCAGATTTTCGATAGAAAGCTTGAGCCTTTAAATTCTTTTCCCAAACACCTAGCCAAACTTGCGATTTCTTTATTTTTTTTGCTACTGCTATAGCATGTTGCATCATTGATAGACCCATTTTTTGTCCTTGATATTTCTGTAACACATATATTCTTTGAATTTCCAATGCTTCAGGATAATCCGACTCTGTTTGTGCCGAACCGATATTTAACTTTAAGTATCCTGCAAGCTCATCATTGAAGTAGCAAAAATAATAAAAAGATTCTGGATCTGCTACTTCTGACTTCAACTTGTTAAAGTCATATTCTTCATTTAGAAACTTCGCTAAATCTTCAGCAGTATTTTGACTACCAAATGTTTCTGTAAAGGTTTGTTTTGCTATTGTCTGTAATTTTTTTATATCTTCATCACTATTATTTATTTTCTTAATATTCATAGTAATCCCTTCTTAAGCTTGAAATCTTAATCCTTTAGGGAAAAAATTCTTTATAGTTCCATTAACTAATTTACCAAATGCAAAATTCTTTTCTTCACAACGTAGTAAATACCAACCATTTTTTCTAGTATTACCGCTCAAAAAGATAGTGTTGCCAGCTACATACTCTACCCATTGATTTTTAGTTAACTCAATTACATTTTCTTCAGCTACTTCTTGTACTGCTAGAGCTAAGGCATAACTAGGTTCAAAACGATTTTTCTTAAAAGTTCCTAACATCAAACCTGGTCGAATATATTTTAACTTATTAATATCTAACCAGTCTTTATTATAATAGTAAAGATGATCACCATTAATACGTAAATCTTGATCAGCAAAGTTCAATTCCTGACTTGAAAAATTAGTCACAAATTTATGCCATAAATCTAGTTTATCAGATGAAATAGTTTTACTTTTCTTTTTCTTCTTAGTTTTCTTTTTAGTTACACTTGCAGCTTCCCCGTTAAATTTTAACTTAGCTAAAAATTGACCTTCACCTTCAAAATGATGTGGCATCAAACGAATTGTTTTAGCCAAGTCTTTATTACCATCTGCAAATTCTGGACGTCCACTGTCCATACCATCATACTTAGTAATTGGTTCCAAAGTTAAGTCATAATTTTCTAATAACCAAGCTACAATTTGTTCATCTTCTTCTGGAGCAAACGTACAAGTTGAATAAACCAACTCGCCACCTGTTTTGAGCATTTTCATTGCTTCTTCTAAGATTAACTTCTGGCGATGAGCACATTCATCTGGATAATCTTTATGCCAATACTTAACCGCACTATGGTCTTTACGAAACATACCTTCTCCAGAACAAGGAGCATCAACAACAATTTTATCGAAATACCCCTTAAATACTTTCGCGAGATTATCAGGAGATTCGTTAGTGATAATTACATTCTTAGCACCTATGCGTTCCATATTTTCTGCTAAAATTTTAGCTCGTTTGGTATTAATTTCATTGCTCACTAATAAGCCTTGGTTATTGAGTTGTTCGGCAAGTTGTGTTGATTTCCCACCGGGAGCTGCACATAAATCTAACACTTTGTCTCCTGGTTGTGCATTAGCTACCGCTGCTACATACATCGCACTTAAATCTTGACTATACACATAGCCTGCTTGATGTTCAAGTGAACGTCCACTTACTTTACCAATAAATCCATCTTGAGCGAAAGGAACACTAGCAGTTAAATCATAATCTACATCTTTATAATGACGTTTTAAAGGATTTAAACGAAAACCTATCACACTTTTTTCATCCAAACTAGCCAAAAAATCTTCAGCTTCATCTCCTAATAAATTTTGATATTTCTCAATAAAATCTTTAGGTAAATCCATTCTCTAATCTATTCCTTTACTTGTTTTTTTATCCTATCATAAATTGTTAAGTAACAAACGATACTTCCCGTTATTAACATTAAGGTGTTAAAAATAATAGTTCCAGTATAACTATATAGCGTAAAATATATTAAACCTAAAATTGTCCCTGCACTCATTCCTACAAGTGCTAAAATTGTAAAGACTTGCCATTCTTGGAAAGTGGCACGATTAACCGTTGCACGTTTGATAACATATCTTCTTTTGTAGGACACGCCCCATAAAATTGCTTCTGCCAAGAAAGCTACAAAAATAAACAATAGCGCAACTAATTTACGAACTAAGGAAGTTAACCATACACCCTTAGGAATACCTAATGAATTAGTGAATATTGTCTTAACTTCTTTAGCACCTAAAACTTTTTTTATTATCTTTGCATCCAGTGGTTTATAAGAATCTATTACAATTCGATAATCATTACTCGTCAAATTTTTCAAAGTAGAAATAGCACCCGAGATAAAAATTTGATCGTCTAAACTTGAGGAGCTATGTTTTTCGCCCATAACTCCTAGTACTGGTAAATAACCAGAATCTACTTTTAAATATGATTGATCTTTAGGTTTATATAATTTTTTTGCAATATTCTTTCCTACTAAAGCTACTGTAACTTCTGAATTAAAATCATTGTCAGCAAAAAAGCTTCCTGAAACCATTGGTGTAGTGCTGTAATCACCTTTTCCAAAGAAATAAGTTAGATTACTATTCTTCTTATCTTGATAATGAACTTGAACATCATCAATTTTGCTAGAGTTAGAAATCTTATTATTAATATCTTCCAAAGAAGTTGTTCCTTTCATCACTACTTCATAGGCGTTTTGTGAAAGGTTATGATTGTTCAATTGATTAACAATATCGCGTTCTTGAATCTTAAAGAACACCCAAACACTACAAAAAGCTAATAAGCAGACATATAAAATGATCAACAACTTATTTCTAAATATTCTCATGTTCCTGCTTACCTCTTACCAACAAACTTTTGATAATACTGATTAAATTTATTTGCCATTTCCAAAGTTGTTTCTTGACTTACTTTATGACCTGCATTCTCTGTTGTAGTTAAAGTAACATTTTCTACATAACTTTTTCCAATGTTTTCCCGATAAAAATCTACAGTGTCTTGATAAGGTACCATTTTATCGGCTGTACCATGCCAAAAATGAAGCGGACGACTAGCTAATTTCTCTAAATTCAAGGATAAATCAAATGGTTCTAAAGCTGAAATTTGCTTATCAACTTCAGTATCAGGCATTCCTTTAACTTGTGTAGCCGCATCAGCAACTAATTTCTTCGCAAATTTAACTGGTTTAGGACTACCCATTAAGCAAACTCCTGCATTTATCCATGGATATGTTGTCATTAAAGCGTTAGTCGTTATCCCGCCCATTGATAAACCACTAACTCCTACAAAACCATCTTTAATTCCAACATTTTCACGATAGTAATCAACCAAAGTTGGAAATTCCTTAACTGAATTTAAGACAATTTTCCAAAATTCAAGAACATGCCCTTTTACATCGCCCTCTTGACGATCTCCATGATATAAAGCATCCGGTAAAATTACTCTAAATCCTTTTTTAGCAATCTCATAACCTTGAGTTAAAACTCTTTCTTTACATCCAGTCCAACCATGATAGAAAAAGACAAGTGGTAATTCTTCACCTAATTTCTCACTATCGCAAATTTCTAGGATTGGTAAATCATTAATTTCTTTTGTAATAATAGAAATCATGAACTCCGCCTCTTTTCTTACTATATAATGAATTAATTATACAACGAACTCTTTACTTCTCTCTAGTATTTCTAACAGCTTTATGTTAAATTTAAAACGTTACTGTTTTTATTACAGGTAAAAATTAAGATTAAGGACGTGAATAATTTGGAAAGAAAGTTAATTGCGATTGACTTAGACGGAACAACTTTAAATAACGAATCTAAAATTTCATCATATACTAAAGAAGTTTTACAAAAAGCTACCCAAGCTGGCCATATCGTTTCAATCGTGACTGGTCGTCCTAATCGTATTTCTGAAAACTTTTACGATGAATTGAATATTCCTACTCCGATGATTAATTTCAACGGTGCTTTAGGACATATTCCACATAAAAATTGGGATAAAGAATATATTGAAACTTTTTCTAAAGATATCGCACTTGATTTAGTAGCTGAAAAAGAAAAACTTGGAATCAAGATTGTCGCTGCTGAAAGTAAAAATTATGCTTTAGCTGATCAACCTAATAATATTATTCCAGATTTCTTTCCAGCAACTTTGAAAGCAAATGAAGTCTTAAATGCCATTAATTTGCAAAAAGATCCTTCTGCGATGACTATGTTAGTTGATGAACACAAATTACCTAATATTGTCAAAACTTTAAAAGCTAACTTTGGCGATAAGATTACAGTTGGCGTTTGGGGGGGTAAAAATCCAATTCTTGAGCTTTCTCCTAAAGGTGTTAATAAAGCTAAAGGTGTTGATTTCCTAGCTAAAACATACAATATTGATAAAAAGAATATCATTGCTTTTGGCGATGAACATAATGACGCTTCTATGATTGACTATGCTGGTTGGGGTGTCGTTATGCAAAATGGAACTGATAAGCTAAAATCACTTGCTAACGATATCACTGAATATGATAATGAACATGATGGCCTAGCAAGATATCTTGAAAATTATTTAAAACTAGCATAATGCAAAAAACGATTTCTATATTACTAGAAATCGTTTTTTCTTATCTATTTTCCCATTCTTCACGCAAAACACCGTATTTAACAGAATCATAGTAAGTATTTTGCCAGTATCTGACTTTTCTTATTCGTCCTTCACACTTTAGACCCAGTCTATCAGCCAACTTCATCATACGCTGATTTCCAGACCAAGTAGTGAGTCCAATATGTGGTAGCGAAACTCGTTGAAATAACTCGTCAATCCAAAGTTCTAGAGCTTGGCGGCCAATTCCTTGACCCCATTTTCGTTCGTCATAAATCGCTAACCCAACTTCCAGCCAACGTTCTAGATATCCATCATCATAATAAGCAGAAACTGAACCGACCATTTCACCATCAACATAGATTATCTTTCGCATATCATTTTCAAGATAATCAAGTTCCCTACCAGCTACCCAATCTTTTCTAGTTGGATAGTGATTATCGAAATAAGGCCCATTCCAATTTCGCCATTCTGCTTTAGGATCAGAAAAAGCCAGCTTCCAAAACTCAAGCGAATGGTTCATATCTAACTTTTTTAGTTCAACTACCACATGCTCACTTCCCAGTTAATTAAAGAATTTCATTGCGAATCATATCTTCGTAACTTTCACGTTTTACAACTAAACGAGCTTTACCATCTTCAACAAAAACAATTGCTGGACGTGGATTACGGTTATAGTTACTTGCCATAACATAGCCATAAGCACCAGTTGATAACATCGCAATCACATCGCCAGGTTCTGTCTTAGGAAAATCATAATCCTTAATCAAAATATCTCCAGATTCACAGAACTTACCTACAATTGAAGCGTTTTGTGCAATTGGTGCATTAGGATCCTTAGCTAAAACAGCATCATATTTGGCACCATATAAGGCTGGGCGAATATTATCACCCATACCACCATCAACTGCGACAAAACTTCCAACACCTTCAACATCTTTACGTGAACCAACTGTGTATAAACTTACACCAGCTTCCCCTACAACTGAACGACCTGGTTCAATCCAGATAGCAGGCATTGGATAGTTTAATTCCTTACTCTTTTCTTTGACTGCTTCTACAATGATCTTAACAAAGTCTTTTACATCTAATGGTTCGTCTTGATCAGTATATCTAATTCCAAAACCACCACCAAGATTAAGTACTTCAGCTGTAAAATCATATTTTTCCTTCCAAGCACTTAAGAAGTCCATCAATTTCTTAGCTGCTTCTACAAAACCAGCAGTTGCAAAGATTTGTGAACCAATATGACTGTGGACACCTAGTACTTTAAAACGAGGGTTAGCCAATGTTTTTTCTAATGCTTCACTTGCTTGTCCACTTTGTAAATCAAAACCAAATTTAGATTTAGCTTGACCTGTTGAGATGTATTCATGAGTTTCAGCATGGATACCTGGTGCTAAACGCAATAGGATATTAGCTGTCTTATTCTTTTCTGTAAGTACTTCATTTAATAAATCAATTTCATAAAAATTATCAACAATTATATAGCCAACGTTGCTATCAACTGCCATTTCTAATTCAGCACGGGATTTATTATTGCCATGAAATTCCAACTCTTGTGGATCCATTCCACCTTTTAAAGCTGCATAAAGTTCTCCGCCAGAAACAACATCGCTTCCAATACCACTCTTAGCCACCAAGTCATACATTGCTAAACTTGAAAAAGCTTTACTAGCATAAGAAATGTGATATTTAACATTTTCTTCTTCAAAACCTGCTTTAAACTTTGCAATTTGTTCTTTGATTTTAGCAACATCATAAACAATTGTAGGTGTGCCAAATTTTTTAGCTAGTTCTAAAGAGTCAAGTCCCCCAATTGTGTAATGTCCTTCACTATTTACTGGAATTTCTCTTTTCATAATTATAGTTAATTCCCCTTTCAACTAATTGCACAAGATGTATTTTTATTAATTCTAACATATTGATAATCTTTTTCCCACTTAATTTTAATGACAATAAAAAAAGACTAACTTTCAATAGTCAATCTCTTTTATAATTATTAATTATTTTTCTTCACTCTTTAATACACCAGCAACACTGTAACGATTCTTCTTCATTTCACTTAAAACAACATGTACGTGTTCTGCTGGAGCACCTGTATTCTTAGTAACTGCATCTGTAACATCTTTTACTAAGTTCTTTAATTGTTCTTCTGAACGACCTTCAATTAATTCAATATGTACTAATGGCATAATAGTCCCTCTTTTCTTAATTAACTAACTTAATTAAATCAAAAAAGCTATTACTTTTCAAATTATTTTTATCCATTCTTGCGATATGTTAGAATTAATACAGTAATAATATTTATACAAGGGGCGAAAATTGTGAAAATTCAAAAAAAATTATCTGCTTGTACTAGCATTTTAGTTGGGAAAAAAGCAATGGCCGACAATTCAACTATCATCGCTCGTAATGAAGATGCTAAAACTGCTTGGCCTAAACATCTTACTGTTCATGAGCATAAAGAATTCGAAGAAGAGCAAGTTTTTGTATCAAACGATAACAAGTTTACAATGCCACTTCCTAAGGTTAGATTTAGATACTCTGCTACTCCTGAATGGACTGATAAGTTTGGTTTATTCGAAGAAGATGGAATTAATGAATATGGTGTAGCAATGAGTGCTACTGAAAGTGCCTACTCCAATCCACGTGTACTTGGTGCTGATCCACTCGTTGAAAATGGTATTAGTGAAGAAGCAATGGTGACCGTTGTTCTTCCATATATTAAGTCTGCACGTGAAGGTGTTGCACGTCTAGGAAGCATTATTGAAAAATATGGTACTAGTGAAACAAACGGTGTCCTCTTCTCTGATGAAGATGAAGTTTGGTACTTTGAAAGTGGTAGTGGTCATCATTGGGTTGCACAACGTATTCCAGATGATTGCTATGCAGTAGTAGCTAATCAATTAGCTATCCAAAAAGTCGATCTTGACGATCCTGATAATTTCATGTATTCCAAGGGTATTGTACAATTTGTATACCAAAATCATTTTGAAGTTGATTTTGATAATTTTAACTTCCGTAATGTCTTTGGTACACATGAATATAGCGATGAAATTTATAGCACTCCTCGTGTATGGTACGGTCAAAAATACCTTTCTGGTGATAATGATCAAGATCCAATGAGTGAAGAATTACCTTTCATCCGTAAAGCTAATCGTTTACTCCATTTAGATGATATTGCCTATGTATTAGGTTCTCACTACCAAAATACACCATATGATCCATTAAACAATGATAATGCTGATGGTCATAAGTTCCGTCCTATTAGTTTGGCTGCCACTCAAGAATCACATATTCTACAAATCAGAAGTGGTATGCCTGTTGATGTACGTGGTATTCAATGGTTAGCAATGGGTGTAACTGCTCAAAGTTCTTATATTCCATTCTATCCTGCAGCTACTGATGTCCACCCTGCATACAAAGTTGGTAGTGAAACTTATGATGACAAATCTGCTTATTGGGTATATAAATTAGCTGGCGTCCTAGTTGATGCACATTACAAAGAATTTGGCAAAATGCTAAAAGATACTCAAAAAGAAGTTGCAATCTTACTTAACAATAAAGTTCATGAAATTGACGCTAAAGCTCTTACGCTTTCTGGTCAAGAACTAAGAGATTATCTAACAACAGAAAGTATTGCTTGCCAACAAATTGGTCTTGATAAATACAATGAGTTGATAGCTAAACTAATTACAGCTTCAACCGCCCTATCTCCATTATCATTTAAAGTTGATGTCAATCTTTAATGAGGTCATATTATGGAATATAATTTTAAAAACAAATTTGTTAAAACTGATGAAGCAATTATCTTTTTCGACAATTATATTAATGTTGATAGTCCTAAAGAGAAATTTGTGGTTATTAGTCATTTGTCAGCTGATAACTTAGCTTATTTGCAGCAAGCAACTTTACCCGCAAAAACATTTGTATCTCAAAATTTATTTTTACTATTACAAAAATTAACTAAATTTGAACTAATAGCTAATTTAAATTTAGATCTAAAGGTTCTTCCTTATGGATTTGCTGTGCCCGTTGCTGATTTGAAAATTACTGCACTCAATAACGATGATGGTTTATGGGGATCAATAGCTCTCTATTTGGAACATGATCATCAAAAATTAGGCTATGTTGCTAAATTTGATATTCATGGAATCCACAAAAAACGTATTAAAGCTTGGAAAAAGTTCTTTTCTCAACAAAAATTGGACTACTTGATTTTAGGTTATCAAGATTGCGATGATAGTGATAATTATCTCTCTAAAACTGGCCAGTTAAAAAATATTGAGAAAACTTTAGAACAAGCAGATAGTACTCAAATTTATTTGGAAATGACTCCTTTTGATCCTGAACAATTGGTAAAAATTGACGATTTAGCACATCGCCTAGATTATCAAATTAAGTGGCTACCTGGCTATGCTGAGTTAATTTCTTATTTCAAACAACTTGATTTTAAAGATGGCTCTCCTGCTGCAACAGATAAAACTTTAATTCAACGTGAAGCTCAAGCTCATATTACTGATGATTTGACCATTAGTTCTCCATTATTAGCAGAAGATGGCAAGATTGATTTTATGAATAATTTTGCTTATCCAACTGAAGCTGAGCTAAAAGAAATTTTGAAATATATCGCAGCTAAACAAGTATATTTTGTTTAATGCTTTAAACTAGACTGAGAATTTTCTCGGTCTTTTTTATTATTTTATGCTATGATTAATCGTGGTGATTAAATGGAAAAAGCAGTTTCATTAAACTTTATTTCAGTTCCAAGTGATCAATTACAACTAGCAAATGTAGGACGCTCAGATACGTTGAGTGGACATAAGTATGGACCAGCAGTTAGACCATATTTACCTTATCCACTACATCTTAGCTGGTTCTGGAACATTTAAAACTGATCAATCAATCTACAAATTACATGCTGGACAAGGTTTTCTAATTGAACCAGGACAAGAAACGACCTATATTGCCGATAAAAATACACCTTGGTCTTATGTGTGGATTGGCTTTTCTGGTAATTTTGCTGATCAACTTATGCAGCAAATTCCACTAAATCAACGTGAACCAATTTTCAGTCTAAATGATCCCAAACGTTTAATTGAGTTAGTTAATTTATTGTTATTAAAGTCAGTTAATTCAACGACAAAGAAATTACTCAATCTTAGTTATTTGCTGGAATTTTTGAGTATTATTTCTAATGCTACAATTATATCTCGTAAGTCAACCACTTCTATTTCTGATGTTTATGTTGAGAAAGCTATTTCTTTAATTAATAAAAACTTTCCTAACATCTCAGCTGCTTCATTGGCACAAATGATCGGACTAGATAGAAGTTATCTGGGTAAGAGATTTAAGAAAGTAACAGGAATGACACTTCAAACCTATTTGAAAAATTATAAAATTACACAAGCACGACATTTAATTGAATCAACAAATCTTTCTTTGCTTGAAATTTCTCAAAAATGTGGCTACCAGCGGACTCCCTGGCAAGAACTTTTAAAGCTACCTATGGTTTAACACCTAGTGATTTCAGACTACAACAAAAAGAGCTTCTAACATTATGATTTTCATTAATGCTAGAAACTCTTTTTTACTATCTTAGCAGTGGCTCAGAAATATGATTATTAAACCACTGAATCATAGGCCCCATAAAGAAAGCTGTAATTAAAGTTCCTATTCCTACAGTAGCTCCAAAGATTAAACCTATTGTTACGCAAAAGCCATCTGTTATAATTCTATGATATTTAAAAGGTAATGCTCTATATTTATCTGCAGATATTAAAGCAATCGCGTCATATGCTGATACACCTAATGCTGCCGTAAAATATAATGAAGCTGCTAAACACATTAAACCTAACCCTGACAGTAATAGTATGATTCGAATTAAATATGTTGGAGCTTTTACAAAACCATTCAAAAAAGCTAATGTATAGTCAGCTATTATTCCTGTTAACAGTAGATTAGCCAGTGTGGTGTAGCCAAGATAACTTCTTTTTAAGAAGATTACAACAAGCAATAAAATAGAAGTTACTATTAAGTAAAAAGTTCCATAACTACTACCAAAAATATTGGCAATTCCCGTAACAAAGCAACTAAATGGATCCAAGCCTAAAGATGAATCTTGTAAAATTCCCACAGAACAACCACATAAAGTTGTTCCAGATATTGCCATTATGCGTTTTTTTGTCAGTCTAGTCACTTAATTCCCCACACCTTTCTAAAATAAATAGTTTACTATAAAAATCAGTTGTTTCTTGATTTTGACCAGCAGAGGCATCTGTTGTAACCAAACCTATATTAGCTAACTCGTCACCAGTAAAATTACCTAAGTATGAACCTAATTCTTCTTGGACATTATATAGAGTATCTGCTTCTAATCCTGGCAAGTATAATCGTCTGTATTCACAATTTACATCATTTAAAATCTTATAGTATCCCACTATTGCTTGTGATTTATCTTCAGATACAACCATCCAAGATACAATATTTCCTTCAAAAGGACTCTTTAAGCGATAAAAAGTGCCATATTGGAATATACTACGATATTTTTTCATAAGTTCGATTTGTTTCTTAATACTTGCTAACTCTGTTGAACTTAATTTATCTAAATCAAGTTCATATCCAAAAGCTCCAAAGAAAGCAACATCTCCCCTTATCTTCAATGGTGTATTTCGTCCGAGTTGTTCATTAGGTGAAGCTGAAACATGTGCTCCCATCATACTTTGCGGATATCCAAAACTCGTTCCATACTGAATTTTTAAACGCTCAATTGCATCGCTATCATCACTCGTCCAAGCTTGTGGAGCATAATATAACATTCCAGCATCAAATCTCCCACCACCACTTGCACAAGATTCAAATAGAATTTTGGGATAGCGTTCAATTAAACGTTCATATAAATTATAGACACCTAAAATGTAGCGATGCATGATTTCTCCTTGTTGTTCTGGAGGATAAGCTATTGAATAACATTCAGTAATATTACGATTCATATCCCATTTAATATAATCTATCTCACCTTCATCTAAAATCTTAACTAACTGCTCATAAATATTATCAACTACTTCTTTCCTTGAAAAATCTAAAACGTATTGTTTTCTACCATGTGAAGCGTGTCGTTTAGGTGTTTCAATAATGTAGTCTGGGTGTTTTCGATAGAGATCACTATCTTTATTGACCATTTCCGGCTCAAGCCATAAACCAAACATCATTCCCAAGTCATGAATTTTCCTTGATAAACCTGAAATTCCATTTTTTAATCGATTTCGATTAACGTACCAATCACCTAAACCTGCTGTTTCTTTTGTTCTCTCTCCAAACCAACCATCATCTAATACAAATAATTCAATTCCCAATTTTTTTGCTTTCTTCGCGATTGATAATAGCTTCTCTTCAGTAAAATCAAAATAAGTAGCTTCCCAATTATTAATCAAAATTGGACGTTCTTTATCTCTCCAATATCCTCGAGCTAGCCTAGTCGTATACAATTTTTGGAAAGTCTGACTAAGTTGGTTTAATCCTTCGCTAGTATAAGCTAAAATTGCTTCTGGTGTTTGGAACGTTTCATTTGGCTTAAACACCAACTGAACTGGAATGGATCTATTCCAATTTGTAAACGAGTTACTGAATATTCATCTACTTCTGCTTGGGCTAAAAAGTTACCACTGTATACAAAACTAACCCCTAAAGCTTCACCTTGTTCTTCTGTCGTAAATGGTCTTTTTAGGATAACAAAAGGATTCTGCATATGACTTGAAGCACCTCTAGCACTATTTATTGCTTGAATTCCTGGACGTAAAGGTGTCTTATGTAAGTGTCTTTCTCGACCCCAAGCACCTGAAAATTGTAACCATTCATAATCAGC
Organism: Ligilactobacillus sp. UO.C109; assembly: GCF_026847815.1. Classification (NCBI taxonomy): domain Bacteria; kingdom Bacillati; phylum Bacillota; class Bacilli; order Lactobacillales; family Lactobacillaceae; genus Ligilactobacillus; species Ligilactobacillus sp. UO.C109. The sequence continues at coordinate 261,002 of NZ_JAPSFH010000027.1, read as the reverse complement.
ATCCGGCAAATCTAAATTTAAACTTAGTGCCGTTTTTAACTGATATTTTTGATCACTATTATTACTAAACTTCACACTTCTAGCAATTGCAGCACTATTTTCAAAAATAGTATATTGTAAGCACAATGTAACTTGAATTAATTCATCATACAAATTTATTTCAAGTGTAGTTGCTTCACTTTCATTTTCTACATAAGTTGCTGGCAACCCCGTTAATTTTCTCTTTCCAGCATAAATTTTATGAGAAACATATTTAAAATCAGTAATTCGACTGCCATTAGGTTGTTTTATATCAAGTGCTGGACGTCGTTGATCTGTCGTACCATAAGCTGGATATTCTTGTTTTACGTTTCCTAATGAAAATGAATAGTCATCATCAAAAACATAGGAAGTAACTGGGCGATATGTATTCTCTACTAAATAGTCATGATTTTCTCTGTTAGGAATACGCTTCCCAAAATACAATTGTCCTAGCTGTTCATTAGCTAAAATTTTAATTAAGTAACTAATTTTGTTATTATACAAGTGAAACTCTCTGCTTTGTTCGTTATATGTAATTGGCATACTAATTTCCTCCTGACTTATATCTTCTAACCACTTTAAATATAACGAATCTTACATCTAAATGTTCCGCTATTTGCGACTTAGAAACTGCAAAAAGCGTACTCATTTCATTGCTCAAAATTCATTTTCACAATAAAAAATACCTCATAACTGTCAGTTTTACCTAACAATTATGAGGTACTAAATTATAATTTCATGAATAAAATTGGATAAAGATTTTTTGCTCATATATTTCAAATCCTTCATAAACCTTAACCCATATGCTCATAAAAAATTTGCTTGTAAATTTTATTCATTAGCAACTAAATTCTTCTACATTTTTTCTTTGTTTACCCATTACTTCCTTCAGTCAGCATCCTATATCTTGTAAGTGAGATTGGAGTATCTAACTTAAGATCATACGAAACAATTGGTGTATTTACTAACTTACCTTTTTTATCTATTTCTCTATATTCTTGTTTCAGAGAATCAGCTGTTACTTTACCTGTTCCTAAGTAAACAAACTCATCATCATCTTCAGCATCTGATCTCTTTACGAAAAGCAAATATGTTAATTTGGGGTTTCCTTCACTAACTCCGGCAAACATCTTTAATGTTTCACCTTTTCCTAATTTCCTTCCATTTTTTGTATAACAATGAATTTTGCCATTAGATATAAATCTATCCTCATACTTAATAGAATCTTCTATATCATTACTCTTCACATAAGTTACAAAAATTGGACAATAACCATTTTCAATAAAGTATCCCCCTATACTTTGAGCTGGTATTTTTCTCTGCCAATTCAATAATCTATTGACGTCTGATCTAGTATATCTTTTTTCTATCGTAAAGATATTTTTCTTATCATATTCACGAGCATTCAATAATCCAGCTTTAATAACATCTACAAAGAGCTTTTTAAAGCCATGATCCTTTTCTAACAATTCAGAGATCTCTTTATTGAAACGATATTCCTTATTATTACCGATTTCAATTAATGCTTGCCCACCTAATTTAGCGAATTCTGTTTTATTTTTCTCTTTATCATTCTTATCATCATAACTCTTAGGTTTGTAATACTCTAGAGTTAGAATTCTTTCCACACTATTCAATACATCATCATTACAGTAACTTCCATTATCAACTACTAGTTTTTCCAACTCTGATCTAGAACTCACACCATTGTCTAAAAGTTTTTGCAATAACAATAATTCGTGTATTCTTTTTCCACTTAAAAATTCTGATGTAATAAAAGTAAGGGTCTTATCTAAATAATCATTTTCCCATGAATAAGCAGCGTCTTTATCAACCTTAAGAAGAAAATCATTATAATTACCTTTTTTATTCAAAATAGACAAAATAGCTTGTGAAGCAACCATGTTATTCTTTATAAAATCGGCTATCAATGGTGTTTTATTCAAACGTCTCTTTAATTCTTGATAATCCTTTTTTATCTCTAAAGTAAAGAGATTTTTCTTTCCTCTCAACTGTTTCAAAATTCGCTTTTTGGCAACTAATTCAAAATTAATTGTCGATAAACCTTCTATTTGTCCAGTTTCAACGTGTTCTCTAATGCCTTCACGTGTCCTAGATTGGTCACCTGTCAGCGCTACTGGTATCAAATAATTATTCTTGTAATTACCAATGAAATCTATAACCGTTAAATATTCTTTTCCTTGAGCCTTTCTTAAACCTCGACCTAATTGTTGAACAAATACTATTACAGATTCTGTTTTTCTCATCATAATTACCTGATTTATAAAAGGAATATCTATCCCTTCATTAAAAATATCTACTGTAACTAGATATGTTAATTCTCCATTTTTTAGTTTTTCAATAGCTTGTTCACGTTGTTCTTGACTATCTTCACCACTTAACATTTGTGATGGATATCCATATTTGGTTAGTAACTTAGCAATTTCATCTGCTTCTTCTTTTCTACTAACGAAAACTAAGCCATGTAGTACATCGCCATCATAGCCATAATACTTGCTTTGTTCCACGACATATTTTACTCGTTCTTCACTAACCAGATATTTCAAATTAGTATTATCATCAATAACTTCGCCATTGTATGTATAATCAGATACACCTATATAGTGGAAAGGTACTAACATTTCTTCTTCCAATGCTTCTTGTAATCTAATCTCATAAGGAACATTATAGTCAAATAATTCATAAATATTCTTATCATCACTTCGTTCAGGTGTGGCTGTCATTCCTAACAAGAAATCTGGAGTAAAATAGTCTAGTAATTTCCCATATATTTTACTCCCAACATGGTGAGCTTCATCAATTAAAATATAATCAAATTCATCTCTTTTAAACTGGTTCAAATTTTCAGCTTTACTCAAAGTTTGAACTGTTGCAAATAAATATTTTGCATCAGTATTTTTAGTATTTCCAGATAATATTCCATAATTTGTCTTTTTATCTCCACCTAGTACTTTATGGAAACTATCTAAGGATTTCTTTAGTATTTGTTCTCTATGAGCTACAAATAAAAAGCGTTTAGGATTATAATTTTTCACATCTAAAGCAGCTAAATATGTTTTACCAGTCCCTGTTGCAGAGATAATTAAACCCTTTGTTTCTCTCAAAAGCCTTAATTTTTGTAGATTTTCCAATGCCTCTTTTTGCATCTTATTTGGTTTAATTATAGAGTAATTACTGTTATCTTCATCTACCGATTGAGAAACAACTTTTATCGCAGGTTTATTTTGAATCTTGTATTTTTTCTCATACTCATCAATCCACTCAGGAGATAATTTGCTAGCTCCTTTCCATTGTTCCTCTATTTCTGAAGCTATGTCTTCTGTGAGTTTTCCGTTATTATGAGAAGTAAAAAGTAAATTCCATTCCTTATTTACTTTTAAAGCACCAGCAGTAAAATTAGAACTTCCCACTAGCGCAGACTGATAACCTTCATGTTGAAATAGATAGCCTTTCGCATGAAATTTACCATGATTCTGTTCATAGACTCTTATTTCAACATTTGGTAGCTTTAATAATTCTCTAAACATCTGAGGTTTATTAAAGTATAGATATGTAGATGTCAATATTCTTCCTTGAACATTCAGATCTTTCAAAACTGTCTTTAAAGAGTTAAGAATACCACTCTCAATAAAAGCCACCGCAAATGTAAAAGATTTACAATGTTGAACTTCATCCAAGATACGATTATACATTGTTTCATCTTTGGTATTAGCAATTAATTTGGCAGCATATTCATCATTTTGTTCAAATATATTTTTGTCCAAAAAAGAATTCAAAATTGCATTCTTTATTTTTTGGTTAGTCGACTGCATCGAATTTTACCCCATTTAAATTTATTTTACTTATTACTTTAGCAGCAGGAATATCTGCTGGAGCCCAAGTTAATTTTGAAACTTCTGCCGGATCAATCCATTTTACCTCACTATGGGCAATTAAATCGAAATTCTTTGACAAAAATTTAGCATAATAAACTGTCAAATGTACTGTTCCAAATTCATATTCATAGCTTGCTGTTTCGGTAACTTTTTCTCCTACAATAATCTCATCATTAAACTCTTCTTTTAACTCACGCTTAAGACTTTCTTTCGGTAGCTCACCTTGTTCAATTTTGCCACCAGGAAATTCCCATAAATCTCCTAATATACGATCACTATTTCTCTTAGTAACTAATAATTTACCATCTTCTATTAGCGCAGCTCCAACAACATAAATATTCTTCATAAACTTTCTCCTAATCCAACTATTAATCTATTCTAAGAATACCAGCTTTATTTTAAAAAGTTAATACTAGGATTAATTTTTGCTCCCTATCATTAGTTACCATACATATACATTACAAAAATAAAAAATTCGACTCTCAATCTTGCATTTACAAAACTAAGAGTCGAATTTATATTCTCATTTAGAAACTATTTTCTAGTTTCTTCTGCTACTTATTCAAATTCTTTAAAACTATGTACTTCTTTGGGACTTATATAATCTTGAGGTACTTGCCAGAAAAAACCTTGTTGTAGCTTAATATTATGGCACAGCATTTCCTTAGCTGCAACATCATCTTCAATACCTTCAATTACTAATTCAACATTATTGGTCTTTGCAAAATTCAGCCAAGACAAAATGAATAGATTCTTTGTTTTTGAAGCTGTACTATCATCATTAAAAATTAACAAGGATAACTTAACCCTATCAATACCTTTGATATTTTCTTGAACAACTTTAAAACTATACTGACCGGAACTAATATCATCTAAAGCTACACGATAGCCTAAATCTTTTATATGCTTAACTGTATCAATTAAACCCTTTTTCAAGTTTAATTCTTGCGATACACGCTCTGTAATTTCAATTGTAATTTGCTGGTTGTACTCAACCATTTTATCCAAAAAATCCCAGGTTGATTGATACAAAAATTGATGTGGATCAATATTTATATCTACTCTAACTTTTTTGTCTGTTAAAACTTTCTTTATTTCAAGAGTAAACCATTCCCAAAACATTTGATTACAACTTTCATTATTTACAATCTTTTCAAATATTGTAGCAGGGAAACTCTTCTTGTCCTTCGACCGCAACAATACCTCGTAATCAGATATTTCAAATGTATCTTCATTAACTATTCTGACTATAGGTTGAAATGCTAAAGTTAGATTATCCAGTGCTATGTTTAAAGTAGAATTCATTCCATCTCCTCCTCTAGTCAAATCTAATCCCACTAGCTAAATTATATACTTATATTATCATTATGTAAATAATTTCAATATACAATTCAACTTATATAACTAAACGTCGTATTGAAGTACATGCTGAGCAGAGTCAATAAATTGGCTGACACTCTTTATCTTATCTTCATTGTATTCAACAACTCCAATAGAAATTTGAATATCATACTTTCCTAATTCCTTATCTTCACGTAGTAAAGTAGTTACTCTTTGCTTAATTCTATCCATCGCTACCATCGCTCCATCATAATCCGCGAATAATAGAACTCCCCATTGAGGTACACCACCTACACCATCAATACTGTAAACAATGTCATTATTTCTAAAACTCTCAGATAAAATATCTGATAATTTTTTGATCAAATGATGTTGTTGTTCTTCAGTTAAAATATTCATAATTTGATGGAAGTAACGAATTGAAATTATTCCCGTTGAAACAGGAATATCAAAACGTTTATGAGTTTCAATAAATACCTCTGCGTCTTGACGATAAGATCTCATGGTACGCAAGTCTGTTTCACTATTATATCCCAGATTACGTGCATTACTTTCTCTAAGACTTAGATTTTCTTCTTGTAGTTTTTGAAGATTTCGTGTCATAAAGCTTACTAATAATGACCAAATCAATGGTAAGAAAATCCAAACAATTAACCATAAATCTAGTTCTTCTCCTAAGACCACATCTGCATATAAAACATAACTTCCCTGAATAAAGACAAACAGTAAATTAAAGATTAATCCAGCTAATAGGCCGAGAAAATAAGTAATCAATGCTAAGAAACAAGTAATTGCTAAGAAAACACAATTCAAAATCATCAAATTAGATGAAATTCCAACGAAAATAGCTGTCATGATTGAACAAACTAACAACGAGATAATATAAATATCAGTATTTAAACTATAATTCTCATTTCTTCTCATTATTTTTATCCTTTCTTAACAGATTATTTTTCCATAGAACCATAAAGATTGCTGCAGCTAGCAAAGCAACAAAAATTAAAGCAATTACTAAGTAAATGATCAACTTGGTATTTTTGTGAATTGTTTGCTTCAAAGATACCTTTTTATCTAAATCAGCTTTCTTCTTGAAACGATAATTATAAATATTATTATCATTATCCACCACAATTGCATCGCCACCATGTTCAACAATGGTCTTTTGATAATTAATTTGTGTTGATGCTAGATAAACGTCTTTAGATGTAATACCTGTTACAACTAACATACCTCTCTTATCATTGTAAGGAGAGCGCAATAATTGAGCTGTACCCATTGTCTTACCATAATCATATTCGATACTCAATTTTTCATTAGAGATAAAGCTTGTATATTTTTTATTATATTGGAAATAAAGTTTGTCATTTAAGTTCTTAATCATAGAATTTTGACTAGGTGTTCCCAATACGATTACATTACTGTTCTTTAATGTTTCATCATCAGGTTGTTGACTATAGAATTCAATTTTTCCAGTATTGCTCTTAGCATAGATACCAATCAAATTGAAAATATTAGATAATGCTTCAAAATCATTTGTTGTCATCTTTCTAGGCTTAACAACTGCTAAGTTACTATAAGTATTGTTTCTAATGAATAAACTTGGATAATTTGAAAATAGGATGTCGTTCTTTTCAATAGACTTAACAAAAATCTTTGAGTTAGTATTGATTACTGCCCAAGGTGTTTCACTATTATCTGACTTAGTAATTTGACTTGGTTCTAGATCAAAAGCTACTCTGACAGAAAAACCACTACCTATTTTCATATTATTAGGAATATTGAAGGTTAGCTCATCATTATCAGCATTATCTTTAGTTAACTTATAGCTGCCAATGTTGCGGTTATTGATATATACAGTTGCTAAAGAGTTGTTAAAATTCAAGTTCTTTGAATACTTCAAACTCAATTTTACCTTACTACCATAGGAGTTGCTTTGACTAGCTGGTAAAGCAACAAAGAATGTTTCTTCGTGATGTCCACTTCCAGTTAAAGTTGCTCCTTGATTAGTCAATTGGTAACTGCCATCGTAATGTAAGCTTGACATATAAGTTGCTGTCTTAGAGCTTACATACTTAACTGGCTTTTTAGTTTCTGTCATCAATTCTGTATTAGCTATAAAACGAGTTGCTTTTTGCAACATTTCATCATCTAAAGCTGTTATTATCAATGTGTATTTATTCTTACTATACACTAATCTTAAACAACCACGATTTTTCAATTTATCTACCGAGAACTTACCCTTATAATTCTTAGGTAAATTATCATATTTAGCGATAATAACGCGATAATCCGCGTCCTTAACTCTACCATCATTGTATGGCAAGATTCTAACCTTGTCTGTATCTGTTGCGATTGTTCTAGTTACCCCTGTTAAAGCATAAGTTGCAGCTGACAATTCAGCATCACTAGGTTGTTGAGGAACTGCAATAACAGATTGTCCAAATGAAATAGTATCTGCCCCTGAAAAATGATTATAGAAAGACTTCAAATAATAATCTGGTTGCTTTAAATTATATTGGAAGTTAACATTTGACTCTTCATAAATTGTTAACCAATTAGCAGGTGTCTGTACACTAACTGTTGATTTGTCAGACTTATTTAAAATTTGTCCGTAAATTTTAAGATTATTTGCCCCTTTAATTAAGTTTAGAGGAATATCAATTTGCTTAGTTTGAACACCATCTTTTATTTCAGGTCTAAATGAGTAAAATTTAACCCCATTAATTGATACTGTAATGTCAGATGTTTGATCATCAGCAATTTGTGAAACTTGGTAACTCAAGTTTAAAGTTGCTTTCTTAACATCCCAGTAATCAATTTTTGTAAAATATGTATTATCTGATACAGATTTTCCTGAAAGAGTTTGTGTTGAATTTTGAAATGGTTGCGTATAACTCTTCATGTCATCTGCCTTAACTTGTGTACACCACGAAATTATCAAAACTAACATTGATAAAATCGTAATGAATAATTCTTTCTTCATTCTATTCATACCTCTGTGTTTTATACCATTTAGCTTTTTTATGAAAAATTTGTTCTTGAACATACATGATCATGCCATAAAAGGCTACTATTAACCACATTTGACTATAGACTAGATACATCAAAACAATGATCAATAAATTTTGGAGCGTCATCTCACCCTTTTCTGTTGTAATAGTTATAAAAGTTCCTAATACAAATAAGATAACCGCAAAGAACCATAACCAATTACTAAAACCATTAATTGATGTATGAACTAATCCAGATACTGATAAAACAAAAACCGTATCTGAAATAACTAAAGATGTCATTAATAGAAAATAAATTGATAAAAAGTATATCAAATCAAAGCGAATAGCCTTACTCTTAGGATTAAATAGTAATTTCAAATTTTTTAAAATCACATAAATATTACCTTTAACCCATCTCGTTCTTTGTCTAAACCAAACCACAAAAGTTTGTGGCTCTTGTTCCCAGGTAACAGCTGCCGGTTGAAAATTAATGTGATAACCCATTAAATAAGTTCTAAAACTTATTTCTGTATCTTCAGCTAGGGCTTTTACGTCCCAACCACCAATTTTCTCCAGTAAACTACGACGAATAACAAAATTAGTTCCTGGTATTGTACATAAATTAAATAGTTTTTTTCTACCTGCTTGTGCCATCCATTGAAATGACAAAGTCTCAATATTAATAAATCGTGTTAATAAGCTAGCATTCTTATTACGTGTTCTGAATTTTCCAATTACTGCTCCAGCTTTATCATCAGCTAATAATTCAGATACTAAAATACGTAATGCCTGTTTTTCAGGAGTATTATCAGCATCATAAACTGCGATAATAGATCCTTTGGCCTCTTTTAAGCCAATATTTAAAGCATTAGACTTTCCTTTTCCCCCAGTTATATTATCAGTATTGATAATTTTAAGATTTCGGTTGGGATACTTACTTTGCACCTGTGCTAAAAGCTCGGCTGAATTGTCAGATGAATTATCATTAATTACAATAATTTCATATTTATCTTGAGGATAATCCAATGCTAGCAATGATTTTACCGTTCTAACAATTACAATACCTTCATTATGTGCAGGAACCATAATTGTTACAAATGGTGCATCTGCTGGTAATTTATCATGAACTTTCATTGTTAAATAATTCATATAACCAGCAAAAATCAAGACAACATTAACCGCTAAAATTGTCCAAATTGAAAAAATACTGATAAATAATAATATATCAAGTAATGACAACTACTTTCCTACTTTCTTTTAAATTTATCCCAATAAACTTTGCGACCTTTATAAATAAGTAAGACAAAGCCTATCAAAGTTACTAAAATGAAGACTGTTAAGAATTTACCTTGATAAGATAAGATCAAATTCAAACCAGTTTCTTGGTATTCTTTGTGTTTATGTTTCTTTTGAACTGGAGCAGTATCACTAATATTTTGTTCATTACCATTAACAAAATACGTTCCAGCATGGTATTCCAACTTCATTTTTGCAAAATTCATTTCTCTTGAATTATCTTCTGCAGCTGGATTTTCCCAATTTAATTCTGATCTCGAGACACTCTTCTCAACCTTACGTAATTCCGACAATGTTCGTGGCATTTTTATATTCAAGGCTGTCGGTAAAGTGTAATTTAAATTATTTGCTTTAGTCAAAGATACCGTCGTTTTAGCCTTATCCAAATCTTTTAAAGACATTACATAATATGCCTTATCAAATTCTTGACTATAATCCGTTTGCTTAACTTTTGGATATGTTTTAGGATCTGGCAGTAGCAAAACATTAGAAGCTGATTTTAATCCGACTTTTCCTAAAACTGCATCCTGATTCCAATGATTAGGCGTAGATAAACCAGTTGGATAAACACCACTTCTTACCATTAATTGCAGACGTTCACTCATTGTTGCCTTTAAATTCTGCGCATTAATTTCTTTGCCAGTATAGGAATATAAATATGGTACTCGCATAAAAATAATTCCATTTTTCAATTCAATCATTCTTAAAGAATACATATATTTCTTATAAGCAAATTGATTGGTATTACCTTCGACATTAGTTGCACTGACTGCAAAAGGAATATTATTACGATATAAATCATCAACTAACTTATCAAGATATTCTAGATTACTTGTTGGTGTAACATTATTAATTACTAATAATGGCCTACTATCTGTCTTCGTATTAAACAAATCAGCAATTAATTTCTCTTCACAATTAACTGCTAAACCACTAGTATTCCAAAATGGTAGGAAGGCATTACTATCTACTTTGACCCCATATGGTAAAGTTTTTTGATTTCCTACATTTTGCGTATTCAAAACACCATATTTATCACTACCAGCAACGTCTACCAAATATTCCATTCGATTAGTATATGGTATCTGTTCTGTTATTCCATCATCTGACAGTGTTAACTGCTGCTTAATAATCATACCTTTTTTTGCATGTAAGCCTTCTAATTCATCATCTTGTAAATTAGGCCCAATATGCAATTTAGTACCTGAGAATTTAGCTCTATCATGTGTAAAGCTATTATTACTTAAATCAGCTTCCTGCCAATTAATCAGAGTTACTACTCCCCGATATTTGTTGTCGCTCAATTCTCCACTTCGGTAATTTTCTAACATAACTGTTTTTACCTTTAATCCGTCTGCCGTTAACATTCTTTGCACAGAATCGATTTTTTTAGAACCGTTATAATAGACATTTTCACTATCATACACTAACAAAACTGGTCGGTTATCATCCGCCTGTACTGGAATATGTATACTCAAGATGCTGAGGATTGACAAACAAATTAATAATAAATATCTTTTCAATATTCACCCTCCCTCGAAGGATGCCAAAAATTATGATGTAAGACATCTGAAATTATCTGCAAGAAAATTAAGTTTAATGATAAAGGTACCATCAATAAATGCTTGGCTAAATCAGCATCACCGTCACCAACAACCGCTGTAATAAAGGTCCCTATTACCATTGTTGTATATCCAATTACCATAAAAACTTTAATTGCAGATTCCATTTCATTACTTTTTACGCTAATAACAAAAATTACTATATATAAAGCAACTAAAACTACACATAATGTCATATAGAAAGCAAACTTTTTAGGAAAGAAGGCTTTCATCATCGCTCCATATAAAGTAAAGTATTGTACTTGTTGATGCGGCTTTGCACCAGATTTTTTAGTAAAATCACCGACCGCTTTAATTTGTACCAGGTAGCCATCGCGTGCAGCTACGTCTAACATTTCATTAAATTGTTGTTCATGTGTTAGATAATATTTCAAAATCCAAGCAAAATTATATTTTGGAATAAAGTCCTTGGTTATGTTTTTGGATTTAATAGATGTTGCGGCATAAGTTTGAGTATAAATATCTCCTTTCAACAATCCATATTGACGAGATATTCCACCTTTTTCTAAAGAATTACCAGGATCTTGTTCTTTTAACATTACCCCTCGAGTCATTGATTGGTAACTATTAATATTACTGAATTGATCTGTAATCATTACATAAGTCGCAATCCCTGATCCCAGCAAGATTAAACAAGAAATCGGAATTAATAACCTAGAAAGTTTGTTTCTATATACAAAATAAATTCCGATCGTAACCACAACTAAACTCAATGCTATTGGTGCATTTTGCTGTTTAACAGTTACCAATGCTAATGATGCTAAAAAATACACTGCTAGCATATACCAACTACGAACAAAATGTTTTTTCATCAGTAATAATAAGGAAGCTGTAATATACATCATTGCTATTATCATAACTGGTTCAGCGAAAAAAGAGTTAAAATATAATGTCAGCGATGAATCAGCAAACATAAAAACTACAATTAACGCTATTACATAATCTACATTTTTTCGCCTGTTTGAGTTTGTCACAGCTAGAGTTAGTAAGTAAATTGCCCCTAAATAAAAGACGTAATAAACTAATCCCATAAACCTAATATCAAACACTGTTTTGCTGTAGAATAACTTATTTAATAATACTGCTGTTTTTACAAAAATACCTTGCGAAGAAAACAACATCGCAATATGTTCATTGTAGTATTTAAATAAACCATAATGTTGCGTTAAATAAGTTGTATACTGGTAATTCTTCGTATCTAATGGGTAGATTCCATTGATATAAATTACCCTGGCAAAATCCCCGTTATCTGCATATCCATTAATTGGAGATACAAATAACAAATACCCCACTATCATTGCTGCTAAAACACAGGCTAGTAGGGGCGGAGAAATATTTTTCCTAAATTTTTCTATCATTACTCACATTCCTATTGATTTAATGCTACTAAAGCATTTAATTCATTAAATGAATATACCTGTTTAGTCTTACTATCTCCAAAACTTCCGTAAATTTCAGATTTCTTATCTGTAACTTGCATCGATAGTAAAACTTTTTTTGCAGCATCATACAATTGGTCATCATGAACTGCATTCCCTATCATCATCGCAATTGCATAATTAGCTGCTGAAGTAGACTTATCTTCTGCCTTTCCTGTAACAGAATAAGCATTGTATAAAGTTTGTGTGTCTACTTTTTGTTTTACCCAATTCAAACTATCTTTAGGTAACTTATCTACCTCAGCTAAATGTAAAAATGTTATTAAAAGCTGAGGAGTTACCAACTTATCTTTAGCATATTTTTTATCCTTTAAGTTATAACTTTGATAATATAATGGCACTTCACGGCTAATTTTACCCTCTTCCACTACTCGTAAAGCTTTGTGATAACTCCTTGAATCTAATTTCTTCAAAACAGATAAATCTTGGTAGCACAAAGTAACCAACTGATTATGTGTCTTACTATCAAGACTATACATATCAGTCAATAAGCCTGCTTGTTTCACTCTTATACTTAATTTCTTGTATAGATCTTTAACTTCAGACTGATACTTTTTTGTGTGATTAACTTTATCATAAGTCATTAATGCGGATATAATACGCAAATCATCCACTGTTGCATTAACTTGATATTTATCTGGATGTTTGGCATCAAAACGATATAAGAATACTCCTTGACGATAAAAAGTTTTCTTCGTTAACGCATAAAATGCTCTAAACTTTTTATTTTGCTTTGTTTCAGCTAAATATTGTAGATAATATCCAGATGATTCACTTAAATATTGATGACCTGTTGCTAAAGTATCATCATTGCCTGTTTTTGCTAAATAATTAGTATATATTCCATATTTTCCTGTTAGCTTATTATCTATGAAATGAACCAGTGCATCACTAGAAGTAACTGTATCTGCCTTAACTAAATTTGGAAAATTAGTAGCTAAGAGGCATATCAGTATCAGTAGACTTCTTTTCCAAATCTTTAGCACAGGTTACACTCCCCTTTTTATGTCGTTTACTGTAATAGAGTGCTTTATCGGCCTCTCTTAAAACAGTTCTGATATCTTTCTTATCACATCCTAGGGCAATTCCTCCAGAAAATGTGACTGTAATTTTATCACCGGTTGCTGTTACATAATCTTTAGTTCGTAATTCTTCAGCTAGTTTATCTATCATCTCTAGACAATCTTCAACTGTTACTCCATGTACAGAAATACAAAATTCTTCTCCACCAAAACGATATACTGAAGCTAACTCGCCGAAATGAGCCTTAACTTCAGCAAATAAACGTTTAGTAAAATAAACTAATACATCATTACCCTCAAGATGACCATAAGTATCATTAATCTTTTTGAAATCATCAATATCCAAGATGCATATTATTTGATGTTTACTACTTTTTTGTGATAATTCATTCATATGACTATGAAATGAATCATAATTTAACAAGTTTGTTAATCCATCATGAGATACATCATATCTTGCCATTCTCAATTCTTCATATTGCTTAGTTAAGAAGTTAACGTAAACATTTGCCACAGCAAACATTAACAACGTCCCTAAAGTTACATCTATTATTGACGCAAATGTAAAATATGTTGCACTCATCGCATGATATTTACCAGGTAACACAAAATAAACCAATGGTGGAATTTGGTTAACAATTAGGAATTCTAATGTACATCGGTAGATCAATGGTAGTGCTTCAATTCTAATGAAGATTTCACATACAATGATTAGTAGTGCACCTTCCCAAGCAAAATTGAACATCGCTGCCGCAGGAATATCGTTGATAGTATATAGAAAGAAATTATCAAATAATGGCGCAAGTGCTAACATTACATATCCTAAATACTTTTCACGCATGTAATTTGATAAATAGAAGCTCAAAATCGCCATTGAATATTGATAATACAAGCCATCAATTGTGGAGTGACAAAATTCTATAATAAAGAATTGATATAAGCCAAAGATTAGTAATACAGCAACATAACTTTGAACCTTACTTAAACGTTCCTCAATATAACTTTTATAAAAAGTCCATTGACTGTATAATAGGCTAACTATCATCAAAGGCATAACTAATGACAAAATAATCATCTTATACAAGGGCGTTCACCACCTAAATACTAAAATAAATTATCTTTCACTCTAAAATTATTATTCATACTATTAGATAATATAAATATTTTCTTTAATTGTCAATCATCATTTTTTAGCGATATAATAACCATTTTAATAAGCATTACTAATTATTTCCTAGTATTTTTACCAATTTTTCTAAACATTATATAATAATATCATTATAAATTATTTATGTTATTAAAGTAAGTAATCGAAATAAATTTACGTATATCCGTAAATTTTCTGATATTTTATAATGTTAATTATGATAAAAATACTATTTTTATATCATCTAAAATTTATATTTTTCTATAAAAAAAGCGTCTGCGTACTCACGCAAACGCTAATCTACTGTCCTATGATAGATTCACAAATAAGTTGAATCAAAAATAAGAAACTTAAAACATACATGACTTTAGAAACATCTTTATAATTTCCTACTACTAATTTACAGATCGGATACACGATGAATCCAAAAGCTAGACCTGTTGATATCGAACTAGTTAAAGGAATTAAAACTAAAATTAAGAATGTTGGAAACCATTCACTAAAATCTGCAAATTTTACAAATCTTAATTGTTGCATCATAATGGCTCCTGTAATAATTATTACTGGTGCAATCGCTGATTCAGGTATAAATGATAATAATGGAATCAAGAAAATTGCTGCTAAAAACAATAACCCTGAAGTAATTGCCATTGCCCCTCTACGACCACCACTTTGAATACCAGAAGCACTTTCAGCTGCTGCTACTGTTGGACTAGTTCCTAAAAATCCTGAAAGAAAAGCTGCAATTGAACTTGCTTGAAATGCCTTTTTGAACTGTGATTTAACTGGCAGTAACCCTTCTAAAATCCCCATCGATTCAAAAACTAAGATCATTGTCATAGAAAAGATTGCTATTAAAAATTTTAACGTAAATAGCTGACTAAAATCACCTTGAGCAACAATTTCACTGTACTTACTAATCTCGGTCAATCTAATATTAGGTACGTTCGAGCCCTTCACTCCGATGATATTCCCTAAAATACTAATCACAATTATTCCTATTATAAAATCACCTGGAACTCTACGTAAAAATAAGATCAAAGTTAACATTATTCCTAATAAGGATAGAATAACTTCAGGTGCTAATAAGTTACCCATAGCTAGTAAAGATCGACTGCCACCTGACTTAACAATGCCAGCTTTTTCTAATCCTAAAACTACTAGGAACATTCCAATTCCAGCTGTTATCCCTATCTTTAAATTTTGTGGTATCTTTTGTGCTAAATACTCACTAATTGGAGTAAACGCTATTACCATGTATAAAAAGCTACTAATTATTGAGATCGCAACAGCTTGTTCCCAAGTTAAATCCATCCCTACAACTAAAGTATAGGTAAAAAATGCATTAACCCCCATTCCTGGAGTAATGATAATTGGCGCATCAGCCCAAATACCCATTATTAATGAACCTATAAATGAAGAAAAAATTGTTGCAAAGACACTTAAATTAGCTGGAATTCCTGCATCAGTTAAAATTATCGGATTAACAATAATAATATAAGAGATTGCAAAGAATCCTGTAATCCCTGCTAAAATTTCCTTCTGAATTGGTGTTTTCTTGGGTTGCCAAGATCTTTTTATTTTATTTTCCATACTTTCGCCCTTTCTCTTAAAAGTGCAACTATTTTAATGTAGCGGAAATATGTTTCATAGTCAAGGGATAGCCCATAAAAAAGAGCCACCTCACCTAAGTGAGATAGCTCTCTTGTCATTAATTCTAGTGATATAGATCAAAACGACCCTTAGCAAATAATTCTTTTGCCCCACCAATATCAGCTAATGATTTGTTCATAATCATCTTCTTGACGAATGAAGCTGGGAAACCTTTGTATTCTTTCTTACCTACAAGACCAAAGGCATGTGTGTTACCAACAGAAGCAACTGTACCTAAGGAGTTGTAACTAAATGGTTCTGGAACTTCCCCCTTCAAACGTTGAGCAATTGCATGTCCAACATAAGCACCCATACGTGTAGCAATTTGAGCTGTTGTTGGGTATGGACGATCTGTTGCCTTATCCATAAGAGCAGATACGTCACCAATGATGTATAAATCATCATGATCTGGATCAAGTAAGTTATCATTAACAATTACACGACCACGACGTTCCTTGAAACCAGATTCACCCATAACGGGACTACCACTAACACCAGTTGTCCAAATAATTGTCTTACCTGGAACTGCTTGAAGTTCTTCGTTATCTTGTGTTGCGTACATTACACGACCATCTTGGATTTCCTTAATCATGCAACCTGTCATGATCTTAACACCTAAACTCTTAACTAATGATACACCGTAGTTTGCAAGATTTTCACTAAACATTGGTAATAACTTAGTTGCAGCTTCAACAATTGTGATAGAAATTTCAGATTCGTCTACACCTGCAAGCTTAGCATATTTTGGACGTTCATCAACTAAAGCACCTGCTAATTCGATACCTGTGAAACCAGCACCACAAACAACAATGTTCAAGTATTCCTTGTCTTGTGTTTCACGATACTTCTTCATAGTTTCAACGATGTGTTCATGAATAGCAACAGCTTGGTCAATATCTGTCATTTGCAAAGCATTATCTAAAGCACCTTTAATGCCAAATGTTTCAGATACAAAACCTAAAGCTAATACACAGTAGTCATAGCGTAATTGACCTGAATTCTTCAATTCAACAGTCTTCTTATCAGCATCTACTTTAACTACTTCATCTTGAATAAATTTAACCTTGTTATTCAAAACATCTTTAATTGGATATGTAATCTTGCTCTTGTCTACAGAACCCGCAGCAACTTCGTGCAATTCTGTAGCTTCATAATGATAATCATTCATATCAACTAAAGTAATATGAGCGTTGTCCCCTACTTCTTTTTGAAGATTTCTAACTGCTTTTAAGCCTGCATAGCCTGCACCTAAAACTAAAACTTCTTTCATGGTTTAAAACCTCCTACAAAAATAATAATCCAATAGAATAGGTTAGAACTTGTATAAATGAACCAAAAGCTAAAATCTTAACTGCACACTTAAATGTTTTGGATTTAACTTGTTCTTTCATCAACATCCTATCTTGTTTATATACAAATGGTATTGCCAACAAAGCTAACAAACTTGTCCACGGCGCTAACTTGAGATAAAAAGATAGAATAATTGCAGCAAATGCTAAAACATTCTTCAAGCTAAATGCAAATAAAGCATTTTTCACACCAATAAAATGAACAATTGTATGTCGATTATTTCTTTCATCCTCGTCATAATCACAAATATTATTAGCTAACATTAGATTAGAGATCCATAAAATATTTGGTAAAGAAATCAAAAATACCTTAGCTAGATTCTCCCAATGCCATGAAAATATTTGGTATGAATTAAGATAAACACAGATTAAGCTTATTACAAAACCCATTGTAATACCGGAGAAAAATTCTCCTAAAGGTAAACTAGATAAAGGACGTGGACCTGAGGAATAGAAAATTCCCACAGCAAAGCAAAACAACCCCATCCAAAGTAATGGCAAACCTGTCACATATACTAAATACAATCCCATAATCGCAGCAATCACTGTCATAACGGCTAAAATTACAAATACCAATCTAGGAGAAAGTCCTTCTCTCCCAATAATATTCGTTTTACGCTTATATTCTAGTTTATCAACTGCATGATGATAGTCATTGTAATTATCCAATGCATCAACTGCCATATTAAATAAAAGCATCGCAATAAAAAATACCACTGATAGTCCTAAATGAACTGAGTTATAGTAATAATAACTAAAGCAAATCCCTATCAAAAATGGCAAGATACTTGCTGTCTTAGCTTTGATTTCAACAAGTTCTAGGAAGACTTTTAAAGACAAAACTCTGCCTCCTAGTAAAATAAAATATATTACCTTCTATATAATATATTACCATATTCTTATGTAATTGGTTACCATATCTCTCAAAAAATTCATATTTAGCAAAATTATCTTGTTCTTTTTCATTTACTCATGAATTTCAAAATAAATTTTAATTCAAAGTAGTTGAACAAGCTATTTTAGGGTAAAATAGAAACATAAACTGTCATTAAGGAGGTGAGAAAATGGCATTCAATTTATGGTTACAGTACCCTGAATTGGCAAAAGATATCGAAAAGGTTAAACATAATCTTCAAGATAAAATCTCTGTCGACTATCCTGATTTACAAGCTGCTCTATCAAAAATGGCAAGTAATGGTGGTAAATTTTTACGCCCAGCTTTTTTCTTATTGTTTACTAAATTAACATCAGTTTCACAAAACAAAGTAAATGATAATCAGCTTATTGATATTGCTACTTCACTTGAAGTTTTACATATGTCCACACTTATTCATGATGACATCATTGACGATTCTCCTAAACGACGTGGTGAAGTTAGTATTCAAAGTCAATTTGGTAAAGATATTGCTGTCTATGCTGGTGATTACCTATTTACTGTATTCTTCGATTTAATTACTGATAATGTTTTGGATACACCTTTTTTCAAAATCAATTCAAGAACCATGAAGAAAATTTTATTAGGTGAATTAAATCAAATGAAACATCGCTATAATACTCAACAGACTTTCTTAAATTATTTGCGTAATGTAAATGGAAAAACTGCTTATCTTTTTAGATTAGCAAGTGCTGAAGGGGCATATTTTGGTGGTGCTTCTCCTCAAACTGTCAGTTTAGCTACTAGAATTGGTCAAAATATTGGTATTAGTTTTCAAATTTTAGATGATATTCTTGACTACTCTGATGCTTCAAGGCTAAACAAACCTACTCTTGAAGATTTGGCTACTGGTGTTTATTCTTTGCCATTATTATTGGTCCTCAACGAAGACTCGGAAGAATTACATACTTTATTGGCTAAAAAGCAAGACCTAACTTTACCTGAAATTCAACGTATCCAAGCTTTAGTCGTTGAATTAGGTGGTGTAGAAAAAGCTAAAGATTTAGCTGCTAAATTTACTAATAAAGCACTTATTGATATCGATAAATTACCTGATTCTACAGCTAAAAAGAAACTTGCTAAACTTACTAAAGTCTTATTAAAACGTACAAATTAAAAAGTCATCACTCTAATTTTTTAGAATGATGACTTTTATTTTATCGTCCTTCATCAATTGCTTTAAGCTTTTGATAACGTTCGTTTGTTTTTCTCAAATAATCAGGACTACCCTGCATTTCAATAGTTCCATCTTCAATAAAGATAACTTGATCCATTGCTTCAACACCTTGTAAGTGATGAGTTATCCAAATTAAAGTTTTATCTTTCAATTCACGATTAAAAATTGAAATCACTTCTTGTTCAGTTAATGGATCTAAGCCCACAGTTGGTTCATCTAAAATGATAATTGGAACATCTTTTAACAAAATTCTTGCCAATGCCATTCGATGTCTTTCACCACCAGAAAAACGCATTCCGGCTTCGTCCACCATTGTTCCCAGTCCTTGTGGTAAAGCTTTAACCATATCTTTCAAGCCTACACGTTCCAGCACTTGCCATACTTGCTCGATAGTAGCCTCTTCATTTCCGATTCTAAGATTATTTAAAATAGTAGTATTAAATAAATATGGAGTCTGATGTATTACTCCAATATAATTGGAAATTTGATCGCCAACTTTGCTTACGTCAATACCATTTATAGTAATCGCACCTTCAGTAGCAACTCTATCCCCTCTAATCAAGTTAGCTAACGTACTTTTACCTGAACCACTTCGACCTAAAATTGCTAACTTATCGCCAGAAGATATATCTAAGTTAATACCCTTAAGGATTTCACGACTACCATTTTCATATCTAAAATGCACATTATCTAATTTAATATCATAAGGTGCAATTAATTTAATTTCTGATTTTTCTTCTTCAAATGAATTATCTTGTAGTCTATTTAATCTAACTAAAGAATCCTTATATACATTAGTTTCTTGTGAAGCAGCTGGAATTACTGCAAATGCATCAACCACAGGGAAAAGACACAAAACAAAAGCAGCAATCCAGTTAGCTAGACCTGTATATACTCCATTACTGCCACCTAGGTATGTACCGCCCCATAAAATAAAACTCACAACTACCAACATAAACACTAACTGTAAGAGATAATCTCTAATTTGGTCAAAATGATGTAGTTTTTCTTGAACATCCATTAACTTATCTTCATTTTGTTCATGTAGTTCAACATAATCACGCCCACGTTGAGCAAAAATCCAGTCCGTAATTCCAACAATGTTGTCAGTTAAGTCTAAATACAATTCATTCTTTATTTTCTTTTCATATTCTTGTCTAGCACCATTTACGATAACTGACCAGATTGGAAATGCTACTAACATAATGCCTATCATTAATAGCATCAAAAGCCCCATCCAAATTGAAAAAATACCAACTCCAATAACAACAAATACATAAAGTCCCCATGCAACAAAGGTTGGGAAAATGGTTCTTAAATATAAATTTTGGATGTGATTAATATCTTCTGATAATAATCCTAAAACATCGCCGAGTTGATACTTACTCTTAAAGAATACCGCATCTTTTTCCAAAGCCTTATACAACTTAACACGTAAATCAGAAGTCATTTTAAAAACCCAGTTATGACTTGTTAATCTTTCAAGATAATGGAATACCGGTCTACCTACACCAAATGCACGTGTCAAAACAATTGGAACATAAACTAGCAAAATATTTTCTGGACGTGTAGCTGAACGACTAATTAGATAACCAGAATTAAACATCAAGGCTCCTGCACAAAAGAATGTTAAAATTCCTAAGAAAATTGCTAGTACCAAAGTTTTCTTGTATTTTTTCAAGAAAGGCTTAACCCAAGTATCTTTTTTCAATTCTTGTAATAATGGAATTTTCTTAAACATTCTTTTCACCACCTTTTGCTCGATTTAATAATTCATAGAAATATGCTTGATGAGCTAACAATTCATCATATTGTCCTTCTTCAGCAATTTTTCCGTCCTTTAAGACGACGATTTTATCCATATCTTTCATCCAATGTAGACGATGTGTAGCAAAAATTACCAATCTATCCTTCATTAAAGGTAACATTCTTTCCTTTAATTCCAATTCAGTCTCAATATCTAAGTGAGCTGTTGGTTCATCAAAAATTAATACTTTTCTTTGCTTATCTAAAAATGCTCTAGCTAAAGCAATTCGTTGAGCTTGTCCACCACTTAAAGTTCTTTGACCATTACCAATTAATGTATCAAGTTTATCTGGAAGTTCTTCTAATAAATCTTCCAATCCTACTGCTTTAATTGCTTCAATAATTTCTTCATCGCTAGCATCAGGTGTATAGAAAGCAATATTGTAACGCAAAGTATTATCAAAGATATATGGACTTTGTGGAATATAGATAATTTGATTTCGCCATGCATCTTCATTTAAATCAGTAGTTTCTTTGCCTTGAATTTCAAATTTTCCATTTTTTAAAGGTAAAAAGCCGCTTAACAAATTAATTAGAGTTGTCTTACCAGCCCCACTCATTCCAATAATTCCAACTTTTTGATAGCCTGTAAACTCTGTATTAAACTTAACTGGCTCTGCATTATCATCATAAGCAAACTCAATATTATCTAGTTTCAAACTATCTGTAGGTTGCCATTGATGAAGCTCTAACTTACTTTCTTTAACTTCAGCACTATTGATAATTTCTTGAATTGAGTGGAAGGAATTTTTCCCATTTAAAGTTGCATGATAATCATTAGCGAATGCTCTAATTGGTAAGAAGTATTCCGGCGATAAAATCAATACTGTTAAAGCTGGAAATAATGTAATTTCACCATTGATCAAACGTAATCCCAAAAATACAGCTACTACCGCGATTGATAAAGTTGTAAAAAAGTCTAACGCAAATGTTGAAAGAATTGCAACGCGTAATACACTCATTGTAGTCTTTCTAAAGCGTTCACTTGTCTTATAAATACTGTTGGCGTATCGTTTACTTAAACCAAAGTATTTTAATGTATCAATTCCTCGTAAAGAATCAATAAAGTGATTGGATAAACGTTGAAAAGAAACAAATTGTTTATCTGCCTTAGCCTTAGCTGCATATCCTAAAATAATCATAAACAATACAATTAAAGGATAGATGAAGAATAAGATTACTCCTGATACCCAATCCAGATAAAAGGCCATCGCTAAAACTACAATTGGCACAATCATCATACTAATCATTTTGCTAAGTGTTAGTTGAATATAATCTTCAACTTCAGAAATACCATCTAAAGTCAAAGTGACCATGTGTCCAGTTCCTTGTTTCTGTACCAATTCTGGACCTAAAATGAAGACTTTTTCTAATAAAGTTTTACGTAATTTCTTTGCTTCTACACGTGCATAATCGTCTAACCAGCGATTGCTCCACCATTGTAGCCCTTCTCTTCCAGCAAAAGAAATTATAAAACCAATAATATAAATAAATTGTTCCTTAAGTGGTTTTCCACTCCATAAATGTGTAATCACTAACCCTAGACTGACAGCTTGACCAACTATAAGAAAAGCTTGTAGGATATAAAGTCCTACAAGCCCTCTCATAGTTTTTTTAATGTCTGTCAGGGTTAATAAACCCTTATCAAACATTATTCACCCTCCGTTATAGTAGGCATTTTAATTCTTCTTCTGAAGATGTAGTATGCCCAAATTGTGTATGCCAATACAAAAGGTAAAAGACAGAATGTTGCAATTGTCATGATCTTCAAAGTATAAGGTGTTGAAGATGCTGTTGAAATTACTAAATTGTATTTAGCGCTGATAGAGGAAATCATCAAACGTGGGAATAAACCTGAGAATAGTAATGCTACTAAAGCTACTAAAGTCAATCCACTATAAATGAAAGAATTAATTTCCTTACCTTTAAATACTGATACATGTGCTAAAACAGTTAAAAGTACAATTACAACTAAAATAGCTAATGTGCTAATTGGATGTACTTTCAAGAAGTCTGTTTGGAAAATTAACAATAGTGCAAATACAACCAAACCTACATATAGTACCCAATATAAGAATTGAGCATAGTTCTTAGCTCTATCTCTGATAGCACCTTCGGTCTTCAATGCAATGTAGTTCAAACCATGTAAGTAAACTAATAAAGTTAAAGCTACACCACCGACAACTGAAAAGACATTGATGTAATCAAAGAAACCTGCATGCATATTACCATTAGCATCAATTGGCATGCCTTGAACCATACTGATGAATAAAATACCAAAGAAGAATGGTACGATGAAACTACCGATTGCTAAAGTCCAATCCCATGTTCTCTTCTTAGCACCTTCAGCATGATGTCTAAATTCAAATGATACTCCACGAATAATTAAACCTAATAGGATAATTAATAAAATTAAGTAGTATCCTGAGAATAAGGATGCATACCAGTAAGGGAAAGAAGCAAACATTGCCCCACCAGCAGTGATGAGCCAAACTTCATTTCCGTCCCAAACTGGACCGATTGTTCTAATTAATTGAGTTCTTTCAGCATCATTTTGTGCCAAAGTCTTAGTTGCCATCCCTACACCATAATCAAATCCATCAAGGAAGAAGAAACCTGCAAATAGTACCCCAATTAAAATGAACCATAAAAATTGTAAAGCAGTCATCTAAAACGCCTCCTTGTCAAAAGGATCTAAACCATGTTTTGCAAATTCAGGTTCACTAGCTTCGTCAGGACCTTTACGAAGTTCCTTAACTACAAAGCCAACCATTACAATAGCTAGAACTGTGAAGATTGCAAAGTATAAGATGTTTGAAATCAATAATGATGTTGCAGAAACACTTGGTGATACACTTTGTGCGATTGTAAATAATCCATATACAGTCCATGGGTAACGACCTAATTCTGTAATTAACCAACCACATGTATTTGCCAAGAATGGTGTAAATGTCATTAAAGCTACAACCCACAACATCCAATTTGTATTAAATAAGCTTGCCTTCTTCTTACGTGTGAAGAACAATCCTAAAGCAGATACAAGGAATGTTAAAGCACCAAAACCTGCCATTACACGGAAACTCCAGAATAATGTGTTAACTGGAACGTAGTAATTATTCTTAGTTCCGTATTTTGCTTGTAATTCTTTGTTGATTGTGTCCATACCTTTAACTGAACCAGTTGTCTTACCATAGGAAAGAACACTCAACATACCTGGAATTTCAATTGTATAATTTGTCTTATGATTCTTGGTATCAGCAATTCCGACAACTGTCCAACCTGCTGATTTACCAGTATCTTTGTACAATGCTTCCATTGCGCTAAATTTCATTGGTTGTGTGTGAAGTAAGTCTTTCATTTGAAGGTCACCTACACCCATTACAGATAAGGAACCTAGTAAACTTACGATCATACCTAAACGCATTGAACGTTTGAAAATATCCTTACTTACTTCAGATAGAGACTTTCTCTTCAAAAGTCTAAATGCAGCCATACCAGCTACAACTACACCACCCATCATGATAGCACCAGAAATAACGTGTCCCCATTCATACCAAACTTGTGGGTTTCTTAATAGAGCAGAAAAACTTGTCATTTCAGCACGTCCATTACGGATTGTGTAACCTACTGGATGTTGCATAAATGAGTTAGCAGTCAAAATCCAAAGAGCAGATGTCATTGTACCAATTACAACCATCCAAACAAAGAATAAGTGCAAACCTGGTTTCACTCTATCCCAAGTAAACATCCATAAACCAATAAATGTAGATTCAATGAAGAAAGATAGTAAAGCTTCCATAGCAAGTGGAGCACCAAAGATATCCCCCATGAATCTAGAGTAATCTGACCAGTTCATACCAAATTGGAACTCTTGAATAAGCCCGGTTACAACACCAACAGCGAAGCTCAACAAGAAAATATTCCCCCAGAACTTTGTCATTTTCTTATAAGCTTCGTTCTTTGTACGAACATAGCATGTTTCCATCAACGCAACCATAAAAACCATTCCGATTGAAAATGGAACGAAGAAGAAATGGAATATGGTCGTCATGGCAAATTGGAAACGAGCCAAACTTAAAATACTCATAACGATAAACCTCCATTCAAATTTTAAAAAAATCAGTATACCACTAACCTTAAATAATTCTTTACAATGTTATTTTAGCCTTTTTATTAATTGTTTTCAATATTTTATACCATCTTTGTTTGAAAATGTTTTCAATATAATTTTAATTAATTTAGATGGTTTACTTAAATACACAAAAAAATACTAGTAATCATTTAATTACTAGTACTTTTAATAAAATATTTAGTATCATATTTAAAATTACATACATTATTTATATCTAATGATGATTATCACTTGATACTACAAAATATGAATATCATTTTCTTCGCATTTTTTAAGCATTTCATCTGGCCAAATACTTGCTTGCACTTCACCAACATGTGCTTTACCTAGAAGTAACATACATAGACGAGATTGTCCAATTCCCCCACCAATTGTGTATGGTAACTCTTTGTTCAAAATCATCTTATGGTATTGTAATTTCAAACGATCTTCATCGCCTGTTTTCTTTAATTGCTCTACCATAGAATCTTCATCAACACGGATCCCCATACTTGATAACTCTAAAGCACATTGCAATGGTTCATACCAGAATAAAATGTCACCATTTAATTTCCAATCATCATAGTCAGGAGCTCTACCATCGTGACGCTTACCACTCTTTAGAACATCACCAATTTGCATTACAAAAACGCAACCTAGTTCTTTACAGATGGCATTTTCACGATCTTTAGCATCTTCTAACTCTGGATATTTATCTTCCAATTCTTGTGAAGTTATAAAATGAATCTTATCAGGCAAATGGTAAACAGCATTAGGGAATTTGTACCATACTTCGTGTTCCATATGCTTGACAACTTTAAAAATTAATTCAACTGTTTCTTTTAATGTCTTTTCATTGCGTTCATCTTTGGAAATAACTTTTTCCCAATCCCATTGATCAACATAACTAGAATGGAAATTATCCAAATCTTCATCCTTGCGAATAGCGTTCATATTGGTATATAAACCTTCATGTAAGCCGAAGCCATATTTCTTCAAGGCCATACGCTTCCATTTAGCCAAAGAATGGACAACTTCGATGGTTTCGCCAGGCATATCTTTCATAGTAAAAGATACTGGTTTTTCATATCCATTCAAATTATCATTAATCCCTGAACTCTTTTCGACATACATTGGAGCTGAAACACGATTTAAGCCCATTTCCTTGCCAAATTCATCTTGGAATGTTTCGCGAATATAACGAATTGCTTCTTGGGTTTCGCGGATTGATAATTTAGGATCATAATCCTTTGGAATAATTAAATCCAATCTAATCACTTCTTTTCTATTAATTAATACGTCATTAATACTACACTAAGCATCAGTAAATTACAATACTTTATCTAAAATAAATTTCTACTTACTATTAGCTATTTATCAACCTTTACCCAACTTTATTATTTTTTCTCCCCTTTCAAAAAAATAATTAAAAAAAGCTAAGATTACAAAAAATTAATATCTTAGTAATATTTTTACTATTTTAATGTAAACGATTTTTAGTTATACTATATAAGTATAGACAGAAAATCTATTTAATTTGGAGTGAACTTAGTATATGAAATTAAACAAGACTTTATTATCCTTAACTGCCGCTACTGGTATTATCGCAACTGGTGCAGCTGCTAATGGTGCTAAAGCTGACAAAATCACTGTAAAATCCGGTGATACTGTTTCTCAACTTGCTTTAGACCACGCTACTACCGTTGATAACGTACAACAATTAAATAATCTTGAAAATGTTGATTTGATCTTTGTTGGTCAAACTCTTGAAATGGGTGATGGTAGTTATACTACAACTACATATCAAACTGCCTCCCAATACCAACAAAATTACGCTCAAAATACAGATGCACAAGCTAACTATACTCAAACTAATTATAGTGCTACTCAAAATAATGTACCTGCTGCAACAGATCAAGTTCAAGATACTACAACTACTGTTGACCAAACAGCTACTCCTGCAGATACAACTACTCAAGATGCTCAAACTAATGTTGCTAGCGATACTACAACTTCTGAAGCACAAGTTGATGCTACAAATACTGATCAAGCAGCTACTACAACAAATGATACAGTTTCCACAAATACTACTGATCAAACAGCAGCTCCTGTAGAAACAGAAACTACACCAACTCAAACACAAACAGAAGTTCAAGCACCTGCTACTACAACATATGTAGAAAATACACCTGCTGAAACTCCTACTACAACTTGGACAGATACTACTAGTTCTGTAAATAATACTGTAGCTAATACTAACTCTAACTATTCTTCAGCAAGTACTACACCTGCTGCTACTACAACAGCTACTCAAAATACTACTACTAGCTCTACTTCTAACGATGAAGATGCTGCTAGAGAATGGATTGCTAATAAGGAATCTGGTGGTAGTTACACAGCTAAGAATGGTATCTACTATGGCAAGTATCAATTAACTGCAACTTACTTAAATGGTGACTATTCTGCTGAAAACCAAGAAAGAGTTGCTAATGAATATGTAGCTTCTCGTTACGGTTCATGGACTGCTGCTAAAGCTCATTGGGAAGCAAATAACTGGTATTAATATAATTACTATATATAGGAAGTTTTTATCTTCCTATTTTTTTATTGTATTCTTTGCAATTTTAACTTAAAATTGTCTATTAGATATACAAATTATAAAGGTGATTAAAAATGTTTTTTACTAATTTTTTTAGTAAGACTCCTACTATTACAACTGATAAATTAGCTGAATTATTAGCTAAAAAGACTCCGATAACGGTTTTAGATGTGCGAACTCCACCCGAATTCCACACTGCACATCTACCTAATGCTAGAAATTATCCTTTAGTTCAAATTGATAGCTATTCTAATAGTAAGAAAAATAGAATATATCTTATCAGTCAATCTGGTAAACGTAGTGAAGAAGCTGCTAAGATTTTGCGAAACAAAGGATATAAAGCCATTAATGTTAAAGGTGGCTTAGATAGTTGGACTGGTAAACTAGAACATGATAAATAATTTTGGCAAGGATTCGTCCTTGCTTTTTTATTACATAAATTTCTATCTGAAGTTCCCCTAGTTAAAATTTGTCGTCTAATTATGGGAGCTTTTATTTTAAAACTTACGAAAATAATCTATTTTAATAATAATTGCAATATATTATCTTCTTTTTTAGTTAAAAGTAAAATGTTATTTTATTATTAAGGGTTAAAAACAAGGAAAAGCCCTTCTATTTTTTATTTCAAAATAACAGTAATTTTACAAAAAATGGTATTTTGTCCAAATTCTAGCGTTTTTCAAGAAAAATTAGCAAAAATTCCTACTTTTTATCATTAAATATTTTCTAATAAACAAAATGCTTGACAAAAAAAGCCGATTTTTGTCATATAATTTCCACTCTTGAATTGCTATTATAGCAATGTTCTTATAAAAAAATGACGATTTTATGTTTCTGAATACTACAAACTGTAATAATTATTACATTAAATCTGATTTTAGTAACCTTTCTGGAATTTCACTGTTATATTCTTTCCGTATACTTTTAACCGTTGATTCGCATAACAGGCGAATTAAGTAGATACACAAATAATAGATTTAATTTACAGGAGTGAATATTTTTTATATGAAATTCAACAAAGCTTTATTGTCAGTTACAGCCGCAGCAGGTTTACTCGCAGTTGGAACTATTGCAGCAAATGCGGACCAAGTTACCGTACAACCTGGTGACACAGTTTCTAAGATTGCTCAAGAGCACAATACAACAGTTGATAGTATCCAACAATTAAATAACTTAGCAAACGTAAACTTAATTTATGCTGGTCAAACACTTGAAGTAGGTGAAAATGGTCAAGCAACAGCTTCTGCTAATACAACTACAACAAGTACTACAACAAATAACTACCAATCACCAGCTCAAACTTATAACTATAATTACCAAGCAGCTACAACACCTAGCTATAGCTACAATAACTATAATTACCAAGCAGCTACAACACCTAGCTATAGCTACAATAACAATAATAACTATAGCTATAACGCTAATACTAATACTCAAGCTGCTAACTCTGGTTACAACTATCAAGCTTCTGGTAGCTCAAGTGAAGAAGCTGCTAAAGCATGGATTGCTAATAAGGAATCTGGTGGTAGTTATACAGCTACTAATGGTCAATACATTGGTAAGTATCAACTATCTGCATCATATTTAAATGGTGACTACTCTTCTGCTAACCAAGAAAGAGTTGCTAACCAATATGTAACATCACGTTATGGTTCATGGGTTGCTGCTCAACAATTCTGGCAATCACATGGTTGGTACTAAAATAAGACCATAATATAACGAAAGCAAGTAATTCTGGCTCTAGTCAGATTTACTTGCTTTTTTCTTTATCCTTTTTTTCGTACCTTTTCATTAAATTTTATTACATCTTTTAAGTAACCACGTTCATCATTAATTTTCTTCATCAATTCATGATCATGTGTATGTACTTTTCCTGTTACAAGTTGTAACTTATAAATGTCTAAATAAGGTAAATTAGCTAATTCAGCCCGCTTATATTCTAAATCTCTATCATAATAGACTTTCCTAAAGTTCGTTTCTTGAATTCCATGTTCATCAATTTCTAAAATCAAATATTCGGCACGCATATCTTTTTGAAATTTATCCCATGCAAAAAACGGCTGCCCTACAGACCCGGGATTTAAAACGAATTGCTCATCGCTACTATATCTCATTAGTGGGTGATGAACATGTGCATAAATAGCTAAATCAAGATTTTGATTTCCATCAAACAATTCATTGAAATTACGCTGTTTCTCAGTAGGATATAAAGCCTGTCCATAATTTAAATCAGGTAAATTGTGTGTCAATCCTACCATAACATCTCTAACCCTTGTTTCTTCCCTTATAGGCCATTTTTTTATAGTAGACGTTACTTCATTAGCGTCTAATCTTTCAGACAATGTTTGTGCCAATTTAGAGATATAAACTAAACTTGTTCTATCAGTATCAACTACTCCTCTTAGAGCATTTAAAAACAAATCATCCCAATTTCCACGAATACATATTTCAGGATTTATCTGTTTAAATAGATCCCATAAGTCCTGAGCACCTGGTCCAGGAGAAAATAAATCTCCTAAAAACCAGTACTTATCAACCTTTTGTTTGATTGAATCTTGATAAACTGCCTCTAATGCAGTCGTATTCCCGTGCACATCTGAAAAGACGACAATTCTTTCACCCATTTAATCACCTACTCTGCTAAAATTCTTTTTTGTAATGCTTCTGCAATTTGCATAAGACTTTCCTCATTATTAACCTGAGAAATTTGGTAACCTATGAAATATGGACTAGCTACATAACGTGGCATTATTTTACACTCAATTTTTTGATCTATATTATAGAAAAATAAATTATAGGAGTCATAGTGTCCATGATAAAAGTCATCGCTCAAAATAAATTTAACAGTTGATTGGATATAATCAGCAAAAGTTGCAACATCGCCATCTTGTGACATTTGAACATTAAACTCAACAAACCCCTTTAAAGGATAGCGAGAAATGTTAAGTTGAACGTTATTTCTAGAAACGACATCTACTCCCTGAAAGTTTTTCGATGAAATATTAGCATACCCATCCTTTTTATCTAATCCTACAATTTGAAAATGCGGATGCCTTAAACTACCACCAGATCGTGGTCCAAAATTCTTATATAGCAAAACACTCTTATACTTATTTTGATTAATCATCTTTTGCCAACATTCTAAAACATATTTAATAATTTTACGATTTTCAAGTTGACTGTAATTACTTTGATCTCCAAGATGGTCTTTAGATTCAATAATAATTGTCTGCATTGTATCTTGGAGTGTACGAAACTTATTTACAAGCCAGATACAATCTCCATCCTTATCTAATATGTTAGTCAAATTCTCTCTATCACAGAAAGGACAGTAACCTTCAGGATGTTTAATATTTTCTGGCTTTTTACGTGCAACTTGCAAATGAAAAATTAATGGTTCTTCATTACTCAATTAGTTCACGTCCTTAATAATAATCACTTTAACTATTTTAGCACAATCCCCTATTTTCATGCTAAGTTTTCCTTATGCTACTATTATAAGTCTATCTTTATTAAGAACCAAAAATGAAGATTGGAAATTTATTTTGTAAGAATTTCTGCTTAATCTCCTTGTAAAATACCTTGATCATACAATATCTTAATTTGATCATTATCTTTTGTTATTTTTCCAGTTGCTAGTGAGAGATACATATTTAGATTTTCAATTTGTTTACTATTTAAATATACTGACAAATGATCTCTACTCTCTGTTGGATCCCAATAAAAGTCAATTCTTAGATATTTTTACCATATTTACTTTTTAATACTATATCCAAATAAGGATCATCTAAAGGTTCAAAAGTATTTGCATATTCATCCGTTATCATTAATTCATCTATTCCATTTAACAGTACTGTTAGATCATCATGATACCAATCACTTAAGGGACTTCCACCTTGATAAATTTCTTCTGAATTATAAGTTCTTACACTATAAGATACTCCTATCCATTCATCATCTAATTTCCATAATCGTAAATATACATGAAACGATTTTGTTTTAAAATATATATAAGGTAATTTTTTGTTCATCAACTTAATTCACTTCCCTACTATTTATAGCTATTATATCTTAATTTTATAAGAGTTATCATAATTTTATAACTAATTTATGCTATACTGACTTGAAAGTTGAACATCATTTACTTTAATATTTATCTAAAATTTATTGGAGGAAGATAAAAATGACAAATAAACCTACTAATTGCTTATTAGGTGGTGCTTTAGGCGATTCATTAGGATACCCAGTGGAATTTTCTAGCTATCGAGAAATTCAACAAAATAATCCCAGTGGCATCACTTTTATTAATTTTTCTGAACCAGTTTTAATTTCAGATGACACACAAATGTCTCTATTTACAGCTTCTGCCTTATTAATATCGGATAATTATCTGACTAATCTTTGGGATTGTTATCAAGATTGGTTAGAAACTCAATGGAAAACTGACAAACAAAGTATGACCCATAAGCCTGTTAGTAAATTGGTAGATTTTCAGGAACTATTTAATTCTCGTGAACCAGGCAGGACTTGCTTAATGACACTAGCACAACAAAAACCAGGAAATTTACAACATCCAATTAATAATAGCAAAGGATGTGGTGGTATTATGCGTGTAGCTCCAATTGGATTTATTGATGAAGATGAAAATATAATTGCTCAACTTGGAGCTGAAAGCTCTGCTTTGACTCATGGTCATCCACTAAGTAGTCTTTCTTCTGCTTATTTAGCAGTACTTATTCATCGTTTACTTACATCTAATATTTCTCCCCAACTTGTATTAGATACTCTTAATTTTATAAAGTCAAAATTCAGTACTATGGATTATTTATCCGATTTTACAGAAATAATTAAATTAGCAACAAATTTAAGTCAAACACCAGATAGCGATTTTATAAATTTTCAACGCTTAGGAAAGGGATGGGTTGCTGAAGAAACACTAGCTATTGCCCTCTATTGTTCTTTGAAATATCAAAAAGATCCATGCCGTGCTATCGAAATTTCTGTTAACCATGATGGAGATTCTGATTCAACCGGTTCAATAACCGGACAAATTGTGGGTGTTCAACAAAGTAACTCACTCTGGCTTCCAGCTTCTTATCTAAATAAATTAGAATTACGAGATGTAATTATATCTCTTGGTAAAAAATTAAGTCAAAAATTCAATACATGATAACATATAAAATATATTTTTTATCCTATTATTATATATATTCTTCTCCCCATAATCTTAATTTTTTTATAAAATTATACTAAAAATATTACTTATTATTATTACTTTCTTTACATAAAATCAACTTTATTGTTATGATAATTATAATAATAAAATCATAGTTTGAACTACTATCAAACGAAAGGATGTTTAGATGACAAGAAATATACGTAGATATCGCTGGGGACGTTGGCTAGTATTTCTAGTTGCTCTAGAAATTATTACTTTAAGTATTAACTTCTTTTATGCTCCAATCGATATTGCAGCCGGAGGAACGACTGGAATTGCCATCTTAGTAGAAGCTGTTTGGCATGTAGAACGACCTTTAACAGTTTTAATCTGTAATTTAGCTATGATTGGCTTAGCTTGGATTTTTTTAGAAAGAAAAGTGGTTAAAAATATTACTTTAGGTAGTTTATTGTTACCTGTATTTATGCAATTAACTCCTAGTTTTCAAGTTACTGATAATGAATTATTAGCTGTTATTATCGGTGGTGGCTTGATGGGCTTTGGAGTTTCACTTCTTTATCGAATTAATGCTTCAAGTGGAGGGACAACTGTTCCACCAATGATTTTGAAGAAATACTTTTATCTGGATTCTGCCCTAACATTAATGTTTATCGACCTACTTGTTATTTTTATGAATATATTTGTCGCTGGACTCAATGCTTTCTTTTTAGCAGCCTTTTCTCAAGTTATAACTGCTTTAGTTATGCGCTATACCGAGGTAGGCTTTGACTTAAAATACCAAGTTCAAATTTTAAGTAACGATTTGCTTGATGAAATTAAAGAAACCCTTCTAAAAGATAATAGTAGTCTGACTCTTTATGATGTAGTTGGTGGTTATAGTCAAACACAAAAGCAACAAATTTTATTAATCGTAGATCGCCAAGATTACGGTCATTTAATTGCTAAAATTCATGAAATTGATCCAGAAGCCTTTATTGTTACATCTAATGTAACTAAAGTTCATGGTGGTAAATGGGGATTATAGCTTTCTCATACCTTTGTATGTAAAAAAGAGATTCAAAGAAAATTTATCTTTGAATCTCTTTTAACTATTAATTAAATTATTCTAAACCTTCTGCTAAAGCTTCAGGATAGTTTTCACGAACAATTTCAGCACAACTTGCACATAGTGTTGGTAAGTCAGCATCACTACCGATATCTGTCTTGATCATACGACAACGAGGACAAACTTCACCTTCAGCATGTTCAACTACAACAGCATATTCATCATTGAACTTCAAAGCATTTTCTGGTGCTTCAGATAATGGATGAACATCTAATGCAGAAACAATCAATGCTTGGCGAACATTAGCATTTAATGCATCTAAATCAGCTTGTACACCATTAGATACATATAAGTCTACATGTGCTTCGAAGGACTTACCGATTAATTTTTCATTTCTTGCTTCTTCAAGAGCTTTAAATACACCTGAACGTAAATTCATGAATCTATTCCATAAATCAACGAGTTTTTCTTCATTATTGAAATGTTTAACTTCAGGCATTTCGGATAATTGTGCGTATTCTTCGTCTTCCTTCAAATACTTCCAAATTTCTTCTGTTGTATGAGGTAAAATTGGAGTCATTAACTTAGTTAGACGTACTACTACATCATACAATACTGTTTGCATTGAACGACGTTTCTTGCTATCAGGAGCTTCAATATAAACAACATCCTTAGCAACATCCATATAGAATGCGGAAAGATCTGTTGTAATGAAGTTAATTAACTTCTTGTAAATTTCCATAAATTCATAGTTTGCATATGCATCTAGAATTTCCTTAGTAAATTTGTTTACAAGAACTGTCATGTATTTATCAATGGATTCCATTTCATCGAAAGCAACAGCATCTTTAGCAGGATCAAAATCTGTTGTATTTGCAAGTAAGAAACGAACTGTGTTTCTAAATTTACGGTAACTTTCAGCGATTTGTTGGAAACTTCCCATAGATACACGAACGTCAGCAGATGTATCAACACTCAATACCCATAGACGGATAATTTCAGCACCCATCTTATCGATAACTTCACTAGGAACAATTGTGTTACCCAATGATTTACTCATCTTACGTCCCTTACCATCAAGTGTAAATCCTTGAGAAAGAATTTGCTTGTATGGTGCATGGCCAGAGTAAGCAACAGATGTAATCAAACTAGAGTTGAACCAACCACGGTATTGGTCAGAACCTTCCAAGTATAGATCAGCTGGGTATGTCAAGTAATCACGTTCAGCACATACACCTTGATGTGAGGAACCAGAATCGAACCAAACATCCATGATATCTGTTTCTTTAGTAAATTTACCATTTGGAGAATGTTCACTTGTAAAGCCTTCAGGTAATAAGTCCTTAGCTTCGCGTTGGAACCAAATATTTGAGCCGTGTTCTTCAACTAATTTTGCAACATGTTCAATTGTTTCCTTGGTCATGATAGCTTCACCGTCTTCACCGTAGAAGATTGGCAATGGAACACCCCAAACTCTTTGACGGGAAATTACCCAGTCACCACGATCACGAATCATGTTGTAAAGACGTTTTTGACCCCAATCTGGGAAGAATTGAACTTCATTAATTGCACCTAGAATTTGGTCACGAATCTTATCAACAGATGCAAACCATTGTGGTGTAGCGCGGAAGATAATAGGTTTCTTTGTACGCCAGTCAAATGGGTAGCTATGTTCGTAATCCATTTGCTTCAAAAGTACGCCAGCTTCTTCCAATTTCTTCAAAGAAACTTCATTTGCGTCTTCATAGAATAAACCTGCAAAATCTTCGCCAGTATCTTCTGTCATATATCCCTTATCATCAACAGGAACATATACATCTAAACCGTACTTAACACCAATGTTAAAGTCATCTTCACCAAAGCCAGGAGCTGTATGAACAAGACCTGTACCAGCATCAGTTGTAACGAAGTCGCCTAACATAGTTACAAGTTTTCTTTCTGGATAGAATGGGTGTTGACATAAAACATTTTCTAATTCTGCACCCTTAACAGTCTTCACAATCTTAACATCATTCCAACCAAATAATTCAGCATCAGCATTTACTAAATCAGCAGCTAAAACATACTTACGTTCATCATCGTCATGTTGTACAACTGCGTAGTCGAATGTAGCATCAATTGTAATACCTTCAGAAGCAGGAATAGTCCATGGTGTTGTAGTCCAAACAACCATATATGTATTTTCATCTAATACACCTTTACCATCAACAACTTGTTCACCGTAGAATGCAGATGGTGATGTTACATCATGATATTCAACTTCAGCTTCAGCAAGAGCTGATTCAGATGACCATGACCAAAATACTGGCTTTTTACCTTTATAAATTAAGCCCTTTTCTGCCATCTTACCAAAGACACGAATTTGTTGTGCTTCATATTCTGGTTTCAATGTTAAATATGGGTTATCCCATTCACCAGCAACACCTAAACGCTTAAAGTCTTTTCTTTGCTTATCAACTTGTTCTAAAGCATATTGACGACACATTTCTCTGAATTCAGCTACAGATAATGCTTTACGATCAACACCAGCTTTTTTCAATTGTTGTTCAATTGGTAAACCGTGTGTATCCCAACCTGGTACATAAGGTGCGCGGAATCCCATCATTGATTTAGAACGAACGATGAAATCCTTAGAAATCTTGTTCATTGCGTGACCCATATGAATATTACCGTTAGCATATGGAGGTCCATCATGTAACACAAAACTTGGTTTTCCTTCGTTTAATTTTTGTCTTTGTTCATAAACTTTATTTTCTTCCCATTCATTTTGTCTTTCAACTTCGCGAACAGGTAAATTACCACGCATTGGGAATTTTGTCTTACCCAAATTTAAAGTATCTTTGATTTTCATAAGATCCATCCTTTCTCTCTCAGTTAAAAATTGGAAACAAAAAAATCCCATCCAGCAAGGGACGAGATTTCCGTGGTACCACCCAAATTTTAACTATCATTAATTAGTAGTTTCTTTAGTCATCATTAACGCGATGAAACGACTTACCCTACTATTATTTCAGGAAAGTATTTGAAAGATGATAAAAATCATATCAGGGATATATCGAACTTTCACCGACCATCGACTCGCTGCCTATATAATATGATTTTCGCGTTCTTTCAGAAATAAATTAATCTTCAGGAGCAAAGTGCTTTCCTTGAGGTTGATCATCATCAGGGAAAATAACAACAGTTTCATTTGTTTGTTGAGAAACTGATTCTTCTTGAGGTTGTTCTGGGACATCTTGAGTAACAACATCAGCTGGTGCATCAATTTGGCCTGGAACAATTACCTCTGCTCCATCACTACTTGCGTCTGATTGTACTTCATTTTGACCAAAATTGTCAAGTGAATCATCATGACGAATTGCATCTTGAATTTCTTCAAAACTACTTACATCGCCTTGCTTGAGAATTTCATCCCAGTCACTACCCTTAATTACTTCAAGTTGTGATTCCATCATTACTTGAAGTCTTTGGCGGAAGATACGAGCTTGTTTTCTCAAATCATCAGTTTCAATTGCAATCTTCTTAGCTTTTTTAGAAGCTTCATCAATGATGTGTTTTGCCTTAGCATTAGCTTGATCAATAATATCTTGACCTTGCTTTTGTGCTTCATGATTAATGATTTCAGCTTCTTTTTGTGAGTTTGCCTTAACTTTATCAGCAGCTTCTTGAGCCACAATAATTGATTGATTCAATGAATCTTTTAAATCATTGAAGTATTTCAATTTTTCTTTATTTTGTTGCAAACTATCTGCTAATCTGTCATTTTCTTTTAAAGTATTTTCATAGTCTTTAATAATTTGATCTAAGAAATCATTAACTTCATCTTGATCATAGCCACGTAATTTTACATGAAATTCTTTATTATGAATATCTAAAGGGGTCAAAGCCATCCCCAACACCTCCAAAAACGTATCAGTTATTCTTCTCCAATACAGAAACTCTAATTCTTAATTTATCCTTACGAGTTACACCTAATAGGTCATCGATCCTAAGTCTACCATAACCACGAATCGATAATATATCTCCATACTTAACTTCATAGTCTGGTCTAGCAACAGTCATCCAATTTAACTGTACTTTTTCAGCTTTAATTAAATTCTTGCTACTTTCCCTTGATATGTTGAACGTAACACTAACTAAACTATCTATTCTTAGAGAAGAAGATGTTACCATTTTTTCTTGCCAATTTAACTCTGGAACTACAATTTCATCGAGTGGTGCATCTTCAAGTCTAACTTTAATCTTACCCACTCTATCAATTTGCAATCTGAAGTAGTCACTTACTTCTTTTTCACAAAGGAATTGCCAAGTATCATTTTGTTCTATTATATCACCAATTACTTCTCTATCTAACCCACTATTAGCCAAAGTTCCTAAAATTTGTCCATGAGTTAACGATGTAAATTTCACAGGATATTTAATCATAATTAATTCTAAATTAAAATCATCATCCTGTACCTCGTAATAACTTGGGTAAAATATTGCTCGTTTTCTTTCAGCATTTTCATAACCACCACTAAAAGAAACTTTTACATCTTGATTTTTATGTATCAACGACTGAGCAATATATTGTTCCCTTGGATTCAGGAAATGCGTTAATATTGGTCGATATTCGTTTTCTGCCTGCATAATGTAATCAGACAATTGTGAAATTAATGGTTCTTCATCTTTTCTAAAATGCTGCAAAATGTTACTATCCATGATTAATAAAGTCCTAACAGTCCAAGTATAAAGTCTACACCCCATTCAACAGGTTGTAGAACAATTAACGCTACTACTGGTGCAAAACTCAAACCAGCAATTGGTGGAATGAAGTTAAACAAACTTAAATATGGTTCAACTATCTTTCCTAACCATTGACCTAACTTAGTTTGATATGCACCTGGAAACCATGACATTAATACATAAATTAAGATTAATGTCGAATACAGATTAAAAATTCTATCAACTAAAAATATCAATTAATTACTCCTAACCTATACCTAATATCATCTACCTGTAAGATTAGACAAATCTCCTTCGATCTTAAAATTTTTAGGGGTGCACAAGAATATTTTTTCACCTATTCTTTGCATGTCACCATTAACAGCAAAAATTAAGCCCGAAAGAAAATCTATTACACGATGAATTTGATTTTCATCCATTTTTCTAAAATTAACAATCACAGCTCTACCATTTAAAATCATCTTACCGATATTCTTAACGTCTGAAAAAACACTTGGATCAAAGACCATGATCTTTTGTTCTCTTTGAACTGTTGTACTATTGTTTTTAGAACTCATCAAAGACATCACCTGTCTATTATTATCTTTTTCTGGTTCAGAAGCTCTATTAACATCAGTATTAGTACTGACTGCTTGTTTGCTATCAGTAACTTCCTCGTAATACTCTTCTTCTGGAACTCCATTGAACCAATTACTTAGCTTTTCACTTAATGACATCTTAACACTCCTTCAAAGGAAATCTTAACGACGACGGCGACGTAAGAATGGTGGTGTATTTAAAGAATCATCGTTGCTATCATCTGCATCTGAATCAGCTTGGAACACATCGAAATCTTTCTTTTCAACGTTTTGGAAATCATTTCCACGTTCATTTTGTGTAGCTTGACGAGGATTATTCATTTCACGACTTAAATCCCAATCACCTAATGGATCTCCTTGACTTCTAGTTGTTGTTTCATTCACACCAGTTGTTGAATGATTAATACCTGCATTGTTAAGTGGATTACTCATTCTTGTACGCTTTGGTGCTTCTTTTTTCTTTTTATCAATACCAGTTGCAATAACTGTTACGATAACTGAATCTTCAAGTTCTTCATTGATAGAAGTACCGAAAATAATGTTAATATCACTTGTAGCAGCTTGAGCCACAATATCTGAAGCATCTTGTGCTTCAAATAAACTTAGGTCTGGACCACCTGTGATGTTAAGTAAAACTTGTTCTGCACCGTCAATTGATACTTCCAATAAAGGTGAAGAAATAGCTTTCTTTGTAGCTTCTGCTGTTCTATTTTCTCCGTTAGCAGTACCAATACCCATTAAAGCAGAACCTTGATTTTGCATAACAGTCTTAACATCAGCAAAGTCCAAGTTAACGTAACCAGGTGATGTAATTAAATCAGAAATACCTTGTACACCTTGACGTAATACGTTATCTGCTTCTTGGAATGCTTGCAACATTGGTGTCTTCTTATCTACGATTTCTAATAAGCGGTTGTTAGCGATGATAACTAAAGTATCAACGTGTTCTTTCATTTGTGCTACACCCTCAGCAGCAAATCTTGCACGCTTTGGTCCTTCAAAACTGAATGGGCGTGTAACAACACCAACTGTTAAAGCACCTTGTTCTTTAGCAATCTTTGCAATAATAGGAGCAGCACCTGTACCTGTACCGCCACCCATACCAGCAGTAACAAAAATCATATCTGCACCGGAAAGAGCTTCGGCAATTGCTTCTTCACTTTCTTGAGCAGCTTTACTACCGATCTCAGGATTGGAACCTGCACCTAATCCACGTGTTAATTTAGGTCCTAATTGAATTTTTGTTTCAGCGTTTGAATGTTGTAAAGCTTGAACATCAGTATTAGCTACAATAAACTCAACACCTTTAACATCATCAGCAATCATACGGTTAACAGCGTTACCACCTGCACCACCAACACCGATTACTTTTATATTTGCGCCTGTATTTTGACTTGAATCTAATGAATATTCCATTGCCATTCTTTTACCCTCCAATTAATTAGTCAAAGAAAGATTCCATAAAATTCTTAGCTTTCGACAATATACCATTTTTCTTTTTATTTTGCTTATGCTTAGGTTGTGTTTCTTGTAAGTCTTGAGGTTCAACATCTGCAGTTTCTACATAATCATCCACATAATCATTAGATACAGCTGTTGTATCAAAATTATTACTAATCATGCTATCAGCATATGGAATAGTATCTGCTGTTATATCAATTGTATTTCCTTCCAAACTACCTTTAACTAAGCGTTCAATATCACTCATTTTAGTTACATAGTTTACTAATCCTATCACTTGAGAGAATGATG
This sequence comes from Ligilactobacillus sp. UO.C109, assembly GCF_026847815.1. Lineage (NCBI taxonomy): Bacteria > Bacillati > Bacillota > Bacilli > Lactobacillales > Lactobacillaceae > Ligilactobacillus > Ligilactobacillus sp. UO.C109. Next base: position 219,317 of record NZ_JAPSFH010000027.1, on the reverse strand, counting down.
GGAAACGTAAATTCATTTCTTGTGGAATATAAATTTTAACACTTACTCCAAAAATTTCTTCTGCTAATTCTCTAATTCCTGGTAAAGCAGCCATTCCACCAGTTAAAATTATTCCACCCGGTAATTGAAAAGCATTAACATCGTTTAAAGAACGATTTATCTTTTCAAACACCTGTCTCATACGAGCTTCTATAATTTCAGCCAAATATTCTTCTGATACTTGTTCAGGTTCTTGTTTCCCTACAACTTGTACAGGAAATACATCTTCAGAAGATGCTTGATTAGCCATTGCAAAACCATAAGTACGCTTCAAGCTTTCGGCATTCTCAATGGAAGTGTTAAGAACTACCGAAATATCTCTAGTGACATAGTCGCCACCTTCTTGATCTACATATGTATACTTTAATTTATGGTCGTGAATTACAGCTGCAGTTGTTTGTCCACCACCCATATCAATTAAAATAGATCCAAAATCTTGTTCTGCATCAGACATTGCTAATCTAGCAGTAGCCAATGGAGCTACAACAGTTGCTTTAACTTTTAAGCCTGCTTTTTGTATGCACTTCTTGATATTATGTAAAATAGTCTTAGGACCCGTATACATAACAGCGTGCATCTCCATACGAACCCCCATCATACCACGGGGATCTTTAATTCCATCGAAACCATCTACAATAAATTCATCTGGAATGATATCAATAACATCACGTTCAGGAGGAAGATTTTGTACCAAAGCAGCTTGTGTTACTTTATACACATCATTCTTCGTAATTTCTTGTGAGTTACCATTTTCATCACTGACGGAAACCATACCGTGACATTTTTCAATCTGTAGCAAATTAGCAGGTATTCCAACTGTTACTTCAGAAATATCCAAGTTAGCTTTTTTTTCAGCTTGATTAACAGCATCTCTTATTGTTGCAACAACTTGATCAATATCTACAATTACACCACGATTTAAGCCAGCAGATTTTGTATTACCGTAACCAATGATATTTGCTTGTCCTTTCACATGTTCTGCGATGATGACTTTTATTGAAGTCGTTCCGATGTCCAATCCCACATATATTTCAGAATTATCCATCATTTTGACCTCCTCTTACACTCAAATTTTAAGCTATAATTTTTGTCTATTTTTATTCATATTTAGTCAATATATAAATTTTACCACATTAAGCAATAGATGTGTACTTTACTTTGTTAAACATTTGAAACAACTTTATTACTTATTATCATAAGGATAAGCATATGCACCCACTTCTAGATCAATCACACCTTTTTTATCTAGAGCTTTAGCCATGCTTGGATAATAACTCATTTTTGTTGCTAAAGTATCTATACTTCCTATTACTTCATTTCCATCATTCATCACTAATCTCACTCGTTTAGGGTTTACCTTTGTTGGACTAGAATGTATTTCAGAAATTCCAAATCTTACTTTTTTAGGCATCTCCCCTACCTGTTGTGCTGCTTCATGTAATAAAGTTTTCTTTTTGAAATCAAGAAATAATGGGTAATTTCCATTGGTTGCCTTTTGACCTACATTCAATTCACGTCCATTTGAAGTTAACTTGTAATAAGTATTCTTTCTTTGAATATATCCGACAATATCATATTCAGTAACTTTAAATTTAACGACGTTTTTTTCAAAAGAGATATTAACATCTTTAACAGTTGCTACATCATCTTTTATACGTTGACTAATCAAAAATTTAGTAGGCACAACAGCGAATAAAGATTCGTTCTTTTTCACTTGACTAGCCTCTATAATAGCAGTTTTTGTTTGGCTATCTGTGCCTTCTATCTCTATATTACTCACTCTATTAACTGGAAGGATTGCGTATAAAGATATTACTGCACTAATTCCAAAAATTGATGCTAGAGTTATTACTCGCTTTTGGAGTCTTTTCTTTCTAAGACCGTTAAATTTAACTAAATTGCTACTTACCAAGATTTTTTTAGATTTCTTTTGTTTTTTCTCTATATTTTCTTCTCGCAACAATTGCTGTCTTTCCCAAGGCGTAAGTTCTTCATTATCTCTCATGGCTTTATTTTTAGAATCTTTTCGTTTACCAAACACGCAATCACCTCCTTTACTTTAATATCTTGAATAATTATTTATGCATTATATCTTCTAGTACTTTGATTACTTGGTTAGCTGCATCTGGAATTCCAGCTTTCTTGGCATTTTTACCCATTTGTAATCTTTTATCGGAATCATTCATAATTTCATCGATATTTCTAACTAAAGTATCCGCAGTTAAATCTTTTTCTTTAATCATCAATGCTGCATCTTTATTAACTAAACTCATCGCATTCTTTGTTTGATGGTCATTTGTTACATATGGACTTGGGATTAGAATAGTCGGAATTCCTAAGGCTGTAATTTCTGCTAAACTTGTTGCACCAGCACGACCAACAATACTTGCAACTTCAGGTAAAATTGCTGGCATATCAGCAATATAAGGCTCTATTCTAACATTATCTGGTAAGTTTTTAGCTTCATCTTTAGCCATTATTTTATCATAGTGAACTTTACCAGTAACAAATAAAACTTGATATTCTTTTTTAGCAAACTGTGGAATAGCCTTTAGAGCAGCAGCATTAATTCCTTCTGCTCCTCGAGAACCACCAAAAATCATAACTGTTGGTAAATCTTTTCTCAGCTTGTATTCTTTCTCTAATCTACCTGTATCTTTCATACCAGCAACTTGTTGGGCTCTAGGATTACCAGTAAAAACAACTTTAGATGCTGGAAAATCTTTTCTAGCATCTTCAAAGCATATTCCTACCTTATCTACAAAGCGACTTAAAAATTTATTCGTTACGCCAGCAACGCTATTTTGCTCATGAACAAAAGTTGGAATTTTCATCCTAGCTGCAGCATATACAACCGCACCACAAACATAGCCACCTGTTCCTACAACAACATCTGGTTTGAAATCACGGATAATTTTCTTGCAGTCATGCACACTTTTTAAAAAGAGATATACTGTTTTAAAATTTTCCAAAGATAAAGAGCGTTTGAAACCTTGAATTTTAATCGTCTTTAATGGAACTCCTGCTGAAGGAACAATACGACTTTCTAAACCCTTATGAGTTCCAACATATAAAATTTCTGAATCTGGTTCTTTTTGCTTAATAGCTTCTATCAATGCTAGTGCTGGATAGATATGACCTCCTGTTCCACCACCAGAAATTAATAATCGCATTTATTTTTCCTCCAACTCTTTTGTCAATTTTTCTACAGCTTCAATAAATTTATCCCCACGTACTTCAAATGTTGGCCATTGATCCCAACTAGCACAAGCTGGAGATAGTAAGATAACATCGCCTTCATTACTTACTTTATAAGCTTCAGGGACTGCAGAAACTGCATCTTTAGTTTTAATAATCTTTTCAACACCAGCTTCTTTACCAGCCTTTGCCATCAGATCAGCTGTTTCACCAAATACAATCATTGCATGAACTTTATTCTTCAATGAAGGTTCTAATTTTTCAAATGTAAATCCTCTATCTAATCCACCAGCTAATAATACTACTGGATTATTGAAACCAGCTAATGCTTTTTCAGTCGCTTCCATATTAGTAGCCTTAGAATCATTATAGAATTTTCTACCATTTAGAGTTGTTACATATTGAGTACGATGACGTACACCTGAGAATGTTGTTAAAACTTCTTTAATATCTTCATTTGACTTGCCAAATATCTTCGCAACAGCAATTGCAGCTAATGCATTCTCTACATTATGAGTACCAGGAACTTTAATATCAGCAACTGGCATTATTTTATCTTCTTTATAGAATAGATATCCATCTGCTACATAAGCACCTTTCTTAGATTTACCTAGACGAGAAAATGGAACAATTTTTGCTTTAGAACGTTGACTTAATTCTTGCCATTCTTCGTTATCCCAATTTACCACAAAGTAATCATCTTCTGTTTGATTCATAACAATACGCATCTTAGCATTAACATAATTTTCTCTTGTACCGTGGTAATCAATATGTGCTTCATATATATTTGTTAATACAGCAACTTTAGGATGATATTCTGTAATTCCTAATAATTGAAAACTAGATAATTCTGTAACTATTGTATCTTTGTTTGTTGCTTCTTGTGCCACTTGACTAGCTGGAACACCTATATTACCAGCAACATAAGCCTTATCTTCAGTTTGACCCTGATTTAGCATCAAAGAAATCATTGTTGTAGTTGTTGTCTTACCATTTGTACCTGTTACTCCTACAAATCTTGCATCACTAATTTCAAAAGCTAGTTCAGGTTCAGTAATTATCTTTATTCCCTTATCTTTAGCACCACTAACTAAAACATTTGTGTATGGTATACCAGGATTTTTAACCATTAAATCAATATTCTCTAATAATTCTAAAGGATGATTACCAGTAATAACTTCAATTCCTTCATTTTTTAGTTCATTTACTTGAGTTAAATCAGATGGTGTATTTTTATCATTTACAGTAACTTCTGCACCTAACTTTTTCAGTAACTTAGCTGCATTCACACCACTCTTACCTAATCCTAATACTAATACTTTTTTTCCACGATATTTCTCTATCATTTTCATAATACAAGACTTCCTTAATGCTTAATTTTTATAGAATAAACGCTAATGCGATTGCTGAACAAATAATTCCTATACACCAAAAAGTAATATCAATTCTCCATTCACTCCAGCCACACATTTCAAAGTGATGATGAATTGGACTCATTTTAAAAATTCTTTTGCCAGTTAACTTGAATGAGGCAACTTGTAAAATTACACTTGCTGTTTCCATAACAAAGACGAAACCTATAACTAATAAAGCTAATTCATGATGTGTCATTAGAGAAACAGCAGCCAACGCACCACCTAACGCTAATGAACCCATGTCACCCATAAAAATTTTAGCTGGTTTATGATTGAAGATAATAAAGCCAAGTAATGCACCAATTACTGTAGCACAGAATAGTAATACATCAAATTGGCCTTGATAATAAGCTATAATTCCATAGGTTGCAAAAGCTATTATTGCCTGTCCTGAAACTAGTCCGTCAATTCCATCAGTTAAGTTCACTGCATTAGAAAAACCTACTAACCAGAAAATAGCAAATAGTGTATACAACACTAATCCTAAATGTAATTCATGTCCAAATAACGCTAAAGATAATGGAAGTTTTTCATGCACAAAAACAAATACGAAAAGAAGTGCACCTACTACTTGGCCAAGAAATTTTTGCCAAGCTTTCAAACCTTCATTCTGTTTCTTCCATAATTTAATAGAATCATCCCAGAAACCTAAAAAGCCATATAAAACTAAGATAAAGGTGATTATTAATAATTTAGCATGTAAATTTTTAGTTAATAGTCCAAAAACCAAAACAACTGTAAGAATTGCTAGATTAAAAACAAATCCACCCATTGTTGGTGTACCAGATTTTTTCTGATGCCATTTTGGACCTTCTTCACGAATCATTTGTCCTTCTTTTCTTTTTCTAAAGTAGCTGATGAACATTGGTACAAAAATCACTGTCAAAATAAATGCACATACAGCCGGTGCTATAATCAATAACATTGAATTCATTTTCTCTCTCCTATTTTAATTTTACTTCAACTATATCAGATTTCTTAAGTGCTCCTCCAGCCGCTATACTTTGGTAGTATGCATAACCAGATCCAGTATAATTAACTGTAATTCCAGTTAAATCAGCCAGTTTAGCAATATCATTTCTTGACCATCCATTTATGTCTGGCATAGTTTTCGTTCCATTTGTCAATAATAATACTTTTTCTCCAGAAATAACAGTCTGATCTCCCTCGACTGATTGTTTCTCTACTTTATCACCACTACCAACTACAACAGGTACCAAGCCTTGTTTTGAAATTTTATCTTTAGCATCATCAACTGAGTTTCCAACAACATTTTCGACTTTAACTGTACCAGAATTAGTATTGTTTACTTGACTTGAATCTAAAACTTTTTTCATAATTGGGTTGAAAATAGTTGATAGATTCTTAGTAGCATCATTATTTCCAAATGATTTTGGTTGTTTTACAGTCAAATACATAATATATCTTGGATTATCGGCAGGCGCCATTCCTACAACTGATAAGATATAATTAGAACTACCGCTCAAATAACCTGTTCCGTTTGAATTAGCGATTTGGGCAGTTCCTGTTTTAGCTGCTATCTTATAGCCATCAATTGCATAATCTTGTCCAAGACCTTTTTCGTCATAGACAACAGCTTCCATCATATCTAAAACTTTCTTACTTGTTTTTGCAGTAATTGGTTTACCGACCACTTGTGTTTTTGATTTATAAACTGTTTTTCCTGTATTAGGATCAACTATTTTATCTACCAAGCGTGGCTTAACCATCTTACCCTTATTAGCAATTGCAGAAAAAGCCTGCATCATTTGAATAACAGTAACATCTATCGCTTGACCATAAGCCGTATTAGCTTGATCAAATGCATATGTGTAATTGATATTACCACTAGATTCTGCACCTAAACCTGCACCTACTGGGCGAAGTAAACCAAATTTTCTAATATAACTCATCCAGGTTTTCTTACCCATTTTTTGTTCAAGTTGAGCCATTACAGCATTAGATGAACGCATAAAGCCTTCTTTAACTGTAATATTGCCCCATCCAGAACGATTCCAGTCGTACACTGTAGATCCATCAATCACATATGATCCAGATCTATAAGTTGCATTTGAATCATAATTTCCACTATTAATTGCAGATGCAACTGTCAAAACTTTCATAGTCGATCCTGGTTCGTATGCATCCTCTAACAGTGTATTTCTCCAAACATTTGTTAAACCTTCTTTTGTTTGAGCATCAAATGTCGGACGTTGGCTAGCTGCTACTATCTTACCAGTATGTGAATCCATAACAACCGCATTAATTGATGCAGCCTTAAATTTCTTTTGCTTTTGTGTAAGTAAATTTTCTAAGGCAGTTTGAATCTTAGGATCCAATGTTGTATAGATGTCATCGCCATTTTGAACGCTTCGTTTCTTTTTAGAAGATCCCGGCAACTGAACACCGTAACTATCTGTAGCAGTATTATTTATTCCATCGCGACCAGATAATTGTTTATTAAATACTTTTTCTAGTCCCATAATACCTACTAGCTTTTTATCCTCCGATTCAGCTAACCCTATCAAATGTGAAGCAAAAACACCATTAGGATATAACCTAGACTGTGATGGTGTAAATTTTATACCTGTTAAATGATAAGAATCTATCTTTTTCTTAGTTTCAAGAGAGATATTCTTACCAACATTTCCCAATTCAACTTGATAAGTATTCTTATCTTTAGGATTCAAAATTTGTAATACTCTTTTATAACTAATATTTAAATTATCACTTAAAACTTTAGCAGCTTTCTTCTTTTGGGAATCCGGTAAATATTCTTTTTTTCCATAAGCAACTGCAGTTTTAGAGAGAACTATATATATTGAGTAAGTAGTCGTATCCTCAGCAATTGGTTGATTAGCTGCATCATATATTGTTCCACGTTTCGCTTTTATCTCAGTTTTACTTGCGTATAGCTGTTGTGTACTCTTATTTAGATCCACACCATATATTTTATGTCCTACAGCTACACGAAAAAAACGTCCGATAAAAACAATAAAAACGATAAGAACAATAAAAAATATTCCCCTCCCAAAATACTTTCGATTGTACATCATCCTTTGTTGTCTTTCTTTTATAGGACGTTTATTATTTGTGTTCATTTAGTAACATTCCTTGTATTCTTTGTATTCATCTTTAAACCACTATCTTTAGCTATTTTGCTTAGACGAGATTTACTTGATAACTCACTAATTTCCTGTTTCATATTAGTATTAGAACCTTGGATTTTTGTAATTTTGCTTGTTGTATCTTGTAAATTCAACTGTGCATTTGTTAATTTAACATTTGCTGAAATTACCATGGTAGTCATAACTCCTATCCATACCATTGATCCAGCAAACAATTTCATCATCTTACTTCTGTAAGGAGATGATTGAACTATGTATTTTTTCTCAGGCTCGTTATTATGTACTATTCTTGGTTGTTGGTTAAGTTTACGAGCTGTTTGTTCCATAACGACCACTTCCTACTACACTACAATTTTTCAATTATTCTTAATTTAGCCGAGTGAGCACGATTATTGTGTGTAATCTCATCTTCACTTGGTACTATCGGCTTTCTTGTAATCAGTTTGTACTCAACTTTTTGGCTATCCGGAATTACTGGTAATCCGGGAGGTAATTCTGGTAGACTTGTCTTCTGCTTAAACATTACCTTAACTAATCGATCCTCCAATGATTGGAAGGTAATTACACTAATACGACCACCAGGATTTAATAAATCTAAAGCTTGCTCCAAAGATTCTTCCAATGCACCTAATTCATCATTAACTGCAATCCTAATTGCCTGGAATGTTTTTTTAGCTGGATGTCCACCTTTTCTACGGGCCTTAGCCGGAATAGCTTCTTTAATAAGATCAACCAGTTGACCAGTTGTCTCAATTGGTGTTTGCTGTCTAACTTTCTCAATTCTACGAGCAATTGACTTAGCAAATTTTTCTTCACCGTAACGGAAGAAAATTCTCACTAATTGTTCATAACTCCAGTCATTTACCACATCTCTAGCTGTTAATGATTGACTTTGATCCATTCTCATATCTAGAGGAGCATCATAGTTATAACTAAAACCACGATCTGCATTGTCGAACTGCGGCGATGAGACACCCAAGTCATAGAGAATTCCATCTACTCCCAAAATATTTCTTTTATTTAACTCTTCAGAAATATTTCTAAAATTACTTTTGATAAAGTTAATCTGTCCCAGTTCATTTTCTTCTTTAAACTTATCCTTATTAAAATTAATAGCTGTTATATCTTGGTCAAATGAATATAATTTCCCATTTTCTGATAACTTACTTAGTATCAAACCACTATGACCGCCACCACCCAAGGTACAATCAACGTAAGTTCCATCTGGCTTAATATTCAGACCATCTACAGCTTCATTTAATAATACTGTAATATGCTTAAATTCAGCCATATATCCTCCTCTAAAGATCAAAATCAATCATATTTTCTGCTATATCATCAAAGTTTTCTTCTGCCTCATCAGCAAAAGCATCCCATCTATCTTCGCTCCAGATTTCAAAACGATTAGATACCCCTACAACAACACACTTTTTTTGTAAGGCGGCATGTGTACGTAGAGATTTAGGAATATTTATTCTACCCTGCTTATCAATTTCACATTCAGTTGCAGCTGAATAAAAAAAACGAACGAAAGCACGGGCGTCTTTCTTTGTAAGTGGTAATTTTTGTAATTTAGTTTCTAGAATGTTCCATTCTTCTTGAGTATATCCAAATAAGCACCCGTCCATTCCACGTGTTACAACAAAGGAATTCCCTAATTGTTCGCGAAATTTGGCGGGTACGATCAATCTTCCTTTGGCGTCAATCGTATGTCTATACTCTCCCATGAACATTCTACTTCACCACCTTACATAACACCATATTTATAGTACCACAATTCCCCACTTCTAACCATATAATTTCCCCTAAAAACCACTTAATAATTATTAATTTTTGATTTTAAAAAAATTTCAAATATATTTCAGTTATAGATTTACTTAAGTTCATTCTTATAATTTTATTTGCCAATAAAAAAAGCAACTGGAATCTCTTCCAATCGCTCTATATCACTACAATAAAATAGCCTTAAAAATTGTCATTATTAATACAATAAAGTATGTAAACAGTGTTACTAAATCTAAAATTCTAATAAATCTGGTCCAAAATACACCATAAACAATATCACCACTTCTATATGCACTAGCAAATATCATTATCAAGCCCACAACAGACATTACAAACACCAAATATGGAAATAATGATATTCCTATCAATTCAATAGAAGTAAAATGAATTGCAATTATTAAGAATATACATAAAACATCTAATTTCTTTAAACGTCGAGGCCAAATATTTTTGAATCTATTTTTAAACATAGTCAATACTATCCATAGAAAAACCACTATACACAGCTGAACTATCCAACTTCGTAACACAATCTCCACATCCTTAATTTTCTAAGAAGGCTTCATGTAAGGTATTAACTGCTAGTTTGAAGTTATCTTCAGTCACTAAAATCCAAACAGTGGTATCACTATCAGCTGTTTGTAAGATTTCAACCCCAGTTTTTGAAAGTGCTGTAACCATTTTAGCAATAACACCTGGGGTTCCTACCATACCGCCACCAATAATAGATACTTTAACACAATTTTCAACAAAGTTCACTGGTATATTATATTCTTCAAAGATTTTTTTAGCTTTTAATCCATCTTCACGACTTGTATTGAAAACAACTTGCTTAGGTGAAATATTGATAAAATCAATACTTACATCATTTTCAGCTAACACTTTGAAGATCTTTTCAGCTTCTGTATTGTTAACTGAAAGGTTGATTTGTGTTAAGCCTGTTTGATGTGCAATACCTGTAACTGTACGATAATGTTCAATGCTAAGGTTCTTATCAGTAACTAATGTTCCCAACTCATCCACATCATCCCAAGTTGAACGAATTCTCATTGGTAAATGTGCTTGATGCGCAACTTCAACAGCACGTGGATGAATTACCTTTGCACCTTCATGAGCCATATTAGCAACTTCGTCATAGCTAACTGTTTTCAAGAAATGCGCGTTCTTTACAATTCGAGGGTCAGCTGTCATCATACCAGAAACATCAGTGAAAATATCAACACGTTCTGCATCTAATGCAACTGCCAATAAAGCAGCTGATGTATCAGATCCACCACGACCTAAAGTTGTGACGTGCCCTTCTTCTGACATTCCTTGGAATCCAGAAACCACTACTACATCATGAGAAGCGAATGCATCTAATACAGCGTCTGTCTTCACTTCTAAAACTTTAGCATTTTGATAGTCATTATTTGTTCTAAAACCAGCATCTGGACCTGTCATAGCTACGGCGTTAAATCCATTTTCTTTTAACATTTGTGTAAAAACTGCTGTTGAAATAACTTCCCCCACAGAAACAATCATATCTAATTCACGAGGAGTAAGTTTGGTTCTTTCACCACCTACCAAGCTAAGTAATGAATCAGTTGCATAAGGGGCACCTTTTCTTCCGATTGCAGATACAACGATTGCCACCTTATATCCTTCATTTACTGCATGTTCAATATGTCGCATGGCAGACTTTCTTGATTCATCATCTTGGACAGAAGTTCCACCAAATTTTTGAACCATAATTTTCATTATAATTCCTCCTCAAACTTAAAAATATTTCTCCTAAATTTAATTATATTAAGAAAATTTTAATTCTATTTTCCTATTATTATAAATTCATCTTGTATAAATTTCAACAATGATTATCTAATTTTATAAAATCAGTGACAACTATTGATTTTTAGCATAATAATAGTTTATAGTTAAACATGATAATATGATAAAGGGTGAAAAATGTGGCTAAAAAAACAAAGAAAGAGCGTTCTACTTTCCAAAAAATAACTTTAGTTGTTGTATGGCTAATGCTTATCTTTACAATTGGTAGTGTTGTCCTATCAGCAATTGCAAGTTTTATGAATTAAAAAATGAGACTGAGAAATCTTTTATGACTTCTCTAGTCTCATTTTTATTTTAGATATTTATTAAAAAATTCATTTACTCTTTTTTGATACTCTTTAGGATGGTTATTATATGAATTTGCATGTCCTGTATTTTTAGTTACCCATAACTTTTTAGGGGCTGAAGTTGCTTTATAATTTTCATATACCATTTTCGTTGGTACAAAGGTATCACTATCTCCATGAATAAAGAAAATCGGTAACTTATTCTTTTCTAACTGCTTTGTTGAACTGCCCTTACCAAAGTCATATCCAATTCGAATTGTTCCCATAATTCGTGCTGCAGTTATCATCGGTTCTTTAGGCAAATTAAATTGTTGCTTTAATTGTTCGCTTAATTCCGATTCTATACTTGAATATCCACAATCTTCAACAATTGCTTTTACTTGTTTAGGTAGACGTTCTCCACTTACCATCATAACAGTAGCGCCACCCATACTTACACCAAATAGTCCAATCTGTGAATCAGACCCTTTCTTAGCAATAACTTGTTTAATCCATTTCACATAATCCAGTCTATCTGGCCAGCCGAATGTAATATATTTACCTTGACTCTGTCCACTTGCCCTATCATCTGGAGCTAAAACATTATAACCTAAATTATGAAATAGTCTAATATATCTAGCCATATGCATCGCTTCTCCTTTATATCCATGAGCGACGATAATGGTTTTATTAGTTTTATTCTCCGCTGGTAAATAAATAGCTCTAAGTTTTAAATTATCTGTAGCAGATTCTTCATACCAATTTTGATAATTTTGTTTCTTTAACCAATTTTGATCTGCTAGTAATTTCTTATCAACTTTTCCTTTTGGTCCTGACTTAACTGTTAGGTCTGGTTTAAAAGCATAACTAACTAAATAATAGCTTCCACCTGTTATCCCAAGTAAAATCAATATCACTAAACCTACTATTAAAGAATATATTAGCTTTCTCTTCTTCATTTTAATAAATTTCCTTAATCAATTTTTTGATTCTCAATCTCTTTCAAAGGTACCATTTTGGTAGTACCAAACCATTTATCACTTATTTTTTGCAAGGTTCCATCTTTTGCCATTTGAGCTAATGCTACATTAATCTTCTTTTGTAAAGTTTTATCACCTTTACGCATACCTACAGCAAAATTTTCGGATTCAAATCCAACATCACTAATACGATAGCTATTAGGATCAGGTTCGTGTGCAACATAATAGTCTGCATAAACACTGTCAATTAATAATCCTTGAATTCTATTAGCATTTAAGTCTAAAAATGCATTATTGAATGTATCATATTGAACTGCTTCTTTTACGTAGTTCTTTAATAATTTAGGTTGTGACATATAAGATTCATAACCAGATGAACCTGATTGTAGCCCTAATGCCTTTCCTCTCATGCTCTTAGCACCATAAATATTTTCTTTCTTTTTAGATACAAGAACTTGTTGATTACGTAAATATGGAACACTAAAAGCTACAGTCTTTTTACGCTCTGGATTTACTGTATATCCGTTCCAAATTAGATCAATAGTTCCATTTCTTAGTTCTGTTTCCTTCATAGACCAATCTATTGTTTGAAAATCTACATCAATTCCATAACGCTTGAATACTTCTCTAGCCAAATCTACGTCAAATCCTACTAAAGAACCATCCTTTTCACGAAATCCCATTGGAACAAAACTATCATCTAAACCAATAACTACTTTCTTTTTCTTCTCAATCTTCTTCCAATTATCTTGATCATTAGCACGTTTTCTAACATTTGTACAACCTGCTAAAGTTGTTCCTACTATTAAGAATGCTAACAAGCAAGTAATAATTTTTACAATTTTCTTCAAAGAAATCACCACTCTCATTAATAGCCTAAGGGTTTCACTTTCAAAATATTATCTGCAATCTCTTCTGCAAAATCCATGTCGTGAGTTACAATAATTTGTGTCATTCCTTCTTTTTTCAAGTTCAAAATGATATCTTTAACTGTAGCTGTCAATCCTGGATCTAAAGCAGAAGTTGGTTCGTCATAACATAAAATTTGTGGTTTCATCGCTAGAGCTCGTGCAATTGCCACACGTTGTTTTTGACCGCCAGATAATTGGAATGGATATAATCCTTCCTTTCCTTCTAAAGCTAAACCATTTAATAAATTCTTAGCTTCAGTTTCAGCAATTTCTTTCTTCTTTTTTAAAACCATAGTAGGTGCTAAAGTTACGTTTTGTAAAACTGTAAGGTGTGGGAATAAATTATATTCTTGGAATACTACACCGATAACAGAATCATTATTTTCATTTGTATATGGATCAAATGCTTGACCATCAATTAAAATTTGACCGCCGTCAATCTTTTCTAGTCCACTAATACATCTTAAAAGTGTTGTTTTACCACCACCTGATTGACCAACGATACATAGAATTTCACCATCTTTAACTTCTAAATTCAAATTATTTAAAATAACTTTATCGCCAAAGCTTTTACTAATATTCTTTAACTCTAACATATGCTAACCTCCTTATTTCCAGTAACTGTAGTATTGTTCTAATTTTCTTAAAATAAAGGTTAAAACTGCTGTCATAACTAGGTAAACAACACCTACCATTACCAATGGAACTAGTGTAACATCTCTACTTGTTGCAACATTTCCAGCTCTTAATAAATCTCCAATACCGATTACGTAAACTAAACTAGAATCTTTAACTAAATTAATAACTTCATTTCCAATAGAAGGTAATACAATCTTTACAACTTGAGGTGTTACTATTTTTCTAATTGTTTGCCAGTAAGTTAAGCGTAAAACTTTAGCACTTTCATACTGACCTTTGTCAATTGATTGTAAACCACCACGGAAAATTTCAGCAAAATATGCAGTATAGTTTAGAATAAACGCAAATAATGCTGCATCAAATCGTCCTAATGTTAACCCTACTAAAGGCAAACCATAAAATACAAAAATCAATTGTAGTAATAAAGGTGTCCCTCTCATCAACCATACATAAAATCTTAAAATTGCTTTTAATAATCTAAATCGTGAAATTAATGCCAACCCTACGATCAACCCCAATGGTAAAGAACCAATTAGAGTCCAACAAAAGATTTGTAAAGTCATTTTTGCACCATCCAATAATGATGGTAACACTTCTAATACATAATTCATCCTTTATCCTCCTAATGTAAATCAATTAATTAATCATTAAACTAGCTAGTAAAACAAAAAGTAAGTTATTATCATAAACAAAAAGCCCTCCTAGATCTAGTCGATCTAAGAGGGCACTATGAAAGTACGGTTCCACCTCGATTTTGCTAAATTCTCACGAAAGTAGCCTCATCAAGTTACACATACGTATAACTCACATCTTAACGCAATAACACGTATAGGCCTACTAAAATATTCAACCTATAAACTCACGGGTGTGGTTCAATCAAGTGGATCGGTATCCCTTTCAGCTGATAAAGATACTCTCTTTCGGCGTCCGTACTTCATCTACTCTTCCGTTCATCGTCTTTATTTATGATGATAATAAATTAACATTTTAATTAGAAATTGTCAAGAAATTATCACTTATTTTTTAAACCAACTAATGAATTTTTTCATAAAGCCGCCTTTTTCTGTTTCTCTAATTGTCATTAAAGGTACTGTTTCACCTTCTAAACGGCGGGCAATATTACGATATCCTTGTGAAGCTGGATTTTTTTCATTCAACACAATTGGTTCACCCTTGTTAGAGTATGAAATAACCTCATCATCATCAAAAACAATTCCAATTAATTTAATTGATAAATGATGTGTAATTTCATCAACATCCATCATATCTCCGTCATTCATCATATGGCGACGAATACGGCTAATAACTAACATTGGTGGCTCTGTAAGTTCTTTTTGTTCAAGTAATCCAACAACTCTATCAGCATCTCTAACTGAAGAAATCTCAGGTGTAGAAACAACAATCGCTTCATCTGCTCCAGCGACAGCATTCATGAAACCTTGTTCAATTCCAGCAGGACAATCTAATAAGATATAATCGAAATCCGGCTTTAATTCTTCTACAATTGCTTTAACTTCTTCTGGCTCTAAGGCAGACTTATCAGTATTTTGAGCGGCTGGCAATAAATAGAGCTTATCATCAAATCGCTTATCTTTAATTAAAGCTTGATGTAATTTTGCTGTTCCTTGAGCAACATCAACAATATTATAAATAATGCGGTTATCCAGTCCTAATATAACATCTAAATTTCTTAAACCTATATCTAAATCAACCAAACATACCCTTTTTCCTAGTAAAGCAAGTGCTGTTCCTAAATTAGCAGTTGTAGTAGTCTTTCCAACACCGCCCTTGCCAGAGGTAATAACTATTGCTTTTCCCATTTTAAAAGCCTCCTACCTGATTAAATATCTTTGGACGTAGAGATTTTAACTTGTCAATACTTGTAAATTCCAAAACATGTAGATCATTTACAAACACTAATGAATCTGTCCCAACTGTAACTTTTTCCTCATCAACAATGTCAACTAAATCTCCTATTCTAAGTTGTTGAGCCCCAGAAATATCTCCTAAAATAATAGATCGAACATTACTATCAAAACCAGCATGAATAATTCCACTAACACTACCCATGACATAAATATTTCCAGTTGCTCTCAAGATTCCACCTTGATGCAGATTTCCCAAAAATAGGACATCCCCTGTTATATCTTTAACTTGTCCATTACGAATTACATCGCCATTAACATGCACATTCTTACTGTCCATTATTTGCAATGCTTCTTTAATATTAATAACATCAGAAACAATTCTATGTACTAAAAAATTAGGGTAGTTATCAACTATCTTTTCAATTTCATGTTTTTGGTCAATGGTTAATAATCTTGCACCTGTTTTGATGTTAAATACAATTTTCTCATCATTCTTTTCTTTTTCATGTTTTAATCGCTCAAACAGTTCAGTTAACTCAATTAATATCTGTGAGAAAGCAGCATCTGCTTTTAACTCAATTTCATAACCATCTTTATAACCCTTTAATACAACACTCTTTTGCATTGACACACCCCTCATCTTTAATAATTTGTTTCGAAGAAGTGTTCTAATGGGAGGAATAAAACTACAAACCAAGCTAAGTTATAAATTAAAGTTGGTCCTAAAGTTCTACCAATTAAATCTGTTATTGTCGCATTCGTAAAATCAACTAGTGAATTAGCCCAAAAGAACAAAAATGTCACAATTGTTATATCTATTAAGTATATTAATAATACCACAATAAACGATCGTGTGAAAAACTGAAACATATATTTTGTTACATATACCATCAAAGGAAGTATCATTGTAAATACACCTAAAATACCCGTATAAAACATATCATAAAATAAACCAACGATTGCAGACCACATTACTAAATGCTCTACATTTCCATAACAGACGGCCATTACTATAAAAAGTAATACTAACCTGCTTTCCATGACCATTGTGTTAGTAAACATATACTTTGCAAACACTTGTGTCAGACCACCATCTAAAAACATTGCTAAAAACAGTCCGATTGGAAAATAGTAATTTATTTTTTCTGTTCTCATCACTTTAACCTCTAATCATCAGTTCTTACTGCAATTGTCACAAAACTCAAGTCATCCAAATCAGCAGCTGGCTTTATATAAATCTTAGATGGTAAGCCATAATCATCATCAGAAACTTTCTCAACTGTCCCAACTAATAGTCCTTTAGGTGTAGATCCACCCATACCAGATGTTACCACTTTAGTACCTTTTTCAATTTTCTTCTTAGAAGTTACTTGTCCCATTACCAAATCACCGCTATTAGTGTCGTAATTAGTAATCAAACCATTGATAACATCACCAGATTTACTTGTCACTTGTACAGCGAATCTATTAGCTGAATCATTATTTGTAGAAATTAACTCTACCTTACTATTAGAATTATTCACTTCTGTAATTCGTCCAACAATTCCCTTTCTAGATAAAACAGAATCACCCTTTTTAATTCCAGCAAGTGAACCTTTATTAATAGTTACTTGATTTTGCCAAGTTGAAGGAGTTCTAGTTAAAACATATGCAGTAACTTGATCATAATTAGTTAAACTTTTAGATAATTTTAGTTGTGCTTTTAACTGTTGGTTTTCTTTTCTTAAAGTTTGATTTTCTGCATCTTTTGCAGCTAAACTATCTACTTGCTTTTTTAATTGTTGATTTTCTTGATAAGTGTTCATTAAATTAAAAAATGAAGATGTCGCATTTTTAGCCCCATCTAAAGGATAACTAACTACTCTATCAACAATTCCAGCTGCATCATTTCCTATCTGTTGTACAAATGTAGGAGCCTTTCTATTATTTCTTACAGCAATAGAAAATGCAATTAATAAGAAACTTATAATTAATGCGATTAATACAATAACCAGTTTTTTGTTAAAAAAAGATTTTTGCATTGTATGATCCTCCTATAACTATTATTTTTCAAGTAAGATTTACTCAAAAAATAAGCCGTATCACTAAAAGGAAATCACTACTACCTTCTAATCGACACGACTTCAATAGTTAGTTTATTTGTCTTTCATGACTTCGATACTCTTCAATGATTCACCTGTTCCAATAGCAACACAATCTAAAGGTTCAGATGCCACAAATACTGGAACTTTAGTTGCTTCTGAAATAACTTCAGGTAAATGTTTCAATAAAGCTCCACCACCAGTAAGGACAATTCCGTGATCGATAACATCAGCAGCAATTTCTGGAGAAGTTTCTTCTAATGTTTCTTTGATTGCTACAATAATTTCTTGAACAACTTCTTGAATTGCTTTAGCTACGTCAACAGCTTCAATTTCAACTGTTTGAGGCAATCCTGATACTAAATCACGACCACGAATACTTTGACTTTCAATATCTTTAGCAGCTTCAACTGATGCAGATGCTACGTCCATTTTTAATTGTTCAGCTGTACGTTCACCAATTAAAAGATTGAAGTTTTTACGTACGTAAGAAATAATTGCTTCATCAATCTTATCACCAGCCATTCTAATAGAACGACTTGATACAATCCCACCTAAAGAAATTGTTGCTACATCAGTAGTACCACCACCGATATCAACAACCATATTACCAGTTGGGTCCATAACAGGTAATCCAGCACCTATTGCAGCAGCAAAAGGTTCTTCAATTGTATAAGCATCTCTAGCACCAGCTACTCGAGTTGCATCTATGACAGCTCTTTTTTCTACTTCTGTTACACCACTAGGAACACATACCATTACGTAAGGCTTGTTAGCTTTGTTTCCTAAAGCCTTTTGGATGTAATATTGCATCATTGATACTGTTGTATCGTAATCAGCAATAACACCATCTTTCATTGGTCTAATAGCTACAATACTTTCAGGAGTACGACCAATCATATCTCTGGCTTCTGAACCAACGGAAACGACCTCTCCTGTTTTTATGTTTTTAGCTACGACAGAAGGTTCACGTAAAACAATACCCTTACCTTCTTCATACACAATTGTATTTGCTGTTCCTAAATCAATTCCTATGTTTTTCGTTCCGATTCCGAACACCATTTTTCTTCCCTTCCATAATCCCTGAGCAGGGTAATATAACGATAAGAGTATTATATCATATTTAACAATTATCGTTTAGTTTAAATTAAGTTCAACATATAGGATACACGATTTTTTTTACTCTTTAAAGTATATCCATAAACTTTATAAATTATTAATTTTTTTATAAAGTTAATCTGAAATAAGTTCTACATTAGCGGCTTGTGGTCCTCGTTTTCCTTCAATCGTTACAAAACATACACGTTGACCTTCTTGTAAAGTTTTAAATCCTTCAGTTTGAATTGCTGAAAAATGAACAAAAACGTCATCTTTGCTATCATCTGGAGTTATAAAACCAAAGCCCTTTTCTCTATTAAATTTATGTACTGTTCCTAAAATCATATTGTTACCCACCTTAAAATTCGACTATTTTTTCTTCTGCTAAGCTTAAATACACTTCAGAACCTACAATTACATGATCAATTAGTTCAATTCCAATCATCTTTCCTGCATTAATCAATCTCTTAGTTAATTGAATATCATTTTCTGAGGGTTCGACATTCCCGCTTGGATGATTATGTGCTACTAAAATTCTGGCACAACTAAAATTTAATGCATGTTTAAAAATTTCTCTTGGATGTACCGTAGCCGAATTTAACGTACCTTTAAAAATCACTTTTTCGCTCAATACTTGATTCTTAGTATCTAAGCATACACATACCAACAATTCCTGCTTACTATCACCAATTTTATCTATCATATAATTTCCAAACATACAACTTGAAAAGATTTGCCCCAAAACTAATCCTTCTTTTTCCTTATAGCGTTCTGAAAATTCTCTTAGTGCTCTAATTATAGCGACTTTTTCATCATCCTTACACAAATTTTTTAGTCCCTCATCACTAAAAAATTGTAGTTCATTTAATCTTTGGTGCTCATCAAAAAAATCCTTAATCACATTCTTAGCAGATGTTTGTGAAACTTTAGTAGTTAATATAAATTTCAATAACTCTTTATTAGTTAGTGCCTCAGCTCCAAAGCGAATAATTTTGTCTGTTATATATTTTTCTGAATAATTATTAGTTAGTGT
Source organism: Ligilactobacillus sp. UO.C109 (assembly GCF_026847815.1). NCBI lineage: Bacteria > Bacillati > Bacillota > Bacilli > Lactobacillales > Lactobacillaceae > Ligilactobacillus > Ligilactobacillus sp. UO.C109. Next base: position 199,049 of record NZ_JAPSFH010000027.1, on the reverse strand, counting down.
CATATAAAAATCTCTCCTCTCACTATTAAAGTACGTAAAGAAGAGTTTTTATATGTTTATCCTTCAAAGTTATTTCTAACTTCAGAAATAAAATATAGAGAGCCAGTTATCAATAACATATCATCTAGTGACATATTAGATATGACTTCACCTATTGCTTCTTGCCAATGTTCCACATACTTTACATTATCATGTAATTTAAAATCTGCCAACTTTGTTACTTTTCGTGGTCCTTCAAAGCGAGTTACAGTTACATGTACATTTGGCAATTTTAACAACTCATCTAACATTTCATTAGGTTGTTTATCAGCTAAAATAGCTAGAATAACATAAACTTCTCTATCCGCAAATTCTTTTCTCAAAAGTTGGGAAATTCTTTTCATCGCTGCCGTATTATGAGCACCGTCAATCACCACTAATGGTTCTTTATTTAAAAGTTCAAATCTTCCAAGCCATTGTGTTTTTTGAATTGCATTTTTTATATCTTTATTAGAATAATTAATTCCTTCAAGTTCAGCAAATTGAATAAATGTTTCAATAGCTAAAGTTGCATTTTCTATTTGATGAAATCCTTCCATAGAGATATGTATATTACTTATTTCTCCTCTACTGTCTGAAAAATCAAACTTTTCTCCCCAACCTTGTTCTAACTTTACTTTGCTGGAAAAATCTTTATCCATTATTAATAATGGTGCTTCTTTTTCTTTAGCTACTTGTTTAACTACTTTTATTGCTTCATCTGGAAGTTTACCAATCAAGATTGGCTTTTTATACTTGATTATACCCGCTTTATGCGTTGCAATTTTAGCAATTGTATCGCCTAAAATATGAGCATGATCCATTGCAACAGTCGTAATAACTGACATAAGCGGAGTAATAACATTAGTAGAATCAAATAATCCACCAATTCCTACTTCAATTACAGCATAGTCAACATGTCCTTCAGCAAAATAAACAAACATCATCGCTGTTACAATTTCGAATTCTGTTGGTCCACCTTCACGATCACGCCAATCTGAATCCATTTCTTTCACTACTGGTCCAATTATATTAACCAAACGAACAATTTCTTCATCACTAACCATTTTCCCATTTACAGATATTCTCTCATTAAACTTCTCGATAAATGGTGATGTAAATGTTCCTACATTATATCCTTGTTCTGCTATTAAGTCTCTCAAATACGCTGTTGTCGATCCTTTACCGTTTGTACCTGTTACATGAATAGCTTTTACTTTTTCATGTGGATTTCCCAATCTCTTCATGAAATCCCTCATTCTATCTAAAGTTGGGATCTTTTTAAACTTAGTTCTTCCATGAATAAATGCCAAGGCATCATTATAATTATTTACGAACATTTCTCTGCCTCTCTCTAATAGTATTAACCATCATCCATTATAACAGATAAAAAAAGATATATTATCCATATATCGGACAATATATCTTTCAGTTTTAAATTTCAGCTTTTAACTCTTCAATTCGACTTTCAGTTGCAGCAAGTTGTTGCTTATAATTAGCTAATTTTTCTTTTTCCTTAGCAACAACGGCTTCTGGTGCATTGGCAACAAATTTTTCATTACCTAGTTTCTTTTCACCACGTGTAACTTCACTTTCTAATTTCTTAGCTTCTTTTTGTAAACGTGAAATTTCTTCATTTAAATCAATTAAATCAGCTAATGGTAAGTAAACTTCTGCTCCTGTGATAACAGATGTCATAGCTAACTTAGGTGCCTCAATATCTGCAGCTATTTCTAAACGTTTTGGATGACAGAAACGATTGATATAATCAACATTGTTTTCAAACACTTTTCTTGTATCATCATCTTTTGTCTTAATTAAAATATCAATTGCTGAAGACATTGGAGCATTAACTTCAGAACGACTGTTACGTACTGCTTTAATTAACTCAATCAAATTATCCATGTCTTTTTCTGCTACTTGATTATCAAATTCAGCATGTTCAACAGGATATTCAGCAACAACCAAGGATGCACCATCATGTGGCATAGATAACCAAATCTTTTCTGTAACAAATGGCATAATTGGATGCATTAAGCGTAGAATTTGATCTAATACATAACGTAGGATACGTTGTGTATTCTTCTTAAGTTTTTCATCTTCACCTGTAAGATTTTCCTTAGCCATTTCAATGTACCAGTCACAGAAATCATTCCAAATGAAGTTATATAGAGCGCGACCAGCTTCACCAAATTCAAAACTATCGAATAAACGAGTTACATCGCGAACTGTGTCATTAAGACGACTCAAAATCCACTTATCAGCTAATTGCCATTCAGATGCTTCTGGTAAACTTAATTCAACATCGCTATCTAAGTTCATGATAACAAAACGACTTGCATTCCAAATCTTATTGATAAAGTTCCAAGCAGCATCCATCTTTGTATATGAGAAACGCACATCTTGGCCAGGTGCAGAACCATTAGATAAGAACCATCTCAATGCATCTGCCCCATACTTATCAATTACATCCATTGGATCAATACCATTTCCAAGTGATTTACTCATCTTGCGTCCTTGTTCATCACGAATTAAACCATGAATTAGAACATTCTTAAATGGACGACGTTTTGTAAATTCAACACTTTGGAAAATCATTCTGGATACCCAGAAGAAAATAATATCATAACCTGTAACCAATGTATTAGTTGGGAAATAACGCTTGAAATCAGGACTTTTAGTATCTGGCCAACCCATTGTTGAGAATGGCCATAATGCACTAGAGAACCATGTATCCAATACATCTGAATCTTGTTCCCAATTTTCGATATCTTCAGGTGCTTCTTCACCTACATAAATTTCACCAGTTTCTTTATGGTACCATGCTGGGATTTGGTGTCCCCACCATAATTGACGAGAAATAACCCAATCATGAACATTTTCCATCCATTGTGTAAATGTATGTTCAAAGCGAGGTGGCACAAAGTCTACTCTATCATCAGTTTCTTGATTCTTTAAAGCTGCTTCTGCTAAAGGTTTCATCTTTACAAACCATTGTGTTGAAAGACGTGATTCAACTTGTACCCCTGTTCTTTCAGAATGTCCTACACTATGTACGATTGGTTCAATCTTCAACATGTAGCCTTGTTCTTCAAGATCAGCTACGATTGCCTTACGTGCTTCAAATCTGTCTAAGCCTTCATATTTACCAGCATTAGCATTCATTGTAGCATCTTCATTCATTGTATTGATGCGTTCCAAATTATGTCTATTACCTACTTCAAAGTCATTAGGGTCATGAGCTGGTGTAATCTTAACCATACCTGTACCAAATTCAGGATCAACATATTGGTCAGCAATAATTGGAATATGTCTACCTTGTAATGGTAGAACTAAAGTCTTACCTACAATATCCTTATAACGTTCATCATCAGGATTTACGGCAACTGCTACGTCACCCATCATAGTTTCAGGACGAGTTGTAGCAATTTCAATATAGTTCTTACCATTAAATGTTGTATCGTCAGCAAATGGATATTTAACATGGTAAAATGCACCTTTATCATCTTTATGAATAACTTCAATATCTGATAAAGCAGTACGAGCTTTAGGATCCCAGTTAATAATATATTCACCACGATAGATTAATCCTTTTTTGTACAAAGTAACGAAGACTTTTCTTACAGCTTTAGATAATCCATCATCTAAAGTAAATCTTTCTCTATCGTAATCTAAAGACAAACCTAACTTAGCCCATTGTTGATGAATGATGTCAGCATATTCGCCTTTCCATTCCCAAACTTTTTCTACGAATTTTTCACGTCCTAAGTCATAACGAGAAATTCCATCTTCAGCTAATCTAGCCTCTACCTTAGCTTGAGTTGCAATACCAGCATGGTCCATCCCTGGTAACCATAAAGTATCAAAGCCTTGCATTCTCTTTTGACGAATTATCATATCTTGCAATGTTGTATCCCATGCATGACCTAAATGTAATTTACCAGTTACATTTGGTGGTGGAATAACGATTGAATATGGTTTTGCTTCTTTATCTTCATTAGGTTTAAATAAACCTTTTTCGATCCATTCTTTATATCTGCCAGGTTCTACTTGACTTGGATCGTATTTAGTTGACATTTCTACTTCTTTTGTCATAATAATTATTCCTTTCTACATAATTTTAAGCAAAGAAAAAGGCATTGCCATCCTACTTAATAGGACGACAATGCCGTGGTACCACCTAAATTGAGTTTTTAACTCCACTTAAATCCTTGTTAACGAATCGAAATCCGGTTATCCCTACTTTATTCAAGATAACAGCTCACAAGCTACAATTAAAATAGCTATCGAAAATCTTTCACCAGACGATTTCTCTCTAATCCAAGCTTCTTTTAATCCTCTTGTTCATTGCTTATATGGATATATTCTATCTTTTGCTAGGTAATACGTCAAGATACTTTTTATAGTAATTCAGCAAAAACTTTCTTTTCTTGGTTTAAGAAAGTATCACCAATCTTAATTTCTGTAATCTCAATGCCATCAAGTGCTCGTTGAACTAAAGCATCTACATCTAAACGTTCTTCATAGTAACGTGCCTTATCAATACGTGGCTTAGTTTTTGGAGCTGGTGGTGCAAAAATTGTACAGCAATCTTCAAATGGCATAATTGACAAATCAAAAGTATCAATATCTTGAGCTATTTTAATAATTTCATTTTTATCCATTGAAACTACTGGACGTAAAATTGGCATAGTAGTTACATCGTTAATGGCAGCCATACTTTCAAGTGTTTGAGATGCTACTTGTCCTAAAGCTTCACCATTAAAGATAGCTAATCCCTTTCTTCTTTGAGCAATTGCTTCTGTTAAGCGCAACATGAATCTTCTTTGAATTGTCATTAAATATCCTGATGGCACTTTTTCCTTAACTGTTTCTTGAATTTCAGTAAATGGAACTTGAATAAATCTTATCTTACCAACATATGGTGTCAATTTAGCAGTTAAGTCTTTAGCTTTATTCAAAGCTTGTTCACTTGTATATGGAGGACTGAAGAAATGAACCATTTCAATATCCACTCCACGCTTCATTGCTAAATATCCAGCTACTGGTGAATCAATTCCACCAGAAAGCATCAACATTGCTTTACCAGCAGTTCCAACAGGTAAACCACCAGCACCGTCAATCTTTTCATGTGAAAGATAAATACCATCCGCACGAACTTCACAACGTAAAGTCATATCAGGATTTTTCATCTTCACTTTAATACCTGGAACTTCACGTAAAATATGACTACCTAGAATATCATTCATCTCATTTGTATCGTATTGATAGTTATGGTCAGAACGACGAGTATTGATTTTAAATGTCATTCCTTCTTTGAATTTTTCTTTCACCATTTCTACCGCAGTAGCCTTGACTTTCTCTATATCACGTTCAACTTTAATAGATGGTGAGAAATTTTGGATCCCAAAAACTTGCTTTAAACGTTTCATAACAGCTTCGTAATCTTCTCCATGTAATTGGATATGCATACGATCACGATGTGCCTTGATTACCAAATTTTCAAAACTATGCAAACTTTCACGCACATTAAATCCTAAACGATCAATGAAGTTTTTTCTATTTTTACCTTTAGTAGATAGTTCGCCGTAACGAACCATTATTTCTGTATATTGCATTTTCTTATCCTTTCAATTAAGAATTAATTTTTTTGAATTTTTCATATAGAACATCAAAAATTTCAATAAATTTGTCAGCTTCTGCTAAAGTATTTTTTTCATCTAGACTTATACGTACAGCGGATGTAGCAATATTATCTGGAATCTTCATTGCAGTCAATGTCCCAGATGTTATTCCCTTTTTAGATGAGCAAGCACTAGTTGTTGAAATATAGATATCATAATTTTCAAAAGCATGAACAATAGTTTCTCCACGAACTCCACTGATTGCAAAACATAAAATATGTGGAGCAAATTCATCGTTTAATTTAGAAAATACTGTTACTTTAGATCTTTTAGAAATATGATTATAGATTTTTTCTTTAATAGCTTTTTGTTGTGCTACTTTCTTTTCTTCATTTTCTAAAGTCAATCTTAAAGCTTTAGCCATACTTGCAATTGCAGGAAGATTCTCTGTACCACTTCGTAAAGCTTTTTCTTGACCTCCACCAGACATCAATGGTGCAATCATACGACCACGTTTTTTATACATGAATCCAATGCCACGAGGTGCATGGAATTTATGTCCAGAGAATGTTAAGAAGTCTACTCTATCTTGTTCTAATAATTCTTGAATACCTTTACCTACACCTTGAACTGCATCAACATGGAAATGTATTTTAGGAAAATCTTCCAGTACTGCTGCAATTTCTTTCAATGGTTGAATAGCTCCTACTTCATTATTCACAGCCATAATTGAAACAAGAATTGTATCCTTTCTGATAGCTGCTTTCAAATCTTCTGCAGAAACTCTTCCATTTTCGTCAACCGGAAGATATGTTACATCATAACCTAATTTTTCTAATTGATGTAGTGAATTTAAAACAGCTGGGTGTTCAACACTGCTAGTTATAATATGTCGTCCATATGGTCTTTTTTCAATTGCAGTTCCCTTTACGACCCAATTATCTCCTTCTGTTCCACCACTTGTAAAATAAATTTCATCAATATTGCAATGAAGTAAGTCAGCAATTTGTTTTCTTGATTGTTCTAACAAATTAAAAGCTTGTTCTCCCATCGCATGAAGTGAAGATGGGTTACCCCAAATCTTTTCACTAACAGCATTATAAGTACTTAATACTTCTGGTAGCACTTGTGTTGTTGCACTATTATCAAAATAAATCATATCTACCCTTCTTACAAATCAAAAATCTCATTACTTAGTCTAACAAAAAGTTAGTAGAAATAAAACTATTATTACTCTAACAGCAAAAAATTAGCTAATCAGCAGTTGTTACTGTTAATTAGCTAACTATACTTTTATTTAGAAAACATTGGTGGATGATTCTTTGAGTACTCTTCCATAATCTTTTTGGATGCACCCTCTTGAACCTTATCTACCGCATGCGAGATCGTATCCAATGCTTTTACATATTCATATTCCTTCTCAAATAATTGTACTGCTTGGTTGTAAGCAGCTGCCACATCTGGATATCTGTTTCGATAACGATTTGAATATTGTAAAATTTCTTCCGTTAAAATTGAACTAGAAATCAATTCGTCAGTCTTTTCACCCAAAATATCTAAATCACTTTGAGTATTTATCAATGATTTTGTAATTTCATCCATATTAATTTGAACTCGATTTAAATCTTTATCTAATTTTTCGATTTCATCGCTAACTTTAAAGAAATAATCCAAGTAATCATCTGATAATCCTGGAAGGTTAAGCTTTTCAATTTCACGCTTCATTTTGTGAATTTCCAAGTCAAAATTCTTAACTGCATTTTGTGCTTCGCGCTCTTCTTTCCATAAACTTGCCACGCTATCATTGATTTCTTTTTGTTTCTTTTCTATATCAGTTAGAGCTTGCATATCAATTTCTATTCTCTGAGCAATAGAAGAATATAGGATTGCTTTTGTCCCAGCATCTTTAATAAATTGATCATACCAACTACGAATTCCCTTTAACCTGTCCGCTAAGCCTTGTGCACTTTCAATCTCATCATGATTGAGTGTGTAGTTTTGTTTTAATCTATCTAGATCCAACAATAAATTCTTTTCTTGCTTTTCAGCATGTTCAATGAACTTACCAAAGGTTGAAATTTTCTTTTGTACAAAAATCTTAGCCTTATATTCTTCTTCTAAAGTTTCATAGATAGCATCAATTTTATTAGCAATATCTTCATCTAAGACTTTAGCATTATCAACACGTAATTCTTTCAAGTTTTTATTATTTAAACTACATTGTTCTGCTAGATCTTTTAACTGTCCTAAAATATCTTTATCAAATGCAAACCCCTCATCTTGCATCTGAGCTACACCTTGCCGTAACTCTGATAATTGATCAGGAAAAACGTTTTTTAGATTCTTGTAGATTCCAGGAATAACTTCTAAATCACGTTCCATACTTGCGGTATCTTCTTTTAATTGATTTAAAGGCTTATCAGAAGTTACAAAATCTCCACTTTCAGTTAATTTAGCATACTTATCAAAGTCTTCTTCTAACTTAGAAAGATTTTCTTCTAATTTGTCAATGCTTGGTCCAAATGAAAAGTTCTTAGCCAATAATGTCTTACGAATATCACGATACTTATCTTTTAATTCTGTAACAGCTTTTTGATGTTCTTCGGATTTTTCTTTCATCTCATTGACAGCTTCTTCAAGTTGACGAGTTTCTTCTTTAACATGTTGTAACTTAGATCCAACTTCTAATAACTCTGAACGTTCTTGCATAAACTTGTAACGTTCATTCAAATCATTTAAATCTAAGATCATTTCCGAAATTTCTGGCATCTCACGGTTAGTAAGTTTCTTATGGCTTTTCTTGAGCTCCTCAAATTCACGTAGACTTTCACCCGTTAAATGTAATTTTTCAATTTTATTTAATTCGTTATCTAGAGTATTACTGCTTAATTCTTCAAGCTGAGTTTGATACTCATTTATTTGTTTTCTAAACGATCGTTGAAAATATATGACTCCAACATATATTCCAATGGCGACCGCCACAATAACCACAAAAAATAAAACCATAATAAATTCCCACCTAACATCTTATCGTCTATATCTATAAATTAGTCAATTAATATTGTAGGCTATTCGTTTTAATTGAAAATAACCCCATCTCAGTTTAAAATCTAATAATAATTATATCATTAATATAACTTTAGGTATATATTTTTTCAATTACAAAAAAGTAAAGAAAGGACTTTTTATATGACAAACTCACTTCTCTCACAACAATTGGATGCATTACTCACAAATGAAACTAATTTCATTGCAAATTTATCTAATGCTTCAGCACTTTTATATCAATCTTTATCTGATATTAACTGGGCTGGTTTCTATCTTTATGATGAAACAAACGATGAATTACATCTTGGACCCTTTCAAGGAAAAGTTGCATGTATGCATATAAAAAATGGCTCTGGCGTTTGTGGCACTGCACTTCAACAACAAAAAGTTTTACGTGTAGATAACGTCCACGAATTTGCTGGCCATATTGCTTGCGACTCAGCAAGTAACTCTGAAATCGTGGTTCCTCTAATTAAGGATGATAAAATTATTGGTGTATTAGATATTGATTCTCCTTCCTTATCCCGCTTCTCTCCTGAAGATGAAGTTGAATTAGTCGAATTTTCCAAAACTTTATTAAAACACATATAAATTAGTTGACTTTTAATTTGTTTATGTTAAGATACACTTTGTGTAAAATAATGCAGCAGTGAGCGGTAAGAACGTCAACAGTTTATTGCTATATAATAGTTCGTCTAGTAACTCTTCGGCTGCAAGAGCGAAAGTCTAAAATAAACTGCACGAATACTAAGTTCACACGGATTATTTTACTCCAACTTAATTTTAATTTATTGGAGGAATTTTTAATGTCTCGTTATACAGGTCCTTCCTGGAAAGTATCTCGTCGTTTAGGTTTCTCTTTATCTGGTACAGGTAAAGAATTATCTCGTCGTCCATACGCTCCAGGTCAACATGGTCAAGATCGTCGTGGTAGTCTTTCTGAATATGGTTTGCAATTACGTGAAAAGCAAAAGTTACGTATGACTTATGGCTTAACAGAACGTCAATTCTCAAACTTATTCAAGAGAGCTGGTAAGATTCGTGAAGGTAAGCATGGTGATAACTTCATGATTCTTTTGGAACGTCGTTTAGATAACGTTGTTTACCGTTTAGGTTTAGCATCAACTCGTCGTCAAGCTCGTCAATTAGTAAACCATGGTCACATTACTGTTGATGGCAAGCGCGTTGACATTCCATCTTACGAAGTAGAACCAGGTCAAGTAATTTCTTTACGTGAACGTTCTAAGGACTTACAAATCGTTAAAGAAGCTCTTGAAGCTGTTGTTGGTCGTGTACCATTCGTTAACTTCGACGAAAACAAGATGGAAGGTACGTTAGTACGTCTTCCAGACCGTGAAGAACTTGACGCAAATATTGACGAAGCACTTGTTGTTGAATTCTACAACCGTTAATATTTAGCTCAACAAAGAGATAACTCTTTTAATCCCACTATTGTTCATTTGAACATAGTGGGTTTTTATATATCCGTTTTAATAAATTTATAATTAGAATTATGATAATGTTTAACTACTCCCCTATTTTGAAAGGAGAATAATTATGACAAATGATAATTTACAAGAACACTTGAACAACGGACTCTACGGAACTCCTCAATTACACCCTGATGAACAACGTAAGTATTTAGGAACTTTTAGAGAAAGAGTCAGTTTAACTATTACATTTAAGGAATTTTCAAATAATCAAAATGCTTGTTTAACTGCAATTAAACAAGAAATTTCATCTAATACTGAAGAAGAACTTAGTATAAAGATTAATGGGCAATTGTCATCTGATATTATTAATAAAATCATTCAAATTTCGAAAGAAAATAATACTAAATTTGAATATCTAGCTGATGCTTCTTTTTCACATGATGATGACGCCAATGCTATTGTTATTTGTTCTTCTAAATCAGCTCTTCATATTGAAAATATTGATGTTGAAAGTAAATACCATGAACTTTTGGAAAGAAAATCTGAAGAAAAGAATGATCCTAGAGAAGATAAGAAAGGATTTCTATCTAAACTATTTGATCTATAAATTAATTTAGGAAGTGATATTTTGAAACCTTTAGCCTATCGCATGCGACCTAAAAATATTGATGACGTTGTAGGGCAACAGCATCTTGTCGGTCCTGGAAAAATTATTAGAAGAATGGTTGAAGCTAAATTACTTTCATCTATGATTTTGTATGGCCCACCCGGTACTGGTAAAACCAGCATTGCTAGTGCCATTGCTGGTTCAACTAAATATGCCTTTAGAAAAATGAATGCAGCAACTGATTCTAAAAAGAAACTAGAACAAGTGGTTGAAGAAGCCAAGTTTAGTGGTACAGTTATTCTATTACTTGACGAAATCCATCGCTTAACTAAACCTAAACAAGACTTTTTACTACCTCATTTAGAAGATGGACATATTATTCTAATTGGTGCTACTACTGAAAATCCTTATATTTCAATCAATCCTGCTATTAGAAGTAGAACTCAAATATTTGAAGTACATCCTCTAAATGAAGACGATATTATTCAAGCAATTAACCGAGCTATTACTGATAAAGATGATGGTTTAGGTGAATTGCCTCTACAAATTAATGATGATGCTATGCACCAACTAGCAATCGCAACACATGGAGACTTACGAAGTGCATTAAATGCTTTAGAATTAGCTGCTAAATCTACTCCAAAGAATTCTAAAGGGAATATTGTACTTACTTTAGAAATCATTGAAGAATGTATGCAAAGAAAAGCTTTGATTCAAGATAAAGATGGTGACGCACATTATGATGTTATCTCTGCTCTTCAAAAATCTATTCGTGGATCCGATGTTGATGCTGCTCTTCACTACTTAGCACGCTTAATCGAAGCTGAAGATCTCCCATCAATTAGTCGACGTTTAATAACAATTGCTTATGAAGATATTGGATTGGCTAATCTCCCTGCTGCTACTAGAACTGTTCTAGCAATTCAAGCTGCAGAAAAAATCGGATTTCCTGAAGCTAGAATTCCTTTAGCTGATACTGTTATTGAATTATGTCTATCTCCAAAATCTAATTCCGGTATTTCAGCAATCGATGCTGCCCTCTCTGATATTCGAGCTGGGAATTATGGTGATATACCTGATTATTTAAAGGATGCACATTATTCAGGAGCTAAAGAATTAGGACATGGTATTGATTATAAATATCCTCATGATTATCCTCATGATTGGGTTAAACAGCAATACTTACCAGATAAACTTAAATCCAAGCAATACTATCGTCCTAAACAAAATGGACGTTACGAAGAAAGTTTAGGAAAGCAGTACCATCGCCTTAAGAATGCCCAAAATAGTTAATTTGCTTTATCAATATGATTATGCTATGATTGACTTAGGTTCTGAGATGTACGCGTTATCTCATTCGTATGGTTGACCGAACACTTATAATATTGGTCTTTCATATCTTTAATGGAAAGTATATTATTTCACGTAAGAACTTGAAGTTATTGCAAGAAGGACCACCTGCTTAAACGCGGGTTCAACTACAGAGATGATTAACGGCATCATCGGAGACAAAGAGTTGGGACACTGTCTCAGCTCTTTTTATTTATTGACTATTATTCAATGAAATGAGGCCAATTATGACTGATGTACTATTAATAATTTGTGAAGCTTTACTAGCTGTTATTGTTTTGTATACTGGATTTTATTTACTTACCCATCGCAATCGTAAGTTCTTACTTTTTGATCCTACTTCTGAGCCCAGTTTAAAAATTATTATGACTATCTGGGGAAGTTTGCTTATTATTTTAGGGTTATTAACTATACTTGCTATCTTTATTATTAAAAGTATCGTTTTTATTTCAATTATCCTAGTTTTAGATGCGATTGTAGAAGCTTCTCTCTCATTTATTATGTTGATTTACTATAACACTACAAATAAATAGCAAACTACATAAAATAATTTTGAATAAAATTATATTTTTGTAACTGTTTACACTTTTATTTTCAAACTATATCAAGTATAATATATATGAAAGGTATTACAGAAAGGGTGATTCGTATGTTACAAAGATATAAAAATATTTTAGTTCCAATTGATGGTTCTTACGAAGCTGAATTAGCATTTAAAAAAGCTGTTGAAGTAGCTAAGCGTAATGGTAAGGAAACAAAACTTCAACTTGTACATGTTGTTGATACTCGTGCTTTCCAAAACATCTCAAGTTTCGATACAGCTATGGTTGAACAAGTAACTGAAACAGCACGTAAGACAATGGATGGTTACGTAAAAGAAGCTAAAGAAGCTGGATTAGAAAACATCAGCTACTCTGTTGAATACGGTGCTCCTAAAGTTATCATTGCTAAGGATCTTCCTAAGGAATTAGGAACTGATTTAATTATGATTGGAGCTACTGGTTTAAATGCTGTTGAACGCTTGTTGATTGGTTCTGTTACAGAATACGTAACTAGAACTGCTGATTGTGATGTTTTAGTTGTTCGTACAGACTTAGATAACAAGCCTGCCCTTTCAAAAGAACAACGTAAAGGATTCCAACGTAAAGACTAATATATATTAAACTAAAGGACGTGAGCGTAAAATCTCACGTCCTTTTAATTACGACCATAACACCCTACCAAATGATCATTTACCATTCCACTAGCTTCCATAAATGAATAGATAATCGTTGGTCCTACAAATTTGAATCCCATTTTCTTTAACGTTTTAGAAATTTGTTCAGATAATTTAGTTTTTGTAGGTATTTCTTCCGGATTCTTAAAATTATTAATAATTGGCTGATTATCAATTATTCCCCAGAAAAAACTATCCAATGATTCATTTCTTTCATGTAACGCATTAACTATTTTCGCATTATTAATAATTGCTTCTATTTTTCGTCTATTTCTTATTATTTTAGGATCAGTCAATAATTTTTCGACATCATCAAGAGTATATTGTGAAATCTTTTCAACTTCAAAATTATCAAATGCTTCCCTTAAAAACTCTCTTTTATTCAGTACTATTTTCCAACTCAATCCTGCCTGTAATCCTTCTAAACATAAAAGTTCGAATAGTCCTCTTTCATCATGTAAAGGACGTCCCCATTCCTTATCATGATAATCTATCATTAACTGATCTGCTCCATAAATCCATGCACATTTCATTTTAAGCTCACCTTCTATCAAAAATCTCATTATATTATTATACGCTAACTTTTTAAAGTTTTAGCACAAAAACGAAAATAAGTTCTGTTTTTACTATAAAAAAACAACCATAGCTTTGTTAGCCATGATTGCTTCTAAAATATTATATAAGATTATTCACCGATAATCTTCTTACCCACTTTTTCTGTTCCTAATTCTGTAAAGTCATAGTGAATCTTAGCGTTATCATTAAATTCATCAATAGCTAATTGGATCAATTGATCAATTAATTCGCTATAACTAATGCCTGAAACTTCCCATAATTGTGGATATAAGGAAATGTTTGTAAAGCCTGGTAAAGTATTTACTTCACCAAAGTATGGAACATCATTTTCATCAACTAAGAAGTCCATACGAGCTAAACCACGGTTATCCAATGCTCTAAATGCATCTAAGGACATTTGTTGGATTTCTTTAGTTAATTTTTCTGGTAACTTGATAGGCATCTCAAATACCACACCAGATGCATCAACGAATTTATTGTTGTAGTCATAAAAATCATCTGATTCAGGAATACGGATTGCACCTAACTTGGATGCCTTGATATCACGATTACCTAGTACTGAACATTCAACTTCACGTGGATTCTTGATTGCTTCTTCAACTAAAATCTTGTAATCATACTTAAAACCATCTTCTAAAGCAGCATTATATTCTTCTTCATTTCTTACTTTATGAATACCAACAGAAGAACCTTGACGAGCAGGTTTTACAAATAATGTTTCACCTAATTCTTCAGCTACTTTAGCGTATGGATAGTCAGCTTTATTTTCTGGAGTTACTAAAACATACTTTGTATTTCTGATTCCATTCAAAGTAAGTAATTTCTTAGTCAAATCCTTGTCAAATGAAACACCAGAAGAAGCAACACCACTACCAATCCAAGGCTTGTTTAATAAACGGAATAATCCTTGAACTGTACCGTCTTCACCCATGTTACCGTGGATAACAGGGTAAAATACATCAACATCTTTAACTTCGGCTAAATTTTGGATATTTGCCAATGGGTTGGAGAAATCAACATCTTTGATAACTTCTGCAACAACATCATCTTCATTTTCTCCGTCAAAGATACGCATAGAGTCTTTATTACCAAGCAAGAAACCTTTTTTAGTAAACATAAAGACAGATACATCATACTTATCTTTATCAAGAGCATCATAAATATTGTGTGCAGAACGTTTTGAAACGTCATGTTCAGATGAGTTTCCTCCAAATAACAATGCAATGTGTAATTTTTTATTTTCCATTAAAATGTCCATCCTAACACTTAATTATTTATTATACGGTTGTTCTTTTTAAATAATATCATGAACATCTTAATTTGTCAGTTATTATTTTTAGTTCATAAGATATTTTTAATAATTTCATTCTTAATTACTGATTTCTATCAAATCCTGTTTAAAGTTAGTTAAATTTTCATATCCTTTTTCCGTAACTAAGATATCATCTTCAATTCTTACTCCACCTAATCCTGGAATGTAGATACCAGGTTCAATAGTGACTATTTCACCGGCTTCTAAGACATCTGGATAACTATAGCTAATATTAGGTAACTCATGTATATCTAAGCCTATTCCATGTCCCATACCATGAGTAAAGTATTCTCCGTACCCTTGTTCCTTAATATATCCTCTACCAATTTCATCTAATTCTTTTGAACTAATACCTGCTTTAATTGCCTCAATTGTTTTTTCTTTAGCTACTCTAACAATATCATATATTTTTCTTATTTCATCGCTTGCTTTACCAACTACAAAAGTTCTTGTTATATCGGAAGTGTAGTGATTGAAATAATATCCAAAATCACAAGTTACCAGTTCTCCTTCAGCAATTTTTTTATCAGAATAGGTAGCGTGAGGTAAAGCTGTTCGATCTCCACTAGCAAAAATAGTTTCAAACGATGCTTCTGCAGCTCCGTTTTTCCTTAGGTAATAGTCAAGTTCTAAAGCCATTTCTTTTTCTGTCACACCAGCATGTACTTTAGTTAAAATATGTTCGTAACCTTTTCTTGAGAGTTGACAAGCTTTTCTTATCGTCGAAATTTCATCTTCATCCTTAACTGCTCTCATTTTTTCAATTACTTTAGTTAAAGCTACTACATCACTACTTGCATTTTCATCTAAATAATCAAACGATTCATAATCTAAAGTACTTTCAAATGCCAAAGCTACACAATTTTCCTTAGCCACAACATTAAGTGCTTCGCCCAAATAATCACGTGTAATAATTACGTCTATATCAGGATTTTCTGTTTTTATTTGTTCTTCAAATCGACTATCAGTAATAATATATGCACTTTGTTCAGTAACTAAAACTACTCCATCATCGCCTGTATAACCACTTAGATAGTAAATATTAAACCTGTTAGTTATCAAATATGCATCGACACTCATCTGTGACATTAAATTTCTTAACCTATTTCTACGTTCTTGAAAAATCGTCATATTTAAAACCTTCTTTAGACATTTATTTTTAATTGTAACAAAAATACGTTCAAATACCTAATGCTAGCCATAATAAAAACCGGTACTTGCTATAAATTCTCCCTAGTTTATAGCTCATACCGGTTCCAAAAACTGCAACTAATTATTTATCTCTAAAATGTATCTATACAATAACATTCCTTGATAGAAGTAAAAATAAATAGTTATTGTTTTCTATATTTAATTAATGATTACTAATACTTATATAGTAATCATTCTCTATACAGAGTTTCTATCCGATCAATCGACAAATTTCCCCAAATTTATCTATTATCTTCACTCATTTTTCTGATATAACTCAAACTTTCAAATTAAATAACTATCTATAACAGCTAATAATTATGAACGTTTTTTATTCAAGACACCTAAACCTAATGCTCCAGCAACGCCTGCAAGTCCTAGACCTACTACAGCTGCTTCGTTATTGTCTTTTTCACCCATTTGTGGAAGTGTAGCTGCCTTAGCATCAGCCTTTGGAGCTTCAGCTTTCTTAGCAATTGCCTTAACTTCAACTTTCTTTTCAGGTGTTGTAGCAACTTTCTTAACGTCGTTTACAACAACTTTGTCTTCGTCTGCAGTCTTAGCTGGTTCGTTGTTGTCTTTATTAGCAACTTCATCAGTCTTGCCTGATTCTTCACCTTTATTAGCATTTTCATCAGTCTTACCTGATTCTTCGCCTTTATTAGCGTTTTCGTCAGTCTTACCTGATTCTTCGCCTTTATTAGCGTTTTCGTCAGTCTTGCCTGATTCTTCACCTTTATTGGCGTTTTCGTCAGTCTTGCCTGTATCTGTATCTGTATCTGTATCTGTTTCTGTTTGTGTACCTTGATCAGTCTTGCCTGTATCTGGTTTGTCTGTTTGTGTACCTTCATCAGATGTAGCTGGCTTGCTTTCTAATGCAGCCAATACACCTTCCCAGTACTTAACTTCGCCATTTGCTACACTCAAGCTTGCATTCTTATCTTGTAATGCTTTTTGAGCTTCATCAAGAGCTGCTTGTGCTTCGTTCAATTTATCAGAAGCTTGTTCAAATGCTACAACATATTCATCTTCCTTAGCTGCTAAAGCTTCTAAGTCTTGTAACTTAGCTTTATCAGTTAAGTATGTTTCTTTAGCTGTTTCATAAGCTGCCTTAGCTGCATCTTCTTTTTGTTGTGCTTCGTTAAATGTTGCTTCAGCTTTAGCTACTGCTTCTTGTGCACTAGCTAATTCTTTTTGATATTCAGCTAATGTAGCACTTGCTGCTTCGTAATCTTTGATTGCTTGTGTATTTGCCAAAGCATCCTTAAAGTCTGCATTCTTCTTTTCAGTATCTGCTAATGTATTCTTAGCATTTGTTAAAGCTTCATTTGCAGAATCCAATGCTGCTTGATTCTTTGCTTGAACTGCTTGGAACTTAGCTAATTTAGCTTGTTCGTTTGCCAAGTTTTCTTGAGCAGCTTTCAATGCATCTTGTGCTTGTCCTTGACGGATTGTAAGAGCTTTAATACCCTTCTTTAAGTTATCTAAGTGGTAACTTGTTGCAGTGTCTTTTTCGTCTACAAGAGCTTGTTTCCATTGTGCTAATTTTTCACTTACAGCATCTAGATTTGCTTGTGCTTCATCTACTGCTGCTTGTGCTGCTTTAACAACTTTTTCTTGTGCATGTACAGCATGATTTGCCTTGTCAACATTTGGTTGAACTTTGTCTACTGCTGTTTGTACTTCGTCTACTGCTGCTTGCGCTGCTGCAACATCTTCGTCATCAGCAAAATTGTTTTGTGCTTTTAAGTCATTGTACTTAGCTTGATCTGCAGCTAATTTATCCTTATCTGCAGCCAACTTGTCTTGTACACTTGCTAATTCAGCTTGGCTCTTTTCTAATGCAGCTTTACCTGCTTCAAGAGCTGCTTGTGCTTCAGCATTGCTCTTAGCTGCTGCTTTTTCTTTTGTTTGTGCTGCAGCTGTTGACATCTTAGCAATTGCTAATGCAGCATTTGCTTTTGTTAAAGTTTCTTCAGCTTTTGTTTGCTTAGCACGGCTTGCACCATAAACATCTAATGCAGAATCAATAGCCTTTTGAGCTTCTGCAACTGCATCTTGTGCTTGACCTAAGCGAACTTTCATAGCTGCAATACCTTTCTTCAAGTTATTTAAGTGTTCACTTGAAGAAGTATCCTTTTCGTCTACAAGGAATTGTTGCCATTGAGCAATCTTATCTTCCCATCCCTTAACAGTAGCTCTTGCTGCATCACCAGCTTTTTGAGCTTCTTCTAATGCTGCCTTATCTTTGTCTGCTTGTGCAGTAGCATCCTTCAATGCTGTTCGTGTAGCATCAACATTTGTTTGAGCA
This sequence comes from Ligilactobacillus sp. UO.C109, assembly GCF_026847815.1. Taxonomy (NCBI): domain Bacteria; kingdom Bacillati; phylum Bacillota; class Bacilli; order Lactobacillales; family Lactobacillaceae; genus Ligilactobacillus; species Ligilactobacillus sp. UO.C109. The sequence continues at coordinate 180,363 of NZ_JAPSFH010000027.1, read as the reverse complement.
GATACTTCTGCTTCTTTTGCTTTCTTCAAAGCGTCAACTGCTTGAGTTTCTGTTTCAGCAGCTTGGCGAGCTGTTTCTACTAAGTTATTTACAGTTGTTTGAGCTTCCTTTACAACTTGTTGTAAGTTTGCTTCATCTTCTGTATCTTTTTGGATTGCAGCTTGATCTGAAACGATGTCATCTGCTGCTTTTGCAGTATTTTGTGCTGCAGTTGCTTGATCAGCAGCTGGTTTTAAGTCATCAACAGTCTTTTGTTGTGCATTAACCTTTTCTTGGGTAACGTTTTCATTTACGACTGCAGTATTTTCTGCTTCTCTAGCAACTTCTGTGTTATCTTGTGCTTTATCAACATCATCTCTTGCGTTATCTAAAGCTGCACTATCTTCTTTAACTTTGTCTGTTGCGGCTGGAATATCCTTCTTTGCTTGAAGTGAAGCATCTAAGTCTTTTTGAGCAGATGCTTCAACATCTTTTGCATCGTTACGAACAGTAGTTGCATCTTCTACATTCTTTGTAGCTTCTGTAACTTCACCTTGTGCCTTATCTTGAGTAGCTTTAGCATCCTTCAAAGATTCTGTTGCTGATTCTTTTGTAAGGCCTTGGTTTTCTGTTTGTGTTGCTGCATCAGCCTTGTTTGTTGTTTCTGTTGTTGATGTTGCTGCATCATTTTGGCCTGGTGCTACTTCTGTTGTTTGTGCTTCAGTATTTGTTGTAACTGTATCAGCACTAGCAGCTTGGCCTCCAGCAAATGTCAAACCTGTTGCTAATAAGACAGATGCTAACCCCACATTTAATTTTACTAGACCGTATTTGAGAGTTCTCTCTGCACTACGCTCTGCTATCATTTTTTTATTATTCTTAGAAAACATATAATTTATCCCTCCTAATCGGAATGTTATATGGTACCTATATAACACCCTCATTCTACCTCCCCCCACGCTATTTTGTCAATATCATTTATACATAAATATTCCGTGATAGTTTTTTGAATTTTTTGTGAAGTTTAATTAAAAAATCGTACAATTATCTCTATACGATAAATGTACGATCTCTATTTGGGATAACTTACAATACGCAAGTCACCGTTTACATATTCAGCTATGTATATTTCACTTAAATCTTTATAACCTATTTTGTTCAATTTACCTATTAACCATTCTTCATCTTAGTTAATAAGTTCCAATACATCAACATTTAACTGTCCATCACTTATAAGCGGATAACGAACATGATCTTTATCACTAAATTCAATAACCGTTAGCTGCCCATCTTGTTCTAAGATTCCACTTTTTACTTTAGCAACTTCATAAATCCCTTTGTTTCTTAACTTGAACATTAAATCATTTGCTGATATCCCATGTTTTAAACATTCTTCTACTCTAATTTTGCCATTTTTAATTAAAGTTACCGGTTGTCCATCAATGATATTACGAATAAAACGATTATGATCTTTAAAGAACTTTAGAGTTAATACGATTATAGTCCAAACAATCAGAACCATAACAAATTGTAAAATAGTGATATTTTCATTGTATATTACTCCTCCAATAATTCCACCAAGTACATAATTTTGAACAGCATCTAAAGCAGTCGAAGGTGCTAAATTTCCTTTACCTGTTAGATTTATCTGTAAAATAAATACCAATAGTCCCAATACAAATTTAATAATAATTGGTAAATAATAATCCATTCTGTTCTTCACCTCTATCTATGTATCTTAACTTTTTGATTTATAAGATGTGTCCGAACAAGTACATAATTAGTTTGATCAGAACTTAAATTGACTTTATAAAATTTTTTATTAATTTTCACAATTATCCCATCTGATAATCCACGTGCGTTAATAGCAACTTGATCTTTTTTAACGTGATATTCCTCAGAAATAGATTTCAAAAAAGTTGTTGCTTCTGCAGCTTGAACACTTGTATTTCTGCCATTTTGATATTCAGTAAAGTTTATTCCTGCCATAAAAAGTAATATCAGTGCCATGATAATACTTAAATCACGATATTTAGTTTGAAATTTATCTTTTATATACAAAATTGTCGCTACAATTAGAACTAAAAAGATAATTACAACAATTCCATATTGGACAAATTGTGCTACATTATTTTGTTCCTGAAGATATGTTAATGTATAAAAGTCCATAAATTCACCCGTCTCAACATAAATTACGACAATTATAGCTATTACCAAATAGAAATTCAAGCACCTAAAAAAGAGATGAGAAGAAAAAATCTTCTCACCTCTTTTGGTTTAACTTTTCGAAATCATTGTAGCATACATAACTCAAAAAGTCTAAGTAATAAATAGCATCAACTATTATTTAGATGTTTTATATCCATCGCTAGATTGAACATCTTTCCAGTATGCTTCATAAATACTCTTCAAGGTATTCATGTTAACACTACTTTTATCACTAGCAAGATTTGGGAAAGCTACAACCACTACTACTTGTGGATCATCATAAGGAGCATAACTAATAGCACTTAATGTGATTGTATCAGTATTCTTATAAACAGTTTCAGCAGTACCTGTTTTAGCTGCAATGGCTGGATTAATATCCTTCATTGCTGTACCAGTTGCATATTGACTAGTTCCGTGTACTACTTTATACATACCACTGTGAATAATATCCCAATAAGAATCTGGAACATCTATCACGCCCGTGATATTAGGCTTAACTTCATATTTTACAGCACCCATCTTACCATCTTTGCCATTTGCTCTGATTGATTGTAGTAAATGTGGTTGAATTTTATAACCTTTATTAGCCAAAATGGAAGCGTATTGGGCTAATTGAATTGTTGTGTAAGAATCATAGTTCCCATAAGAAAGGTCAAGGGCACTACCAATATATTTAGCTGTACTCTTACCTTCCAATCCAGAAACTTCACCAGGTAAATCAATCCCTGTTCTTACACCCAAGCCAAACTCATTAAAGTTATTTCTTAATTTCTTAAAAATTGAGGTTGGCATAGTTAAGGTTGCACCATAACTATACTTAAATCCTGCTTCCTTCATAGCAAGTTGCATCATGTACGAGTTAGAAGAAACCATCAAAGCATCAGAAGCAGTTAAAGCCACATTAGCTCCACCACTCTTATTAAACCATGATCCCTTGACTGGCGTATCTTTAACTTTGATTGGCATATCAGTCAATACATTATTATCAGGTGTAATAACACCTGACTTCAAAGCTCCAATAATCGTAGCTGGCTTAACAACCGACCCCATAGTAATAGATTGATTAATTGCCCCAGCAGGATCAACAGTTGTCTTACCAGTGTTAGGGTCACGATAAACACCGGCCATACCATAAATGCCACCAGTATGTGGATTAATCGCTACTGCATAACCACCATTTGAATAACCACCTAATCCAGCAACTGCGCTATCCATTATTTTTTGCATATCTTGTTGGAATTTAGCATTAATTGTTAGCTGAACATCATCACCGGCTTGTCCACCATATTGTTCAACTTCTTTAGTGATTTTACCGTTTTGAGTAAATACTTTGGTGGTTTTCTTAGTACCCTTTAGGACATCCTGATATTGTTTTTCTAAATAACTTGAACCAACACTATCATTTCTTGAATATCCTTGAGCTAAGAAAGTATTAATAGAATCATCTGGCAAACCTTGTTTTTCAGTTGTTACAGTCCCAGCTAAATTCTTTATCGATGTTCCATCTGGGTAACTACGTGTCCAATCTGTTCCAATCTTTATTCCAGGCATTGAAGAAAGATTTTCCCCAACTTCAGCCATTTCAGTATCGCTAACACCACTAGTCTTAATATAAACACTTGATAGAGAATAAGCACCACTCATCTTGTTATAAACGATTGCTGCTTCTTTTTCCTTATTAGTCATATCAGAAACTAGACCATGCTTTCTAACATAAGTGATCATTAGACGATTCAACTCACTACTATCTAAACTATCAGCATTTTTAATATGCTCTTTTACAGCATCATAATTCTTTACATTAGCTAGATAATATTCAGCCTTCATCCCACTCGTTAATGAATCTGTTTTGATAGATACAAATTTTACCAATTCATCAGCAATTGCTCTCATTTTTTGATTCGTAACGCCAAGGGGTTTTGTATAGGTAATTGCTCTTGAAGAATTATTACCAACAATTAACTTACCTGTTGAATCATACATCATCCCACGTTGAACATTAGTGGTTTCAGTATAAGTATCATTATTTGCTGCTTCACTTGAAAATTTCTGTCCATTAACAATTTGTAAATATGCTAACTGAGCAATCAATGCTGCAAATAATAAAAATACAATAACAAAGAGAAAATTTAATCTAAACGGAATTAATGAATTTTGATTACTATTCCGTCTATTTCTCCGTGAACTGCGTAAAAATTTCACTTTAATTTCTCCTATCTATTTTGGAAAAAATTGCGACTAACAAATATAATTCCAAAAGTTTAACCTTACTATGATAATTATATTTAAATCCATTCTCTATCCTACCATACTATCACAATTTTGGGCATAAATTCCGTTAAAATTTTCTAAAAGGTTAAGATATTACTTACTATCTTTTACCTACTCTTTACCTATGATATTCTATAGATATTATATTCTTTAACAGAAAGGATTCTTTTTTATCATGTGGATTAAAATGAAATCTTTTATAAATAATAAATATCCATTTTTACTTAGCTTTTTTGGCCCTATTGTCATAATGTTAGCCTATTTTATTGCTCGTCATATGTATCCATTTGGTTCGAGCACAATTCTAACTGTTGACCTAGGACAGCAATATGTAGACTTCTTTGCTTTTTTTAGAGAAACCTTACTTCATCATCCTGGGAGTTTCTTCTACTCTTTCTCAAAAGCTATTGGTGGTGAAATGATTGGAGAATGGGCTTATTACCTACTTAGTCCATTTAATTTATTATTCATCTTCTTCCCCGGTAAATCGATTGCCGCTGGAGTTTTAGTCGTTACTCTCTTGAAATATGGTTTTTGTGGCCTATCTTTTGCGTATCTTTTATCTAAAAGAAAATTACAAAAAGGTTGGATGATACCTACATTCTCAATTAGTTATGCTTTAATGGCGTGGAATGTTGTTAACCAACTTAATTTATTATGGATGGATGCGGCTATTTTACTTCCTCTAATTATTGCTAGTTTCTATGATTTAATGGAAAAACGTAAGATGAAGGCCTATCCTCTTTTACTTGCATTGATGCTTATAGATAATTATTACATGGCATATATGGTGTGTATCTTCCTAGTTTTATTCTTTATTTGGTACCAGATAACATATACTACCAAATTCAGGGAATTTCTATCTAGAACTTGGTTATTTGCAAGTCGATCAATTCTAGCAGGGGGCATTGCTGCTGTTATTTTAATTCCTACTGCGATAACCCTTACTAGCAGTAAAGGCCAATACACAGAAAGCTCGATTCAAGCTAAATTAGAATATAATCCACTTAAAATGTTATCAAAATTAACGATTGGTTCATTTAATTTTGATCAAATGCCATCTGGGTTTCCTAATATTTTTATTGGTAGTCTTGCATTGTTTGCCTTTATTTTGTACTTCTTTAATCGTCAAAATACAATCAAATCCAGAATAAGTGCATTTTTAATCAGTATTTTCTTTACAGTTTCAATGTGCTTTGAACCACTAGATTTATTTTGGCATGGAATGCAATTTCCGGTTTGGTATCCATATAGATTTACCTTTATTGTAAGTTTTTGGATGCTTTTCTTGGGAAGTCAAGGTATCACTAATTTCATTGTTAATGTTAAGCCATGGAAAATTTTCCTTTTATTCTTCATAGAAGTCGGTATTATTTCCTATGTATGGATTAATGTTAAAAAATTCAACTATGCTACTACTGAGACTTTAATTTTTTCTGCTACCTTTGCATTTTTAGTTTTACTACTTTTAAGTATTAATAGTACTAATGACAGAAGCATCATTAAGTTTCTGTTACTTTTCCTAGTAGCCGTATCTGAAATGTCTGCCAATATGATTTTTTCTCTGAATAATATTAGCTATTTATCCAAACGCGAATTTGCAGATCCAACAACTGCACTTACTGCTGATAGTTCTTGGCTACATCGCCATGATTCTAGCTTTTATAGAACTGCTCAAATTTATTCTAGAACTAAAAATGATGGTATAACACATAATCTTAATGCTGGTGCATATTTCAGTTCTGCTCTAGAAAAGAATATTCCAGATTTTTATGGTATGATTGGCCAACCAGATGGTGATAACTATGTTACTTATTCTAATGGCAGTCTGATAACTGATGGTTTACTTGATATGAAATATGCTATTGCTCCTAAAAATAATAACGAAGTTACTGAAGGTAGCAGTCACGGTTATCCTTTAATCCAAACTTCAGAGCGTAGTGATTTAAGCTCATATCAACTACTAAAAAATAATCCTCGTACTTCAATTTATCAAAATCCATATGCTACAAGTATTGGTTATAGTGCAGGATCTACTATTTCAAAGATGCAACGTTTGTTTGACAATCCCGTTATTTATCAATCTAATTGGCTTAACGCTGCATCTAGTTCAATGCCTGGAACGACTTATTTTACAGCCATGAACTTTAATAAAGTTATTTTTACTAATACCGCAGAAAAAACAACTTTAACTAACTCAGATTTTAAAAAAATTGATAAAAGTAAGGATGCAAGTATTACTTTTGAATTCATTCCGACAACCAATAATTCTTATTATCTTACATTGGGTACTTCACTTGATAATGACAATGTCGAGTTTCTAATTAATGATCGCGTACTTCATAATTATTCTACTTTTAGACATACAACTCTTGTGAATGTCGCAAATAACGATAAAGGTAAAAAAATCTCTATTACTGCTAAATTTAAAAAAGATAATCTTTGGTTGAATAATTTTGTTCTATATCAACTAGATAATAATTTAGTAAAGCAAAAGCTAACTCAAATTAAAAAATATTCTTGGAAGATACAAGATTATTCGTCAACTTCATTAAATGGAACCATTAATATTGTTAAGTCAAATCAATGGTTTGCAACTACTATTCCTTATAATGATGGATGGAAAGCTTATGTTGATGGAAAAGAGGTTCCTACTTATAAGATCCAACAAACATTTATTGGATTCCCTATTTCTAAAGGCAAGCATCAAGTAAAATTAACCTTTACTCCCCCATATCTTTATCAAGGACTTGTGGTATCAGTTATTTCATTGATGTTGCTATTTATTCCTGGAATGGTAAGAAGAAAAGTTCATAAATAATTAAAAAGACCAATATATCTATCTTCACAAATGAAGAATTGATATATTGGTCTTTTATTGTTTCTATACTAAGATTTAGTATTTCATTAAAGCTAAAGTATCGTAACCCTTAATCTTGTCACGACCATGTAGATCTTCCAATTCAATGATGAATGCACAACCTACAACCACGCCACCAAGTTGTTCAACTAAGTCAATTGTTGCGCCGATTGTACCACCAGTTGCTAATAAATCATCTGTAACTAAAACTTTTTGTCCTGGTTTAACTGCATCTTTGTGCATATAAAGTGAAGCTGTACCATATTCTAATGAGTAATCAGCCTTAACTGTTTCACGAGGTAGCTTACCCTTCTTACGTGCTGGAGCAAAGCCTACACCTAATTCATAAGCTACAGGGCAACCAACGATAAAGCCACGTGCTTCTGGTCCAACAATCATTTCAACGCCCTTATCTTTAGCGAATTGAACGATGCGGTCAGTAGCTTGGCGATAAGCTTCACCATCTGCCATTAATGGAGAAATATCTCTAAATACAATTCCTTCTTCTGGATAATTTTCAATACTTGCAATATAGTTTCTTAAATCTAAAGCCATTAAAATTTCTCCTTTTCAGCTCTAATTATTTTCATCAAGATACTTTAATATCCACTTCTGTAAATCTGTTGATTTGCTGTATATTAGCGATTTTTGTGCTTTCATTTTTTGTAAATATGCTTGATATGAATTTGTATCTTCTAAACTATGCGGAGTTATATTTGTGTTTCCACTCATTAACCCATTTTCTATTTTAACAAATTCCGCTTCAAAAAACACATTAATCATAAAAACTAAAAGTTCACGTTTTAATTTTAAGTAGTCCGCTAATTTCTGTAAATCTCTTCTTATATTTACATTAGTGTGTGTTTGCGAGAACTTATATAGTCTACCAAACTGTTCTCTAGTTGGCAAGCCATTTAAGTAAGTATTTTCTCTAGTATAACCAACAAAAATAAAATGCTTAACAGTTGCTTTAGCAAGTAGAGACTTTAATTTTTCTATATTATCTGGGCAATCTACCACAACCAACGTATCACAATTTAACTTCTTATCATCGCTAAAATTATATAAATAAGTTTCACTACTATCTGCTAGATATGGCATTACTTGATTATATAGTTTTTTATCAAAGAAAGCATATGTTGCTTTTTGTTGAAACATTGACTTAGTTAATTTATTTTTTCGTTGAATCTCAACAACTGTGCCAGTATTACTATCATCCAATAAAATATCTTCTACCATAATTTGAAGATTAACTCTACTTTGCCAAACATTTTTTCCCAAAGTTCCTATCAAACGAACTGAATTTTTATTTCGCTCAATTTCAGAAATTTTTTTACTACCAATTCCGAAATCCAAAGCATCTACTTGAGAGTTATTGGATTGCAATTGAAGTTTAAGATGATTTTTTTGTTGCCCAATCGCCTGAACTGTATTCACTTTGTAATCTTTGAATTCAAAAACAGGACGAGGATTATCTGTACCAAATGGTGCTAAAGCTTCTAATTGTGCTTCTAAATCCAAATTAACATCATCTAAATTAACAGGAATGACTTTTACTACCGGTTTTGTAGCATGCTCAATTCCTTGTTTCTTTCCTTCTTCATCAACAACTTGTTGTAAATCTGACAACTTCTCCTTATCTAGAGACAAGCCACAAGCCATATGATGTCCTCCAAATTTCATGAGAATATCTCGATGACTATCTAAGGCATCAAACATTTGAAATGCTTCAATGGATCTTCCTGAGCCTTTAGCAATACCTGTTTTTTCATCAATGCTAAGAACTAAAGAAGGTTTGCCAGTCATATCGACTAACCTACTTGCCACGATGCCCACTACACCTTCATGCCAGTTATTTCCAGCCACTACATTGACTAAATGATTTTCGGATTTATTAGCTAATTGTGCCACTGCTTCTTCAACGATTTTATTAACTTCTTCTTGCCTTTTTATATTTAATTGGTTGGTAGTTTTTGCTAACTCTTCAGCTCTTTCCCCATCTAAAGTAGTTAGTAATTCTACCCCTAAACTCCCATTTTCCATTCTTCCTAATGCATTTAAACGTGGAGCAAGTGAAAAACCAATTGTCTCTTCCGTAATTGTAGGGACTTCTATCCCAGCTACTTTGTATAAACTTTGCAATCCAGGACGCATTGTTTGTTGTAACAATTGCAGACCATACTTAACTAAGATTCTATTTTCACCAGTTAGAGAAACCAAATCAGCTACGGTTCCTAAAGCAACTAAATCTAATACATCTTGTGGCAATTCTTCTAGTAAAGCAGCTGCCACCTTAAAAGCCACACCTACTCCAGATAATTCACCAAAAGGATAATCGCCTTCAGGATGACGAGGATGAATAATCGCATATGCATCTGGCAAAGTTTCGGGCAACTCATGATGATCTGTTATGACTACATCTACTCCATGTTGATTTGCATAATCAATGGCTTCATGTCCAGCTACCCCATTATCCACGGTTACAATTAAACTAACACCTTCATCAATCAAACGCTTATAGGCTTCCACATTTGGACCATAGCCATCTTTAAATCTATCAGGTATATAATATTCAACTTCTGCTCCTAATTCTTCAAGAGTTTCGTACATAAGGGCAGTACTTGTGATTCCATCAACATCATAATCTCCATAAATGACTATTTTTTCACCATTCATGATTGCTTGTTGAATTCTATCTACACCTAGTTCCATATCATGCATAAAATTAGGATCGTACAATCCACGAGCATCTGGATCTAAAAAATTGTTAATAGCTTCAAGAGAATCGTATCCTCTTTCTATTAATATTTGTAAAACTATCTTAGGAAAACCTGTTTCTTCAATTAATTCATCAAGATGTTCATTTTCTGATAATTCAATTTCTTGCCATTCTTTTTTAGCATCAATCAAGAGTTTTTCCTCATTTCTTGTTAAAAATACCACCTGTTAAATAATCAGCCATATGTGGGAAGACTTCATATAAGTGATGAGCAACTTCCATGTAATATGGTAAATTCACTTCACGTCGACTAGTTCCAATCTTTGAAACAATTTTATAAGCTACTTCCTCTGGGTCTAAAACTATATTTCCTAGAGAATTTAGGTAATTATGTGTTTTATCTGCTTTATCAAAGAATTCTGTTCTGATAGGTCCAGGATTTACGGTCATTACTGAAATTCCCAATGGTTTCAATTCCAAACGTAGAGCATTAGAAAAGCCTAGCACTGCAAATTTAGTTGCAGAATAGACAGTTGATTTAGGTGTAGCTATTTTGCCAGCCATAGAAGCAATATTAATTATTGCACCTACTTGTCTTTCAGCCATTTTTGTAGCTACATATTTAGTAGCATACATTAATCCTAAAACATTTACTCTGAACATCGCTTCTGCTCTATCCATATCAAAATCAAGGAAGTCTTCCATTAGTCCAAAGCCAGCATTATTAATTAAAACTGAGACAGGTCCCACTTCTTCCTCTACCTCATTAACAACTTTTTCTACTTCTTCTGGCTTGGAAATATCTAGTTGGTATGCATATGCTAATCTCTTAGACAAATTTTGACAATTTTCTACAACTACATCTAACTTTTCTTTACGACGTGCACAAGCTACAACTATTGCACCCTTTTTAGCTACTTGATAAGCTATTTGTTCACCTAAACCACCTGATGCTCCAGTTATCAACACAACTTTATTAGTTAAGTCTTTTAAACTTTTATAATTTTTCATTGCTCATCGTCCTTTCTTTCAGGAAAAGGAATATTAAAGGTATCAAAATCTTTAACAACCTTAGTATTTGGAAATACTTTCTTAGCTTCTTTTTCTAAAACTTTCACCATCTTACCTACATAACGAGCTGAAATATGAGTTAACAGTAATTGTTTTACACCTACTTCTTTAGCTAAAGTAGCTGCTTGAACACAAGTTGAGTGATGATAATTACGTGCTAATTTCCCTTCACCCTTACCAAAAGTACTTTCATGAACTAACACGTCAGCATCTTTAGCAAGTAATTTCAAGTTAGGTGTTTGTCTAGTATCACCTAAAACCGTTACAATTCGACCTTTCTTAGCTTTACCTATAAAGTCTTTCCCATCTATAGTTCTACCATCTTCAAGTGTTACTACTTCTCCAGCTTTAAGACGACCATAGATTGGTCCAGATGGAATTCTAGCTTCTCTAAGTTTTTCAACTTGTAATTCACCTGGATAATCCTTTTCTTCAATTCTGTAGCCCCAACATTCAATACGATGATCTAATTTATAAGCGTAAACTTTAAATCTATTATTTTCTAAAAGTAAACCTTCTTCTTCAAGTTCTACAAAATTTAATTCATACGATAATTTTGTTTGACTAACCTTTAAACTAATATTAACAAAATCAGAAATTCCTTTAGGTCCATAAATTGTTAATGGTCCCATTTTTTCGCCGCCTTGAAATGAACGACTACTCAAAAAGCCAGGTAATCCAAAAATATGATCACCATGCATATGAGTTATAAATATTTTATCAATCTTACGTGGACGAATTGTTGTATTTAAAATTTGGTGTTGTGTTCCTTCGCCTACATCAAACAACCAAATCTTTTTGATTTCATCCAATAATTTTAATGCAACTGCGGATACATTCCTACTCTTAGAAGGTGATCCAGCACCTGTTCCTAAAAATTCTAATTCCATTTATCTTTCATCCTCACCATTAACTAATTAGACAGTATCTTCTTAATTCTATCATTAATGAGTATCAATTTAAAGTTTCTCAAAATTTTTCAAAATATCTTATAATAGATAATATACTTTACTTTCAAACTAGAGGAGAATTAATATGCGTATAATAGATTTCATTACTGCTACCGATTTCTTAAATCCTAAATTAGTTATTACTCAAGAATTTGATCATAAAAATATTATCTCTGGAAAAGTCACTGTAAAAGATGCTAATACAATCCTTATTTCTCCTTCTCCAGAATTAGTTACCCTCTCTGAATTATTAAGCATTCTAAAAAAATATCCAAAAAAGGCTGAATTAAGGGTTAGAGATGTTGAGAAAGAAAATTATACTCTCCCACTTATGTCATTTAAAATTTCCCAATCTGAATTAGAATTGGCATATAAACCTTTATATCTGCTGCAAAAAAATAATAAAGAAACTCAGTAATATTTTTATATTGTAGAGGATAAATAATTCATGTTATACTTATTTTGTACAATTTATTAAAGGTTGGTGAATACTATGATGTTATTTGGACACATTCTATTCGGTACAATGGCCCTTATCGGTGCATTTCTTTTAGAAATTGGTTTCCGTAAAGATTTCCAGGAATTAAATCTAGTTCAACGTTTAGGAATTATTTTTACAATTGTTGGTATGTTTGCAACTGTTGCTATGGGTATTTACCTAGCAGGTAACGTATTATCAGCTGCATTTGTTGCAGTTATTGGAATCCTATTAGTAGGATTTCTTGTTGTACCAAGTAAGGCTAAAAACTAAAAATTTATTTTTTGACAATCCTTGCCTTCTATAAGGATTGTTTTTTTATTTCAATAAAAATACCCTATAACTGTCAGATTTTATCTAACAATTATAGAGTATGTAAGATTTTATTTAACTATTTTTTTAGCAACAAAACTACCATAATATTCCAAGCCATGTGGATTAGGATGAACGTTATCATTGTAGAACCAATCAGCGTGATTTTGGCTATAGCTAAACCAATCAATTATATGTAAATTCTTATACTTTTTGCTAGCTGATGCCAAATCTTGATTCACTTGATCTTGCCAACGTCTTGTTGGTACATGAACATTAATCCAATATACTTGGCGATCTTTACCAGCAGCATTCATAATATCTTGAATTTCATGTCCCATAAAAGCACCATTTGTGCCCTCACTTATCAACACTGTTTGTTCCAATTTTCCAGTTTGCGCTAATTGTTGTACTATCTTTGCTGCTTCAGCTGACTGCCTACCAACTTTAGCATCGATATACATGTTAGGGAAAATTTCTTGTAATGAACTAGCTCCATCAGCTAATACAGAATCTCCTACTGCTGTAATCTTCATATTTCTTGCTTTATCAGCTTGAGCAGCGGTTAACTGATACTTCTTCACTTCAGAACTAGAAGATGAGGAAACTTGTTCAGTTGATTGCTTTTTGCCACTCTTTAATTCAGAATTTCTCTTTTTAACTTTGGCATTGTTTTCTTTAATTTGTTTTGCCAAAGCATTATCCTGTGGTTTCTTAGTTGGCTGTTGCACTAAACCAGCACCAGCAATCAAAAATACAATTGCTCCCACAGCTACACCAATTTTGGAATTTAAATGTGATTTATCTCGTTTAAAGACTTGTTTAACTTTGATTAGAGTTTGACTGTAATCAAAGTTTTTCAAAGGTATCTCAATATATCTATAAGATAATTCACTTATAGCAAGTATTATTGCTATTTCTATTAATCCATACAACCAAGGATGTGCAGCAATATTCTTAACTTTTGACTCAAAGAAAACCATCACTGGATACTGATAAATATAAATTCCATAGCTACGCCTACCTATCCATGTAAAAACTGGATTAGTAAACCAGGTATTCATATTGGCTCCCGGATGTGCTACTGTTGCGACAAGTATTGCAGAGATTATTGAAAATAAGTACATCCCACCATGATATACAAAAGCTCTTTCACCATTCATTTTAAAGAATGATAATATTACTAATAAAGCACACACAATACCTGTTATGTTAAGAAGTCGTCGACTCTCATCAGGAAGTTTTTGACTTAACTTACTACTTGGCCAAACAATTGCTAAAGCTGCACCTATTAATATCGAAAATACACGTGTATCTGTTCCGTAGTAAACACGTGAAGGATCACTACCTACCTTAAATAAAAGCATCATTTCTAAAGCTGATAGTAAACTCAATCCTATTAACAGAAAGAATCTAACACTTTTCTTAGGTAAGTATTTACACATTAATATAATCAATAAAGGCCAAAACAAATAGAATTGTCCTTCAATAGATAACGACCATAAATGTGTAAAAGGAGACTGAATCGCAAATTTATCAAAATATGATTGACCTGTATGAATTTGATACCAATTATATATTGAGGTCAAATTTGTCAGAAAAACCATTCGAATATGAGCCAATAACTCTTTTTGAAACAAAGTTATATACGCTATCGTTCCAACTAACATTGTTATCAATCCTGGATACAACCTTTTCATACGCCTAATATAAAAAGCTTTGACATCAATTTTTCGATTTTGTTCCCATTCTTGTAACAACAAATCAGTTATTAAATATCCAGAAATAACGAAGAATATAGAAACTCCCATCAAGCCGCCTTGCATTGCGTAAGGAAACAAATGATAGAAAATAACTGCAATAACTGCCAGCGTTCGAATACCGTCAAATCCCGTAATGTATCGGCTTCTTTTTAATCTTCTCATTTTTCCATTACCCCTACTTAAGCATGATTATTATTCTACAAATTCAAAAGTAAAGTCTTCGATTCTTACCAAATCTCCACCTTTAGCACCACGTTCGCGTAGGGCATCATCTACACCCATTCCACGCAATTGACGAGCAAATCTCATTAAACTTTCATCATGGTTAAAGTTAGTCATCTTAAATAGACGTTCCAATTTTTCACCTGAAAGTACCCAAGTTGCGTCAGAATCACGTGTAATCTTGAATGCTGGTTCATCTTCTTTAAAGGTGTAAACCTTGCTTGCTTGTTCTTTTTCTGCCAATGTTTCAAACTTAGGAGTAGATTCTAGTACATCAGCTGTTCTATGTGTTAACTCTTTCAACCCTTGATGAGTTAGGGAAGATATTTCCATAACTTCTGGTACTTGTTTTAAAGTCTTATCCTTAGCTAACTTGACTTTGAATTCTGCCAAATTCTTAGCACTGTCTGGCATATCCATCTTACTTGCTACTACGATTTGTGGTCTATCAAGTAAAGTTGGATCATATACCTTCAATTCTTCATTAATTTTGACAAAATCATCATATGGATCTCTACCTTCTACACCCGACATATCAATCAAATGCAAAATAACACGAGTTCTTTCAACATGACGTAAGAACTGAATACCTAAACCTACACCTTGAGAAGCACCTTCAATTAATCCAGGTAAGTCAGCCATAACATAATCTCTACCATCATCTAGACGAACCATACCCAAATTAGGAACCAAAGTTGTAAAGTGATATTCAGCAATTTTTGGCTTAGCACTTGTTACAACTGAAAGTAAAGTAGATTTACCAACAGAAGGGAAACCTACTAAACCAACATCGGCTAACACTTTAAGTTCTAGTTTTAATTTTCTTTCTTCGCCAGGTTCACCATTTTCAGCAATTTCTGGAGCTGGATTTTTAGGACTAGCAAACTTAATATTACCACGACCACCACGGCCACCTTTAGCTACAACTAATTCATCGTCTGCTTCAACTAAATCACCTAACAATTCTCCAGTTTCAGCATCTGTAACTGTTGTACCTTGAGGAACACTAATATAGGTATCGTCTGCACCACGACCATACATTCCCTTGATCATGCCATTTTGACCAGGTTTTGCTTTAAAAATACGGTGATATCTAAAATCCATTAATGTACGTAAACCTTGGTCTACTTTTAAAATAATGCTTCCGCCTTTACCACCGTCACCACCAGCAGGTCCACCATTAGGAACATACTTTTCACGGCGGAAAGCAACCATACCGTCGCCACCTTTTCCGGCTTTTACTTCAATTTTTATTTGATCTACAAACATTTATTTAATCGCCTTTCCTTATATATCTAACTATATTGCATATTTATTATTCTATTTCATCAATAAGTTAATCAATCTTAAATATACCAATTATCTTCTCTTAGGTCAAAGCATTTTCTAACTTTGGTTTTTCAAGCTTAACTTAATTGTCTGAGCCACTTTTTTAGAAATACCTAAGCTTTCCAAATCCTCTACTGAAGCTGCAGAAATATTCTTCAGAGAACCATAATTTCTTAATAACTTAATTCTCGTTTTAGGACCTACTCCTTGAATTCTTTCTAAGCGTGAAGCTAATGAATTTTTTGATCGAACTTGGCGATGGAAAGTAATCGCAAATCTATGAACTTCATCCTGAATTCTTTGTAGTAGATAAAAGCCTTCACTTTTAGGATCTAAACCAATCTTTTCATCATTTTCCATCATTAAATCAGCAGTTTTATGGCGATCATTTTTTACCATTCCTGCTACAGGAATATCAATACCTAATTGATTATGTAACACATCAACCGCGGCATTAATTTGAATACTTGCACCGTCCATTAATATTAAATCAGGTAAATTAGCTTTTTCTTTCAAAAGTCTACTATATCTACGATAAATAACTTCTCTTGTACTAGCAGCTTCATCAGCATGGTCAACATTTTTTAACTTATATTTTCGATATTCTGTTTTTTCTGGTTTCCCATCAATGAAACAAACCATCGCGGATACTAAATCTTCTCCTTGTAAATGAGAATGATCAAATGCTTCAATTCTATGACCATTAGGCAATCCTAACGCATCTGTTATTTCATTCATAGCCCCAGTTGTCTTTCTTTCATCCAATTCAAGTAAACGGAATTTTTCTTCCAACACTAACTTAGCATTTTTCTGTGCCATTTCTAGTAAATCACGCTTTTGTCCTCGTTGTGGTGTTTTAACTGGAATACCTAAAATTTCACTTAATGTTTCTTTATCCATCCCTGAAGGAACTAAAATTTCTTTAGGTAAAATACGGTTTTTTTGATTATAAAACTGTAAAATAAAAGATTCTAGCTCAGCTTCAGGCGTGTCTATACATGGAAATAGTCGTTTTTCACGTTTCATCAAACGTGCTTGTCTAATAGAGAAAATTTGTAAAGATAACCAACCTTTATTCATGTAAAAAGCAAATAAATCACGCGGTGTATTATCATTACTAATGATTTTTTGTTTTTCAACTGTCATTTCAACATAGTGAATTTGATCTCTTATTTCAGCTGCCCTTTCAAACTCTAAATTCTCGGATGCAGTTTCCATTTTTTGTTCAAGTTCTTTTTTTATTTTACTTACATTTCCATTTAAAAACGACTTTATCTTTTTGATTTGCTTTTCATACTCGGATTGTGGAACTTCTTTAAAACAAGCACCCAAGCATTGTCCCATATGATAGTACAAACATGGTCGTTTTTGATATCCATTACAACGTCTTAAAGGATACACCTTTTGTAATAACTGTAGTGTTTCTGTTGCAGCATAGACATTGGGATAAGGGCCAAAATAATAGCCACCATCTTTTTTTACTTGACTGACAATTTTTAATTGTGGGTCCTTTTCATGAGTTATCTTAATATACGGATACCCAGTTCCCCTTTTTAGCTTAATGTTATAGTAAGGCTTATGTTTTTGAATTAAAGTAATTTCTAACAAAAATGCTTCCTTATCAGTTGAAGTGATAATTGTTTCAAAATCCCTTATTTCAGACACTAATTTAGCTGTTTTTCCTTCATGACTACTTTTAAAATATGAACGTACGCGATTTTTTAAATTTTTGGCTTTACCTACATAAATAATTCTACTATTAATATCTTTCATCATGTAACAGCCAGGCAAATCTGGTAATAGTTT
Source organism: Ligilactobacillus sp. UO.C109 (assembly GCF_026847815.1). NCBI lineage: Bacteria > Bacillati > Bacillota > Bacilli > Lactobacillales > Lactobacillaceae > Ligilactobacillus > Ligilactobacillus sp. UO.C109. The sequence goes on along the minus strand of NZ_JAPSFH010000027.1, from coordinate 162,395 downwards.
TAATTTGTTTTCAATATGTTGTGTCGCCATAGTTACGTCCTTTCTCTAATATTCTAGTCTTAATTATACTATTTATATCTAGCAAAACCAATTGTCATACTCACATCTTGAATCACATTTTGAAAGCGTTTATAATTAAAGCAAATATTTATTGAGGTGATTATATTATGGATATTGTACTTTTAGACGGTTACTCTCTAAACGCTGATTTAACTTGGAGCAAACTATCCAACTTAGGCAATTGCACTTTTTACGATCAAACACCTGTGGATGACACTGAAGAGATTATTAAACGTATTGATAATGCTGAAATTGTAATTACACATAAGACACCATTAAGAAATGAAGTTTTAAAACAAGTTCCTAACTTAAAATATATTGGTATTATGGGAACTGGCTATGATGTCGTAGATATTGAGAGCGCTCATCAACATGATATAATTGTAACCAATGTTCCTACATACGGTACTGATGCAGTTGCTCAATTCACATTTTCTCTTCTACTAGAAGTAACTGGTCAAGTTGGCTTACATAATCAACTAATTCATGAAGGAAAATGGTCAAAAGTTCCTGATTTTACATTTTGGGACAAACCTCTCTATGAATTAAAGGGTAAGACATTAGGATTAATTGGTTACGGTCGTATCGCACAAAAAGTAGCTGAATTAGGTCATGCTTTCTCAATGAATATCATCTTTTATAATCATCGTCCTAAAGAGGTTAATGTTCCCTGGATTAAGCAAGTTTCTTTAGACGAACTTCTAAGACAATCAGATGTTATTAGTTTACACGTTATTCAAACACCTGACACAATTAATCTAATTAATAAAGAGACAATCTCTAAAATGAAAAAGAATGTCATTATTTTAAACACAGCTAGAGGAAAACTAATCAATGAAACTGATATAGCTGAGGCATTAAATAATGATCGCATCTATGCTTTAGCAACTGATGTAGTCTCCAAAGAACCAATTTCAGAAGATAATCCTCTTTTAACTGCAAAAAATTGCTACATCACTCCACATATCGCATGGGCTCCTTTGGAAACTAGAGAGAGATTACTTGAAATTACAGTTAATAACTTGAAAAGCTATTTGACAGGTACTCCTACTAACATAATTTAAGCTCTAACTTGACAGTCGTTTAAAATTTTGATAACTTTCTAGGCAATAGATGTTAGCAATTTTTTGAGGAAGTGAATATTATGGGATTAAAGGTCAATCAACAACACAATTTAGAACAATTATTTGATAAATTTGCAACTATTGATCCTAAAAATCGAAAAGAAACTAAAACTGTTGAAAAAGAATCTAATAAAAAGAACCCAACAGAGCAAAAATAATCGTTAAATATTTTAAAATCAGCAATTTTTGGATTGCTGATTTTTTATTATTTACAATAAAAAATGAGAACAACCTATTATTCAAGTTGTTCTCATTTTACATACGAATACTATCACCCGTACGGGGATCGAACCCGTAACTCCGCCTTGAGAGGGCGACGTCTTAACCAATTTGACCAACGGGCAATTAACTTACTCGTATAATATTACTCCTGAAAATAATCAAAATCAAGTCTTTTTTAGCATGATTTTTCGACAAATTACTTTTGATATTCAAATTGCAACTCTGAAACAGGAGCTAATCCTTCTCTAGTATAATAAGTAACCTTAACCTTACTTTCATTTACAGATACAATAGCGTAAGTTCCACCTAGTTTTTGATATTCTCCACGTGGGAACCACACACTCCCTGGATTCAAAAAGAGCGTACCATCAACATATTCAACTGCTAAGCGATGTGTATGACCATAAAAAACAAATTTAGCATTTTCTTGTTTAGCTAATAGTGCTAGTCTGTCTAATCCATAGTTAACTCCATACAGATGACCATGAGTTACTAAAATATTACCCTCTTCAGTTGCAACAACTTCTTTTTCTGGGTAGTCATAGTAATCACAATTCCCCTCAACAATTGTATAATCTGATACCCATTTTGAATTAGGGTCTAACTCACTATCGCCACAATGAATGAAGTAATCAACCTCATTACTATACTTATCTCTTAAGTCTGCCAATATATTCTTTTTAGAATGGCTATCACTAACTACTAAAATTTTCATTATTCTTCCCACCATTCATCAAATTTTGTTAGCAAATCTTTAATAGCATTTGCACGATGACTAACAGCATTCTTTTCATCTGCAGTTGTTTCACCAAAAGTTTTATCCAAAGGTGGGTAGAAGAATAATGGATCATAACCAAAACCACCCTTACCTCTTTCTTCTTCAACAATGTAGCCTTCTACATTTCCTTCAGCAATCAATGGATCTTTTACTGGACTAGTAATTACTAACGAACAATGAAAATGAGCTGTCCTCTTTTCAAAAGGTACACCTTCTAAATTATGTAGTAATTTCTTTTTATTTGCTTCATCATCATGATCACCAGCATATCTTGCAGAATAAATACCAGGTTCTCCATTTAAATAATCAACTACAATCCCTGAATCATCAGCTAAGACTGGAATTTTATACAAATCTGTTAATGTTTGGGCTTTAATCAATGCATTCTCCGTAAAAGTCTTACCATTTTCATCAATTTCGGGTGTATTTTCCATATCTAGTAAAGTTTTTACTTCTATTCCCTTTTCACTAAATAATTTCTTGAACTCCCTTGCTTTTCCCACATTTTTTGTTGCTATCAATATATGTTTAACCATTTTACCACCATCTATCTCTAGTTCTTATCTATCTTTTATTATGCAAAACTCACACAAAAAATCAACTATCTTATTTAGACAGATACTTAATTTTCTAAAAAAGATTAAAAAGTTAAGTATAATTTAAGCTATTCAAATAAAAAGTGTGTATAATAAAATTATCAATTGTTAAAGGGGCTAGGAAGAAAGTGGATGTCAAATTTTATTCAACAGCTGTGGAGCATAATAATTTAGGGACCACTCTTGGTAGTTCTATCTTGAGGGATGCTCTTCTACCTGATCTAGTTGGAACAGATAACACTATTCTTTACTGGGCAGGCAAACGTTTAGCTCGAAATTTTCCACTAGCTAAAGATGAAGATTTACCTGTATTTTTCGAGAAAGCTAATTGGGGGTATTTAAAAAGGGTAAAATCTAAGATGAATCGTCAAGTTTTCGAACTTTCAGGTCCAATAGTCGAAATCAGAAAAAAGATTAATTCTAAATGTGAATTCCTTTTGGAAGCAGGGTTCATCGCAGAAACTATCCAAAATCAAAGCGGATTTACTTCAGAAGCTGTTATCGATACTGAAACATCTCGTGGAAATTCCGTTTTTATAACTGTTCAAGTTGATCAACGTGATCCTGTTGACTTAAATACTATTCCCGATAAGGATTTACTCAATCCATCTAGGGAGGAACTATAAAAAAGAACCTAAAGTCGTAGGCACTATTCAATGCCAAACTTTAGGTTCTCTTTTTTATTGATTAGGTAATATGATGTTTCTTTTAATAAAATTAATACACTATCAAGTATCTAAATTACAAATTTTTGCTAATTATTCTACTAACTCTTTTTTATAAACTTGAGTAATTCGCACAGGGGCATACGGTTTTCTTAACATCTTTTTTCTTCTTCAGTATTATAATCTTCATCAAGAAAATCAAATAAATCAAGTTCTTCGCTATCTTTATGGGTCAAAACACCTTGAGTTTCTTCTCTACCATCTAAAATATCTTGAAAAGTATATTCAAGTCTTTGAACCTTTTGATGTTTAATATTACCAACTATTGGCAATAACTGCCATTCACTAAAAACAATTGGGGTTCCATCCCCATCAATTTTAGTTAAAGCATTACCTTGAACAATATTAACTTGAATGATAACCTTAGCACTTTCGAGAACTTCCTTATTTGAACTTCCACCAAGCTACTTGATTCCACTTTGATAATCAAACGAGAACTGAGAAAACATATTCATAACAAGCATTTTCACATTATCTTCCATTAGTTCAATTCCATAGAGTGTAGATAAAGCTACTAAACTTCTATCATCAAATTCATCGGCAGACCTACTTTGACTTAATGCTACTTTTATTTTTCGTCGTAGAAATTCAACTAAAAAATGCAACTTCATCAGCAAATATTTCAATAAATATAGCTATTAATTTTTGCTTAACTCTTGGTAAATCTAACATTTTATTAACTGTTGCTTGTGGTGCAAAACTTCGCCTAACTTAGTAATTCTTTCTTTAGATTTAGTTAAATTTATATCTTCCATTAATTCTTAGTCCTCTTTATTAAGATAACAAATAGCCTAATTCCAGCAAAACATCAGAATTAGACTATTTAAAATATTAATATTTATTTAACGGTAGAACATTTCATTCAAAATTATATCATTTTTGGGAACTAAACATCTTTTTTCTTCGGACTCTTTCAAGTCACAACTTTTACATAAATATGTTTCACTTATCTTCTCTCTTTTTTCTTAACTCTCCTCCTACAATCATTCCAGCCATTCCTAATAATATAGCTCCAGACACCGTAAGATTATTTACTTTATTTCCAGTTTGTGGCAATTTTTCATCTATATCTTTTTGTGTTTTATTCTGCTTAAATGATCGTACACTTCCTTGAATTAATACTGTATTTTTCAAAATATTATCTGATTTACTAGTGTTTCTCATCAAATTATCAAATATAGATTTCACTTCAGATTTCTTACTTAGTTCTACTGGTGTTTCTGGCTCTTTACCCGGTTCGCTTGGATCCACTGGGGTTTCTGGTTCTTTTCCTGGCTCACTTGAATCTACTGGAGTTTCCGGTTCTTTGCCCGGTTCACTTGGATCCACTGGGGTTTCTGGCTCTTTGCCTGATTCACTTGGATCCACTGGGGTTTCTGGCTCTTTTCCTGGCTCACTTGGGCCCACTGGAGTTTCCAGTTCTTTGCCTGGCTCACTTGGATCCACTGGGGTTTCTGGTTCTTTTCCTGGCTCACTTGGATTCACTGGAGTTTCCGGCTCTTTACCCGGTTTGCTTGGATCCACTGGGGTTTCTGGTTCTTTTCCTGGCTCACTTGGATCTACTGGTGTTTCTGGCTCTTTACCTGGTTCACTTGGATCTATTGGTGTTTCGGGCTCTTTACCTGGTTCACTTGGATTCACTGGAGTTTCCGGTTCTTTTCCCGGTTCACTTGGTTCCACTGGAATTTCCGGCTCTTTGCCTGGCTCACTTGGTTTCACTGAGGTTTCCGGTTCTTTGCCTGATTCACTTGGTTCCACTGGGATTTCTGGCTCTTTACCTGGTTCACTTGGATCTATTGGTGTTTCGGGCTCTTTACCCGGTTCGCTTAGATCCACTGGGGTTTCTGGTTCTTTTCCTGGCTCACTTGGATCTACTGGAGTTTCCGGTTCTTTGCCTGGCTCACTTGGGGCCACTGGGGTTTCCGGTTCTTTGCCTGGTTCGCTTGGATCCACTGGGATTTCTGGTTCTTTACCTGGTTCACTTGGATCCACTGGGATTTCTGGCTCTTTGCCTGGTTCGCTTGGATCCACTGGAGTTTCCGGTTCTTTGCCTGGTTCACTTGGATCCACTGGGGTTTCTGGCTCTTTGCCTGATTCACTTGGATCCACTGGTATTTCCGGTTCTTTGCCTGGCTCACTTGGATCTACTGGTGTTTCCGGTTCTTTGCCTGGTTCACTTGGACCTACTGGTGTTTCTGGTTCTTTGCCCGGTTCGCTTGGATCCACTGGTGTTTCCGGTTCTTTGCCCGGTTCACTTGGGGCCACTGGGTTTTCCGGCTCTTTGCCTGGTTCACTTGGGGCCACTGGGGTTTCCGGCTCTTTGCCTGGTTCACTTGGGGCCACTGGGGTTTCCGGTTCTTTTCCTGGTTCACTTGGATCTACTGGTGTTTCGGGCTCTTTACCTGGTTTACTTGGATCTACTGGTGTTTCGGGCTCTTTACCTGGTTTACTTGGATCCACTGGTGTTTCGGGTTCTTTACCTGGTTCACTTGGATCCACTGGTGTTTCCGGCTCTTTACCTGGTTCACTTGGATCCACTGGTGTTTCCGGCTCTTTGCCTGGCTCACTTGGGTCCACTGGAGTTTCCGGTTCTTTTCCTGGTTCACTTGGATCCACTGGGGTTTCTGGCTCTTTGCCTGGCTCACTTGGGGCCACTGGTGTTTCCGGTTCTTTGCCTGGCTCACTTGGGCCCACTGGAGTTTCTTCCTTACCATTTAAAGCTAATTGAGTTTGCTTTAATTTAGATATTATTGAATCTATCTCAATTTTCGTTACATTTTTATCATCTAATACTGCTCTAGCTGTTTCTAATAAATCGTCATAAGCTTGTCGTTTATCTTCATCAGCCTTTACATAAATAACTGACTTTTTCACCGTAACTGATTCGGCTATCAAACTTTCCAACTCATTTTTAGACGTTTTCAAATTCAAATCCGCTTGCTCTTGAGCACTTTTTAAAACTTCTGCAAGGTCTCTTATATTAGTTACTTCATTAATTTGCTTATTGAAATTATCTTTTTGATCAACTGTTAGTTCTAACATCTGATCAATTCTATCTTTAATTTTATCTTTAGCAACATTTAAAGTCTTTGCTTGTTGAAATTCAACCGGAACATCAATAATAACAGACTTACTCCCATCTGGAAAATCAACTTTAACTTGAACAATAATACTTTCAACATTATCAGCTACAGATTGAGGATAATTTAAATATTCATATTTTAATTCTACTGGCTGGAAAGTAGGTATTTGTTTTTTGTAATATTCATATTGAGGGTCGAATTCTACACTAATTTTTTCATTAATAAGATACGTATTTAAATCTGAAAACGTAGGTACTACTACATTGCCTGTATTTTTTACCTTATAGAATGCATTTAAAGTAGGTTTACTGTTGCTATCCATATAATTAGTACCAATGGCCTTTTCTAATTGATCTCCAAAGCCATCATGATCAGCATCTTCACTGACATATGGTGTGTCCATTCTATAACCCACAGTAAACCAATTTTTTATCTCACTACTATATTTTTTACCAAAAAAGTTTCCACTTGAATGCGTTCCTGTACCATTAACTGCATAAGCCCACTGTGTATTTGGATAATAATACAAACTACCAACTGTATCTTTATGAATTGCATATGACTGCATCTTATGTCCCAAAATTGTTACTCGTGAATCTGCATCATTAGTATAAAACTCCTTAGATAAAATTTTACTGTTTTCAGCAGCTAACCTATGTTCTAATTTTCCAGATATCCATGACCAACTATCTTTAATACCAGGTGCATTAAAGACAGCTCCTCTAACAAAACGTGGATCGTACATTAATTTAGTAGCAGCAAAATATTCTGCAAGATAGCCCCCTAAAGAATGCCCAGTTAAATATATTTCTTTATAAGGCTGTAAATCTTTCAGAACTTGATCCAGATTTTTTACTTGACCAGGTTGAGCACCATTAAAGATGTCAATGTCATCATCTGCATCAGCATTATCATTTGTTCCTCTAAATGCAACAACAACTTGATTATCTTTAGTGGAAAAAAATGTTGCTGAAAAACCATCGGGATTATTTATCTGTCTGTCCATTCTCCAGTCATCAAGAATCTCTCTTACGTCTGCAACATTAAATGTTTTTTCCTGATTAAATTTATCAATAGTATCATTATTACCTGTAAATATCTGGTCTAATTCTTGAGGACTTCGATATGATAGTTCAGTAAAAAAGCGCAAATCTCTATCTGATACATCCCATTTTTCTGGATTTTTATCATATTGATCAATGATTCCGTCATGATCTGTATCAGTAATTTTATAGATAGCATCATTATTAGCACTCGTATTTGTTGGATAAGGTGTCTGTATCTGTTCTGTTTCAGTATTATTACTAATCACCTCATCAGATGTACTCTCATTAGTAGTTGTGTTTGTTGCTTTATTAATATCAGTATTTTCTGATTCAGTTTGTTTAATTTCTGTAGTATTATTTTGCGATGTCAATGTTGTTGTTGGTGTTGTTGGTGTTACTTCATTGGCTTGAATTGGTGGTGTCATCATCAAACTTCCACCTAGTAAAGATACACCGATAATATAAGAAGCCGCCCTCACTCCTGACTTCTTCCTAATACTATATTTAACTTTCTTTTCCATTTAACCTTTCCTTATTAGAGAATCTCTCTAGTCCTTTCTGTAATTATTCTGTAAAACTTAAATTTCTAACAACCTAATTATCCACTATAAGATTACACTAATTCCAATAATTTCACAAGTTAAATTAGTTAAAAAATAAATAATTTTATTTATATATAAATAAATTATTTTTTATAATGTACCTTTAATCATTTAGATGAATTCCATTTATTAATATTATTTCTGTTAATCATCTAAGTATATAATTAAATTATATCTAATATATATATTAAGATTATTTTTATAAAAATAACTTTCCTTGAATAAGTAGCACTAGGAAAATTCAAAATAAAAAATCGTTAAAGATTAGGTTACTCTAAATGCTAATCTTTAACGATTCTCAACTATAATTTTATTAAAAAGCCAAGCTTTCTCATAATTCTCTTATAAATTATTAAATATATTCTTCCAATTTCTTTTGTAATTGTTCTTTTGTATGATAACCAACAATTGTATCTACAACTTGTCCATCTTTTTTTATGAGCATTGTTGGAATACTCATAATTCCAAACTTAGCTGCTGTTTCTTGATTTGCATCAACGTCTACTTTAGAGAAAAATACTTTATCTCCCATTTCTTCAGCTAATTGTTCAATAACAGGAGATTGCATACGACAAGGACCACACCATGTTGCCCAAAAGTCTGTAAATGTTACTCCATTATTTGTTTTTTCATCAAATGTTTGATCTGTTAATTCTGTAACCATTCAAATCACCTTCTACTTTCTTTTCGTAAGTAAATAATATCATATACAACATAAAAATCAAGTTTTTTGCCTTACTTGAAATATACCACAGTTGCTCCATTACCACCATTGTTAGGACTGGCAAACTCAAAATTCTTAACTGCTTTATTTTGCTTAAGATAATTTATAATACCTGTCCTCAACGCACCTGTACCTTTACCGTGAATAATAGTAACAGAGTTGTATCCTGCTAAAACAGCCGCATCAATGTACCTATCAACATTTACCATCGCATTTTCATAACGTTCACCACGAAGATCTAAAGTTGGTGAAACATGACTAGAACTAGATGATTTCAACACTGTTCCTGCTCTCTTAGGTTGAGTATCTTTAACCTTAATTTTTTCAAGATCACTTTCATCAATCTTCATCTTCAAAATACCCAATTGAACTTCCCAAGCATGGTTTCCTGCTTTACGTAACAGAACACCTCTTTGACCATAGGAATTAACCATAACATCGTCATTAGGGTGTAATTCTTGTTGTTTCTTAGCTTTACGTAACACTTTATTCTTTTTCAAATTAGTTTCTTGATGTAAAGCATTAACTCGACCTTGAACATCTATTAGATTTTTCTCTTCTATATTGGAAACAGCAGACATCTTCATTTTTCTAAGTTCAGAAATCAATTCATCAGATTTTTTCTTTGTTTCCTCAACAATTTGATTAGCCTTTTCCTTAGCTTGCTCTAACATATTTTCTTTTTGACGTTCAAATTGATGGAAATTAGCTTCTAAATCATGGTGCAATTCTTCAGCTTCACGCAAATATTTTCGATACGTAATCTCTTTTTCTTCTGCATCATGCCTTTTAGCAACTAAATCTGAAATCATCTCATTTAGATCTTGACTATCTTGTGAAGTAAGTTGTCTAGCAGCCATAACAATCATTTTATCTAATCCCAACCTTTGGGAAATATCAAAAGCATTACTACGACCTGGAATTCCAATTAATAAGCGATATGTTGGCTGTAATGTATTAACATCAAATTCCATACTTGCATTAATAGTATTAGGTCTTTCAAAACCATAAGCCTTAAGCTCTGGATAATGAGTTGTTGCAACTACATAACTTCCTTTAGCTCCCACGGCATCTAGAATACTGATAGCCAAAGCCGCTCCTTCTTGAGGATCTGTTCCTGCACCCAATTCATCAAATAATACTAATGATTTTTCATCTATATCCTTCAATATTTCTACAATATTAGTCATATGAGAAGAGAACGTACTCAAACTTTGCTCTATCGATTGTTCATCGCCAATATCAGCAAATATATTACCAAATATTCCAATTCTACTTTCTTCAAAAGCAGGTATATATAGACCAGATTGTCCCATCAACTGTACCAACCCTAATGTTTTTAAAGTGATTGTCTTACCACCTGTATTAGGTCCTGTTATTACAATTGCCTGATAATCCTTACCAATCATGATGTCATTTTTTACAGCTTTTTTCATATCTAGCAATGGATGCCAAACTTGTCTTAGATAAACATCATTTTCTTTTGATAAAATTGGTTCTGTTGCCTTAATACTATGTGCATACTTGGCCTTAGCATTAGTAAAGTCTAACATTCCCAAAATTTTAGCATTATTATTTAGTTCATGTGTATAAGGTGCTAACTCCTCAGACAATTCTTCCAAGATTCTATTTATTTCTTCACGTTCTGCAACCTGTTGCTGCCTTAAACGATTATTCAATTCAACAATCACTGCAGGTTCAACAAATAATGTTTGTCCTGAAGAACTTTGATCGTGTACAATACCGCCAAATTTACTACGATATTCTTGTTTAACTGGCAAAACATATCTTTCATTACGAATTGTAACCACTGCATTGCTCAAATACTTAGAATTGGTTCCTCTAGTATATGAATTTAAACGTTCACGTATAGTTTCCTCAGTTACTGAAATTTGTTGTCTAATACTCTTTAACAAAGTAGATGCATCGTCAGTTACATGTCCATCATTTTCAATTGAAACTAATAATTTTTTACTAATTTCTGGTAGACTTTCCAATTTAGCTACATCATCAAATAATACTTCTAACTTGATTTTGTTATCTGCTAAATCTTTAAAAAAACGATTAACTTCATTTGTAGCTCTCAAAACTCGTCCAATAGCCGCTAATTCTTTACTATTGAGAGTCCCACCTATATCTAATCTTTTCAAAAAACTCTTAATGGAAATAAGATTTGGAACAGGTATACCACCCTTAATTCGTAGAATGTCAGCCCCATCTTTAGTCTGTGACAGTGAATTAGCAATTTCATCATAATCAGATGATGGTTCCAACTTATCAATCAATCTCTTTCCCATTGAAGTTGTAGTAAAAGCATATAAATTTTGCTTAACTTTATCATATTCTAAAGTTTTTAATACCTTTTTATTCATAATACACCTCTTTTAACTACATACTTACTATTCGATTCATAACATTAGGAGTATTGTCTAAAATATAGACTGCTACTCTTGATTCTTCTACAGTTTGCTTAACTTTCTGGCTAGGCCAATTAGATAGTAATATTAATCCAAAAAAGATTACAACATACATCATAATAGTGGTTAAAATTCCACCCAATAATGCATTAAATTGTGAAATTACAGGTAATTTTGTAAAGCCCCTAGAAACATTCGCTAAAATTCTAACAATAATTCCACCTATAATTCCAATAATCCAAAATGAAAGAATTTTATAAAAGGTCGTCGCCAATAATCCAGATCCATCATTAATATTACTAAATAAATCCGCAATTATATTGCCAAGTGGCGATGCTAAAAATAAAGATAAGATAAATACAATGATGTAACCTAGCAAACTGACAAGTGATCCCAAAAGCCCCCTTCTTATGCCATATCTAAATGCACATATCAACAAAATTATAATTATTAATGATATTATCATCTTTGCACCGTATTATTTTTCCGTATATTTGTCTAATTCTTCTTGTAGCTCTAATTGCTCAGAAAATGCATTAATTGCTAATAAAGTCATTGCTTTTTCATCACTTATATCTGGGATTTGTTCTTTAATTTTCTCCAATTTTTCATTAGCAAGTTGAACAACTGCATTCATTCTTTCCTGACTACCCTCACCGATGATAATATATTCTTTACCACCAATTTCTATTTTAAATCTCTTTTTTCCCAAAATTACACTCAGCTCTCTAAATTAATTTTAAATAAAAACAAAGCCGACGTACACATATCAGCTTGTTAGCTATCCGTTTGTGTAACCGACTTTGCACCAGCATTATCTCATATTTTCATCGTTCAAGAAAGTATCTAGGACACCTTCTACCATTTCCCATTCTTCATCACTTTCAATATCAAACAATTCATAATCCTGGCTATCATCATTTTCATCTGGATTGAATGCGAATGCCAACACATCTACTTGTTCTTCAGGTTCAGAACCTGCTGGAATCAATAAAATATATGATTTGTCATAGTCATCTGAATGGAAATTGAACAATTCTTGGTATAAAGTTTCATTTCCTTGTTCGTCAACTAATGTAATTAAGTTTTCATCTTGATTCTGTTTTGCCATTGTCTTACTCCTTAGTTAAGTTCTTTTAATAATTTTCCTTTAGCGTCTAGATAATTTTGTAGAATTAAACTAGCAGCCAATTTATCAATAACTTTTTTACGCTTTTTTCTTGAAGCATCAGCTTGTTCAACCAACATTCTTTCTGCTTCAACGGTTGTTAGACGTTCATCAATAAAATCTATTGGTAAATTGAATTTTTCTTTTAGCAGTTCACCATATGCTTTAGCAGCTTCTACTCTTGGACCAGAAGTATTATTCATATTTTTAGGCAATCCTAATACAAATCCTACAACTTCATTTTCTTTAACCAATTCAGCTATTCTATCTAGCCCAAATTCTTGCTCATCTTCATTAATTTGAACAATTTCTACACCTTGTGCAGTCCAACCTAGCATATCACTAACAGCTACACCAACAGTTCTAGATCCTACATCTAACCCCATTAATCTGCCCACTATTTTTCCCCCTTATCTAAGTAAGCTCGTACTAACTCTTCGATAATTTCATCGCGTTCATGTTTTCTGATTAAATTACGAGCATCATTCAAACGAGGAATATATGCAGGGTCTCCTGACAATAAATAACCAACTATTTGATTAATAGGATTATAACCTTTTTCTTCCAAAGAATTATAAACCGTTTCTAAAGTCTGATGAACATCCTTTTTTTCATTTTGTCCAAAGTCAAAATACATTGTTTTATCTAATGCACTCATCGAGAACACCTCCATACACTACATTACTCTAATACCTATTGTACTAAAATGGATCACAACAAACAATTAAAAAAACTGTATTAGAAAAAATATTACTTAAAATTAATACAATAATAAAAAATGATATTGCTAAGAACTGTCATTCCTATCAATATCACTCTTTAATCTTATTTATTCAACCAATCTTCAGCAGCTTTCAATGCTTCTTGAATGCCTTCTGGTTTCTTACCACCAGCTTGTGCCAAGTCAGGACGGCCACCACCGCCACCGCCTACTTTAGGTGCGATTGCTTTAATTAAATCTCCGGCTTTATAACCTTCCTTAACTGCATCGCTACTAATAGCTGTAATTAAGTTAACCTTACCATCTGCTGTTGCAGTAGCAAGTACAAGTACATCTGAAAGTTGCTTTTCTTTCCATTGATCTGCAAGTTGTCTTAATTGACTCATGCCTGAAACGTTAACCTGACCAGCAATCAAAGTCTTGCCGTTGATTTCTTTAACATTCTTAAAGATATCTCCTGCTTGTTGACTTGCAAACTTATCTTCCAAAGCTTGTTTTTGTTGTTCAAGTAATTTAACTTGTTCTTGTAATTGTTCAATCTTACGTGGAACTTCTTTAATTTGTACTATCTTCAATTCATCAGCACTTTGACGTAATAATTGATTTCTTTCTTCTAAGAATTCAAATGCTTCTTCTGAAGTAACAGCTTCAATACGTCTTACTCCAGCACCAACACCCGATTCAGAAACAATCTTGAATAAACCAATTTCATTAGTATTAGCAACATGAGTACCACCACAGAATTCCATGGAGTAATCGCCAACTTTAACAACACGAACTGTGTCACCATACTTATCGCCAAACAAGGCAATAGCACCCATTTTTTCAGCTGATTCCTTGTCTGTAACAACTGTTTCAACTTGAATATTTTCCCAAATCTTAGCATTCACGATATCTTCAATCTTCTTCAAATCTTCTACTGTTACAGATCCTAGATTTGTGAAGTCAAAACGTAAATATGTTGGTTCAACTAATGATCCTGCTTGATGAGTATGTGAACCTAAAACATCTCTCAATGCTTGGTCTAATAAGTGAGTTGCAGTATGATTCTTCTTCACTTTATTATGGAAAGCAACATCTACTTCTAGAGAATATGTATTTTCTCTAGTCATTTCCTTAAGTGCGTGAATTGTATGCATATTTTGTCCATTTGGAGCATGTTGTACATCTTCAACTTCAGCAACAACTTCGCCAGCTTGGTTCTTGATAACACCCTTGTCAGCTACTTGTCCACCCATTTCAGCATAGAATGGTGTTTTATCAAAGATAACTTGTGCTCTAGAATCAGCTGGAACTGTATCAACTAATTCATTATCAATGATGATATCTTTTAATACACCATTAGCTTTCAATTCATGGTAACCTACATATTCACTTGGAGTTGTAATATCAGTTAATAAGCCATTTTGAACACCCATAGACTTAGCATCTGAACGAGCTGCTCTTGCACGTGCCTTTTGTTGTTCCATTTCTTCATTGAAACCTTCTTCATCAACATCAAGGCCTTCATCATTAGCATATTCTTTTGTCAATTCTAATGGGAATCCATATGTGTCATATAACTTAAATACAGGTTTTCCTGGTAATTCTTTACCACCATTTTCTTTAGTTTCAGCAATTAAGCTATCTAATAATTGCATACCATCTTTCAAAGTATCGTTGAATCTATCTTCTTCCATTTTAATAACTTTTTCGATAAATTCAGCTTGTTCTAACACTTCTGGATATGCAGATTCCATGATTTTTCCAACCACTGGAACCAACTTATAAAGGAATGCTTCATCAATTCCAAGCTTTTGACCATGCATAACTGCACGTCTGATAAGACGACGAATAACATATCCTCGACCTTCATTTGAAGGCAAAGCACCGTCACCAATAGCGAATGTAACTGCACGTGCATGATCTGCAATAACTTTAAAGGAAACATCTGCTTCTGCATTTTCACCATACTTCTTACCTGCACTTAATTCAGCAGTTTTTTCAATAATTGGTAAGAATAAGTCTGTTTCAAAGTTTGTTCGTGCATGTTGGAATACGGATACTACACGTTCTAATCCCATACCCGTATCAATGTTCTTATGTGGCAATGGTTCATATGTTCCATCTGGTTTATGATTGAATTCAGAAAATACAATATTCCAGATTTCCAAATAACGTTCATTTTCTCCACCAGGATAACTTTCAGGATCATCTTCTGGTAAATTATTCATTTCTTGACCACGATCAAAGAATATTTCTGAGTCTGGACCAGATGGACCTTCACCAATATCCCAGAAGTTATCTTCAGCTTCATAAATGTGGCTAGGATCTACCCCTACTTCTTCCCAATACTTCTTAGCATCTTTATCTTCAGGATAAACTGTGATGTACAATTTTTCCTTATCCATATCGAACCATTCAGGACTTGTTAGTAATTCCCATGCCCATGTAATAGCTTCTTTCTTGAAGTAATCACCAACAGAAAAGTTTCCTAACATTTCAAATAAAGTATGGTGACGAGCTGTATGACCTACATTTTCAATATCATTAGTTCTAATAGACTTTTGTGAACTAGTGATACGATGGTTCTTTGGAACAACTGAACCGTCAAAATATTTTTTCATTGTAGCAACACCGGAGTTAATCCACAATAAAGTTGGATCATCGTGTGGAATAAGTGGTGCACTCTTCATTACATCGTGTCCCTTACTCTTAAAAAAGTCTAAATACATTTGACGTATTTGAGCACTTGATAATTCTTTCATTTTCAAATTCCTTTCTGTTTTAAAGCCCCAAAACAATAAAACATCGTTGCTAGTAAGGACGCAATTACTACGCGGTACCACCTTACTTGCAACGATGTCATCGTTAACCACTTCATTAATAATATTCTTTTGTTATAAACATTTAGGTAGCACTGTCTAAGCCAACCTATAAGTCCTTCCAGCACCGAACTCTCTCTGTAATAGAGGTACTTAGCAGTATGTCCTAATTCAAGTCAAAGTATATGCGATAAACCGCTAGATGTCAATAGAAAAGTATTTTTTCATACTATATAAACATATACTTTTTACTTCATTTTTCTTGCTTGACGACGTGCAATTCGACGCTTTTGTTGTTCATCGCGTTTTATTGCTCGCTTAATTTTCTTTTTATAACCAGGTTTACGTTTTTTCTTTTCTTTCTTTACAAAGCCACGTAATTTAGGATCCATTGATTCTTTGCGTGTTTGGCGCTTTTCACGACGATTACGATCATATGAATCAACTATTTCACCATTTTTAACTGCTTTTGGTACAAAATGAACTCCCATACTTTCAAGTTCATCAATTAATTTTTCTTCACTTGGTTCATAAAGTGTGATTGCTGTACCTTTCATTCCATTACGTCCAGTTCTACCTACACGATGCACAAAGAATTCTAAATCTTCAGGGATGTCGTCATTGATAACATGTGAAACACCTTCAATATCAATTCCACGAGCCGCTAAATCTGTAGCTACCACAAATTGATAATCAAGATTTTGAATTTCACGCATAATTCGCTTACGTTGACGAGGTTGAATACCACCATGAACTTTAGCTACTTTCAACCCTTGAGAACGAAGATAATTTGTTAACTCATCAGCTCGTTCTTTAGTATTTGCAAATACTAATGCTAAATAAGGTTCACCCATTGTTAGCAAGTCATAAATAAGCTTATTTCTGTCTCTACCTTTAGTTGAAATTAACCAATTATCAATTGTTGGACTAATTACATGTTTGTTAGCAACAACTTCAATAACTGGATTGTACATATATTTTCTTAAAAACGGACGTAATTTTTCTGGAATAGTAGCTGAAAAGACTAGCATTTGTAAGTCTTTAGGTAAAGTCGATGCTATTGCATCTGTTTCTTTTAAAAATCCTAAATCCAATGTCATATCTGCTTCATCCACTACTAAATAGTGAGCATTATGGATATCAAGTGCATTTTCTCTCACTAAATCCAATATACGTCCTGGTGTTCCAATTACTAATTGTGGTTGATGAGATTTCAGCTTCTCAATTTGTCTTTGCTTATCTGTTCCACCAACATAGTTTTGAATCCAAATATCTTCAGGAGAAAACTTCGCTAGTTGCTTTGCTGCTTCATAAATTTGGTATGCTAATTCCCTACTTGGTGTTGTGATCACTGCCTGAACTTCATCTTTCTGTGCATTAAGATTTTGAAAGATAGGTAATAAGAACGTATGAGTTTTACCACTACCAGTTTGTGATTGTCCTACCACGCTCTTGCCCTTTAAAATAGTCGGAATTAAACGAGCTTGAACTTCAGTAGGTTCTTTAAAATTAATTTCGTCTAATGCTTGATAAATATACTCTTTAAAATTAAATTCTCTAAAATTTGCCATTAAATTTCTTCACCTCGATTGATTACCAGTCTGTCATGTCATGTTCTTCAGCAAATTTCTTTGCTAATCCGTCTAATTTTTCAATATAAGCTGGAATTTCGTTAGCATCATCTATTCTTGCACCACTTGCTAATGGATGACCGCCACCTTGATATTCTTTAGCTAATTCATTGATCACAGGGCCCTTTGAGCGTATTCGTAAACGATATGTACCATCTTTTTGTTGTACAAATACTGTCCAACAAATTGTAGTATTAATTTTACCTAGAAGTGGTACTACTGCAGATGTTCCTGCATCGCCCAAATCAAATTCTTCGATTTTATCATGATTTAATATGATGTAAGCTGCATTATTCTTAGTAATTTTCATATTTTCATACACATAAGCAGATAAACGAGCTACGGGTAAAGTTATACTATCTAAACGACGATTTATCTTGCTAGTATCAATACCAGTTCTCATTAGAGAAGCTACTACTTCCATTGTATGTGCAGTTGTTGCGTCATACATAAATCTTCCAGTATCACTGGAAATACCAGCATATAGTTTTTCAGCAACTTCAGCAGTTAATTCTAATTTTCCTTCTGAAGCTAGAATTAAATCATGGATAATTTCTGAGCAACTTGAAGCATTGGTATTAACTAAGCTCAAGTCACCATATTGGTCATCATTAGGATGATGGTCAATCTTAATCAAAAAATCACCTTTATTATATCTATCATCATCCACTCTTGGTGTATTAGCTGTATCGGTAACAATTACTAAAGCATTCTTGTAAGTTTCATCTGGTAAATCTTCATTTTCAACTGTAATCCAATTTAATCCAGGAATATTTTTCCCTACTTGATATACTTTCTTTGCTGGAAAGCTTTGCATAATAGCTGTTGCCAATCCACCTTGTGATCCATAAGCATCTGGATCCGGATGTTGGTGACGATGAATAATAATCGTATCATACTCTTCTATTTTTTGGATTATTTCTTTTTCTACTGTCATTTTAAGACTCCTCGTATTTCACTATTCTACCTTACTAAGTATACCGATTATTTACTGTAATTACAAAATTATTCAATTTAAAAATCCTTGCATCAACAGCATCAGTACTGTCAAATACAAGGATACTAACTTTCAATATTAATCCTCAGCAGCTTGAATTGCATCTAAAATTATGCCTAATTGTTCTTTTTCTGCTTCTGCTTCTTTATGTTTTTTCTCATATTCCTCGAGTAAGTGTCGGCCTCGTGCCGAATTATTTATCTTTTCACAAACATCTTTTAACTCGCTTGCCTTTTTCTCAGCTTCTTCATACTCATGTTGTATGTCGAGTTTATTGCCCATGATAAAGTCCTCCTAAAATCTAATTGACCTAAATAAAATATCATGTTTCAATCAAAAAGTGAACCTTTTTATTTTACTTTTTGGTTACAAAATTTTAAATACATCATCCATTTTAATATGTTCAATATATAACTTGCACCAGATATTTTATTAATCACCTCGATTATATTAGCTATCTTCCCTATAATATTATTATAACAATTTTTTGAAATCGAATACATTAAATTAAAACAAAAGAACTAAAGATATTCTCATATCATCTTTAGTTCTTTCTCTATATTTATTTTACTTCTTTTTCTAATTTTTGAACATCTCTTGCAATCATTAATTCTTCATTGGTTGGAATTCTTAGTACTTTAATAGTGGAATCTTCGCCTGAAATCACTCCTGCTGAACCATGCTTACTATTTTCTTCTTCATCAATTGTGATTCCCAAATATGCTAAACGTTCCATGACTAACTTTCTAATTGGTGTTGAGTTTTCCCCGATACCAGCAGTAAATACAATCGTATCAACGCCACCCATTTCAGCTATATATGAACCGATGTATTTAACAACATTTTTCACAAAAATATCAACTGCTAGCTGAGCTCTCTCATTATCATCTGCTGCCGCTAAAACATCACGCATATCTGATGAAACTCCTGAAATACCAATTAAACCAGCTTTATGATTTAAAATATCTATCATTTCAGAACTATTAATTTCTAGTTTTTCCATCATGAAAGAAACTAATGATGCATCAATATCACCTGCACGTGTAGCCATTGTAATTCCTGCTAATGGCGTGAATCCCATTGAAGTATCAAAAGACTTTCCATTCATTGTTGCACAAATTGATGCGCCTGCTCCCAAATGGCAAGTTATGATTTTTAAATCTTCAAATGGTTTGTTTAATAATTTAGCAGCTTCATGAGCTACATAACGATGACTTGTACCATGTGCACCATACTTTCTTACATGATATTTTTCATACCATTCATATGGGATAGAATACATGTAATTTGTTTTAGGCATTGTTTGATGATATGCAGTATCAAATACAGCTACAGATACTGCATTTGGCAATAATTCCTTAAATACTCTAATACCAACTAATTCTGCAGGATTATGCAAAGGCGCATATTCAGCCAATTCATCAATTTTATTCATAACATCTTCATCAACAATTACAGATTTATCAAAGTATTCACCACCAGCAACTACACGATGTCCAACCCCTGTAATTTCATTAAAATCATTAATTAATTTTAATTCTTTGAATAAGCTCAACAAAACATGTACAGCTTGATTATGATCTTTCAATTCTCTTTGCTCATCATATTTTTTACCATCATATTTAATAGTAACACGAGAATTATCAATTCCAATACGGTCAAAAAGCCCTTTAGCTAGGACTTTCTCATCAGGCATTGCAAATAATTTAAATTTTAAACTTGAGCTTCCAGAATTTATTGAAAGAATTTTTTCCATACCAACACGACCTTATCTTATTATTTAACCGTTTACATTATATACTATAACAGATAAATATATTTATTTCATTTTAAATTTTTTATACAAATTAATAAAATTTAATTAAAAGTCTATATTTTGTACAACGCTTTATCAAATAAAAAAAAAGCAGAAGACTTCGTAAATCTTCTGCTTCTAACGATCTTACATATCCTCTACTACTAAGTAAGTACAATCTAACGGTCCATGAACCCCTACAACTAATTCCATTTCAATATCACCAGAATTAGAAGGTCCTGAAATAAAGTTAATCGCTGAGGTTTCTAATTCTCTACTACCTAGTCGTTTTTCATAGTTTTCTACAGCTACTCTAGTAGATGGAACTAAACCACTTTTAGGAACTAATGCCAAATAGTGCGTTGGTAAGAAGTTAAACCCTCTTCCTTGTTCTGGACTAACAGTAACAGTAATAGTTCCTGTATTAGCGATTAAATAATCAGCAAACCCTATTGCAATATCAGCATCATTTGCCAAATTTTCGTTTTCCATCCTACTCAAATCATTTGTCCAATAATCAACCTTTTCAGCTCCAGAATTATTTAACCATTCTTTTAAATGGAAATTCTCCCATTTTTCATCGCCAAAACTAGGTAACATTAATTTCTTAGCTTCAATCTTTTCAATATATTCTTTTAAAAATTTAGCTAATTCATCTTTCTTCTTAATAATTACTTTAGCATTAACAGATTCTGAGTTTTCTTTAGCTATTTCTAGTAACTCATCATTACTCTTGTTTATTAATACTTTATCAGGTAAATCATTTAAAGGCTTAAATTCTTTTACTTGATGGCGAGGACGTCCAGCTTTTTTAGAAATTCTATTTAAAAAGGCTTCTCTATTTTCTTTGCTATTTGCTTTATCTAATAGTTTACTCATCACCCTTTTCCCCCTTTTGTCTAATGCTTACTACTGACTCAACTGGTTGATGATTCTTATACCAATTTCTGAAGTTATCTTTACTCTTAGGGGGAACTGGAATATCACGGATATCAGACCATCCTTTAACCAATTTAGGTGCAATTTTCGGTAACTTCTTAATCTTGCCATTTTCATAAATTGTTCCATCAACATCTTGATCATTTTTTGCTTTTCCAAACATGCCTAAGCCAGCATGCTCCATTTTTAATGCTGATTGGAATAAGAATGGAGAACCTGTTCCCATACCAATTACTTTCATAATTAAGTTAGTCATACTATGATCCATATGCTTTTTGTCCATCTCTACAATTCGATGTTTCCTAATCAAATTATGTAGCGGAATTTTAACTGGACAAGTTTCTGTACATGCAGCACACAAAGAACAAGCGTATGGCAAATCTTCAAATTCTTCATAACCACCTAAAATAGGCGATAAAACTTTACCTAATGGTCCAGGATAGATAGATCCATATCCTTTACCGCCAATATGACGATATACTGGACAAACATTCATACAAGCACCACAACGAATACATTGCAAAATTGGTTCAAATTCAGTCCCTAATGCATCTGAACGTCCATTATCTAAAACAACTACCCAAAAATCTTCAGGTCCATCAACTTCACCTTCGACTTTTTTACCAGAGAAAGTACAATATGTTGTTAATTTTTGTCCTACAGCTGAACGAGCAAGCATGTTATCTAAAACTTCAGCTTCTTTCATAGATGGAACAATTCTTTCCATCCCCATTACTACAACTTGAGTTTTAGGTAAAGCCATTGTTAAATCAGCATTTCCTTCGTTTGTATCTAAATTAATGATACCTTTATCAGCTACGGCAAAATTACATCCAGTTATTCCAAAATCAGCTTTCATAAAGTAGTCGCGCAAGTATCCTCTAACAAAACGAGCTTCATGTTGAGGGTCATTGTCCCCAGTATAGCCCAATTTCTTAAACTCTTCTTGAACTTGATCACGGTTTTTATGTAAAGTTGGAAAAACAATATGTGTAGGTTCATCCCAGTTATCTTCTTGCAAAATAAATTCTGCTAGGTCACTTTCTAAAAGATTAACCCCATCTATATCTAATAAAGTCTTGTCTAAGTCAATTTCAGTAGTAACCATCGACTTGGATTTAACCACATTTTTTGCTTTTTTCTCAATTACTAATTCTTTAATAAAATTACGTGCTTCTTCCTCGGTTTGAGCAAAAAATACATGTCCACCTTGTTTTTCAACATTTTGCGAAAATTCTTCTAAATAATCAGGAAGATATTTTAAAACATGCTGTCTAATTTGTTCAGCCAAATCACGCCATTCATTCCAGTTTCCCATTTCACGTCTTGCTTTTGTTCGTTTAATAAATTGAGCGTCTTGGGCCTTAGCGACGGCAGCTTGCATAAAATGATCGCTTTTTGCATCTTCAATTCTTTCTAAATATGGCTTATCGCTAGTTGAAATTCCCATTTAAAACACCCCTTCTCCATTAGCTGGTACGACAACATGATCTGTATCCTTAATATATTTAATTCTATTTATATCAACATTATGGTTTAATACTTCAGCAATATGCATCGCTTTTATCTTATATCCTAAACGATTCATTCTACCTACAATATTCATCAAGCAAGATTCTTCTGTTCCAATTAGGATCTCAGCATCTGTATCAACAATATTCTTAACTTTTTCATCAACCATTTCTACTGAAAGTTCTGGTCTTTTAGCTGAGAAAGTACCACCAAATCCACAACATAACTGTACATTCTTTAAAGGAACTCTTTCAATATCTTTTACATGATCCAATAATACAAATGGAGCTGTTCTTTCGCCTATCAAACGCGTCATATGGCATGAACGATGGACAGTTACTTTAGCATCTAATTCCGCACCACAATCTACGACTTTTAAAACTCGGTAAATAAATTGTGTAAATTCATAAATTTTGCTATCTATTTCTGCGGCTTTAGGACCATACTCAGGATCATCTTTAAAAATATCCTTATATTCTTTAATCATAAAAACACAAGAACCCGAAGGACCAACAATGTAATCAGCATCAATACTTAGTAATGCATCAATTTCATTTTTAAACGTTTTCATACTATCTTTAGAATAGCCACTATTATATGTTGGTTGTCCACAACAAATTTGTTTTTCAGGTAATACAGTTTCACAACCCAAACGTTCTAAAACTTCTACCATCGCCATCCCTACTTTAGGAAAAAGTAAATCAACTAGACAAGTAGAAAAAATACAAACTTTTATTTTTTTCATAACACCTGACTTCTAGATTGAAGTCAGCCACCTCCTTTTAGAACGATTCTAACTTAAATTCGCTTTCATTATAACTCTTTATTTCACAAGTGTCATTAGAAAAAAAGTACATAATTTATAGTTTTTTCAAAAAAATTACTCTCAATAAATAAATTTCAATAGTTGCTTTTTACAAATAACTTCTATAATCGCTGTCAAATCAGCTATATTTAAGTTAAAGCACAAAAAAATAGATATAGATAAAATTTATTTAAATTAATAAATTATATATCTATATCTAAAATTTAATGTTTTATAAAGTTCAATCTTTAACAATCTATATTACTTAAGATTCTTTTGTAAATTAGAATGATGCATTCCATAAACTATGTATACTACTACACCAATAATAAACCAATATAATGAATACTCTTTAGCTTCGATATCCAATCCTAAGAACACAATTAAAGCACCAATAAATGCTAATGCTGGTAAAACTGGATATAGTGGCATCTTAAATCCTGGAACTGGTAAATCTTTACCTTCACGAGGTCTTAATGCATAAATACCCAAAGAAACAAACATGAACGCAATCAATGTTCCGGCAGAAATTAATTGTGATAACACTTGGAATGGGAAGAAAGCACCTAATATTACAGCAATAACTGTTAGAACAAAAAGTGCATGATTAGGCAAGTTGTTTTCATTTAAAACACCTAACCATTTAGAAAGCAAGCCATCACGTCCGAATGAATAAAGTAAACGAGAACCCGCCATCATCATTCCAATCAAAGCTGTAAACATTCCGAAAACTGCAATTGCTTGTACTACTGAAGCAATAACACCATGACCAGCTTTACGTAATGCCCAACCAACAGGCTCAGCATTTCCAGCATAACTAGAGTATTTAAACATTCCTACTAATACTAAAGCAACAGCCACAAATAAAACAACTGCAATTAACAATGAACCTAAAATCCCTCTCGGCATGGTCTTAGATGGATTTTTAGCTTCAGCAGCATTTGCAGCTATTGAATCAAATCCGATATAAGATAGGAAAATAGATGAAACACCTGCATATATTCCTTGCCAACCACCAAAATGAGTACCATTAGCATTTAAACGATGTTCTGGAATGAATGGAACATAATTACTTGCTTTAACTGCAGTAGCACCAACTATAATAAATAGAATAATAGCAAATACTTTCAAAATAACTAAAGCATTTTCTACTCTAGCAGCTTCTGATACACCTCTAGATAATAGAAATGCAACTAAAAGAATTACAACTAATGACATTAAGTCAACAATACCACCATTGGTTCCAAAAGGATTAGATAAAGAAGCTGGTAAGTTGAAACCTATTGGTGCCAACAAACCTCTAATATTAGCACTAAATCCAGAACCAACGAATGCTACAGCAATAAAATATTCAGCTAATAATGCCCAACCAGCAATCCAACCGAAAAATTCACCAAAAACGACACTTATCCATGAAAATGCTGAACCAGCAAAAGGCATGGCAGAGGACATTTCTGCATAAGCGAATGCTACCAAGCCAGCAACAACCGCAGCAACCAAGAATGAAATAGCAACAGCAGGGCCTGCATAATTAGCTGCTACAACACCAGGCAGAGTAAAGATTGAAGTCGAAACAATCGTACCGACCCCTAATGCTAAGAAATCCTTTACGGTTAACACTTGAATTAAATGTGCATCTTTCTTTTGATAAACACTAGGGTCTTCTTTAGCAAACAATCTTTTAAAAAAATTCGCCATATCTTTTTCCTCCTACTTTTAATAATGTTAGAATTATAACAAAAGTATGAGAAAAGGTCAATCTAAATAATAATTTTTTCATATTCTATTTTGATAAATACATTTTAAGTAGTTAGTCATATTAAAAAAAAACGCCATCTTATCAAGAAAGCGTTTCATTAATAAAGTATTAAAATCTACAGGTAATTTTAAAATTCAAAATCATTTTTAAATAACATATAATATAAAAATATAATTGGAGCCCCTACTAATAATATCGTATATTTTACAAATCCATATACCAATACTATCAAGTAGTGAGTACTGCTTTCACGAAAAGCATTATCTCTATCCTCAGCAGTCTCCAACCAATCTTTTTCTTCTCTACGATTACTACGACGACGATATTTAATTTCATCTTCATTTTCTTCACTATCGTCTATCTCATCTACATATTTCATTTTTTTCAATTTGTCATTTCTATATTTTAAAAATATATATGGGAAGAATAAGAAAAAGTTACTTACCAAAAAATACTCTGTTAAATATTTCCATGAATCAGTATTCATTATAACTGCTATTGCCATCAAGACGATAAAGGGAGCTAGTACTCGCAATAACGCTACCCCATATAACTTTAAAGTTTTCATACTTTCATCAATTCCCCTTCAAAATTTGATTAAAAAGCCAATAGGTTATTTCTCAACTTTTAGGTAACATAATATATATAATAGAATATTTCAAATAATGTCAAGGAAAGCATAAAAAAATATTAGTTTTTTCGCCAAAAACTAATATTCTTTACCATTATTTAAAAATTATCGAGCAATGATAACGTCACATTGAGCAGCTCGTGTTACATAATCTGTAACTGCTCCTACTAATACACGCTCAACTGGATTCAATCCTGTAGGTCCCATAACTATCAAATCTGTTTGATGATCAGCTGGGAATTCTCTAGCAATAACCGTTCTTGGTGAGCCAAAACGTGCATGAACCTCAACATCTTCTAAGCCTTGTTCTTTAGTCTTTTCTAATAGTTCATTCAAGTACTTATCAACATCCTCAAATGTTTGATAAACAACATCACCATTAGCATCGACCATTCCACCAAAACTTACAGAAAATTGCTTTAAATCAATAACATTTAAGATATCTAAATGTGCATTATTTCTTTTGGCGATTTCAGTTGCAGTTTGTAATGCCTTTTCTGCTGCTTCAGAACCATCCACTGGGGTCAAAATTCTTTTGTAGTGTTGAACTTGATTCATAATCGCTCACTCCCTTGCATCTATATATAGATTTCTCTATATATACATTATATCATTAAATGCAAGCGTTGTCGTCACATAATTACACTATCCACAATTAATTCAAAAATCTTTCAAACTAGCATGATTTAGATAGTTTCGCGAACAATTTCTAATTCTTACTAACTTATCTATTAAATCATGATCTTCAACTGCATATGTATTAATTTTTTCTAACATCTCATTATATTCTTTAATCCCTACTTCATTCCTAGCTTCCGCTTTTCCAACCCTAATTAGAGTATTTAAAATTAACTCTCCCCTATTTTCATCCCCCGACATTACAAATTCAATTCCTCTTTGTGCCTCATATAGATAAGTTCTTGCTCGATTATAACAATAATTAGTTTTATCTTTCATTTTAGTTCCTCCTCTCTTTTGTGTACACGCTTACAGTCTAAACTTTACTTCAAAAACAACCCTATTTCAAGATCAAATCTTTCTTTAACTAAAAAACCTTAACCTGTTAGAAAAGTAATTTTTCAACAAGTTAAGATTTAAAATACTTTATATTATTTTTCTTCTGTACTTTCTACATCTTCGCTTTTTTCTTCAGTACTGTTATCTTCTTCAGCTGTTGTTTCCTTATTTTCATCAACAACGGCTTTTTCTTCTGTCTTAACAGTTGTAGCAGGTGAAAGAACTCTACCAATTGCATTGATATCAAAAACTAAATAAACACCGTCACAATCTAAAGTAACTGTTTTATCTTCAGTATTGATGGAATCAATCACACCATGTAAGCGACCAATTGTAACAACTTCGTCGCCCTTCTTTAAATTATTCATCATTTCTTGATGTTGTTGCTGTTGCTTACGTTGTGGACGAATCATAAAGAAATACATCATCACAAACAACAATACAAACATAAAAATTGTATAAGTTGAACCCATTTATATTCACTCCTAAAAATTGTCTATATCTACTGTATCAAAAATATTAACAGTTTACTAGTAAATTTAGAAATTTCTCTTACTTTCATTATATCCATATTCTTCAAAGAAATGTTCTCTAAATTCTAATAAATTGTCATTCATAATAGCTTCTCTAACTTGCTTCATTAAATTAATTAAGAAATACAAGTTATGATAGCTTGTTAAGCGTAATCCAAATGTTTCATCTGCTTTTAATAAATGACGGACATAAGCTCTAGTGAAGTTATGACATGTGTAGCAGTTGCAATTATCATCTATCGGAGTAAAGTCACGTGCATACTTAGCATTTTTCACAACTAGACGTCCATGTGATGTCATACATGTACCGTTACGAGCAATTCTGGTTGGTAATACGCAGTCAAACATATCAACTCCACGAATTACCCCGTCAATTAAGGCATCAGGTGAACCAACACCCATTAAATAACGTGGTTTATTTTCTGGCAATAATGGTGTTGTAAATTCTAGAACATTATTCATTTCTGCTTTTGATTCACCAACTGATAATCCACCAATTGAATAGCCTGGAAAATCTAATGATACTAAATCTCTTGCACTTTGTTGACGTAAATCTTTATGTCCCCCACCTTGAACAATTCCAAACAATCCTTGGCGGTCAGGATACTTATGAGCCTTCAAACCACGTTCAGCCCAACGACTTGTACGCTCAACAGATTTCTTTATATAATCGTAGCTTTCAAAGAAAGGTGGACATTCATCAAAACTCATGATGATATCTGCACCTAAAGCATTTTCGATATTAATAGCTTTCTCTGGTGATAGGAAGAGTTTTTGTCCATTTAAATGATTGCGGAAATATACCCCTTCTTCTTTAATGTTTCTCAAATCAGCTAAAGAAAATACTTGGAAACCACCTGAATCAGTTAAAATACCTTTGTCCCAATTCATAAATTTATGTAAGCCACCAGCTTCTTCAACTAAATCTTCACCTGGTCTCAACCATAAATGATATGTGTTAGATAAAATAATGTTAGCACCCATTGCATCTAATTCTTCTGGTGCAATTGATTTTACTGAAGCTTGTGTCCCTACAGGCATAAACATTGGCGTTGGAAAAGTTCCATGAGGAGTTATAATTTCTCCTAATCTAGCCCCTGTATGCTTTTCTTTTTTTATCAAACGATATTTAATTGCTGGTTCTGCTGCCATATAATCCCCCTAATACTATTTAATAAACATTGCATCGCCAAAACTAAAGAAACGATATTTTTCTTCAACAGCATGCTTATAAGCATTCAAAATGTTTTCTCTTCCAGTAAATGAAGCAACTAACATTACTAAAGTGGACTTAGGTAAATGAAAGTTAGTAATGAAAGCTTGTACTACTTTCCATTCATAACCTGGCTTGATAAAGATATCTGTCCAACCACTGTCCGCTTTAATTTCACCATCATATTTAGTACCAATAGTTTCAAGAGTTCTAATGCTTGTTGTACCCGTTGCAACAATACGTCCACCATTTTTTCTAACTTCGTTTAAAGTTGCAGCTGCTTCTTCAGTTAAACGATAGAATTCACTATGCATCTTGTGATCTTCAATATTTTTTTCACTAACTGGACGGAATGTTCCTAGTCCTACGTGTAAAGTCAAGTAAACTAGTTTTACACCTTTTTCTTCAATTTTGTGTAGCAATTCTTTAGTAAAGTGTAATCCAGCAGTTGGAGCAGCTGCAGATCCTACTTCACGTGAATAAACTGTTTGATACATTTCTGGATTTTCTAATTTTTCCTTGATATAAGGTGGTAATGGCATTTCTCCTAATTTATCTAGAATTTCCATGAAGATTCCATCATATTCAAATTCAATTAAACGACCACCATGTTCCAATTCTTTAGTAACTGTTGCTTTTAAAGCTCCATCACCAAAGGAAATCTTTGTACCAACTTTAGCACGACGCGCAGGTTTAACTAAAGTTTCCCATTCATCACCATGTGTATTATTTAGTAATAAAACTTCCACATGACCACCAGTTTCCGGTTTTACACCATATATTCTTGCTGGCATAACACGAGAATCGTTCATAACCAATGCGTCACCAGGATTTAATTGATCAATTACATTATAAAAATAATCATCTTGATATTCACCAGTCTTACTATCTAGAATCAACATTCTTGATTGATCTCTTTCTTCAAGCGGTGTTTGTGCAATCAAACTTTCTGGTAAATCATAATCAAAATCTTCTGTTGTTAAATGTTTCTCTGACATCTCTCTTAACCTTCTTTATTATATTTTATTCCCAAATGTTCATAAGCAGCTAATGTTACAATTCTACCTCTTGGAGTTCGTTTAATAAATCCTATTTGCATTAAATATGGTTCAATCATATCAGCAATAGTATCACTTTCTTCACCGATATTAGCAGCAATAGTATTTAGACCCACTGGACCTCCATCATACAATTCAATCATTGCTTTTAGTAGTTTTCTATCAGTTCTATCTAAGCCTACTTTATCAACCCGCAACAAATCTAACGCAAATTGTACAATTTCCGTATCAATCTTGTCTTTATGCTTAACTTCAGCAAAGTCTCGGACTCGCTTTAAAAGACGATTAGCAACACGTGGAGTTCCACGAGAACGACGTGCTATTTCATGAGCACCCTCATCATCAATTCCTGTACTTAAAATTTGGGCAGATCTTTTAATGATTTGTGATAAGTCAACTTCATTATAATACTCCATATGACCGACAATTCCAAATCTAGCTCTTAATGGCGCAGATAAAAGTCCAGCCCTAGTGGTAGCTCCTACTAAAGTAAAGGGTGGTAGAGGAAAATGTACAGGATGTGCAGTTGGACCTTGACCAACAATAATATCAATAAAATAATCTTCCATTGCTGAATACAAGATTTCCTCTACATTTTTTGGCAAACGATGAATTTCATCAATAAATAAAACATCGCCTGGTTCTAATTCATTCAGTAAAGCTACTAAATCTCCAGGTTTTTCAATCGCTGGACCAGTAGTAGTTTTTATTTTAACGCCCATTTCATTAGCAATTACTGTTGCTAAAGTTGTTTTCCCTAAACCAGGAGGGCCGTATAGTAAAACATGATCTAATGATTCTTCTCTTTGCTTTGCAGCTTGGATATAAACACTAATTTCATCTTTCAATAATTTTTGACCAATATATTGATCGAAAGTTTGAGGACGTAAGGATTGTTCATTTAAATCTTCACCTTCAAAACTATCACCAGAAACTATTCTCTCTTCATCATACATTGAAAAAACTCCTCCTTTCCTCTAAATTATTAGAATTATTAACTCATTAATAAACGTAAACCTTGTCGTAGATAATCATCTGTTGACTTACCGCCATATTTTTCAAGTTTCTTACTAATTCTTTTAACTTCTGTTTTAGTATATCCCAAAGCACGTAATGCTTCCAAACTTTCTTTCAAATATGGTGAAGAAGCATTTAAATCTAAATCTAAGTTATCTTGTCCGGTTAACATATCGCTATCAACATCTGATAACTTACCTTTCAAATCCAAAATAATTTGTTTAGCAGTCTTTTTACCGATACCTGGAAACTTCGTCAAATATCCATCATCATCGCTGTTAATTGCATTAATCAAACCACGATTATCATCATTAGCCAGAATTGCCAATGCACTCTTAGGTCCGATTCCAGATACATCTAAAAGTTTTAAAAATAATTGTTTCTCTGAACTATTTTTAAACCCATATAAGCTTATATCATTATCTCTAACTGCTTGATAAACAAAAACTTTTTGTTCTGCATGCTCATCTTCTTCATATTTGAAAGGATTAGCAACATAAACTTGATATCCTACTCCATTTACATCAACTACAATATAGTACGGTGTTACTTCGGTTATTACACCTCTTAAATATTCATACATCTGTAATTCCTCACTACTAATCTTCTTCTAAAATTCCGGTATGATGAGGGTCTTGAATTCGTTTAAACATGTGCTCCAGATCTTTATTGGAAAGTTTCACCAATACTGGACGACCATGTGGACAGTTAAAAGGATTT
The DNA here is from genome assembly GCF_026847815.1 of Ligilactobacillus sp. UO.C109. Lineage (NCBI taxonomy): Bacteria > Bacillati > Bacillota > Bacilli > Lactobacillales > Lactobacillaceae > Ligilactobacillus > Ligilactobacillus sp. UO.C109. The sequence goes on along the minus strand of NZ_JAPSFH010000027.1, from coordinate 130,698 downwards.
TCACAAGTCTTTAACTGTTCTAAAATCGATTTAGCTTGCTTATCATCTAGATGATGGTTTGCTTTAATCGATCTTTTACAACTCATCATAATTGCGGTTTTTTCTCTAAATTTAGCGATACTTAATTTCCTATCTTTTAAGAAATAGTCTATCATTTCACGAATAATTGACTCTTCTTGCCCTTCTTTAAACCAAGTAGGATGTTGTCTAATAATATAAGTATTTTGTCCAAAATCTTCTAAATATATACCTAATTCTTTCAATTTATCCACATTTTCATTAATAATCAATGAATCGGTTGTTGGGTACGTTAAAACAATTGGTACTAACAAATTTTGTTGAGTTGGAGATACTTTTCCTATCTCTTCACGATAATACTCATATTTTACACGCTCTTGTGCAGCATGTTGATCTACAATATATAATCCCTCTTCGCCTTCAGCAAATAAGAAAGTTCCATGCATCTGGCCAATGTAGCGTAAAGTTGGAAATCTCGGTGCATCTTTTCTTTCGTCATCCACTGATCCACTTTCTTCTGCTATAGATGTAACTTCCGTTTCTTTATTCCGAGATTGATATTTTTCATCCCACTCTTTTACTCTATCAGATTTTAAATCTTGTTTATCTTTAATAATTATCGGACTAAGCTCTACTTTAGTTTCTTCCTTTATTTTTTCATTAGTTTGAGTTTGACTCTCATCTTTAGTCAGTTTTTCTCCAACTAATGCTGCTGTCACTTCTGGTGTTATTCCTGTTCGATGCTGTTTAGTTTGATATTGTTTAGAGGCTTCATTTAGTCCTACTTTTAATTGCTCAAAGTCTAATTTTTCCTTAGTTTTACTTTTAATATTTTGCAACCCATCAGGAATTAGATTTTCTTGACCTATTCTTTCAAAAATAGTCTTCTTAATAAATGTAACTAATTCATCTTCCTTACTAATTTTTATTTCTTGCTTTGTAGGATGAACATTAACATCTACTAGAGTAGGATCTAATTCTATTGACAAGACCGTTATCGGATAACGACCCGTCATTAATTTTGAACCATACCCTTCAATTACTGCTTTAGTAAGTTGAAAGTTCTTAACATAACGTCCATTTACCAACAAACTGATATAATTTCTTGACGCTCTTGTTAATTTAGGTAAAGAAGTATATCCACTTATTTTAAAATCTAGATTAGCCTCCTCAAACTTTACCATTTGACGAGCATTTTGAACTCCATAAATTGCACCTATTGTTTGCTGCAAGTTTCCATTCCCTGCAGATTGCAATAATTGACGTCCATTATTTGTTAACGAAAGTGCTACGTCAGTATGACTCAAAGCTAATCTATTTACAATATCACTAATATACGACAATTCTGTTTGAACAGATTTTAAATACTTTAATCTTGCAGGTGTATTATAAAATAAATCTGAAACCGTAATAGTAGTACCTTCACGACTTGCGCTTAGTGTTTTTTCAAGTACTTCTCCACCCTTGATATGAATTTTAGTTCCTGCTTGACCAGATACAGCTGTTTCCATCACTACATCTGAAACAGAGGCAATACTTGGTAAAGCTTCTCCTCTAAAACCTAATGTATGAACTTTAAACAAGTCTTTTCTATCGATAATCTTACTTGTTGCATGACGTTTAAAGGCTGTTTCAACATCTTCAGCCTCAATTCCATTTCCATCATCAATAATCTGAATTGATTTTAATCCGGCATCTTCAATAATTATATCAATCTGCTTTGCCCCAGCATCAATAGAATTTTCAACTAGCTCTTTTACAACAGATGCCGGCCTTTCAACTACTTCTCCGGCTGCAATTTGATTAGCCAAAATTTCTGAAAGTTCGTGAATTTTAGCCATAACCTATCACTAACCTTTCTTATTGAGTTCTTTTTGCCATTTGAAAACAATATTCATTACATCCATTGGTGTCATTCCCATTAAATTAGCATTCTTAATCTCTTTAAGTATTTTACTTTGATTAGAATCTAAACTTACTGCTTCGGGTTGGAACAACGACAACTGTTCTTCTTGAATCTCCGAAGTTTCATTTTCATTTTTTTCTTCAATATGCTTTTCTTCAGTGTAACTTTCTGTTGATTCTACAGTAAAATCATTCTCACTCTCTAACTTATTTAAAATGCTGTCAGCACGCTTTAAAAGTTTATCTGGCATACCAGCTAGCTTAGCAACATGAATCCCATATGATTTATCAGCTGGACCTTCCTGCATTTTATGCAAGAAAATCAACTCACCATTTTTTTCTATTGCACCTACATGGACATTTTGTAATTTATCCAAACTTTCATCCAGGATTGTTAATTCATGGTAGTGAGTAGAGAATAAGGTTTTAGCATGGATATTATTGTGTACATACTCAATTATTGCTTGAGCTAAAGCCATGCCATCATAAGTAGCAGTTCCTCGACCAATTTCATCAAACAATAGCAAACTATTTCTAGTTGCATTCATTAAAGCAACATTTGTTTCTTTCATTTCTACCATAAATGTTGATTCACCAGAAATTAAATCATCTGCCGCTCCAATACGTGTAAAAATTTGGTCAAATATTGGCATCTTAGCAGATTTAGCAGGTACAAAACATCCAATCTGTGCGATAACTACAGTTAAAGCTAATTGTCGCATATACGTACTTTTACCAGACATATTAGGCCCTGTTATCAAAAGTACATCTAGATCATCATCCATTTTAATGTCATTTGGAATATAACTCTGCTTACCCATAACTTTCTCAACCACTGGATGCCAACCATCCTTAATATCTAAACTATGATTGTCAGTAGTTAATTCTGGTTTTACAAAATGTCCCTGCTCACTTACAGTAGCAAAACTTTGCAAAACATCTAATGCAGCTACAGCACCTGCTAATTCCTGGATACGCTGAATCTCATCTTTTATTTGATCACGAATACCAGTAAAAATCTTGTATTCTAGCTCTTTAGCTTTACTTTCTGCTCCTAAAATTAGTGATTCTTTTTCTTTCAATTCAGGAGTGATAAATCTTTCAGCATTAGTTAATGTTTGCTTACGTTGATATCTATCTTCAGGCAATTTACTCAAATTTCCCTTAGAAACTTCAATGTAGTATCCAAAAACTCTGTTGAATCCTATCTTTAAATTATTTATTCCAGTTGCTTGACGTTCTTTAGCTTCTAGTTCTGCTAACCATGCTTTGCCATTTTTCATAGCATCTACGTATTCATCTAACTCTTGGCTATATCCAGGCTTTATCAAATTACCATCAGTCACAGAAATTGGTGGTTCGTCTTCAATTGCTTGTTCAATCAAATCTGCAATATCTTCAATTGGATCCAATTTGTCAAAAATTTCATCAAATGTACTATCATTATTTAATTCTTGAATAATATATCTAATTTGTGGAATATGTTCCAATGATGTTCTAAGTTGGATTAAATCCCGACCGTTAACACTACCAAATGCAACTTTTCCCGCTAATCTTTCTAAGTCATAGACATTAACTAATTCTTCCTGAAGTCCACTTCTTTCAAAATAGTGGGTTAATAAATTCTCAACCATTGATTGTCTAGCTTCTATTTCTTTTAAATTAATCAAAGGTCTGTCAATCCATTGCTTTAATAGACGACCGCCCATTGCAGTTTTAGTTGAATCCAGCAACCACAATAACGTTCCTGATTTTTTCTGAGTACGAAGATTTCTTAATAATTCTAAATTTCTTTTTGCATGATAATCCATCTTTAAATATTGTGATGGCTTATAATGTACTGCTCGCTGTAAATGTGATAAAGCACGTTTTTGAGTAATTTTCAGATAGGTAATTAAATGTTTAATTACTTCAACTTCAACACTATTCTCAACATCTTGACTAGCAAAACTTACTTCTGAACTATCTTCTGTATCATTTTGTTCAGAAATTAAAATCTTAAGATTCTTAATTTGATTTAAAACTTCATCGTTTACACTTGAGTCAACCACAATTTCTTTCGTTCTAAGACTGATTAACTCATTTAATATTGTGTCAATTGTATTTAACACAGATACTTTAAGTTCACCAGTTGATAAATCAACATATGCAAAACCATATTGATTATTTTCAAAATGTAAAGCTGTTAAATAATTATTTTCCTTAGCTTCACCCACGGACTCATCAATTATTGTCCCCGGTGTTACCAGCTGAATGACCTCACGCTTTACCATCCCTTTAGCTTGCTTAGGATCTTCAACTTGTTCACAAATGGCAACTTTATAACCTTTATCTACTAAAATATCTATATAATTTTGTGCAGCATGATGAGGTACACCACACATTGGAATTGGATCAACTGCTTTTTTATTACGTTGTGTCAATGTCAATTCTAAAATTTGAGATCCTTTAATTGCATCATCATAAAACATTTCATAAAAGTCACCCAAACGATAGAACAAAAAGGCATCCGGATATTGCTTTTTTATCTGCATATATTGTTCCATCATTGGTGTTTGCTTTGTTTTCTGAGGCATTCTTTCTAAAGTCCTTTCTAAAAATATATTTATTTATACGTCCAAAATTTACGTGCAAGTATAATTTTAACATGTTTTTTTATTAATTGCTTTCAATTAATTAACGAAAACTTACTTCACGATACTTAAAAAGCCGAGAAGATAAAATTCTCCTCAGCTTCATTAATTACTTAGCATATTCAACAGCTCTTGTTTCTCTAATAACTGTCACTTTAATATGACCTGGATATTCTAACTCATCTTCAATCTTCATTCGAATATCTCTAGCCAAAACAGTTGCTTCTAAATCGCTAACCTCATTTGGTTGAACAATAACTCTAACTTCTCGACCAGCTTGAATAGCGTAACTCTTTTGAACACCCTTAAATTCGTTTGAAATATTTTCCAATTTTTCAAGACGATGGATATAATTTTCTAATGATTCACTACGAGCACCTGGTCTAGCAGCTGAAATTGCATCAGCAGCAGCAACTAAAACAGCTATTACGGATTTAGGCTCTGTGTCTCCATGATGCGAAGCAATTGTATTGACAACTGTCTCACTTTCATTATATTTCTTAGTGAGTTCTACACCAAGTTCGACATGTGAACCCTCAATCTCATGATCAACAGCTTTACCAATATCGTGTAATAATCCTGCACGTTTCGCCAATATGACATCTTCGCCTAACTCAGCAGCTAGTATTCCTGAAATTTTTGCAACTTCAATTGAATGATTCAAAACATTTTGACCATAACTTGTACGATAATTTAATCTACCAATAGTCTTAATCAAGTCTGGGTGCATTGAATGAATTCCTAGGTCAAAAATAACTTCTTCACCTATTTCACGAATTTTTGCATCCATATCCTTAGTAGCCTTATCAACCATTTCTTCAATTCTTGCTGGATGAATTCGACCATCCTGAATTAATCTTTCTAAGGCCATTTTAGCAATTTCTCTTCTAACTGGATCGAAACCACTTAAAACGACTGCTTCTGGCGTATCATCGATTATTAAGTCAATTCCAGTCAATGTTTCTAAAGTACGAATATTTCGACCTTCACGTCCAATTATTCTACCCTTCATTTCATCATTTGGAAGATTTACTACAGATACAGTTGTTTCAGATACCATATCTGCAGCACTACGTTGAATAGCTTGAGCGATTAAACTCTTAGCTTTTCGGTCAACTGTAGCTTTAGTTTCTTCTTCACTTTCCTTAATCATTACCGCACGCTCATGAATTAATTCTTCCTTAGTTTCATTCAAGATTAATTCCTTAGCTTCGGGTCTTGTCAATGCTGCAATTTCTTCAAGTTTATCTTGTTGCTCTTTTACTAACAAAGATGCTTGTTCTTTTTGCTTAGTTACAACTTTTTGATCAGAATCTAATTGTGCTTCTTTTTTCTCTAAAACGTCCTCACGTTTATCTAAAGCAGTATCTTTTCTATCGAGAATTTCTTCTCTTTGTAACAAGCGATTTTCCTGACGTTGAATTTCAGATCTGCGTTCCTTTAGTTCACTTTCTATTTCAGAACGATAACGATGATTTTCTTCTTTAGCTTCAATAATCGCTTCCTTCTTACTTGCAGCAGCTTCTTTTTTTGCTGTTTCAATGATACCAGTTGCTGTTTGGGTTGCTACATCTAAAGCTTGTTCATAACTACGCTTACGATAAGCTACCCCCAACGCAAAACCAATAACTAAAGTCGCAATGGCGATGGCGAGGATTGTAATTGCTATAATCACACTTGCACCTCCACACCATTATTTATATTTAAAATGTCTATACTAATTGATGTCATTGATTAATACACACAATAATATTTTAATGTTTGTTACATGCTTATGTCAATAATTACTTCTTTTCCCTCGAAAATAAACGACTTAAAAGCAAAACTTTCAAGCCGTTTAAATAACTAATTATTCGTCACTATCATTTACATCTAAAGATACTTCTTCAGAATCATCTATATCTGCAGCCTTGTCATCCATAGCAGATTGAGTAGTATTCTTATCTTGAGATTCAGGTACATTTCCATTTTCATCCGGTATACCGTATGCTTCTCTGACTTTGATATTAATTTCATTCATCTCGTCTTCATGTTCACTAAGATATTCCTTAGCATTTTCACGTCCTTGACCTATTCTTGTATCTCCATAAGAGAACCAAGAACCACTCTTGTGAATGATATCCTTTTCAACAGCCATATCCAGTAATTCACCAGTTTTAGAAATACCTTCACCATACATAATATCAACTTCAGCTACTTTGAATGGTGGAGCAACCTTATTTTTCACAAATTTAATCTTAGTTCTATTACCAATAATTTCAGATTTTGCCTTGATTGCTTCGGAACGACGCACTTCCATTCTAACAGTTGAATAGAACTTCAAAGCACGACCACCAGGAGTTGTTTCGGGATTTCCAAACATAACCCCTACTTTTTCACGAATTTGGTTAATAAATATAGCTACCGTCTTCGTCTTATTGATTGTACCTGAAAGTTTTCTCAAAGCCTGTGACATCAAACGAGCTTGCAACCCAACATGAGAATCACCCATTTCACCTTCAATTTCAGCTTTAGGTACTAAAGCGGCTACTGAGTCAACAACAATTATATCAATTGCACCAGATGAAACCAAAGCATCAGCAATTTCTAAGCCTTGTTCACCAGTGTCTGGTTGTGAAAGTAGTAATTCATCAATGTTTACTCCCAATGCAGTAGCATATGCAGGATCCAAAGCATTTTCAGCATCGATATATGCTGCTGTACCACCACGTTTTTGAACTTCAGCAACTGCATGTAATGCAACTGTTGTCTTACCAGAACTTTCTGGACCATAAATTTCAATAATACGTCCTCGTGGATAACCACCTACACCTAATCCTGCATCAATAGCAATTGAGCCACTAGAAATAGTAGAGATCTTTGTATCTACCTTTCCTCCCATTTTCATAATGGAACCCTTACCGAACTTTTTCTCAATCTTTTTTAAAGCTGCATCTAAAGCTTTTAATCTTTCTTCAGGTTGATCGCCTTGAACTTTATTTTTGTCATTAGCCACTTACAATTCCTCCTCGTTTCATCTTAATATAAAGAAGAACTTTTACTCTATTAATCATACTGATTTATACGGTAAATATCAAGAGAATCGAACTAAAGTTCACAAAAATTCTTCTTCAAAAATAAATTACGCAAAAATCTTTGTAATTCAAAAAAATGTGAGAAGAACAATTCTTCCCACATAATCAAAAAATTATTTTCCAAATGAATCGCTGAAAATATCTTTACTATGATAAAAATAATCAATACCGGAATAAACTGTAAAGAATAAGCAAATATATAATAAAATTTCACCTATTGGAATACTTACAGCTGCAAAGAATACATCGTTTAAGAACAAGAATAAAATTGAAAACATTTGTGTAAAAGTTTTTATTTTTCCTGGCATTGCAGCCGCTATTACTTCTCCATCATTTTCAACTACAATTAATCTTAAACCTGTTACTGCAAGTTCACGACATACGATGATTGCTGCAATCCAAGCTTGTACCTTTCCCATTTGCACCAAAATAATAAATGCCGTCATAACTAACATTTTGTCAGCCAAAGGATCAGCAAATTTACCAAAGTTAGATACCAAATGTCTGCGACGAGCAATCTGTCCATCAGCAAAATCAGTAATTGAGGCTACTGCAAATATAATTGCACCCCATAATGATGTTACAGGAATTGTTGTTCCTGCAATTATCACATCACCCCAGTTTAACGGTAATAATAATACTAACATGAAAACTGGAATCAATAAGATTCTAATGATTGTCAATTTGTTAGGTAAGTTCAAATTAATCACTCCTTAATATAAGGGAGTGAATATCCACTCCCTAAGTTAACGTTATTCATTAGCAACGTTAACCGTAATTTGACGAACAGTTAATGTGCTGTTTTCTTTTAAGAAATCAAACTTTTTACCATTGATTGTAATATTAGTTACATTTGAATTACCTAAACTAATATTAAAACTTGTAGTACCTTCTGGCAATGTTACTGTATGAGAAGCACCGTTTTGTAATGTACCTTGCCAATTTGCTGTACCGTTAACTGAGATGCTGCTCCATGCAGAACCACCTTTAGAAGTAAACCTAATCTTATTCTTCTTAGCAGGGTTTGTTAATGAGTAAGTAAATCTTGAACCACTAACAGCTGTATTAGTAATCTTTTGTCCCTTACTGCTCTTAGAAGATTCACTGCTAGAACTACTTTCTTTCTTGCTTGAACTACTGCTTACTTCTTCAGAAGAAGACTCTTTCTTAGAAGATTTCTTTGATGAGGATACATCTGATGAAATAGACACATTTGTACTTGAAGCAGCTTGGTTAGCTTCCTTTTTATTTCCAGCAACTACAAAGTATATGGAACCTATAATGATAACCACAACCCCAACAATAATGATTGTTGGTAAATAATGCATAAACTTATCAAAGTTTTGACTAACTTGACTTGGAGTACTTGATTGTTGTTGTCTTCTAACTGCTTCTGTTCTTGTTTTAGCCTCTGTTGGCTCTTCTTCAGTTTCTTCGACTTTCTTCTTACCGGCTTGTTCATCAAGTTCTGATAATAATTTATCTGCTTTTATACCAACTGTATCAGCATATTGTCTGATAAAAGCACGAACATAGAAATCTCCCGGAAGTGCATCAAAGTTATTTTCTTCAATCGCTATCAAATATCTTTTTTGGATTTTGGTAATTTGTTGAAGATCATCTAAAGTATAATGCTTTTCATTTCTAGCATTTTGTAAAGTTTTTCCAATATCAGTCATTGATACTCTCTCCATAATCTAAAATCTATTGTTTTCGTATAATAGTATAGCATACTACAATAAAAATATTAATGCTATTTTTATTGTAACCAACCACCCGTCACATATATTGTCTGCCCTGTTAGATACTCTGCTCTATCTGCTAATAGACAAGTTACCCAATAACTTATTTGATCAGGTTGTGCCAGTTTTCCCATTGGAATATCCTCTGCCACTTGTTCTTTCACATCAGAAGAAAACATATTGTTCATTCTAGTATCGACTGCACCTGGAGCTACAACATTTACTGTAATTCCTAATGAAGCTACTTCTTTGCTATAGGCTTTTACAAATGCACTCAAAGCACCTTTAATCGTACTATATCCAACTTCCATGGCACTACCATATCCACCATAAACAGAACCTATAAATACTATTCTCCCTAAACTAGAACGTGCTAATTTTTCCTCTAGCTTTTGCAATAGGAATAAAGGATATCTAAGTTGCATTGTTAACATTTCATCAAATTCTTCCATTTTTAACTGGTTAAACAATCCGTACTTAGTTGTTCCTTCAGCAAAAATAACAGCATCTAAACTAAAAACTGAATTAGTCAACTTATCTATTTCAGAAATTTTTGACATGTCACTTTGAATGATTAAAAATTCTTGCTTACTATATTCACTATCTAGCTTATTATATAATCTTTTAACTTTCTCATAAGAATTATTATAATGAAGATATAATGACCAACCTTGGGCAGCTAAATCATTAGCTATTTTTGATCCTATATCTCCTGAAGCACCTAATATCAAAGCCCATCGCATTATTTTCACCTACTCTCTGGTAATAATTCATAAATGCTAATAGCATCTTGATTGAGAAATTCTTCAGCAGTTTCTACAACATCTTCTAAAGTTATCTTTTCTAAAATTTCCACCATATCAAAAATTGTTGCATCATCATACAATCTACCTTCATAACGATTAGCAATACTCTCTAGTGAATTCATTGAACGAATAATACTGCCTAGAAATTCTTTTTTAGATAATTCAAATTCTTCTGCCCTGTCTTCTAATAAATCAGGTGCTTGGACTATTAAGTCTTCAATTTTCTTTTTGAATTCTTCAGGTTTACTTGTACTTCCGCTTATCATCGCAAAATTAAATCCACGTTCAAATTGAAAATCATATCCAAAACTATCATCAATAATATTTTCGTTGTACCATTGTAAATATTCTTTAGAACTTTCACCAAACAAGATATCTAGTAATAGTTGGACTTTCAACTTATAACCTATTGCTTCATATCCGCGCAATTGTTTACCTAATCCCTTTATACCAATTGCAACTTTAGGTAATTGTAAATCCATTTTTCTGGTTCTTGAAGAAATTATTATCTTATCTTCATCTTCTTTAGAGAATGGAGCTCGTACAATCTTTTCTGTCTTAGAGAAAGTTTTTTTAGCTTGATTTTTCTTAATTAGTGAAATCATCGCCGTTTCATCAAAATTTCCCACTAAAAACAAGGTCATATTACTAGGTTGATAGAATGTATTATAACAATCATATAAATCTTGCGCTGTTATTTTACTAATCGACTCAATTGTACCTGCGATATCTTGGCTAATTGGAGTATTAGGATATAAATTCTCTATTAATCCAAAATATAACTGCCAGCCTGAATCATCATCATACATCTTTATTTCTTGCCCAATAATACCCTGCTCTTTTTTCACAGACTCTTCAGAAAAATAAGGCTCTTGAACAAAATCTAGCAGAATTTCTACACATTTTTCTACATTCTGTGTAGCTGAAAATAAATAACTTGTTCTTGTAAAACTTGTAAAAGCATTGGAATCCGCTCCATACTTTCCAAATAATTCAAAAGCATCATAATCTTTCTTTTCAAACAATTTATGCTCTAAAAAATGTGCAATTCCTGCTGGATAAACTTTCATATCCTTTTTTCCATAAGGAACAAATTCATTATCAGCTGAGCCATAATTAGTAGACATGATACCATACACTTTATGAAAACTTTTCTTTGGTAGAAGCTTAACTTTTAATCCGTTATCCAATTCTTCACTATAAATGGTTTCTCCAAATTGTGTGTATTCCTTCTTTTCTAACACTATATCACCTCACTAATTAGTTCCTAACATATAAGTAGCCTGTAGTTCGACCATTTTTGCAACTTTCATCACATCGTCTTTGGTTACACTTTGCAAATTATCCAACCATTCTTCAACAGTAACATTGATTCCAGTTAAAGCTGCAGATTGCGCCCTTAATAAAGCTGAAGTTTGACTATCTAAACGAGAAATATAACTACTAATCAAATTATTCTTATTTTGTTCTAACAACTCGTCTTCAAAATCACCTTTTCTTAGTCGTTCTAGTTGCTTTAAAATTAATTCTTGAACCTTATCCTTGTTAGTATATGAAATTCCAGTTTGAACTACTAATAATTGTCTAAATGGATCAAAGTTACTATTAGCATAATATGCCATACTCATTTTTTCTCTCACAACGGTGAATAATAAACTTAATGCTGAACCACCAAATAAACTATTGAAAACAAGTGCTGCATAATGCAAATCTCCACGATATACAACTGGCAACCTAAATGCCATATCAAACTTACTTTGAGATAAAGGTTCTTCATCAATTTGTGTTACAATCTCTTGTTTTATCTCTTGAGTATAACTCATGCTTGCTCGTGAAATATTTCGCGCCTTAAATGGTAACACAGAGAACTTATTTACAACCTCATCAGTATTAACATCTCCAGAAATCATAATTTCTACTCTATCAGTATTTAGCATTTTTTGATAAGCATCCATTAAATCAGAGATTGTTAACTTCTCAACATCTTCACTTTCACCAAATGATGGTACTTGTTGAATCTCATTATCAAAGTAAAGCTTTCTTAATTTTGCTGTAGCATAAGCTTGCTTATCTTCTTTAATAGAATTCAAATATGTAATAGTGTTGTTTTTCTGTCTGGTAAAAGTTTCTTCATCAAAGTTTTTATTTTCCCCCACTTTCAATGGATTGAAAATAATTTCTTTTAAAAATTCAATTACTTCTGAAAGTAAATCTTCATTGCCTACTAGATACTTACCTTCAATATAATCAATACTAAAATTAATAAGTTGATAATTTCCACGTCTATCAACGGAACTACCAAAACTAGCACCGTACATTTGAGATAATTTACGTGCAATATCAATTTGTGTAGGATAGTTTTGGCTACACATTTCTAAATAGTTAGCCAATAATGCTCTTTCAGCTAATTCTTTTTTTGATTCTATATTTTTAACAAATGATATAAAAATTCTCGTTGTCTTAAATTGTTTAGAAGGAATGATATTTAAATTCACGCCTTTGACTAATTCTATACGCAAAAAAACGCCTCCTTAATTCATAATCTACTATAATGTATGATACACTTAAAAACAATTAAAAAATGGCATTTTGAAATCATCAACTAACTAAATGTATTAATTAGCCTTATAATTCCAAATAATGCCATTTTATAATACTCACTAATTATCTTGACTATATAATACCTTGCGTGGTTTACTACCTTCTTGAGGGCCAACAATTCCACGTTTTTCCATTTCATCGACAATTCTAGCTGAGCGATTATATCCAATCCTAAATCGTCTTTGAAGCATTGACACACTACATTTCTGTTCTTGTCTGACAAATTCAACTGCTTCACCAAACAGCTCATCTTCAGCCTCTCCGTCAGCTTCATGTTGTAATTCCTCATCAGATACTTCCATCGACTCATCATACTCAGCTGGAAGTTGTTCACGAACAAAGTTGACCACATTCTCAACATCAGAATCTGAAATAAACGCACCTTGTACACGTACAGGCTTATTCATTCCCATTGGTAAGAATAACATATCCCCACGTCCAAGTAATTTCTCAGCTCCAGACTGATCAATAATTGTACGTGAATCAGTTCCACTCGATACAGCAAATGCCATTCTTGATGGTACATTTGCCTTAATCAAACCAGTAATAACATCTACTGATGGTCTTTGTGTAGCTAAGATCATATGGATACCAGCCGCACGAGCCATTTGAGCTAATCTAATAATTGCATCTTCAACTTCATTAGAAGCTACCATCATTAAATCTGATAATTCATCAACAATTGCCACAATGTATGGCATTAAAGGTTCTTTAGAATTATTATCATGATTTTGTCGTTGAATCATCGCATTATATCCAGAAATATTACGTTGCCCTGTATTAGCAAATAATTCGTAGCGTCTTTCCATTTCCGAAACTAACTTATGCAAAGCTCGCGATGCTTTTTTCGGATCAGTTACAACCGGTGTTAATAAATGTGGAATTCCATTATAAACACCGAGCTCTACTTTTTTAGGATCAACTAACATTAATTTCACTTCATCTGGAGGACAATTCATCAATAAACTTGTAATGATGCCATTAATTGCAACTGACTTACCACTACCTGTCGAACCAGCAATTAATAGATGTGGCATCTTAGCCAAATCAGCAGTGATTAAACTACCCGAAACATCGCGACCAATCGGTACTTCCAAAGGTTTACTAGAATCCTTCTTTTGTGAAGAAATAATATCTTTAAACGATATTGTTGCCACTTTTTTATTAGGTACTTCTATACCAATTAATGATTTACCAGGAATTGGTGCTTCAATACGAATGTCTTTAGCTGCTAATGCCAAGGCCAAATCATCAGCTAAATTAACAATCTTGCTAACTTTAACTCCAATTGCTGGATGCAGCTCATATTTTGTAACCGATGGACCTAAAATTGTATTTTTTAGTTCTACATCTACACCAAAACTCTTAAATGTCTCTTTTAATATCTTCTTATTTCGTTGAATCTCTGCTTTTTCTTCACTTTGGTCAGTAGGTGGCACATCCTGTAACAAATTAACTGATGGTAATTGATAATTTTCTAAAGTTGGATGATTCTTTACTACAATTTCTTGCTCATCCTCACTTTTTTCTTCAACTGGTTGATTCCAGTCAGTCAAATCATCTTTACTATCATTATCTACTTCAAGTTTTTCCATATCTGCTACTGGTGTAGGCAAATCTCTTTCTTCATCATCGCTATGAGTAATTTCGTTTTCTTTAGCTTTTTCAATTGCCTTTTCCTGACGCGCTTTTTTAATTTGCTTAACTCTGTCATTCCCTTTACTAATTGAATGTGAAAAAGCAACTACTACTTTTTTTGTTTCAGAAATCACCCAATATAGACTCTTGCCTAAATACTCGAAAACTTGTCGATATGCAATATCAAACAATAAACATAAGCCAGCTATAAAAATTAAAACTGCAACAATATAAGAGCCTATCTGTGCTACCAAAAACGAAGTTGCGCTATATAATAAAGCTCCTGTAATTCCACCGCCAACAGCACTACCAACACTACCAGAAATAATATCTGAGCTTAAATACTGCCAAGTTATATCAACAAAATTGGCATGTAAATCAAGTTTTTGAAATAGTAGTACTTCTAAAAAAAGTAGTACTCCTAAATAAGCTAATAATACACCGCCTATTTTCTTTCTAGGAATTATCGGCTGTTCTCCCATTGATAACAAATATGTTCCATATCCTATTAGTAACACTACCGCTACTTTATAACTATCACCAACAAATATCCTAAAGACATTTGCCAGTAAAACACCAAGGTATCCCAGATTTAATAACCCTAAAATTCCAAATAGAATAAAGCAACCACCGACAACTCGCTCAGAAGTTTGTTTTTGTATTTTCTTTTTTGTCTTTCTTTTTGTTTTCTTTCTTCTAGCCACAACGATAGTCCTTTCTAAAATACCAAGCTATCTTACTTATTTTAATTTATCATTTTCATAAGTATGAGTAGTTTCTAAATTAGGGAATCCTTGTTGTCTAAGTGCTTCATAAACTACAATTGCTGCTGTATTAGATAAATTTAAAGCTCTAATATGTTCATCATTTTGAGGAATTCTAATACATTTTTCTGGATTTTGTCGCATAAACATTTCCGGTAAACCAGTTGTTTCTTTACCAAATAAGAAATAATGTTCTTTTTCAGTATTTGTATAATCGGCTTCTGTATATGCCTTAGAAGCAAATTTAGACACGATATATAATTCACCATTTTCAGGAATTGTTTCTAAAAATGCTGGTAAATTAGGATGATAAGTAATTTTCACTTTATCCCAATAATCTAATCCAGCTCTTTTCATATATTTATCATCTGTTGAAAATCCTAGTGGTTCAATTAAATGTAATTCTGTATTTGTACCTGCACAAGTTCTAGCAATATTTCCTGTATTAGCAGGCATTAGTGGTTCAAATAAAACAATATGATTAGCCATATATAAATCCTTTCATAACAATTTTTATCCATAAAAAAAGCGTAGCCATTCGGTGTGGGCACGGCGAACAGCTACGTTAATGAAGTACAATTATATAGCAACTAACGACAGTTCCGTTAATTACTAACAACCGATTTCTTGTAGACTATAGTAACACCATCTTATACTTTTTTCAATACTTTTCAGAAAATTAATTTTAATTTATCTTATACAAATTATTTATCTACTTAAATTTTAAAACTATGCTATTAATAAGGTAACATCTACAGTTATTTCATTTAATGGATTTTGCCTAGCATATTCTAATTGCTCGTTACTTGCACCCCAACTAAGTGGCGTCATTAACAATAAATTTTTAAAATTTTCTGACGTTAAATTAAACTTGTATCTTATACGCTTGCTTTCAAAGTTGGGAAAATGCTTTGAAAATAAATTTAACACCTTATCGTTACTATAACTTGATTTTCTTGAACCTGTACCACCATATAAAAGATGTCGTAGTTCAATTAAATAATTTGCATTAGGAATTACTTTGTATAACTTACCTTCATTTTTCAGAACTCTTAAAAATTCTCCGTAAGATGAAGGTGAAAAAATATCAATAATAGCATCGATACTATTATCCATAAATGGAAGATTTGCTAAATCTGCAATACAAAAAAATGGATGTAACTCATTTTGTGTTGCTAAATTTATCGCATCCTTAGAAATATCAAACCCTATTAGGGTATCATTATACTTCTCTCTTGATCTTGCTAAATTAATTAATGGTGTGCCCTCTCCACAACCTACATCAATTATCTTTAATTTTTTTGTTGGTAATTCTTTCATTATCTGCTCAATAATTGGTGAAAATAGACCGGCTTGTAACAAAGTTCGTCTTGCATTCCACAATTCTTTATTATCATAGTCACTTTTCACTCCATGAGTTAATAAATGTAATGTTCCTTTTTTATTAAGATTGATAACATGTCCATTAATACATACAATACTGTTATCTTGTAAACTGGTTATTTTATTTTGACAAAAAGGACACCGGAAAATTTCCATATTATTTTGAATAAATAATTTTGCTCTATCTATTTTCTTCACTATTCTTTTCTCTCAACTTCAATATATTTACCATTAACCAGTTTAACTAAATCTTCTTGTTTTAATCTAACAGAACGTCCAACTTTACCAGCTGATACTGAAATTACTTCAAAAGGCTTAATTCTTTCATCAAAATAGATTGGAAAACCTTTAAAAGCATGAATACCAATTGGCGTGTTTGCTCCATGAATATAACCAGTTATATTAATTAAATTTTTATTATCAGCTAGGTGTACTTGTTTTTTACCTAATTGTTGAGCAACTAACTTCAAATCCATTTCATGTACAATTGGTAAACAAACTACAAAAAAGTCTTTAGGATCTCCCTTACCTTGTAAAACAATTGTCTTTAAAATAGATTCAGGTTCTACTCCTAATTCAGCAGCTTCCTTCAATGCATCTTTTCCTTGCTCTATCCAATTGAAAGATGTTTCTTCATATTCTATATTGTGTTGGTCTAATACTCGTTCTTCATTAGTCTTTTTTTCTTTAGTTTTTTTCTTCTTTTTTGCCATTTAAACCTCTTCTTTCTAAAATTTAATTATCTTAAACAATAGCACAATCAATATAATTCTAACTTATATCTATATCGATTTAAAGTTTTCAGCTAAACACGAACATTATTGCGAATATTAGGCTATTAGTTTGACATATATTTTAAAATACGTTATCATATCTTATGTTTTGTGATTATTTCTTAATTAATACCGTAAATTATTTAATAGAGCGAGGTTTTATTATGCCAGTTTTTGATTATGAAGATATCCAATTAGTTCCAAATAAATGTATTGTTAAGAGTAGATCTGAAGTAAATACAAAAGTTAAATTTGGACCTATGACTTTTAAAATACCTGTAGTCCCTGCTAATATGCAGACTATTATTGATGAAAATCTTGCTGTTTGGTTAGCTAAGAACGGTTATTTCTATATTATGCACCGTTTTTATGAAAATGAACGTGTTGATTTTGTTAAAAATATGCACGACAAAGGTCTTTTTGCTTCAATTTCTGTTGGAGTAAAACCTGCTGAATATGATTTAATCGACGAATTATCTCAAAAGAATTTAGTTCCTGAATATATTACTATTGATATTGCTCATGGACATTCAGATACCGTCATTAATATGATTAAACACATTAAACACAAATTACCTGGTGTTTTCGTTATCGCTGGAAATGTTGGTACTCCTGAAGCTGTTCGTGAATTAGAAAATGCTGGAGCTGATGCTACTAAAGTTGGAATTGGACCTGGTAAGGCTTGCATCACTAAATTAAAAACTGGCTTTGGAACTGGTGGATGGCAATTAGCTGCTATTCGTGCATGTGCTAAGGCTGCTAGCAAACCAATCGTTGCTGATGGTGGTATTAGAAATAATGGTGATATTGCCAAATCAATTCGCTTTGGTGCTTCAATGTGTATGATTGGCTCCCTTTTTGCCGGACATGATGAAACTCCTGGTGATATTATTGAAAAAGATGGCAAGAGGTTCAAAACTTATTTTGGATCTGCTTCTCAATATCAAAAAGGCGAATACAAAAATGTCGAAGGTAAAAAATTACTTCTACCATACAAAGGAAAAATAGCCGATACACTTCGCGAAATGCAAGAAGATTTACAATCTGCTATTTCTTATGCTGGTGGTAAAGAATTATTAGCTCTTAGAAAAGTTGACTATGTAATTGTTAAAAATTCTATCTATAACGGTGATATGTTGTAATTACTTTAAAAGATTGTTTTTATAACAATCTTTTTTATTTTGTAACAATATCCTGAAAACCCCTAGTTTTGGCCGTTATTTCCGAACTTAATTAATATAAATTATATTTATCTTATAGAATTCTTAACAAAAACATGATTTTTTATTAAAGTTGTGGTAAATTAATATATGGCATATAGAATATAGGAGTTGATTATAAGATTATGAAAAAGAATAAAGTTTTTCGACTTTCTTTAGGTTGGCAAATCATTTTAGGCTTAGTTATCGGTGTAATTCTCGGTGTCGTTTTTGCTGATAATAAGAAGTTTATTGCTTTTGCCAACGGTTTAGGTTCAACTTTCATCAATATGATTTCAATGATTGTTCTTCCTATTGTTGTCTCTAGTTTAATTGTCGGGATCTCTAATATGGGAGATATTAAAAAATTAGGTAAAATTGGATTAAAGACATTAATCTATTTTGAAGTTTTATCTACAATTGCATTTATTGTTGGGATGGTTATTTCTAATTTTTCTCATCTTGGATATATGCTTGATCTAAGTCAATTATCTCATGTTGATATTTCTACTTACGTAAAGACTGCTAAATCTGCTGCTCATAATGGTTTAGGTTCAATACTTATGTCTATTGTTCCTTCTAACTTTTTTGACGCATTAGCTACAGGACAAATGCTACCTGTTATTTTCTTCTCATCCCTATTTGGTTTAGGAATTGCTGCAATCGGTGAAAAAGGTAAAATATTAATTACTTTCTTACAAGCCGTTGCTGAAGTTATGTTCAAAATAACTGGTTGGATTATGCATTTTGCTCCATTTGGTGTTGCTGGTTTAATTGGTGCTACTGTTGCCCAACTTGGTTTAGCTTCATTAAAACCATTGGCACTCTTTATCGTAATGGCATATATTACTATGATATTCTTTATTTTAGTGGTATTAGGTATCACTTCTCGTATTTTTGGTTTCAGAATCATGGATCAATTAATAGTTGTTAAAGATGAACTAATTTTAGCTTTCACAACTGCTAGTTCAGAAGTTACTCTACCTCGTTTAATGCAGAAGACACAAAAACTTGGTGTTGACCAAGCTATTAGTTCATTTGTTATTCCAACTGGTTATACATTTAACCTTGATGGTTCAGCAATTTATCAATCACTTGCTGCTATCTTTTTAGCTCAAGCATATCATGTTCACTTATCAATTAGTCAACAAATTACTTTGCTTTTAGTTTTAATGATTACTTCTAAAGGTATGGCTGGTGTTCCAGGTGCTTCATTCGTTGTTTTATTAGCAACTGTATCTTCAATTGGTGTTCCAGTCTCTGGCTTAGCCTTGATCGCCGGTATTGACCGTCTTGTTGATATGGGACGTACTGCAGTTAACGTTGCAGGTAATGTTACTGCTACTTTAGTTATTGGTAAATCCGAAAACGAATTTGACCAAGCTAAACATGATGCTTACGTAGCAAGTTTTAGAAATAAATAGTTATTTAAAATTAATATTTTCTATAATCAAAAATGGCAATCCCAAAATCATGGATTGCCATTTTTTACTATAATTGAATTTGCTTAAATTCTAACTTTTCTGCTGCTTCGAGTGAAATTGTAGCAGGAACTATATTAGGAAGAACTTCCTTTAACTTAATTAATTCATCTGTACTATCATTATCAGTATAAACACGTGAGATTTGTTTTTCCTCAACCCACTCTGCAATTTTTTCTAACTGATCATTTGTGAATTGAATATTACTTAAATTAATAGTTCCTTCCATTCCACCACAAGCTGCTAAAAATTGATCTGCAGTTTCAACATCGAAACTACCATCTTCATTTAATGCTAAGAACTCTATACTATCTGCTCCTAATGCTTGTGCTTCAAAAATATCTGCTTCTAAAGCTTTAATTTCAATATCTGAATATTGATAAGAAGTTTCAGTTGGAATGTTAATTACAACATTAACTGATACATCATGTTCATGAGCATACTTGATAGCTTCTGCCATAAATCCTTTACTAACAGTTGCTTCATGATTTTTTAAAGTAACACGATGAGTACCTTGTTTTATAACATTGACTAATTCTGATAGCGAATTAACTCGTGTATCCTTGAAAATCAAAACAAATTCCTCCCTATTTTACAAAGTGAACACAAACACCCTCTGGAACTGGAATGTCTGTTTGCAATAGTTCTAGTTTACCAGAAGTTGCATTTCTTGCAAATAAAGATGCAATTGTCGAATTTTGATGAGCAACAACTATAAATCTCTCACTATTATCAAGCGCAAAATCACGTGGAAAATCTCCATTTGTTGAAATAGTTTGAATAAGTTTCAAAATACCGTCTTCTTCAACTTCAAATACTGCGATAGAATTATGTCCTCTATTAGAAACATATACAAATTTATCATCAGAAGAAATACGTATAGCCGCTACCCCATTATGTTTTGTCCAGTCCACAGGTATAGTTGATACTATCTGGATAAGATTAAAAATACCATTATTATATTCCAATACAGCTACTTCACTTGATAATTCTCCTGCTAGATATGCTAATTTACCATTATTGGAAAATACAATGTGTCTAGGTCCAAAACCTTCAGGAGTTTGAAAAGCTGCGATTTCAGAAATCTTACCTTCTTCTGACACATCATATGTGTGAACCTTATCGTCACCTAAATCAATAGTTACCAATTTATTATCAGGTGTTAAATCTGCATAATGAGCATGTGATTTATCTTGTTCTGGACGCGGACCTTTTCCTTCATAAGTAACGGAATCTTTTAATGTTAAAGTATTATCATTTTCTAGGCGATATACTTCAACTAAACCTTTATGATAATTTGCAGTATACACCAACTTACGCTGACCATCATAGCTTACATAACAAGGAGATGCACCATCAGCTAATTTTTGATCAACTAAAACAGGTTTAGGAGTTGTAAGATTATAACTTGCAATTCCTCCTTGTCCCTGATCATTTCCTGTAATTGTCAGTAAAATTCCATTATTAGTCGTTGTAAGATATGTAGGACTTACGATATCATCAATAAATAATTCTAAATCTCTAATTTCTTTTTTCTCAGTATCTAACTCGGCTTGATAAATACCCTTACTGTTATTTCTGGTATAAGTTCCAAAATATATTTTTTCAAGCATGAAAAAGCCTCCTTGTAATAGTTTACATTGTTAAGTATAACATATCACATAAACCTAATTATGTTCCATTGCTCTTATTTCATAATCTAACATCTTCTGTGTTATAATTGCTTTATTCTTTAAAATGGAGTTGAGTAAATTTTGTTTAAAGCAAATGTTGTAAGTATTGGTGAAAATGCAATCAGTGATACAGAACCTATTATCATTTTATTTGGTGAAAATTCTGTAACTGACAACCTAGAAAAAGTATCCGTTGTTCAGAGATTTGAAAATGTCCAATCTGCAGATATAACTATCAATAATGAAATTAAAATTGATGATCAAGTTTATACTGTAAAATTTAAGGGAGATTTAGTTGATAGTAACTTTTCTATGTTAGGACATGTTACTCTATACTTCACTGAAGTACCTGATGAACCTCAAAATAATGCTATCTATTTATCTCCTGAAAAAATGCCATCCATCCACGTTGGTTCTACAATTGAATATTAAACTAACAGGATGCTAGAAAAGCAACTTTTCAAGTGAAACTATAAAAAACATCAATAGTAAAAAGCGCTAGAAATCAACGTTTTCAATAACGTGGTTTCTAGCGCTTTAAGTTTCGAGACTTTTTATTTCTTATTCATTTACACCCATTTCAGCTTCTACAACGTCTGCAATTTCCATTACATAATCATGCACTAATTCTTGAGTTTTAGCTTCAGCCATTACTCTAAGTAAGTCTTCTGTTCCACTTGGTCTTACTAAGACACGACCATCGCCAGCCATTTTTTCTTCAACTTTAGCGATAGCTTCTTTAATCTTTTCATTATCTAAAGCTGCTTTTTTATCAGTAACTTTAATATTTACTAATTCTTGTGGATATGTCTTAACTTCAGCTGCTAATTCTGAAAACTTCTTACCAGTTTGCTTGATTACATTTAATAATTGAAGTGCGGTTAACATTCCGTCACCAGTCGTATTGAAGTCTAAGAATACAACGTGTCCTGATTGTTCTCCACCAACGTTATATCCATCTTTTCTCATTGCTTCTACAACGTATCTATCGCCAACTTTAGTTTGAACAGAATTAAGATTATTTTCTTTCATTGCTTTGTACAAACCAATATTACTCATAACAGTTGTTACAATTGTGTCTTTCTTCAAGCGTCCACGTTCACTCAAGTACTTACCACAAATAAACATAATCTTATCGCCATCAACGATTTCACCATTTTCGTCAACAGCAATACATCTATCGCCATCACCATCAAAAGCTACACCAACTTGTGCACCCTTTTCTACAACAAATTTTGCTAATGCTTCTGGATGAGTAGAACCTACTCCCTTATTGATATTAAGTCCATCTGGATTTGTTGCCATTGTATCAAAATCTGCACCCAAATCTGCAAACAAACGTGATACCAATGCACTTGTAGATCCGTTAGCTCCATCAACAGCAATGTGCATTCCTTCTAAATCATCAGGAATTGTTTGTTCTAAGAATTGTGTATATTTCAAAGCACCTTCACGATAATCACTTAGAGTACCTAAGCCTTCTGCAGAAGGACGTGGTAAAGTATCTTCATCACTTTCTAATAATGCTTCAATTTCTTCTTCTTTTTCATCAGATAATTTATAACCATCGCTACCGAAGAATTTAATTCCGTTATCTTGTACAGGATTGTGTGATGCAGAAATCATAATTCCAGCATCAGCATCTTGTAATCTTACTAAATAAGCTACCCCAGGTGTTGTCATAACTCCTAAAGAAAATACTTCAATTCCTACTGATAAAAGACCAGCAATAAGAGCTTGTTCAAGCATTTGTCCAGAAATACGTGTATCTCTTGCAACTAACACACGTGCTGGTTTATTAGAAGCATGTTGAGTTAAAACATATCCTCCACAACGACCTAGCTTAAATGCTAATTCTGGGCTCAATGTTTCGTTTGCAATTCCTCTAACACCATCAGTTCCAAAATACTTCATATTAAAAAATCCTCACATTCAAATTAATTATTACTTTCAGATGATTTCTCACTATTCGAGCTACTTACACTTATATTTGAGCTAGTTTTACTGCTATCATCTTCAGTTTTATCATTATTCAAACTATTATCTATTTTATTAGTCTGCGATACATCTGCAGAACTTTCATTATTATCTCCACTTGCAGTAATAGTTACCGAAATTGTAGCTGGAGAAATACTTGCAATTCCACTAATTGTTGATTGTAATTGAATTGTTCTTGTTACAGAACTAGTTACACCTTCTACTGACACAGGCACCGTTAATGTTGAAACCTTGCTCAAAGCTTGTTTTGTTCCATGTAACACAACTGTTTTTGTATCTGTTGATATCGAGTAACTTCGATTTTTTTCTCCATCACTTTGAACTAAATTCAAGCTCACTTTTTTACTTGAACTAGCTTCAAAAACCGGAATCGTTACACGAACTGTTTCAGGATCAAAAACTACATCTAAGCTTTTACCCTTTTTATCCAAAGCTTGTAGTAGAACAGATCGTACTACATCATTCTTAGTTCCACTTGGGATATTAACATTTGCTACAACAATTTCGACATTTTTTACATCATTTTTAGCACCTGTAACTCGAACCGTTTGATTATTCATAGTTACACTACCAGTTGCATATCCACTTGCTACATTACTTGAATTATAGCGTGCTTGAACTGGGAAAGTTTTTGTAGCTTTCTTACTAATTTTAACCTTAGCAGTTTGTGGATCTATCTTAGCTGACACTTCTTTGCTCAGCCCAGATTGAGATAAAGTTATTGTATGTTTACCATACCCTTTACCAGTTAAATCGGCATACACCTCAAAATTACGTGTATTGTTAATAGCTGTGACAATTGCGCTTGGCCCAATTATTCTAACCTTTACCTTATCTGGTAATCCTGCCACAAATTCAGTATCTTTTGCTCCCTTAACTTTTAATGGCATCTCAATAACAATTGACTTCTCATTTGTACTTGTTGTTAATGTATGTCCTGTAGACTGTCCTGATGTTAACTGATCTGCATTAACATAGAAAAAAAGAAAAAGAGCAAAAATTAGAGCAACAATTCGGTAGAAAAATTTTGTATTAAAGTACTTTGATAATTTCAATGTTTTCTACCTCCTTTAAAACTCTTAGCAAATCCATCTACAAATTTAGTTAAGATATTATCATTCTTAACTTCTTGCTTAGGAATAAGTTCATTTCTTAAAAGCTTAAGGTAGTCATTTTGAGTTAAATCCCTTAATAATTCACTATTTTTGGTAATTGTAACTCCACCAGTTTCTTCAGATACAACAATCGTCAAAGCATCCGTTACTTCACTAATTCCCACAGCTGCTCGATGACGTGTTCCTAAAGCTTTAGGAATAAGATTACTTTCAGATAATGGTAAGTATGCTGCGGCTACCGCAATCTTGTTATCTTTGATAATAACAGCTCCATCATGAAGAGGCGTATTAGGAATAAAAATATTTATTAGTAATGCACCTGTTATATCTGCATCCAATTTTATCCCTGTTTCAATATAATCTTCTAAACCTGTATTCATTTGGATTGTTATCAACGCCCCAATTCTTCGTTTAGACATATATTGAATAGCCTGATCGAGAGCTTTTACCATCTTCTCTTCTTCAGCACCTTGCTTACGGTTATGGACAAATGTTCCACGTCCTAAATGTTCTAGACCTCGCCGAATTTCAGGCTGAAAAATAATGATAATTGCAATAATTCCCCAATTAATAACTTGGTCCATTATCCAAGATACAGTTGATAATCCAATATACCAGCTTAGTAATTTGATAATTACGATTACTACAATTCCTTTAAAGAGTTGAACTGCCTTTGTTCCTCGAAGAAGCATCATCAACTTATAAATAGCATACCAAACAACTGCAACATCTAATAAGTTTATCAAATGTTGTGCAGTTATCAAGTTGCTCCAATCAAAAGGCATAAATATCCCTCCTTGGTCTTTCAATATTATATCACGTTAACCAATTGAAAAATCTATTTTATTAAAAATAATCCTATACTTTTAGAATTACAATTAACAACATTTGGAATATAATGTTACTTAGAAGACTTTAACTTTAAAATCTTTATAAAGTAAATAATTTGTTCACATTATAGACAAATATATTTGTTAGAATGTTAGTTAAAGAGAATTGGAAAAGTGGTGAATTTTTATGCCTACTAAATTAAAATGGTTCATTCGAATAATCTTTGTTTTATTTATGATTTACATTTATATAGCTGATTATAGCCGCGGAACTTTTTTTAGTTTCTTACTTTTAAATACATTTTTAGGATATATCCCTGTTGAATTAGCGATGCATATTAACGAAAAACAAAATCCTGTTATTTTTTGGCTTTTATTTTTCTTCTGGTTATTATTCTATCCCAATGCACCTTATGTCTTAACAGACTTGTTCCATTTAGCACGTTTTAATCCGTACGACCCTACAACAGGTCTTATGACTTTAAGATTAAAAATGTGGCTAGAATTTACTAATTTAATTTCAAGTGCTCTAGGTTGTACATTGATGGGATTATGGAGTTTTGATCACTTTATTAATGTTATTGCTATTCGTTGGAATAAACGTTCAATTCCTTTCAGAATATCATTGGCCTTTATTTTGACAATTCTTTCCTCAATTGGAATTTATGTTGGTAGATTTTTAAGACTTCATTCAGCTTACCTCTTCACTAGTCCTAAATGGGTGGTTGATTTATTAATAGGTATGTGGAATGCTAGAATGTTAACCTTCGTTATCTTTATGACAATAATTCAATTAATTGTCTGGGCTTCTGTGGCTATTGGACGTCACTCAATTTATTTATATGCAAAACAAAATAATTTAGAAATATAAGAGGCTAAAAAAAGTCTCAATACTTAAAAGCCGCTAGAAATCACATTACTAAAATCGTTGATTCCTAGCGGTTTTTAATATAACTATTTTCTAAAATTCATCTGAAAATATAGTTTTTTCCAGCCTCTCTTATTTTTAATCTTCACCAATTATCCTAACTTCTGTTTCTAATTCAACATCAAATTTTTCCTTCACAACTGCTTGGACATGATGAATAACATCTAAATAATCTTTACCAGTACCATTACCAATATTCACAATAAATCCAGCATGCTTTTTAGATACTTGAACACCGCCTACTGTATATCCTTGCAATCCTGAGTCATGTACTAATTTACCTGTAAAATGCCCTGCTGGACGTTTAAATACACTACCACAAGATGGATACTCTAGAGGTTGTTTTGAAGCTCTTAAAAAGCTAAGTTCTTCCATTCTTTCCCTAATTTTCTTTATATCACCATGTTCTAGTTTAAAGGTTGCAGCAACTACAATATCATCTTCACTTTGTAAACGACTATGGCGATAACCAAAGTCTAACTCATCTACAGTATAAGTTTTGTATTCACCATTACGAGTTAATAACTTAACAGATTCAACAATGTTTTTTATTTCCCCACCGTAAGCTCCAGCGTTCATAAATATTGCTCCACCAATACTACCAGGAATTCCTGACGCAAACTCCATTCCGGTTAGACTGTGCTTAGCTGCTACACGGGTTGTTCCTATCAAAGAAGCTCCTGCTTGTGCTGTGACTTTTGTTCCATCAACGGTTATCTGATTTAGATGTTGCAAAATTACGACTAGACCTCTAATTCCACCATCTTTAACAATTAAATTGCTTGCATTTCCTAAAATTGTCAAAGGTACATTATTTTTTTTAGCAATTTTAATTAATTTTTCAGTTTCTTCAATACTGTCAGGAAAAGCTAATACGTCAGCTTTTCCTCCTGTTTTTGTATTTGTATATTTCTTTAATTCTTCATCAAATTTAACATTTAAATCCAAAAACAATTCTCTTAAATCATTTGTTGTCATTTTATTCCCTCGTTATTAAATAGTTTCATTTTTAATTCTAACATACTATAGCTAGATTATAATTGTAAATCTAGTTATTAATATATTATTCGCTTTTTAAGTCTAAAATTGTTAGACTAGATATATCTATAAAACAGAAGGTGATTTTTTGAATTTCGTAGCAATTGACTTTGAAACAGCCAATCCTAAAAGATATAGTGCCTGTTCTTTAGCACTAACTGTTGTTAAAAATAATCAAATTGCCGATCAATTTTATTCTTTAATCAAGCCTGATACTGATTTTTCTTGGAGAAATATTCAAGTCCATGGAATTACAGAAAAACAAGTACAAAATGCACCTAGTTTTCCTGAACTCTGGCCACATATTCAAAATTTCTTTACACCTAACAATCTAATTGTTGCTCATAATGCAAGTTTTGATTCCAGTGTTTTATTAAGAACACTAGAACATTATGATATCACCCTGCCACATTATCAACTATTAGATACACTTAGAACTAGTAAGAAATTTTTCAAAGATTTTGAGAATCACAAGCTTGATACAATTTGTAATAACTTAAACATCGATTTAAAGCATCATCATAATGCTTTATTTGATAGTACTGCTTGTGCTG
Organism: Ligilactobacillus sp. UO.C109; assembly: GCF_026847815.1. Classification (NCBI taxonomy): domain Bacteria; kingdom Bacillati; phylum Bacillota; class Bacilli; order Lactobacillales; family Lactobacillaceae; genus Ligilactobacillus; species Ligilactobacillus sp. UO.C109. The sequence continues at coordinate 102,545 of NZ_JAPSFH010000027.1, read as the reverse complement.
AAATTTTACTTTACCAAGCTAATCTTTTTGGTGAAGATCAGTTACAACCATTCATTAAAATAAAATAAATCAAAAGCACTGTAAAGATCTGACTTCTGTACGTAATCAGATCCTACAGTGCTTTTATTAGCATCAAATATTATAACTCCGCTAGCAATTCTTGATAACGTTCCCCTTTAGCCTCAATTACTATCTTTCTCTGATCATCATTTTGTTCATCTTTAATGATATGAATAATCAAATATTCATTAGGTAATTCATCATCAATAAATTGTGACCACTCAACAACACTTACACCGTCACCGTTAAAATATTCATCTAAGCCAATATCATCAGCACTGGCATCTTCTAAACGATAAACATCCATATGATATAGTGGTAATCTACCTTCATGATATTCTCTAACAATTGTAAATGTTGGACTTTTTACATTTTTCTTAATTCCTAATCCTAAAGCAAGTCCTTTAGTGAAAGTTGTTTTACCAGCACCTAAATCTCCATCTAGCAAAATAATATCTTGAGGCTTTAAAAATTGAGCTATCTTTTTTGCCAACTTTTCTGTATCTTCTACTTTTTTACTTACTATTTCCATGTTTTACATCAAAGCTTGAGCTGCTGTAATAATTGCAACCTTGTAGACATCTTCTTCAACAGAACCTCTTGATAAATCTGATACAGGTTTATTTAACCCTTGAAGAACAGGTCCAATTGCTTCGAATCCTCCTAATCTTTGTGCAATTTTATATCCAATATTTCCAGATTGTAATTCTGGGAATACAAAGACATTAGCGTGTCCTGCAACTTCTGATTCTGGTGCCTTTTGTTTAGCAACAACTGGTACAAAAGCTGCATCAAATTGTAGTTCTCCATCAATCTTTTCATTAGGTGCTAATTCTTTAGCTAATTTTACTGCTTCTTGAACTTTTGTTACTTCATCTGATTTGGCTGAACCCATTGTAGAGAAACTTAGCATTGCAACTTGTGGATCAATATCAAAAATTTTAGCAGTGTTTGCACTTTCCACAGCAATTTCAGCTAATTCTTGTGCACCTGGATTAATATTGATAGCGCAATCTGCAAATAAATATCTTTCATCACCTTTAACCATTACAAAAGCACCACTTGTTCTACTTACGCCTGGCTTTGTTTTAATTATTTGTAATGCTGGGCGTACTGTATCCCCTGTTGAATGAATAGCACCTGAAACTAAGCCATCAGCTTTATCCATGTAAACTAACATTGTTCCAAAATAATTTACATCACGTAGCATTGTTTCTGCTTGTTCTTTAGTATTTTTGCCTTTTCTGCGTTCAACAAAAGCTTCTACCATTTCAGCAAATTTATCTTCAGGGTAAGTATTTGGATCAATTAATTCAATATCTCCTAAATCTACCCCTTCATTTTCCGCATTTTGCTTAATTTCATCAACTTTTCCTAACAAAATAGGAACTACTAAACCGTCATTCTTCAATCGAATAGCTGCACGAAAAATGCGTGGTTCTTGTCCTTCTGGGAATACTATTGTTTTGTTTGCTCCTGCAACTTTTTGCTTTAAGTTATCAAATAAATCCATTTAAAACACCTCTAAAATTAAATTAAGGTTAATTTACTTTTCTGTCAATTCTACTTTCTCTGGTAATTGCCAATCTATCGGCGTTTCACCTAATGCCTCTAAAGCAGCGTTAGTTTTTGAAAACGGACGAGATCCAAAAAATCCTCTGTTAGCAGAAAGAGGACTAGGATGTGGAGATTCAATAATGATATTCTTCTTTCTATCAATCAAAGCTGCCTTTTTTCTAGCAGCAGCTCCCCACAATATAAAAACAACTGGCATTGGTCTTTCTGAGAGCTTTTTAATCGCTTCATCCGTCAATTTTTCCCAACCTTTTCCTTGATGGGAAAATGCCTGTCCATTTCTAACTGTTAAAACTGAATTTAACATTAAAACACCCTGTTTAGCCCATTTTTCAAGATAACCATGATTAACAGGTTTTATTCCTAAATCAGAGTATAACTCCTTGTAGATATTCCGTAATGAAGGTGGAATAGCCACGCCTGGTAACACAGAAAAACTTAACCCATGAGCTTGATTAGGGCCATGATAAGGATCTTGTCCTAAAATGACAACTTTTACCTTTGAAAATGGCGTCCATTCAAAGGCTTCGTATATATGGTACATATCTGGGTGAATATACTGCGTCTTATATTCATTTTTTAAAAAATTATGCAATTCTGTATAATAAGGTTTCTCAAATTCTGGACCTAATACTTCTTGCCAATCATTGTGTATAAACGTTTTCAACATGAACACCTCGTTTTCTATTCTATCATAAATTTATTTAAAGATTAATTACTATCACTAAATTCTTAGTCTCTAAAATTTACTTTTCTTCACTATATCATGGTAAACTAGTAGTATAAAGTTTTTTAGGGAGGCTTCCTTTATGATACAAATAATCGCTTCAGATATGGACGGTACACTTTTAAATGACAAAATGGTAATTTCTAAACGAAATGCCGATGCTATTAAAGAAGCACAAAAAAATGGGGTTCACTTCATTGTTTCCTCTGGTCGTGGATATAATGAAATCAAGCCTTTAATTGAGGCTGCTGATTTCAATAGTCCTATGATTACACTTAACGGTGCTGAAGTTTTAGATGAAAATGGAAAAGTTTTAAGTTCTTCTCCTCTACCTAAAATTACTGCTAAAAAAATCATTCGCTTATTACGAAAAAAAGGACTCTACGCTGAAGTAATCACTTCAAAGGGCATCTACTCTGATAACAAAGCTAAAAGAATTGAAAACTTTGCTGAACTTTTAACTCGAGTTAGTCCTGATACTCCATATAAGTTAGCTGTTATCATGGCTTCTAATCGTCTAGAACTTATGAATATCAATTATACTGACGACTATATGGAACTTATAGATGAAAAGCACACCAAAGTTTTCAAAATTGTTGCCTTTAGTTCTGAAGGTAAGAAAGTTTTAGATCCTATTCGTGATGAAATCAGTGAAAATTCTGAACTTGTTGTAACCTCTTCTTCTGAATCTAACATTGAAATTAATCATGTTAATGCTCAGAAAGGAATTGCTTTACAAGCATATGCTGACTATTTAAATATACCTATGGATAACGTCATGGCAATTGGCGACAATAACAATGATGTTTCTATGTTAAAAGTCGCTGGAATGAGTTATGCAATGGAAAATGGCTCTAACGAAGTTAAAATGTTAGCTAAAAGAATAGCTGACACTAATACTTCTGACGGTGTTGGTAAGGCTATTGAAGAAGTTCTTAGAGAAAATCAAGAACACTAATTAATCTATAATTAGCGTATGATTGGGGGTGATTCAAATTCGTAAGTTATACACACGCCGAGATATGTTCGAAGTTGGGACTCAGCTTACTTTTAGAGACTCAGACAAAAAAATTATCTACTTTCTTTCGGGCCATCTTGGCGGACACCAAGGCCGAATAGATCTTTTTAATATTCAGGGAAAGTTATTAGCTGAAGCTCGTCAAAAATCGCTAGGTTTTTTTCCAAAATTTATATTTTTGGAAGATGGCCATTATGCTGGTTCTCTTAGAAGGTATTATGGTATTAATCATGATATGTTATTCGTAAAAAAATTAAATTGGTTTATTTTTGGTAATCTCTTTACTTTTAACTATAAGGTTTTTAAAGGTAGAGACTGCATTATGAAAATTCATGAAGTAACTCTTCCAGACGGCGGTAATTATTTAGAATTTGAAATCTCCCATAAAGAATATGAACCATTATGCTTATGCATCGCTTCAATTTTAGACTATTGGGCTAAAATGCGTAATCCTTCACGTTCTAAGCAAACTGAACTAAATAATAATCTTAACGTTAATTATTCATAAAAAAACTCGTTGAACAAATGCTCAACGAGTTTTTTCTATCCATAATTCTTCAAAGTTCTTCTTATTTCTCTTTCTTGATCACGACGTTTTATTGTCTCACGCTTGTCATAGACATGTTTACCTTGTGCGATACCTATCAATACTTTGGCAAATCCATTTTTGATATATACTTTCAAAGGTACTATCGTAATCCCTTTTTTCTGAGTTTCTTCACTTAAATGTTTAATCTCTTTTTTGTGTAATAATAACTTTCTATTTCTTAAAGGATCATGATTAAAAATATTTCCTTGATCGTATAAAGAAATATGAACATTCATTAGCCAAACTTCACCATTTTTAACTTGCGCAAAACCGTCTTTTAAATTAATTCGGCTAGCACGTACAGATTTTATTTCTGTCCCAGTTAAAGCAATTCCAGCCTCATAAGTCTCTAAAATATTATAATCATGGCGTGCTTTACGATTTTGTGCTAAAGCATTATCTTTAGGCTTACTTTTTGCCACTTATCTCACACCCTTATCAATAAACTTATCTTGAACGTCGACCTTTCTTATTAGAATGATTAAATCTATTTTTATTACCATTTTTGTAGAAAGGCTTTTGTCCACCTTTAAAGTTTTTCTTATCTTTACCATGGTACTTCTTATTGCCATGTGAACGTTTTTTATCCTTATCTTTAAAACGACGTTTATTATTATCACGTGGTTTAAATTCAGGTAATTCAACACCCTCTAATAAATCAGACTTAGGAATATCTTTGACACCCTCTAATTTAAAGTCTATCTCTTTTTGTTCGACATTAACATTAATTAGTTTAACTTCAATTGGTTGTCCAATCTTAAATGTTCGTTTAGAATGACGACCAACTAACGCCATTTGCTTTTCAAGGAATACGTAATAGTCATCTTTCATCTCACTAATATGAATTAAACCTTCTACAGTATTCTCAAGCGCAATAAACATTCCAAATTTTGTAACTGAGCTAACTACAGCTGGGAATGTTTCTCCAACTCTATCAGCCATAAATTCAGCCTTCTTCATTGCATCAGTATCACGTTCAGCGTCAATTGCTTGTCTTTCCATTTGTGAACTGTGAAGTGTAATTTCGTCTAATTTGTTACGATACTTTTCTTGAACTTGTTCAGATGTACCATTTTCTTTATAGTATCTAATCAAACGATGTACCATCAAGTCAGGATAACGTCTAATTGGGGAAGTAAAGTGAGTATAATCTTTAGCTGCTAAACCAAAATGTCCCAATGGGTCAGGTGAGTATTTAGCTTGTTGCATAGAACGAAGCAACATTGTTGATACCATTGCTTCTTCTGGTTTACCTGCTACCTTCTTCAAGATATTTTGTAACATCTTAGGTTTAACATCATTACTTCTACCAGTAACTTCTATTCCTAAACTATTAAGAGCTTCAAAGAATGTTGTTATTTTTTCTGGAGTTGGTGTTTCATGAATACGGTATACAAATGGTACATGTAATTTATTATAGTGAGCCGCAACAGTTTCATTAGCTGCTAACATGAATGACTCGACCATTCTTTCACTAGTTCCACGTTCACGTAATTCAATATCAATTGGATGTCCTAATTCATCTACAATGATTTTTGCTTCAGGGGCATCAAAATCAATTGCACCACGACGTTTTCTCATTTTAACTAAAATCTTATGTAATTCAGCCATGTCTTTAAACATAGGTACTAAATCTGCATAGCGTTCTTTAGTTTTTTCATCATCAGATTCTAAAATTTTATTGATTGCCTTATATGTCATTCTTTCAGTTGATTTAATGACACTTGGGAAAATTTTATGATTTACAACTTCTCCATCAGCATTAATTTCCATTTCACATGTCATTGCTAAACGTTCTACATGTGGATTTAAAGAACATATACCATTAGATAATTTAGGAGGTAACATTGGAATAACTCTGTCTGTTAAATAAACAGAAGTACCTCGTTCAAAAGCCTCTTTATCTAAAGGTGTTTTAGGTTTTACATAATGTGAAACATCAGCAATATGTACTCCTAAATGATAATTTCCATTAGGAAGTTTCCAAACATTTACAGCATCATCCAAGTCCTTAGATTCTATACTATCAATAGTAACAAGATCTTGATCAGTTAAGTCTACACGACCAACCTTTTCTTCTTCTGTAACATAGTCTGGAATCTTAGAAATTTGTTCTAACACTTCTTCTGGAAATTCAGTTGGAATGTTGTGTTGGTATACAATTTCTAAAATATCCATTCCTGGATCGTTAACATTACCAATAACTTTAACAGCTACTGCCTTAATTATATTTGGTAGTGTCTGTGTAGGATAGGAAGTGATATCAGCTAAAATAACTTCCCCGGGTACTGGATGTAGCCCTTTTTCTTCAATAAAACACTTGATATTAGATAATTTTTTATCTTTTAAATGTACTGTTCCAATATATCCATCTGGCATGATTTCATCTGGATCAACACGAAATTCTCCAACAACTTGTGTTAGAGCATGGTCAATAATTTCGATAACCTTACCTTCAGGACGCTTGCTAATTTCAGGATCACCTTCACTGATCATTTCGACTACAACACGGTCGCCGTTCAATGCAGCTAAAGTTTGTGTAGGACTAATAAAGAAATCATCCAATTCTTCATCATCTACTGATACAAAACCAAATCCTCTATCATTAGCGTGAAAGACTCCCTCAAAAGTTTTAGGACTTTCTTTTACTATTAAACTAAATGTATCATCTTCAGATAATTTTATTTGCTTATTATGTTCTAAATCTGCTAAAGCTTGTACTACAAATTTGAATTGACCTGCTCCTTCCATGTCAAGAACTTTAACTAAATCTTGAACTTGGAATTTTTTTTGTGGTTCAGCTTCAAAAATTTGTAATAGCTTTTCTTGTAATTTTTCTTTATCCATTTAATTCCTCGTCATTTATTAAATAATTTGTATAGAAAAACCCCCTGTAAATTAACAGGAGGTTTATAGTAATTAGTGAGATGACAAATAAACCAATGCCAAACCTATCACAAAAAATAAAATTCCTAAAATTGTTGTTACTTTTTGCATAAACGCTTCAAATCCACGTGGTTTTTGCTTACTAAATAACTCACTTGAACCGCCTGAAAGAGCAGTTGAAGCATTATCATTTTTAGCAGGCTGCATCATCACAGCGATAATTATTAATATTGAGATAATAACTAATAATGTTAATAACACATTATACAAAAGGAAAACCTCCTTTTCCTTATACAGTAATACATATACTCTAATTTAACATATCTTTACTAGTTTTTCCAGTTGGAAATGTCATTAGCAATATGTCCAATTTTTCTTGCCACTTCTGCACGATGAGCATCTCCAGTCTCAATTACAAGAGTATCACCACTTCTAATTAACGTATCACCATGTGGGATTGTTTGTTTTTCTCCACGTTGAATTGCCACTAATAAGCATTCTTTAGGCCATGTTATATCTCTAACTTGTTTGTCTTGTAAATATGAACCTGCAAATACAGGAATTTCTAATTGATCTGTAAACTCATCTGGATGTGGTGTATAACGTTTAAGAGATTTTTCTAACAATGCTTCGTAAATTGGGCGTCCACGTAATAAATCAACAACTGTATATGCTGTTAGTGATACGACTGCTAATGGCATTAAATGATGCAAAGAACCTACCATTTCGGTAATTAAGAGAATCGCCGTAAATGGTGCTTTCCCTATACAAGCAAAATAACCTGCCATGGCATAAATAATACAGTCAACAATATATTTATCTGGCAATAAACCAAAATGAGCTGCAACAACTCCATATAAAGCTCCTAAAGTAGCTCCAATTGTCAAAATAGGCAAGAAAATTCCACCAGGCAATCCACTACCGTAAGATAAAGTAGAAAATAGTAATCTTAATAAGAAAATACCTAAAAGCAGCCATACCGTCGGAATATTACCACCTATTTCAAGAATTAAACTATTACCTCCACCTAAAGTGTCTGGTAAAAAGTACCCTAAAGGAAATAATAATATTATGGGAATTATTGCTAACCAATTACTAGGGATAAATTTAAATAGTTTATAAAATCTATCGACATTTAAAGTTAAGTATTGATAAACATACCCTAAGAGTCCTAAAAAAATTCCCAATAATACTAGATGGATATAATAATGAATGGGAAAAGCTAATTTATAAGACATATGTAATACTGGTGTTAAACCAAAAAAATTTAAAGAAACAAAATTAGCTGCAATTGCCGCTGCTAAAGAAGTTGTCCAAACTAATGGAGAAAAATTATGATAAACCTCTTCAAGAATAAATAATGTTGATGCAATTGGTGCATTAAAAGCTGCAGATAATCCTGCTGAAGCTCCTCCAGCAATTAAAATTCTTCTACCAGAACCGCGATGATTTGTTCTTTCAGCTATCCCCTGTCCTACTGCTGCTCCTAATTGAATTGATGGACCTTCACGCCCTAAAAATAGGCCTATTCCGATACTTAAAATTCCACCAACCCATTTACGCCAAAGAACAGACCACCAGTTCATTTCCAATTCTCCAGCAAGTTGTCCTTCGACTTGGGGAATACCTGATCCCTTAATATTTGGTTCATCCTTAATGAATTTTGAATTAGCTATTAAAGATACCAACATTATAATTGCTAAAATTATAAAATAGATTGAATTATTATGGGCTTGCATAAACAAAAACTTGATAAGTACTAAAAATTTTTCAATTAATAGTCGAAATAAACTAACTACAATTCCTACTGTCGCTCCAACTAATAATCCTTTAACTATAAATATAAATCTACTCGTATCAAATTTCATTTTAATTCCCTTCAAAATAAAAATTTAATAATGTTATAAATTTAATTATATACTATTTCAAATACAATCTAAATGCTTAATATTTCAACATCACCATAAAAAATACAGAATCAATCTATAAATTATAAATTGATCCTGTATTTTCTATATATTCTATTAAATCTATTAACATCTATTAATAATTTTTTACGTTATTTCCGACTCTTAATCTAACTAAATACACTATTACTAATATTGCTAAATTAAAAATTATCGCAATTAAAAATAAATTTCTATATCCAAAACCTTCAATAACCAATCCACCAAATAAAGGGGCGATTGCTCTTCCAGCACTTCCAAATGAATTAACTAAACCAAGATATTTACCTTTAACTTCATTTGGTGTCAGTTGATTAATAATAACTGGAACTTGAGGAAAAGCTAAAGCCTCCCCAAATGTCAGTAGGACCATTGCTACGACAAATAAATAATATTGTTTAGCAAAAAATAAAACTACAAAAGATAACGCAAAAGTAAATATACCAAAGTAAATTGGAAGATAATTATTCTTTATTAGATGTCTTAATCTAACAATAAAAATTTGAATTACCAATATTAATCCTGCATTGATAGTCCATAAAACACTATAGTAACGAAATGGTATTCCTAAACTTGTAATATATACTGAAACATTACTTCCCCATTGTTGATACATTGTCCAAGTAACCAACAACATCGCAAATAAACTATAGATTAAATACATGTTTATTTTTGGTAAAACAACCTTAACTTTACTATGTTTATGGGTATTACCATGTATGTTTTCGTCCTTCAATACACGAAATCCTATCATTACAACTAACAAAAAGCCAAAACTAATTAGCATAGCAGCTATAAATGGCAACTTTATATTCCAATCATATAGGAAACCTACAGTTGAAGACCCAATAACAATTCCAAGATTTTGGATAAAATAAATCATATTAAACACATAATTACCGTCATATTTCTTCAATATCGCACCTAACGCACTTATTAGAGTTCCATTCCATCCTGCACTTAATCCTAAAAAGAATAGACAGATAGAAAACGGTAAAGCTTGGTGGAAAAATACTAAAACAACTAGGGATAAGGTTGTAACTCCTCCGCCTAATAACAATAAATAATATGGATTCAATTTATCAAATCCTAATCCACCAAATATATTTCCAATTACACTAGCCAAAGAATTAAAAAATAACACTAAGCCCACTAGTGCGAGTGAAATATGCAGATTGTCGTGCAAATAAACACTTGTTAATGGCCAAATAAAACTCATTTCAAAGCTAGTACAAAAAGAGCCTAGCAATACAGCGAATAAAGATATTTCTTTTTTCAAAAAATCTCCACCCCTCTACAAGAAAATACAGTCAAACCTCCTTGTTCAACTGTATCCTTAAATAATCTAAATTTTACTTAACTTATTTTTATTTGGAAAACATAAAGTAAAGGTTGTCCCCTTTCCTTCCTTACTTTCAACAGTAACGCTTCCTTGATGTAATTGCATTAATTGATGAACAATAGATAATCCTAATCCAGATTCGCCATACTTGGTATTTTTTCTTGAAGGATCAGCTTTATAATATCGTTCCCAAATATTTCTTAATTGTTCTTCGTTCATACCAATTCCATTATCAGAGATGCGAATAATTGTTTCTTCATTTCCTTTTTCAGCAGAGATGCTAATTACACCATTTTCTGTAAATTGTATCGCATTTTGTGTAATATTAAAAATAATTTGAACTAACCTATCATAATCTGCATAAACCATTAATTTATCAGGTGTATACAATTCAAATTTATCTCCTACTTGTTCAGCTTTATTTCTTAATTGCTTAATAATATTATTTAAAACTTGAACAACATCAAACTCAGTTTTGGAAAGTTCAATTTGTCCTGATCTAATTTTTTCATAGTCTAAATTTTCATTTACTAATCTTATCAAACGTTTAGTTTCATTACGCATTAATTCAATACTTTTCTCTTTGCTTTCTTCAGGAATAGCATCATATGCCAAGCCCTCAAGTAACCCGTTAATAGTAGTTAATGGTGTCCTCATTTCATGTGCTGCATCAGCAAAAAATTGACGTCTACGTTCTTCTTGACGCTTTATTTCTTCATTTGATTCACGCAATGATTGTACCATTGAATTGAAGTCCAATGTTAATTTATCTAATTCACTGTCACCATTAGTATCTAAATGCACATCAAAATTTCCCGCAGCAACTAGGTCTGTAGCATTTCTCAATCGAGCTATTTTTTTAGTTAAGAAATGGGCAATTATGATACTTAAAATAACTCCTACTAAAATTGCAAAGGCAACGGTCAAAACTACATTTCGTCTTATAATTTGTAGGTTCTGTGTGATATTAGATAAGTCTTCACCTACTTTAATAACAGCTACTAAATTTCCTTGATAATCAAAACAAGGGGCGTAAATATCCGTTATTTTAACATCCGACCCATCTACTTCACTCTTACTTTTTCTTGGTCTAAAGTCCTGTTTTCTCTTAACAATATTACCTGCTATCAACTTTTTCCAATCAGCCTTACTAATACTTCTATTCTCACGAATGACTGAATTGTCAGGATATAACACGTCTGTTCTACTTGTATAAATAGTAAAATGTGTGTTTTGTGCTGATAATAATTTTTCTGTAGCTTTTAATTGTGAGACATTCAATACAATTATTGTCTTTCCGGCTTTATCCGTCGTCAATTTAAGAGCTTCTTTTCTTAAAGTATAAGCATAGCCTTGCATCTGTTGCCAGGCATTTTCATACGTCATTTCCTTAGTTAAATGAAAAAAGACCATCGCTAACGTTCCAGACAAAATAATTATAATAGACAAAAAAGCCAGCATTTGTTGATATATAAATTTCATTATTCTGCCTCTGTATCATCAAACTTATATCCAACACCCCACACAGTTTGTATAACTTGTGGACCAACTTTTTCAATTTTTTGTCTTAGCTTTTTAATATGTGCATCAACTGTTCTTTCATCACCATAGTATTCATAATCCCATACCAATTGCAATAATTGTTCTCTAGAGAATACTTGACGTGGTTTTTTTGCTAATACTCTTAACAAGTCAAATTCTTTTGGTGTTAGACCATCAATCCTATTGTCATTCAAGTAAGCTTCTCTAGTACTAGAATTTAGTTTAAAATGATCTGTTTTAACATCAAAGTCATCATCTACCTTGTTCTGTTTGCTGCTTCCTAATGCAGAAATTTGAGCACGACGATGAAGGGCTTTAATTCTTGCAATTAATGTTATTGGTGAAAATGGCTTGGAAACATACTCATCTGCTCCCATTTCTAAGCCTAAAATCTGATCACTTTCAGAATCTCTAGCAGTCAAAATTATGATTGGAACAGTACTTGAAATTTTTCTTATTTCAGCATTAACTTGCATTCCATCCATTCCAGGTAAATTCAAGTCAAGTGTGATCATATCCCACTCATCAGATTTTTCTTTAAATTTTTCTACTGCAGAAATACCATCATAAGCATATTCTACGTCCCATTTTTCTTTTTCAAAAAACATGGACATCATTTCACATACTGATTTGTTATCTTCAATCATTAGTAGTTTCATGTTTATTACCTCACTTACATTATAAGTAATATGCTACACTATCATTATTAAACTTTAAATAGGTAAGCTCATATTTTCAAAATTTACAGTATCTAAATTTGTCAAAGTCAAGCCCAATAGCCTAACATCTATATCTATGTCTTGTACTTCTTCAAATAATTGTTTTCCATAAAAAACTATATTTTCTACATCATTAGGAATATAATCTTGAAGTGTAGTTCTCTTTGTTACCGTTTCAAAATCATTATTTCTAACTTTAATAACTAAAGTTTTTCCCCTAATTTGTCTACTTGTCGTTATACCTACAAGTTTTGTAGCTATCAATCTTAACTGACTATCAACCTCTTCAACTGTTTTTAAAGGTTGATCAAATGTCCGCTCCTTGCCAACAGATTTTCGTTCTCTTTTCCATTCAACTGGCCTCATATCTATACCACGTACACGCTGATATAATATATGTCCAATTTTACCAAATTTATTAATTAAGTCTATTTCTTTCTTATTGTATAAATCAATACCATAGTATATCCCTTCCTCATACATTTTAGGTAATGTTTTTTTACCTACGCCTCTAAATTTCTTAATTGGCATATTAAATAAAAAATCTTGTACATCATCTGGTGTCACAACTGTTATTCCAAATGGTTTAGAGTAATCAGATGCTAATTTAGCTAGAAATTTATTATACGAAACTCCTGTAGAACAAGTTAATTTAGTTTTTAAATAAATTTCTCTTTGAATTCTACAGGCAACTTCTACTGCTGATTTTATACCTAACTTATTTTCTGTAATGTCAAGATATGCTTCATCTAGTGCTACATTTTCAATTTTATCAGTGTACTCATGAAATATTGTATGAATTTGACTGGATACTCGGCGATATTTAGCAAAATCAGGAGTTTTAAAAATTGCATGAGGACACTTATCTAATGCTTTTTGAGCACTCATTGCAGAATGAATTCCATACTTTCTAGCAACATAATTAGCGGTTGCTACAACTCCCTTTCCAGCAGTATGTTTAGGATTTCTAGCAATCACTAATGGCTTATTTAAGTACTCTGGATTATCTCTCATTTCAATAGAAGCATAAAATGCATCCATATCAATATGCAAAATTTTTCTCTCCATGTTAATATCACCGCCTTTAAAACGTACGTTCTATAAAATATAAAACAAAAAGAGATAATTACTTATCTCTTTAAATCATTTATATTATATAAGTTAATATTCAATTTAGCAAATAAAAAAGAATGTGATTAATAATCACATTCTTTCTTAAGTCATAACAATTACTTGTTAATGATGTCTTGACGAGCTTGTTCACTCAAGTTGTAGAATGAGTTGATACCCTTGTACTTAGCAACCAAGTCTGTTAATTGATCTTCAATACGCATTAATTGGTTGTACTTAGCAAGACGGTCTGTACGGCTCATAGAACCAGTCTTAATTTGACCTGCATTTGTAGCAACAACTAAGTCAGCAATTGTTGTATCTTCAGTTTCACCAGAACGGTGTGAAACAATAGCTGTGTAGCCAGCTTCTTTAGCCATTTCGATAGCTTCCATTGTTTCTGTTAATGTACCAATTTGGTTAACCTTGATTAAGATAGAGTTTGCAGCACCCATCTTGATACCTTTACGTAGGTATTCTGTGTTTGTAACGAAGAAGTCGTCACCAACTAATTGAACTTTCTTACCAAGTTCAGAAGTAATTGTTACCCAGTCATCCCAGTTGTTTTCATCGATAGGATCTTCGATAGAAATAATTGGGTACTTAGCAACTAAGCCTTCAAGATATTTGATGAATTCTTCAGTTGTGAATTCTTCACCTGTTGACCAGCGTAACTTGTACTTCTTGGAATCATTGTCCCAAAGTTCAGAAGAAGCAACGTCAACAGCAATAGCAATATCCTTACCTGGCTTGTAACCTGCAGCTTCAATAGCTTTGATAAGGTATTCTAATGGTTCTTCGTTGTTTGCAAAGTCAGGAGCAAAACCACCTTCGTCACCAACGGATGTTACTTTACCATCAGCAGCTAATAATTTTTGTAAGTGATGGAATGTTTCTGAACCCATACGGATTGCTTCCTTAACTGTTGGAGCACCAACAGGCATAATCATAAATTCTTGGAAGTCAACCTTGTTATCAGAGTGAGCACCACCATTGATAACATTCATCATAGGTGTTGGCAATACATGAGCATTGAAACCACCAATGTAGTTGTACAATGGAACTTGTAATTCGTCAGCAGCTGCACGAGCAACAGCAATAGAAACTGCTAAGATTGCGTTAGCACCTAACTTACCTTTATTTGGTGTACCATCTAAAGCAATCATTGCTTTATCGATAGCAACTTGATCAGTAACTTCGTAACCAACAATTTCCTTAGCAATGATATCATTAACGTTAGCAACAGCTTTTGTTACACCTTTACCCATGTAACGATCTTTGTCACCATCGCGTAATTCAACAGCTTCATGTTCACCTGTAGATGCACCAGAAGGAACGATTCCACGACCGAAACCACCATCTTGTGTATATACTTCAGCTTCAACTGTTGGGTTACCACGTGAATCTAAAACTTCGCGTGCATAAATTTCTGTAATTGCAGACATTAAATTACACTCCTTTGAGTTTATAAAAATTAACTGAGAATTCCTTCTCTAATAGATATTTTAAGGGTTTTTACTAAATTATTCAATTACTTATGAATAATTTATCCTAAAAACTAGTTTTTGTAGTTTACTAATTGTAAGTATGAATCAGGAACTAATGAAGCTCCACCAACTAATCCACCATCAATGTTCTCTTTTGCCATTAATTCTTTAACGTTAGCTGGTTTTACAGAACCACCGTATTGTACACGTACTTTGTCAGCTACTGTTTCATCATATAAATCAGCAACTGTCTTACGAACTACTGCACAAATTTCTTCTGCTTGATCTGCAGTAGCTGTCTTACCTGTACCGATAGCCCAGATTGGTTCATAAGCGATAACTAAGCTTGCAACTTGTTCTGCGGAAAGATCCTTCAAAGCTGCTGTAACTTGGTTTGCTACCCATTCTTCAGCTTTTCCAGCTTCACGAGTTTCCAAAGATTCACCACAGCAAATGATTGGTGTTAAACCATTACGGAAGATAGCATGAGCTTTCTTGTTAATATCTTCATCAGTTTCGTGGAAGTAATCACGACGTTCGGAATGACCGATAACAACGTAGTCTACTCCCATTTCCTTTAGTACTTTTGGTGATGTTTCACCTGTAAAAGCACCTTCATCTTCAAAGTAGCAGTTTTCAGCTGCAACTTTTAAATCAGAACCTTTTGCATTTTCAAGTAATGCTGGTAAGTCAACAGCAGGAGCTGCAATAACAGCTTCAACTTCAGATGCTGCTGGTAAATTATCCTTAACAGCTTTTACAAATTCTGCAGTTTGTTCTGGATTCATATTCATTTTCCAGTTACCTGCGATAATTGGTGTACGCACAATAAATCATCCTTTCAGAAATTAAACCTCAACCTAGTTTCTATAACTTAACTTAAATTACTTATCAGAAACTGCAGCGATACCAGGTAATGTCTTACCTTCTAGATATTCAAGGGAAGCACCACCACCAGTAGAAATGTGTGTTAACTTGTCAGCAACACCTAATTGTTGTACAGCAGCTGTAGAATCGCCACCACCAACAATTGTTGTAGCATCGCTTAAAGTACCTAAGAACTTACCTACTTCAAGTGTACCTTTTGCAAAGTTGCTCATTTCAAATACACCCATAGGTCCGTTCCATACAACTGTCTTAGCATCTTTTAAAGTATCTTCAAATAATTCAACAGATTTTGGTCCAATATCTAGAGCCATGTAACCATCTGGAATATCACCTTCAACAACTTCACTAGGTGCATCGTTGTTAAATTCTTTTGCACATACGTTGTCTACAGGTAATACTAGCTTATCGCCAGCTTTTTCCATAATTTCCTTAGCTAATTCGATCTTATCTTTTTCAACTAAAGAGTTACCGATTTTGATACCCTTAGCAGCGTAGAATGTATATGTCATACCACCACCAACGATAACTTTATCAGCTTTTCCTAATAAGTGGTTAATAACACCAATCTTATCAGAAACTTTAGCACCACCTAAGATAGCAACAAATGGGTGCTTTGGACTGTCAACAGCGTTACCTAAGAACTTGATTTCTTTTTCAAGTAAGTAACCTGCAGCAGCTTGCTTGCCTTCAGCTTTCATAGCTTCAGAAATACCAACGTTAGAAGCATGTGAACGGTGAGCTGTACCAAATGCATCATTTACAAATACATCACCTAATGATGCCCAGTACTTACCTAATTCTGGATCATTTCCAGATTCTTTCTTACCATCTAAGTCTTCAAAACGAGTATTTTCAACTAAAAGAACGTCACCATCATTCATATTGTTGATAGCATCTTCAAGTTGTGCTCCACGTGTAGCAGGAACAAATGTAACAGGCTTGTTTAATAATTCTGCAAGACGTTCTGCAACTGGACGTAAAGATAATTCTTTCTTATCTTCTTCTTTCTTAATACGTCCTAAGTGTGAGAATAAAATAGCCTTTCCATCGTGTTCAATAATGTAGTTAATTGTTGGTAAAGCAGCAACAATACGGTTGTCGTTACCAATTACTCCATTTTTAATAGGAACATTAAAGTCAACACGCATAAGAACTTTTTTACCTTTTACGTCTAAATCTGAAACAATAAGTTTAGCCATGATTTTAGTAAACCTCCAAAGTAGAATTAAAATAAAAGGCGGAAGGAGTAACCTCCTCCCGCCTCAGTAACTTGCATTGCAAATTAATTTTAGTAAAAACTAAAATTAGATCATGCTAGCAAATTTTTCTAATGTACGGATCATTTGAGATGTGAAACCGTATTCGTTGTCGTACCATGCAACAACTTTAACAACTTGGCCGTCACCCTTACCAACAACTTGTGTTTGAGTTGGGTCAAATACAGAACCAAATGTTGTACCGATAATGTCAGAAGAAACAATGCCATCTGCGTTGTAACCGAATGATGGGTTATTTTCTGTAACTTTCTTAACTGCTTCGTTAACTTCATCAACTGTTACTTCTTTTTCAAGAGTTACAACTAATTCTGTTAAAGAACCTGTAATAACAGGAACACGTTGTGCATGTCCATCCAACTTACCATTCAATTCTGGAACAACTAAACCGATAGCTTTTGCAGCACCAGTTGAGTGAGGAATTGTGTTTTGAGCAGCTGCACGAGCGTTGCGAACATTACCCTTACGATCTGGACCATCTTGTAATTTTTGTGTAGCTGTGTAAGCATGAATTGTTGTCATTGTACCAGCTTTGATACCAAATGCATCGTTAACTGCCTTTGCAGGAGCAGCCAAGCAGTTTGTTGTACATGAAGCAGCAGAGATGATCTTGTCGTCTGCTGTAATTGTGTCATCATTTACACCGTAAACGATTGTCTTCATGTTACCTGCAGGAGCAGAAACTAATACACGCTTAGCACCTGCTTCAAGGTGAGCAGAAGCTTTTTCTGTTGATGTGTAGAAACCAGTTGATTCAAGAACTAATTCTACACCATCATTCTTAACCCAAGGAATGTTCTTAGCATCAGCTTCAGCATAAACAGGAATTTCCTTGCCATTAACAACAAGTGCACTGTCTGTTGCAGAAACTTCACCGTCAAATTGACCATGAGCTGTATCATATTTCAATAAGTGTGCCAACATTGCTGGAGATGTTAAGTCATTGATAGCAACAACTTCCAAATCATTTGATGCTTCAGCAATACGACGGAATGCTAAACGACCGATACGGCCAAAACCATTAATACCTACTTTAGTTGTCATAACTAAAATTTCCTCCTTTAGGAAATGAAAATTTTATTTTATTTTAAAAGGTAATAGAATTACTACCCTTTTAAAATCATCTTAGCAGCTCCTTCGTCAGTAATCAAGTATGTTTTCTCAGGAGCGTTCTTCATGTATGCTGCTATTGCTCGTGCCTTAGAACTACCACCAGCAACAGCGATTATACAATCCATATTCGCGAGATCTTCAAGTTGCAATCCAATTCTAGGAATCTTGTAAACAACTTTCCCCTTATCGTCAAAGAAATAACCAAAAGTCTCAGACACAGCCTTACGCTCTTTTAGCATTGCTACTACATTTTTAGGCATCGAACGTCTCTCTGCCATACTAATTGCTTCACCTATACTATGAACAGCAGCATTACTCTGTCTAATTAAATTCACAACTTCTTGTACTACGGGTTCATTAAGAAGCGGACGATAAGTATCTTCGCTAACCTGTTCAGGCACATATAATGTCCTGTGATTACCACCAGTTTTTTCAGCCATTAAGCCACATACATTATTCGCCTGAATATCTAACCTTTCGCCTATACCACCACGGGCAGGCACGAAAGTCAAATCTCTATCTACTGCAATTTCGGAAGTCAAACAGGTAGCAACTTTAGCCATCGTAGTACCACCCATTGCAGCAATGACATTTTTACCCTTAGGCAATTCCTTACCTAGGATATCATTTACTAACTTGCCCATGTCCTCAATAATCAAAGGCTGTCTATCACTATCTCCCGAAACAATTAAACAGTTTCTTATACCTAGGTATCGAGATAATTCTTTCTCCATTTGCTGTAACCCTAATAAAGAGTCCATCAACTTGGAAAGGCCTTGTATTGTTCTTTTACCTTTAGCAGTCAAAATCATACCAGACTTTGTTGAAGCAATTAATTCTTGCTTCCTTAAATAATCTGTTTCAGTCCGCAAAACTCGTTCACTCATGCCCAAGGTTTGTGCTAGTACTCTTCTGCCAACTGGTTCAGACCAATCAATACTTCTTAAGATAATAAATCTTTTCCTTAGAACATCAATTAAATCTGGAACGATTGACTCAATCAACTCTACTTCCTCGCGCATTTTATGTCCTCTTTCTTGCGGGACTCTTGACGTCCAACAGTGTCATCGAGCGACCCAGTTAAGTTAAAAAGAAAAAGTACAACAACAATTAATTAACCATTAAACTGTTCTTATACCTCAACTACATTTGTAGTATATCAATATTCTTTAAATTTTGCAAGCCTTTAAACTCTCTAATTTGAGCGTTTCTTTATAAATTCTTTAAATCTTAATTAAATTAACTTTTCTATAAATAATATCAAAATATTCAGAATTTTTATTTCTAAATTTCATTTTTTAATGATAAAATCCGAACATTATTTATAATAAAATAAAAAGCCAGCTCAACCCTGAACCAGCTTAAAAATTAATTATATGCCGTCTCGGAGTCGAACCGAGATTACAAGAACCGGAATCTTGTGTGATATCCATTACACTAACAGCACAAATTAAATAACGTTATTGATTTTACTTCATATAAACTTTAAAAGCAATAAAATTATTTTCATTTAATTAAGGCTTTAAATTTGACCATTATTGACCTTTGTACTAAACTAGCAATATAAGAGCTTGAATGCTAAAATTATTCAAGAATATAAATTTTATTTAGGAGGTTTCTCTTATGAATTTAGTGCCTACAGTTATTGAACAATCTTCACAAGGTGAACGCGCTTATGATATTTATTCACGTTTATTAAAAGATAGAATTATTATGGTATCTGGTGAAGTCAATGATGACATGGCTAATGCTATCATCGCCCAACTTCTATTTTTAGATGCTCAAGATTCTGAAAAAGATATTTATATGTACATTAATTCTCCTGGTGGTTCTGTTTCTGCTGGTTTAGCAATCTACGATACAATGAATTTCGTTAATGCTGATGTTCAAACTATCGTTATGGGTATGGCTGCATCTATGGCTTCTGTCCTTGCAACAGCTGGTACCAAAGGTAAACGTTTTGCTCTACCTAATTCTGAAATTATGATTCATCAACCATTAGGTGGTGCTCAAGGACAATCAACTGAAATTCAAATTGCTGCTGAACACATTCTTAAGACTCGCAAGTTAATTAATCAAATCTTAGCTGACGGTTCTGGTCAAGATATTGAAACTATCAATAAAGATACTGAACGTGACAATTTCATGACTGCTCAACAAGCTGTAGATTATGGTTTGATTGATGGTATTATGAAGAATAAGAAGAAAATTAAATAATTAATACATTATAAAAAAGTTCCTAGACCATACAATCTAGGAACTTTTTTTATAGTACCGCAATACTTTCACCAGCGCGTATTTTTTCGGCAATTTCATTTAATTTTCTCAACCTATGATTTATACCAGATTTAGAAATTGGTCCTCCAGGTATAAGTTCACCCAAATTCTTTAAGCTTTCTTCTGGATGCCCCAATCTCGCTATTGCTACTTCTTGTAATTTCTGTGGTAATTTATCAATTCCCACCTTAGCATCAATCAACTTAATATTATCAATTTGCTTTTTAGAAGCATCTGCGATTTTATTAAGATTAGCAGTTTCACAATTCACAATACGATTAACTGAATTTCTCATATCCCTAACAATTCTAATATCTTCAAATTTCAACATGGCATTCGTTGCACCTATCAAAGATAAAAAGTCTGCTATTTTCTCAGCTTCTTTTAGATAAGTAATATAACCACTTCTTCTCTCTGTTTTCCTTGCATTTAATCCATATCTATTCATCATTTCACATATTGTATCATTATGATCTTCATATAGTGAGTAAATTTCTAAATGATATCTACTTGTTTCAGGATTATTAACAGAACCAGTTGCTAAAAATGCCCCACGTAAATATGATCTTACCTTGGCATCGTCATCCAAAAATTCTAAAGGAACAGTTTCTTTAATCTGAAAATTATCTAATATATCTAAATCCTTTAAAATTTCATTTGTTCCAGTTTTTAAACGTACAATATAAAAATTATTCTTCTTCAATTTCATCTTTCGACGAACGATCAATTCACTCTCTATATCGTAAAACTGCTTTAATAATCGGTAGATACGCCTAGCAATAGCTGGATTTTCTGTTTGAACACTTAAAACAAATTGCTTATTAACAATACTCAATGAGCCATTCATCCTTATTAGTGCCATCAATTCAGCCTTAGCATTACCAAAATGAACCTCAAGCATTGTAAGTTCTTTTTTTACATCACTAGCGTATGACATTCCTCCACCTCTATTCTATACTCTAATTAAATTCATCGTCGTTCCATGACTTGGGTCTTCCAGTAAGTCTCATCAGTTCATCTACAACCTGATCTCCATTATGGAAAATTCCTCTATCACGCATTAATAAGAAGTTATCTGAAATAACTCTTGTTCCTTGTTCACGTAAACCTGAAAAATCATGTTTTACTTGATATAAGTATTCGTCGTATTTTTGTCTGTCTAAATAATCGCTAGGCACATTTTCAGTATTTACCAACACTGTGTCAATAAAGTTTTTACCCAAATGACTATTCAAAACTTTAACATGATCTGCATCTGAAAAATGTTCAGTTTCACCCTTTTGAGTCATGATGTTACAAATATATATAACCTCAGCCTTAGTTTCACAAACTGCACGACCCACATTTTCAATCATTAAATTAGGCAAGATACTAGTAAATAGACTTCCTGGCCCTAATACAATCTGATCAGCATTCATAATGGCATCAATTACTTCTGGCATCGCCTCTGGTTTACCTTCACCATTTGTTGTAACCCATACTTTTTTTATGGTTTTTCCAGCCGCTGAAATTTCTGCTTCACCAGAGATTTCACTACCATCAGTAAATTTTGCATTCAATACTAACGGAGTATTAGCAGCCGGATAGACGTGTCCATCTACTTTCATTAATTCAGATAACTCTTGCACTGCATTAAAAATTCCTCTATTTTCCATTTCAGATAGTGCAGCTATTATAAGATTTCCAATTGCATGCCCTGAAAAGAACTGGTCTTTAGAATTAAATCTGTACTGAAATATATCTTTATATACATCTGGCAGATCAGATAAAGCAACTAATACATTTCTAATATCTCCAGGCGGAACTACGTTAATATAATCTCTGATAATTCCGGAAGATCCTCCATCATCAGCAACTGTAACAACAGCAGTAATATCAGCATCTCTCTTACGTAAACCATTTAAAATAACAGGAAGGCCAGTACCTCCACCTATGACAACAATTTTAGGTGTATTTCTTGTTTGTTGTTTCATGAGCGATTCACCGTCTCCTTTCGTTTATTCATATCACGATGTGACATATGAACAGGATACTCTTTAGATAATTCATTACCTATTCTTTCAGCTAATGCCACTGAGCGATGTTGCCCCCCTGTACATCCAATTGCAATTGTTACATTAGATTTCCCTTCTGTAATATAACCTGGAATTACGTATTTTAGAAGAGATACAAATTTTTGATAAAATTCTTCTGTTTTCTCAGATTTCATCACATATTCGTATACAGCGTCATCCTTACCAGTTTTATTTCGCAATTCCGGTACATAGTAAGGATTAGGTAAGAAACGTACATCCATAACAATATCTGCATCTATAGGTAGTCCATATTTAAAACCAAATGACATAACTTCGATATGAAAAGTTTTGGTATCTCTAGCTTCAAAATTCTTAAATATCTCTTCTCTTAGTTGACGTGGAGATAACTTAGAGGTATCAATAATGATTTGAGCATTTGACTTAATTGGTGCCAATAGTTCTCTTTCTAAATGAATTCCGTCTAAAATTCTTCCCTCCATAGCCAACGGATGAGATCTTCTAGTTTCTTTATATCTAGCAACTAGTTCTTCATCTGAAGCATCTAAAAACAATATTCTAGAAGAATTGAATTCACTTTCATCTAATTCTCTCACCATTTCTACAATTTCATCATAGAAAGCACGAGATCTTAAATCTACTACTAATGCTATTTTCGTTATTTTCCCAGATTCCTTAACCAATTCATAAAATTTAGGCAATAATTTAGGAGGCATATTATCCACACAAAAATAACCTAAATCTTCAAAACTCTGTACAGCTACTGTTTTCCCAGCACCACTCATTCCGGTAACTATTACTAATTGCAATGCACTCATGAACATCGCCTCAACTTTCTTATCCTTTTTAATCATTTTACCATTATATCATATCCGGGCGTGTCTTTAAAAAAATAAAAATATTCCTACATGTATTTTAATTATAATTCTTTCCTTTTCACAAGAAATAACCCGCAATCTAAAGTCATCTTGCCTTTAGATATACGGGTCAAATCCGACACTCTAAATGTCTTTTAATGCTGTTTCAATTGGGTTATCCCCACTACACATCATAATAACTTTGCCAATTGTATTGTTATGTTTGATTACCTCTGCCAATACTTTAGCAACATCTGGAATTGGATTAGTATTACTTATTATTTCATTAAAAGATACTCTTCCAGTACCTGTTTCTTCAGTTAGTGATGCTGGCTGAACAACTGTATAGTCCAATTTGGTATCATTAACTAAATAATTATCTGCAAAGAATTTTGCAATATTATAATCAGTCAACGCTGCCAATGATTCATATTGTGACCATTTTTCAGGCTGTAAAGCATACAAAGAACTCAACATTATATACCTTTTAACACCAACGTTCTCAGCTGCTTGCATCGTTTTGACAGCTCCCATTGCATCCGTTTGTAGCAAATCTTTACCTCTAGATCCAGCTACAAAGTAAATAACATCCATACCTTTAAAAACTTCAGACCAAGCACTAACATCACTATGCAAATCCAACTTAACTGGAACAACATTATCTAACTTAATAATTTTCTCAGGATGACGTGAACTTGCAGATACTTGATTACCATCATTAATTAAATTCTTAATTAGTTCTGATGCCACTCTACCAGAGCCACCAACTACAAATATCTTAGCCACGAAACATCCTCCTAACAAAAAAATTAAATAACTTTTCTTTCAAAGGGATCAGTTGAAATGCCATCAGCCAAAATCTTCTTACACCATTCTTGAGCAGAAAATAGAGAATGGTCTCTATAATTACCACAACTCTTAATATCTGTTCCTTGAACATCTTCCCAACTAGCATTAATAATGTCATTTAAAGATGCCTTTAAAGCTGTTGCAACTTCAGTAGTATCATGTTCACCCCACATAATTAAATGGAAACCTGTACGACATCCAAAAGGTGAGCAATCAATAACTCCATCCATATGATCACGCAAATATCCTGCCAACATATGTTCAATTGTATGCAATCCAGCTGTTGGAATTGCATTTTCATTTGGTTGAACAAATCTTAAGTCAAAATTTGAAATCTTATCTCCTTTTGCACCTGTTTCAACAGTAATTAAACGTACATATGGAGCCTTAACAGCTGTATGATCTAATGTAAAACTTTCTACCTTAGCCATCTTAACACTTCCTATATAAAAAATATTAATTTCAATTTCTACTCTATCATTTTTATTTAAAATTGCAAATTATAACTATGCATAATGATCAGGTACTAGCACTTCTTTTAAATACTTACCAGTATAGCTATCATTAACTTTTATGACTTCTTCTGGTGTTCCGGTAGCTACTATTTGACCGCCACCATCTCCACCTTCAGGGCCTAGATCAATTAAATAATCTGCAGTCTTTATAACATCTAAATTATGCTCAATTACAAGAACAGTATTTCCCTTATCAACTAATCTTTGCAGAACTTCTAATAGTCTCTTAATATCTTCTGAATGTAGCCCTGTTGTAGGTTCATCCAAAATATAAAAAGTTTTTCCATTAGACTTTTTATGAAGTTCTGAAGCTAATTTCATTCTTTGTGCTTCACCACCAGATAAAGTTGTTGCTGGTTGTCCTAATTTCACATAACCTAAACCAACATCCACAATCGTTTGTAATTTCCGTTTAATTTTAGGAATTGGTTCAAAAAATATTAAAGCTTCAGATACAGTCATATTTAAAATATCAGCAATATTTTTATCTTTATACTCTACCTCTAAAGTTTCAGAATTATAGCGTGTACCATGACAAACTTCACAAGGAACATAAACATCTGGTAAAAAGTTCATTTCAATCTTTATAATTCCATCGCCTTTACATGCCTCGCATCTTCCACCCTTAATATTAAAGCTAAATCTTCCTTTGCCATATCCTCTCAATTTAGCCTGATTAGTTTGAGCAAATAGTCCTCTAATATCATCGAATACACCGGTATATGTAGCCGGATTACTTCTAGGAGTACGTCCAATTGGTGTTTGATCTATATCAATAATTTTTTCGATATTTTCGACACCTTCAATTTTTTGATATTTACCTGGTTTTTCAGAATTATGATTAAGTTTTTGAGCCAAGGCACGCTTTAAAATCATGTTTACCAATGTTGATTTCCCAGAACCAGATACACCGGTAACAGCTATAAATTCACCTAGTGGGAAACTAACATCTATATTTTTCAAATTATTCTCCGAAGCACCCTTAACTACTATCTTCTTTCCATTTCCTTTTCGTCGTTCATTTGGGATTGCAATATACTTCTTACCTGACAAATATTGTCCAGTTAAAGAATTACGCTTTTTTTCAACCTGTTTTGGAGTTCCAGCAGCTATAACTTGTCCACCATTCTCGCCAGCACCTGGACCAATATCAATTAAATAATCTGCTGCTCTCATAGTATCTTCATCGTGTTCTACAACAATTAGTGTATTACCTAAATCACGCATTTTTTTCAGTGAAGCAATCAATCTATCATTATCTCTTTGATGGAGACCAATTGATGGTTCATCTAAAACATACATTACGCCCGATAAATTTGATCCAATTTGTGTAGCTAAACGAATTCTTTGGGCTTCTCCACCTGATAGTGTACGTGCCGAACGACTAAGTGTTAAGTAATCTAAACCTACATTCTTTAAAAATGTTAACCTATCATCAATTTCTTTTAGAATTGGTCTGGCAATCTCTTGATTTTGTTCACTAAATGTTAGATTTTCAAAGAAATTCAAGCTTTCATTAATAGGAAAATCTGACACTTCACCAATATGTTTACCTGCTATTTTTACAGATAATGCTTGTTTATTTAAACGATATCCATGACATGTTTGACAAGTTAAACTAGTCATGTATTGACGCATAACATCTCTTGTAAAATCACTATTTGTTTCTCTATAACGTCTTTCAACATTTGGAATAACACCTTCAAATGTTGTATCAATATCCTTCAAACCACCGAAGTCACTTTTAAATTTAAAATGAAATTCTCTATCTCCAGCTCCATACAATATAATTTTTTTATCTTTGTCTGGTAAATCTTTAAATGGAGTATCCATATCAATACCAAATGCCTCACATGCTTGTTGCAACATTGTTGGGTAGTACTTAGAACTGATAGGATTCCATGGTGCAAGTGCACCTTCATTTAAAGTTTTTGTATCGTCTGGTATTACCAAATCTTTATCTACTTCTAATTTCACACCTATACCATCACAATCAGGACATGCTCCAAATGGTGCGTTAAAAGAAAATATACGTGGCTCTAATTCTCCAATGGTAAAACCACAATATGGACATGAGAAATTCTCAGAAAATTGCAACATCTTATCACCAATTACATCAACTGCAACATTGCCGTTAGTTAATCTTAAAGCGGCTTCTAGTGAATCAAACAATCTTGATCGAATACCATCTTTCAATACAATTCGATCTACTACAACACTTATATCATGCTTTTTATTTTTATCTAACTCTATTTCTTCTTCAACATCATGAATCTCACCATCAACAATAATACGTACAAATCCATCTTTTTTTACTTTTTCAATAATTTTCTTATGTTGCCCTTTTTTTCCTCGTACAATTGGAGCTAGAATTTGTAATTTAGTTCTTTCTGGCAATTCTAATATCTTATCTACCATTTGTTCTGGAGATTGACTTGTTATTTCATGACCATCATTAGGACAAATAGGTGTTCCGACTCTTGCCCATAATAATCGTAAAAAATCATTGATTTCAGTAACTGTTCCTACTGTCGATCTTGGGTTTTTGGAAGTTGTCTTTTGATCAATTGAAATTGCTGGAGATAATCCATCAATCGAATCAACATCCGGTTTATCCATTTGTCCCAAGAATTGACGTGCATATGCTGAGAGACTCTCTACATATCTTCGTTGTCCTTCAGCATATAAAGTATCAAATGCTAATGAACTTTTACCTGAACCAGATAAACCAGTAACTACTACCAACTTATCTTTAGGTATATCGACATCTATATTTTTTAAATTATGTGCCCTTGCTCCGCGAATTTTTATTTTATTTTGAGCCAAATTATATACCCTTCTTCCTTAACTAATCTGTGCTTTCAATTCCATTACAGTATCTCTTAATGTTGCAGCTTCTTCAAAATCTAACTTCTTAGCAGCCTCACGCATTTGTTCTTCTAGATTAGAAATCATTTCTAATTGTTCCTTCTTACTCATATCAGCAAAATCTACTGTATCACTAATATTTGTATCTGATTTATTAACTTTTGAACTTATAGAAATAGCTGCTCTAATTGGTTTAATAATTGTTTTAGGAATAATATTATGATCTTTATTATATTGTTCTTGGATACTACGACGTCTCTTAGTTTCCTTGATGGCTGCCTCCATAGAAGGTGTTACATCGTCAGCATACATAATTACATGACCACTTGCATTACGAGCAGCACGTCCAATCGTCTGAATTAAAGAGCGTTCATTTCGTAAAAAGCCTTCTTTATCAGCATCTAAAATTGCTACCAATGAAACTTCAGGTACATCTATTCCTTCTCTCAAAAGATTAATACCTACTAAAACATCGAATTTTCCCATTCTTAAGTCTCGAACAATCTCAGTTCTTTCTAATGTTTTTATATCAGAGTGTAAGTATTTAACTTTTATTCCCATTTCTTTGAAATAATCAGTTAAATCTTCAGCCATTTTTTTAGTTAACGTTGTAACAAATACTCTTTCATTAAGTTCAACCCGTTTATTGATTTCTCCAACTAAGTCATCCATTTGTCCCATAATAGGACGAACTTCAATTTCTGGATCCAATAATCCAGTTGGTCGAATAATCTGTTGTACAACATGTGATGTTTTTTCTTGTTCATAAGGCCCTGGTGTCGCTGACATGTAAATTATTTGATTTACATGTTTTTCAAATTCTTCTCTAGTTAATGGACGATTATCTAAAGCACTAGGTAACCTAAATCCATAATCCACCAGCATTTGCTTTCTAGCTCTATCCCCATTATACATACCTCTAACTTGGGGCATCGTTACATGTGATTCATCTACTACAATCAAGAAATCATCTGGAAAGAAATCTAATAAAGTATAAGGTGCTTCTCCTGGCTTTCTACCATCCATATGTCTTGAATAATTTTCAATTCCAGAACAATATCCCATTTCCTTTAGCATTTCAATATCATATGTGGTTCTTTGCTGTAATCGCTGAGCTTCTAAAAGTTTTCCTTCACTTTTTAATTCAGCCGTTCTTTCTTCTAATTCTTGTTGAATTCCCTCAATCGCTGTTCCTAATCTTTCTTCATTTGTCATAAAGTGAGTAGCAGGGAAAATAGCGATGTGTTCTCTATCAGCGATAGTTTCTCCAGTCAATGGGTCAATTTCTCTAATTCTATCAATTTCATCGCCAAAAAATTCTACTCGTAATGCTGACTCATCTCTTGAAGCTGGAAAGATTTCAACAACATCTCCACGAACTCTGAAACGTCCACGTTGAAAGTCAATGTCATTTCGTTCAAATTGAATATCAATTAAATCATTTAATAATTTATTACGCTCAATTTCTTGTCCAACTCTTAATGAAATTGTGTGTTCTCTATATTCATGGGGATCACCTAACCCAAAGATTGATGAAACAGAAGCCACAACAATTACATCATTTCTTTCTAATAATGAACTTGTAGCAGAATGACGAAGTTTATCTATTTCATCATTAATACTTGAATCTTTTTCAATATAAGTATCGCTAGAAGGAACATAAGCTTCTGGTTGATAATAGTCATAATAACTAACAAAATATTCCACTGCATTATTAGGAAAGAATTCTTTAAATTCCCCATATAATTGTCCTGCCAACGTCTTATTATGTGCTAAAACTAAAGTTGGTTTATTAACATTCTTTATTACGTTAGAAATTGTAAAAGTTTTACCAGTACCTGTCGCTCCCATTAAAATTTGAGCTTTTTCACCTTTTTTAATTCCTTCTGTTAATTCTTGTATTGCTTCCGGCTGGTCTCCAGTTGGGCTATACTTAGAAACTAATTCAAAATTTCTATCTGCTTGACGCTCAATCACATCGAACCCTCCCAATCATAAAAATTGCATATATATTGTACCACACCGAACAAGAATTCTACTACTACTTAGTTTAGAATTAATAAAAACGTCTTACTACTAACTTTTATCAGTAATAAGACGTTTCTCTAAACTAATTTCTATTTATTATTCATTTACAAAATTGTTAATCTCTTCTTCAAAGACTGCACGTTTCTTTGTTGCTGCTTCTAAGGTATCGCCTAAAGTACCAATGTAGAATTTGATCTTTGGTTCTGTACCAGAAGGACGAATAGCAATCCATGTACCGTCTTCCAATAAGAATTTCAATACATTAGACTTAGGTAGAGTCATTGCTTCGACTTTTCCGTCAGCATAACTCTTTTCAGATTTATCAAAATCTTCCATTGCAACAACTTTATAATCACCAAATTGTTTTGGTGCTTCAGCTCTAAATTTAGCCATTAAGTCTTTAATCTTATTAGCACCTTCAACCCCATCAAAAGTTAATGATGTTGTCTTTTCAACAAAGTAACCATGCTTTTCAAATAATTCTTGAAGACCATCGTATAGATTCTTACCTTGTTTCTTATAGAAAGCAGCCACTTCTGCTAACATTACAAGTGATTGTACAGCATCTTTATCACGAACAAATGGACGAACCAAGTATCCATAACTCTCTTCAAATCCAAACATAAATGTATGTTCATTCGTATCTTCAAAATGCTTAATTTGTTCAGCAATAAATTTGAATCCAGTTAAAACATTGATCATGTCTACGTTAAAACTTTCAGCAATCTTTGTAGCAAATTCACTTGATACAATTGATTTAACTGCTGCTGCATTAGCTGGTAAAGTACCTGCATTCTTTCTAGCAGTTAAAATGTAGTTTAACATAATTGCTGCAATTTGGTTACCTGTTAATAATTGATATTCACCATCTGGTTGACGCACAGCTGCTCCCAAACGGTCAGCATCAGGGTCAACAGCAACTAATAAATCTGCACCTTCTTCTTTACCTAATTTAATAGCTAAATCAAAGGCTGCTGTATCTTCTGGATTTGGCTTTTTAACTGTTGAAAAATCAGGATCTGGCTTAGCTTGTTCTGGAACCATTGTAAAGTTTTCAAAACCTGCTTGACGCAAAGCCTTTTCACCTAACATAGCTCCTGTACCATGAAGTGGTGTAAAGATAAGTTTCATTGTCTTACCTTCTTCAGCAACTAGTTCTTGGTTAATAGTAACTTGTTTTACTTCATCTAAGTATGCTTTATCAACTTCGTCACCAATTACCTTAAGAACACCATCTTCTATTAGTTCTTCTTGATCTGCAACTTTAATTGCAAATAGATCATCTACTTTACGAATATATTTAGTAATCAAATCTGATTCTTTAGGAGGCATTTGTGCCCCATCTTCACCATAAATCTTATATCCGTTGTATTGCTTTGGATTATGACTTGCAGTAATCATAATCCCTGCATAAGTATGTAAGTGACGTACTGTGAATGATAATTCAGGTGTTGGACGTAAACTTTCAAAAACAAATGTTGGAATACCATGTTGTCCTAATACTCTAGCAGATTCAAAAGCAAAATCTTGTGAATGGTGACGTGAATCGTAACTAATAGCTACACCACGTTTTCTTGTTTCTTCATCAAGAGTTTCCATGAAAAGAGCTAAACCTTCAGTAGCTTGACGAACAGTATAAATGTTCATACGATTAATTCCTGCACCTAAAACCCCACGCATACCAGCTGTACCAAATTCTAATGGTGCATAGAATGCATCTTCAAGTTCATCTTGATTTCCTTCCATACGTACTAAATCTGCACGTAAATCTTCAACTAATTCTTTATTTTCTTTCCAGTCTTGGTAAGTATCTTGCCAACTCATGAAAATCACCCTTCCATTAACATATATCTATATTATACTATAGAATAGCAAATTTTTTTAAACTAATTATTATTCTGTATACCATTTCAACAACGGATCATTGTATCTTCTGTAAAAGATTGCTGCGATGGCACTAATAAATAGAATTAAAGATAACCATTGTGATACTCTTAAACTCCCCAACATTAAGCTATCAGTTCTCATTCCTTCAATAAAGAAACGACCAAATGAATACCAAATTATGTAAGACAGAACAACTTCTCCGCTTTTTAATAATTTCTTCTGTCTTCTCAAAATAATTAAAACAACAAATCCACTAATATCCCATAGAGACTCATAAAGAAACGTAGGTTGATAATATGTTCCATCTATATACATCTGGTTAATTATAAACTTAGGTAGATGTAACGATTTTAAAAAACCTAATGTCGTTGCAACACCATGAGCTTCTTGATTCATGAAATTTCCCCAACGTCCTATGCCTTGTGCCAATATAACTGTTGGGGCAATCACATCAAGTAAAGTCCAAGTTGGAATATTGCGACGACGACAAAAGATCAAGATAACTATAACTGCACCTATTAGTGCACCATAAATAGCAATTCCACCGTCCCAAATACGATAAGTCTCACTTAAATGATGAGAATAATATGACCATTCAAAAACTACATAGTAAATTCGGGCACAGATAATTGCTACTGGCAGAGAATACAACAATAAATCATAGATATCATCATCTAAGATATTTTGTTTCCTTCCCTCTAAAACAGATAAATATACTGCCAGAATAACTGCACTAGCAA
The DNA here is from genome assembly GCF_026847815.1 of Ligilactobacillus sp. UO.C109. Lineage (NCBI taxonomy): Bacteria > Bacillati > Bacillota > Bacilli > Lactobacillales > Lactobacillaceae > Ligilactobacillus > Ligilactobacillus sp. UO.C109. The sequence continues at coordinate 70,215 of NZ_JAPSFH010000027.1, read as the reverse complement.
TAATTATTCCATACCATCTAATTTGAAATGGACCTAATTGTAAGGCAACCGGATTAATTACTCCTAAAAAATTCATTAATCTTTACACCTCTAATTTTCTGAATTCTCTTTAATTAAATTGTTAAGATTTCTCTCAAATGCTTTAGTTGCATCATATCCCATTGTTTTTGCACGGAAATTCATCGCTGCGGCTTCAATAATAATAGCTAAATTTCGTCCAATTTTTACTGGAATAGTAATTTTAGGAACTGATACATCAAAAATTTGTTGACTTTGTTCTCCTGAACCTAAACGATCAAATTGTTTATCTTTACTCCAATTTTCAAGATGAACAATCAATGATATATCTGTGTCTTGTCTAACAGCACCAGCACCGAATAAATTCATGACATCAATGATTCCAATTCCTCTAATTTCTAATAAATGACGCAAAATTTGTGGTGCTTCACCAACAACAGTTTGTTCGTCTTGTTGCCACACTTCGACTCTATCATCAGCTATTAAACGGTGCCCACGTTTTATTAATTCAAGTGCAGTTTCTGATTTACCTACACCTGAATCTCCAGTAATTAGGACACCTAAGCCATAGATATCTACTAGTACTCCATGCATTGCTCTTCGCTCAGCTAACTTTCCTTCAAGATAATCCGTCATTTTTGATGACAATCTTGTTGTTGGTAAGCTAGATAATAAAATCGGAATATTATTGGCTTTCGCTGATTTTTCTAATTCTGCTGGTACCTTTAGATCCCTAGCAATTACTAAACAAGGTGTCTTTGGAGCACATAATTTTTCCGCAACATCCTGCAAATCTTTTTTAGTCAATTGATGAGCGTATGAGACTTCTGTCATTCCAAATAACTGGATACGTTCTTCTGGATAATATTCAAAATATCCTGTAAGTTCTAAACCAGGACGATAGATATCACTTGTAGTAATCTGCTTTTCTTCTAAATATTCTTCTCCAGAATAAACGGTTAAGTTAATAGCTTCTACCAAGTTAGCTACTGAAACACTATTCATTATCTTCCCTCCATTCAGAAGTAAATAACTTCTATCTATATTCTATCATTTTTATAAACCGGTTTCACTACTTTATCTATTCATAAAATAATTTGTCACAATTAAGTTTACAATACTCATGATAATCGCAACAATTAGTGCTGAACCAAAACTTGTAAAATAAAATGCACCTTTCATTACAACTGAGGTCAATTCTAGTAATAAAGCATTGATTACAAAATAAAATAGCCCCATTGTCCACAAAGTTATCGGTAAAGATAAAATTATTAAAAATGGTTTTACAAACGTATTTAACAATCCTAAAACAAAAGCAGCCATGAATGCTACCCAAACATTGGCCACATGTAGCCCTGAGCTATATAAACCAGCAATCGCTATAAAAAATATGCCATTTATCAAAACTCTCTTCCAAAAACCTAAATACATTGTTTAATCCTTTCTATCATCTTTGATGTCCTTTTCAGTAACATTTGTTAATGTTTTTCTACCTTTTTCTTCTTTAACATCATCTGTTTTCTCAAAATATGAGAATGGATCAAAAGTTGAGTCAAGATCATCTCTATTAACTTTTTTTACTGGAATTGCTAACATCATAATAATATAAATTCCGGGTACGACCATAGACAGTGGTCTAAAAATACTAGTAATAATCGTCAAAGCTACAAAAGTTATTCTGACATACTTAGCATCTATTCCTAAATATTCACCAATACCACCACAAACTCCACCAACTATACGATTTCTATTTGATCTGTATAATTTTTTCATATATTGCTATCCCTACCTTGCCTTAAATCTCGGTAAAATCACATAAAATGTTGTTCCCTTATTAATTTGACTTTTAACTTTTATCCTTCCAGATAAAGCATCAACTGATTCCTTTACAACAGCTAAACCTAATCCTGTTCCACCAACTGTTTTACTATGTGATTTATCTACACGATAAAATCTCTCAAAGATCCTTTCTTTATCTTCATCCGATATACCAATACCTGTATCACTGATAACAAAGACCCACTCATTTTTTTTATCATTTTGGACCTTAATTTTTATTTCCCCATTTTCTAAATTATATCGAATTGCATTTTGAATTAAATTAGTGATAATATGCTTTAATTTCAATTTATCACAATATAAACTTAATTCTTCATCTATTTCTATCCTAATATTCAATCTTTTTTTCTCAATTTCATGACTAAATAATTGTAATGTATCTTTAACCAACTTAAAGATATTCACCAACTCAATATTCAAACTTCCATGCTCGTTTAATCTAGAAATAGTTATCATATCATCAACTAAGTTCGAGAGTTTGGTACTTTCATCATGAATAATTTCAATAAATTGTTTACTAACTTCTTTATCATCTAGAGCACCATCTAATAGTGTCTCACTAAATCCTGTTATTGCAGTAATAGGCGTTTTTATTTCATGACTAAGATTTCCCACAAAATCTAATTGCTTTTTTTCCATTTCTTTTTGAGCTGTTAAATCTCGTAACATTAGCATTATTAAGTAGCGCTTAGAATCTATTGGAATATAAATAGCACTTGTCTCAACAATTTTTTGAACTGTATCAATTTTTAATACAATCTGCTTTTTCTTATCTTCCTTGGTTAACTTAACTTGCTCAATTAATTTTCTCACATCAAGATTGTAAATATAATTTTGATAATCTTGATTTTTCCATTCATTGTCAAAATCAAAAAAATCTTTTCCTAATTCATTAGACATTGTTAATCTATCTTTATAATCAATAACTAATATCCCAATATCGATATATTCTAATAAACTCAAATATTCTCTTTTTCTTTTATCATATTTTTTAGAAAGCTTATTTTGTTTATCTTGAACATAACCTATAGATTGAGATAACTCATAATAAGGATTCTTCTTATCTATCACATTATCAGTTAATTTGATATCTTCTATAATTTTCTTATTTAATCTCTCTATCTCTTTTCTTTGTTTTCTACTATTCCACAAATCAATTCCTGTATCTAATACTACAAGTACTACAACAGCAATTATAATTTGTATCCACGATTCTCTTTCCAAAAACTCTGATAGAACCGATTTTTTAAAATCAACCATTATCAATACTGCACCTAGCATTGATATTAGAACTAAAACAATATTTAATAAAACAAGTCTAATTTTACTCATTATTCGTCCTCAAAGCGATAGCCGAAGCCTCTAACGGTTTTTAAAAAAATAGGTTTCTTAGGATTCTTCTCTATTTTTTCCCGTAAATGACTGACATGCATATCTACCATTCTTGTTTGACCGATATAGTCAAATCCCCAAACATTGTTCAACAATTCTTCGCGTCCTAAAACCCTACCTTTTTTTCTTAAAAAATATACAAGCAATTCGAATTCTTTAGGCGTTAACTTAATTAAATTATTATTTTTATCTCTCAATTCATAACTATCAAGATTTACCATATAGTCTCCAAAGTAATACTTATTTTTGGAATCCTTCTCTGAATTATCAGAATAATGTTCCACTCTTCTTTTGACTGCTTTTAACCTAGCAACAATTTCACGTGGTGAAAAGGGTTTAGTCAAATAGTCATCAGCACCTAATTCCAGTCCAATGATCTTATCATACTCATCATCCTTAGCAGTAAGAATAAGAATATATGTTGTTATCTTTTCTTGTCTTATTCTCTTAGTAACTTCAATTCCATCAATTCCTGGCAACATTAGATCTAAGATTATAAAGTCGTATTTGCCAGTTAATCCTTCATCTAATGCATCATTTCCATTATTAACGGTTTTAACTTCATAGCCTGCCTTTTCTAAATTATATTTCAACAATGTTGTTATTGCTTGTTCATCATCTACAACCAATACTTTTGCCATATTTTCACCTTCTAACTAGTGGAATAAAATTAAGCCGATTTCATGAGGAGAATCCATGAAAATGGCACTTTCCGCAATTCGTAAATCTCCCTCATAAGTTCTCACTTTAACATGGCAATATGCAGAGTTTAGTTGTAATGCTTGATAAAATTCTTCCTCAGAATTTACTACTCTATTATTGCATGTCAAAATAACATCTCCCGGCTGCAACTTCATTTTTGCTGCAGGTGTCTCTGGCTGAACTGAAATGATTCTAATACCTTCATCTGTTTCCACATACCAAGAATTGGCATCTTTCTCTTTCTTTCTAAGTTTAATTTCAAAAAATATCGATACTACTGTCAAAATTATCAAACTGATCAAAAATAGTTTTGACATAAATTTAGTTAATACTATTAAAACAAAAGTTAAACCTAAAAGTAATTCAATATTCTTTAATTTATCTTGTATTACTCGTTCCTTAGCTCTTTTTATGACTTTAACGCTAGTACTTATAAAAATTGGAAATAGAATTAACGAAAATTTTTGATTACCAATATTAAAAACTGGCCAAAAATTCAAAGTGCTAGAGAGAGTACCACTAGGGATTAATGCCAACAGTGGAAACACAACCGTTTCTCTTCCTAAATATGTAGCAATGTTTCTACCACGTTTTCCACTTTTTATCTTTGGACTTAATGGATGCTTCTTCATATTTCTCGTTAGATAATAATCGGCTAATATTGAAATAAATATTAACAATAACCAACTAGGCCCTGATATTTCTGGAAATACATCTCCAAAAAATGTAATGAATCTTGGGACAACTAACTCTAATATACCTGCTGCAGTCATAACTAATAACATGCTTGTTGTTGAAAATCCGTTTATTAAAAACGCCAGTACTACTAAAATTTGATATATGTATACACTATTTGTAGGCAAGGTTAGTCCTAATATCATGGAAATTAAACTTCCCATCACAAAAAAGAACAGACCACATTTTATGAAATTTCGCCCCTCATAAAAATCCTTATTTATCGCAACTCTAAATTGTTTTCTTTCTTTATTAATTCTCTGATTATAACTAATAATTACGTACAATATTCCTAACCATAAAACAGGTGTCAATAAGTAACTACCTATAAGTTTTAAAATTAACAAGTTAACGTCCCTCCTCAAAACATAGTTTAATTTAAGTATATCAAATTTTGTAATTCATTGACAAAAATATCACATAATAAAAAAGCACCTATAATCAGTCATTACTAATTACTGATTTATTGGTGCTTCAACCCTCTATAGTTTTATTATATAACAATTATTGTGGATTAGCTTGTTGCAGCTTCCATTGTAAATAAGCATTAATAAATGGATCTAAATCTCCATCCATGACTGCTTGAATATTTCCAGTTTCATAATCAGTGCGATGATCTTTGACCATTGAGTATGGATGAAAGACATATGATCTAATCTGGGAACCCCAACCAATATCTAATTGTTCCCCTTGAATAGCAGCACGTTGCTTTTCTTTTTCTTCCATCTCCAATTGATATAACTTAGCACGTAACATATTTTCTGCAGTTGCTCTATTTTGAAATTGAGAACGTTGTGCCTGACTTGAAACAACTATTCCCGTTGGTATATGAATAAGTCTAACAGCTGAAGAAGTTTTATTAATATGCTGTCCACCTGCTCCACTAGCACGAAAGACTTCCATTTTTATATCTTCAGGTCTTAACTCAACTTCAACAGAATCATCAAGTTCTGGCATAACATTAACAGATGCAAATGAGGTATGACGTCTTCCGGCAGAATCAAATGGTGAAATACGTACTAGTCTATGAACTCCTCGTTCGCTTCGTAGATAACCATAAGCATTTTTTCCTTCTATCATAAGCGTTACACTTTTTATGCCGGCATCATCGCCTGGTTGATAATCTACAGTTTCAACTTTAAAATCGTGTTGACTAGCCCAGCGTGTATACATTCTTAGTAACATTGATCCCCAATCTTGAGATTCTGTACCACCTGCTCCAGGATGAATTTCTAAAATAGCATTATTCTTATCATACTTTTCACTTAACAACATATTTAATTGATATGATTGTAACAATTTTTCAGCATGTTGATAATTTTCTTCTAAATCTGCTTGTAATTCCTCATCATCTGGAATTTCTTGTAATAACTCTAACGATACTCCTAAATCTGAAATAGATTCCGCTAGTTCATGAAATGTCTCAAATTTTGCCTTTAAATCATTATTTTCAGCAATAACCTCTTGTGCTTTTTCTTGATCGTCCCAAAATCCTGGCTCTGCCATCCTTGCTTCATTTTCTGCAATCTTTTCTTCTAAAGCATCTAAGTCAAAGAGACCTCCTAAATTCACTAACTTTATTACTCATTTCAGCAATATTTTTCTTATATTCACTTAATTCTAAGTTCAAAATCATCGCTCCTATCAATAATTTAGTCTGTATACTATAAAGGCTAGAAAGAAGAACTTCTTTCCAGTCTTTACTGTTTATTATCGCTTTATGTCTTGTCTAATTTCAGCTTTCAAGAACAAACGAGTAACATCATATTCGATTGCACCTACCATTTGTTCAAACATTCTGAAACCATCTTGTTGATACTCTACCAATGGATTTAATTGTCCATATCCACGCAAACCAATAGATTGTCTTAATTGATCCATTTCATCAATATGATCTGTCCACAATGAGTCAACAACTCTTAGAATTACAACTTTTTCAAATTCTAACATTTGGCTTTCATCATACAATTGCTTTTCTTTTTCAGCATAGATATCTTCTGCACGTTTCATTAAATAGTCAACAATTTCATCCGGTGTTTTATTCACCAAATCACCTAAACTAATAGTATCTTCATTAACCATTGCAGAAACAGCAAAATCTAAAATACCTTGCAAATTCCATTCACTCTTATCACCTTGAGTATGCATCAAAACTGTATGCTTTACAGTTCTTTCAATCATAGGCATAATTATTGGTTTCAAACTCTTTTCTTCCATGATTACTTGTTGTCTTTGAGCATAAATAACTTCACGTTGAGCTCTCATAACATCATCATATTGAAGAACTTGCTTACGAGTATCATAGTTATTGCCTTCAACACGTTTTTGTGCTGATTCTACTTGACGACTTATCATCTTGGATTGAATAACTGCATCGTCATCACTAACTTTCATTCTTTCCAAGAAGTTCTTAATGCGTTCCGATCCAAAACGCAACATTAAATCGTCTTCTAATGATAGATAGAACTGAGTAACACCCGGATCTCCTTGACGACCTGAACGTCCACGTAACTGATTATCAATTCTTCGTGATTCATGACGTTCAGTACCGATAACAGCTAATCCACCTAATTCACGAACACCAGGTCCAAGTTTGATATCAGTACCACGACCAGCCATGTTAGTAGCAATTGTTACCGCACCACGTTGACCAGCATTCATTACAATTTCAGCTTCACGAGCATGATTTTTAGCATTTAAAACAGAATGTGGTATGCCTTCATCGTCTAACATCTTAGACAATAATTCAGAAGTTTCAACTGCAACTGTACCTACTAAAACAGGTTGTCCTTTTTCATGACGTGCTTTTACATCTCTTACTACTGCATTAAATTTACTCTTTAGTGTAGGATATAACAAATCAGGCTTGTCTACACGAGCAATTGGTTTGTTTGTAGGAATAGATACAACTTCCATATTATAAATTTCACGGAATTCTTCACGTTCTGTCTTAGCTGTACCTGTCATTCCAGAAAGTTTATTATACATTCTGAAGAAGTTCTGATAAGTAATATTAGCCATTGTCTTTGTTTCTTCTTCAATTTCAACATGTTCTTTTGCTTCAATAGCTTGGTGTAATCCGTCAGAATAACGACGTCCATCCATAATACGTCCAGTAAATTGATCAACAATTAGAACTTCACCATCACGTACAACGTAATCTTTATCTCTTAACATGATGTAATTAGCACGTAGAGCATTATCCAAATGATGGTTTAGTGCCATATTATCTGGGTCATATAAGTTCTTTAATCCAAAATATTTTTCACCTTTACGGATACCATCTTCTGTCAATGAAACTGTCTTTGATTCCAAATCAATCTTGAAATCTTCATCTTCTGTCAAAGTCTTAGCAAAACGATCAGTTCTAGTATAAAGAGTTGTCGTTCCCGTTGCTTGACCAGAAATAATCAATGGTGTTCTAGCTTCATCAATTAAAATAGAGTCAACTTCGTCTACGATAACAAAATTCAATGGACGTTGAACCATATCTTCCTTGTAAACAACCATGTTATCACGCAAATAATCAAAACCAAGTTCACTATTAGTTGAATAAGTAATATCACAATTATAAGCATTACGCTTTTCTTCTGGTGATTTATCAGCTAAGTTCAACCCAACAGTTAACCCTAACCATGTGTATAACTCTCCCATTTCTGTGGCATCACGTTCAGATAAATATTCGTTAACAGTAACAACGTGAACACCTTTACCAGAAATAGCATTCAAATATACTGGCATTGTAGCAGTCAAAGTTTTACCTTCACCTGTTTTCATTTCTGCAATATTACCTTCGTGCAAAACGATACCACCAATTATTTGAACATGGTATGGATACAAGCCTAGTACCCTTTTTGCACCTTCTCGGCAGACAGCAAAAGCTTCAGGTAATAAATCATCTAAGCTTTCTCCATCTTGATATCTTTTTTTAAATTCTTCTGTTTTTGCTTTTAATTCATCATCTGATAAAGTACCGAATTCATCAGCATATGATTCTACCTTATCAGCAATTTTTCCTAGGCGTTTAAGTTCTCGTTTATCACTTTCCACCCAACGTTTAAGAAGATTTGCCATATGTCAATTCCTTCCAATCCTCAATAAAATTAAACTATTTCCAAATTTGTAAACTAACTTTAATTTTACCATTAATCACTTTGAAATTAAATAATCACACTTAATAAATTCCTTAATTTCAAATTACTTATTTAATCGTAAAAAATGTTGTCTTCCCATTCCTATCATAATTAACCCAATTGTGGCAGTAAATGCTGCTACTAATAATAAACACAATAAAGTCGTATTCCAATTATTAAAAGTATCTTTAAGAATTCCAAAAATAACCGGGCCAGAACTTGCCAGTAAGTAACCTATAGATTGGACAAAACCACTAACTTGCCCAACTTCTTCCTTACTACTTGAAAAAACAGTAATTAGATATAAAGATAATGCAAAACTTGTTCCTGTTGTTATTCCATTTATTAAACAAGCTAGCAATAACAACCATAAATTATCTTTGACAACAATTAGCATTCCCACACCTAAAATATATCCCACTAATAATAATAGCATTGTCAATCGTGCACTCTTTAATCTACTTGCTAATTTAGGAACTACATATGAAAATGGGAATCCTATCATTTGAAATGCTGCAAACATCCATCCCGCTGTTACAGGAGAGATTCCATGATTTACTAAAACACTTGGTAACCATGCTACCAACGTGTAAAAAACTAAGGACTGCAATCCCATAAAAATTGCTAACAACCAGATAGCATGCCTTTGCCATACCTTTTCTTTTTCAAGAATTTCTACTTTATTATCTAATTTAATTTCTTTTTTAGGTAACAAAATTGCTCCAACTCCAGCAATTAATGCAGGCAATGAAAATACTTGAATTGCATTTTCCCAACCTACTAGATTTGACAGTGGAACTATCACACCTCCTGCTAAAGCAGAAATTAAATTGCTAGTAGCTATATATAATCCATTTAAAAATGCTGATTTTTCTTCAGCATAATCTACAACCAAAGCCGGTAAAGTCACATTTAAAATAGTTATTGCTACACCTACAAATAATGTACCTACAAAAATCAAACTTTCGGTATATATTCTGAAAAAATTGGCTAGCATCAACAAAAATAAACCAATTATTATTGTTCTTCTAGTTCCAATTTTTTTAATTAACAAAGAAATTAATATCGATATAAAACCAAAACATAATAATGGTATCGTAGTAAGTATCCCTAATTGAACTGTAGATAGCTTGAATGTTTCTCCTATTTTATCTATTAAAGGTGTAAGAATTATAATTGCTAATCTTAAGTTGCATGCAATTAACACTATTTCCCAAGCAAAATTATTTCTTACTTTCGACATTTATATTCATCCTCACAAAATAATTATCGTATCATTAAGAAAAATTATAGCATTGCTCATCAAAATAAAATACCCCATAGACTAATCTATGGAGTATTTAGAGCAATTAATTATTAATTAAGCTTAGTCTTCACTAGCTTCAATTAAACCATAACGGCCATCGCGACGACGATATACAATATTTATACCACCATTTTCTGCATCTTCATAAATGAAGAAGTCATGACCTAACATGTCCATTTGTAATACAGCTTCTTCGCTATCCATTGGTTTCAAAGATAGACGCTTAGTACGAACGATTTCAAACTTCTTATCTTCTACTTCTTCTTTTTCATCTGCAACAGGTGCAAATTCAAAATTCTTAAAGCCTTTTTCACGAGACTTACGATTTACTTTAGTCTTGTATTTTCTAATTTGGCGTTCAAGTTTATCTGTAACAAGATCAATACTTGCATACATATCAGGTGAGGTTTCTTCTGCTCTCAAAACAAGATATGGCAATGGAATTGTTACTTCTACCTTTGCAGTCTTGTCTGAGTACACCTTTAAGTTTACGTGAGCCGTTGAATCAGCAGTATTATCAAAGAACTTCTCTAATTTTGCTAATCTCTTTTCAACGTATTCACGGATTGCTCCTGTAACTTCAATATTTTCACCACGAACATTGATTTTTAACATGGTAAACCTCTCCTTTCACAACTAAGTCTTATTAGACTTATATAGAGAGTAAATAAAAAAACTTTTATCACTCTTTCTACCTATATTATAATAGAAAGCGTTTAAATTATCAAATAAATTTATCAAGTTTTATGTAATTTCTTTATAAATTTTATTTAAGTTTACAATAATTTTTTAACTCATCTTGCTAAAGTTACTGAACATACTCTACTAGCTCCATTTTTTAGTAGTAATTCTTGAGCATAATATAGAGTTCTTCCTGTTGTATAAACATCGTCTACTATGACATAATTTCCTTGTAGTTTATCACCTATGTAGTCAAATGGTTGTTGTGTTTTCAAACGCTCACTTCTACTTTTTTCTGACTGCTTTTTATCCCTTCTTATTTCCTTCATCTTCAGAACTCTTGAATAAGGTAGATCTCCTATTAATCCTTCTACTTGATTGAAACCTCTATGTTGCATTGTATATTCATCCACTGGAATAGGAATATATATCCAATCTTTAGAGGGATAGTTATTCGTTATAAAATTTTTAAACTCTATGTTAAAAATTTTTCTCCAATAATAGTCTCCCATAAACTTATATCTTTCGAAATATTTTTTGATAATTAAATTATCATATGTATATATAGACTTATTATTCAATAAGATTTTGTTATTATTTTTCCACTTAATGCAGTCATTACATAATAATAAATTTTTTTGTTCTCTCCCACATCCTTCACAAGCATTATCTATCTTACATTTTCCCAATTCTTCTCTACATCTTTTACAAACATTGTCTCGCTTATATTTTTCTAACGATAAAATCCATTTAATATTTAATTTAAAATCAATTGTGTTGTTGCATAATAAGCAATTCATGAGATACCTTCTCTCAATTTTTTAGCTTTTTTATTTAAAAATTCTATTTGCTTTTGTGCATCTTTTACCTTTCTTGTATATCTATCACAGATAAATATTACATCACCATCTGGTCTACTAACACTGCGCCCAACCCTCCCAGCAATTTGAACTAAAGCAGATGTTGAAAACACACTATTGTCAGCACCTAACACTAGTAAATCGATTTCCGGAAAAGTAACTCCTCTTTCTAAAATTGTTGTTGTTATTAAATACGTATACTCTTTGTTTCTCATTTTTTGTACTTTTTCAATTCGATATTCATCAGCTGCATGAACTGTATCACCTTTTATTTTACTAGCTAAGACTGCTTTAATTACTTCTCTTACTTTATTTAACATAGCAACATGAGGTACAAATACTAAGAACTGCTTTCCATTTTGCTCCCATTTTTTTAGATACTTTTTAATTTTTGTATCCAATTTCCCTTGTAAAATAAATCCCCACCAATTATTTGTAAATTCTACTTTTATAGTAGGTAAAGCATTTTGATGAAATCTCATTGGTAAATAACTTATAGATATATTCCCTCTTTTTATCTTTTTTGCCAACTCATTACTAGGCGTAGCAGTTAGATAAATAAGAGTCCCTGTTTTCTTAATAGCCTGTTTAGTTGCAAATAATAATTCTTTATTATTAACATATGGAAAAGCATCGACTTCATCAATTATCAGTACATCAAAAGCTTCTTTAAATTTTAATAATTGATGTGTTGTACATACTACCAGTTGAGTATATCTATATGTTTCTTCACTTCTTCCATGCAAAAGAATTTTATCAATCTTTTTGAAAGCTTTATCTAAACGTGGGTATAATTCATTACATACATCCACTCTAGGAGAAGCAATCGCTATACGAAAATTTTTTCTTAGAGCTTCAGCTATTGGTTTAAATAGCATTTCAGTTTTTCCAGCTCCCGTAACCGCCCATAATAAATGCTCCGTATTTTTTCCAATTATATTAATTAGTTCATTAGAGCATACCTCTTGAAATTTAGACAATTTCCCGTCCCACGTTAAAATTTCATCAACATTATTAAAATGATTATCCTCAATAACATGAACTAAATTATTCAATGTACTGACTCTTCCTAAAACAATACATTTCGGGCAATAGTAATTATCATAGGGTAGTTTAGCTCTTTCCTTAGTTGTTACTTTCCCACAACGATTACATTTTATTTTATTTTTAAAAACCTTAATTGCTTGATAAATTTCAATATTATCAGATGACATTATTTTTTCTTCCGATTTATCGACTACTACTAAACGACCAGCCATTTCATTAAAATCCATCCATACTTGCCCTCCCAATATTTTCTACTTTCTATATACGCAAAAATGACAGAAAATACTAAATATTTTCTGTCATTTTTTATTTTTCTATTTTATTTTCAGACAAGAGAACTATTTTTTTTATAAAATTCAATAATGGACGTCGTGATTCACCAACTAATCCAATAACCTCAACAAAAATTTCTAGTCCCAATAGTGTAGCCACTGTCAATAAAATAGAGCCCCAAAAACTAGAAATAGGATATAGCAATGAAATAGATGAAAAAATCAATGCTATTCCATAAATAACTAATACGGTTTGTCTATGACTCAATCCCATTTGCATTAGTCTATGATGCAAATGATGCTTATCAGCTTGTGAAATTGGTTTTTTATTTAAAATTCTTCGTAAAATTGCATAGACAGTATCAGTTATTGGTACTCCTAAAATAATAACTGGAATTATTATTGTAATAAATGTCGCATTCTTCAAACCATATAATGCAAAAACCGAGATCATGAAACCTATAAATAAAGATCCCGTATCACCTAAATATATCTTAGCAGGATGAAAATTATATGGCAAAAATCCTATCAATGCTGCTACTAACGTAAACATCATTATTGATATAAAAGTATTAGTTACATTTAAAAAGAAATACCCTGTAACTGCACTGGTAGATAAAGCAATAATTGCTACTCCAGTTGCTAATCCATCTAATCCATCAATTAAATTAACTGCATTAGTAATTGCTAAAATCCATATTAGTGTTATTGGTAAACTTAACCACCCTAAAGTTACTGTACCTAAAAATGGTAATGTAATAGTTGTCATTTTAATTTTAGCAATAAAAAATACTACTAAAGCTGCTAAAGTTATTCCATATATTTTCTGTCTAGGTTTTAATTCATAAATATCATCTATTATTCCAGTAGCTAAAATTATACATTCTGCTAACAATAATGCCCACAATTGTTCGATTGGGTATTGCTTTCTCAATAAAAGAAAATTAGTCACATTAAATGCTAAAAAAATAGCTAATCCACCCATTGTCGGCATAGGAACCTTATTTACACGACGAGCATTTGGATTGTCAACAGCTCCTACTTTAAATGCTAACAATCTTATAAACGGAGTCAAAATAGCTGATAGAATCATTGTTGCAAATAGAGATGCTATAATTCTATACATATTATCCTCTTTCTTAAGTTCTAACTATATGTAGAACTATGTTTTAACAATTTATTATATACCGCTATCTTATCATAACTTATCAAATTAGTCATTAATACCTAAAATAAAATAGGATTGACAATTTAACATCGCCAATCCTTATTTTAATTATTTTTTCAAATGATAATTATAAGTTGAAACAATGATGTTTTCTCGAGAATTCAAAGCTGTTCTTAAACGTAATGCTGTTTGGTTATGCAAGATATTTTGCCAAGGTTTCTTAGGTACAAATTGAGGTACCAAGACCGTAACTGAATAATTTCTTTCCGCAGCTTTCTTAGCAATAACATCACAGAATCTAATAACAGGTGTCTGAACCGAACGATAAGATGAATGTAAATCAACAAATCTCACATCGCCAAATGATTCCTTAAATTCCTTAGCAGTTTCGTGTTCTTTTTTAGGGTTAGTATCAAACGAAACATGCATTGCAATTACATAGTCACCAATTGAACGAGCATAGTTAATAGCACCAGTAGTTACATGAGTTACAGAACTAACTAATACAATAACAGTTGAACCGTCATAATCATGCAATTGAGCATCATTGCTTAATCTTAATTGAGCGGCAATCTTCACATAGTGATCGTGTATCTTATAGAATCCAAAAATCAATGCTGGCATGATAATCAAATATGGCCATACATTTGCAAAATGTAACCAGAACAAGAAAATAACTAGAGCCAATGAAATTAGAGCACCTACCAAATTAAACATTGAGTTTAAAATCCAATGTTTACCTCGTTCTCTAAACCAATGAATGATCATTCCAGACTGAGATAAAGTAAATGGCACAAACACACCTACTGCATATAAAGGTATCAATAGATTAGTTTGTCCATGGAAAATTAAAATCAAAGTAATCGCGCCAATTGCCAATGCAATAATACCATTAGAGTATCCTAAGCGATCACCCTTGTCCATAAACATATGTGGCATAAATTTATCCTTGGCAAGATTATATGCAAGGATTGGGAATGCTGAAAAACCTGTATTAGCAGCAACAGCTAAAATCATCGCAGTTGCCAATTGTAATAGATAAAATAGCACTCCATGCCCAAATACGGCAATACCTATTTGTGATAAAACTGTTTGCTTGGAATTAGGTAAAATACCTAAGTAGTAACTTAAGAATGTAATTCCAGCAAAGAAGATACCCAAAATCAATGCCATAATTCCTAATGTATTAGCAGCATTTTTACGTTTAGGTTTCTTAAAGTTTGGAACTGCATTACTAATAGCTTCAACCCCTGTTAATGAGGAAGAACCTGCAGAAAAAGCTTTTAAGAATAAAAGCACTGACATTCCAGGAACTGCTTGACCGACATGCGCAGCTGCAGCATAGTGGATATTACCTGTGAAGATATTAAACAATCCCCAACCCACCAAAGCTACAATCATAATTACAAAGAAATATACTGGAACCGTCAAAAATGAAGCTGATTCACGCAATCCTCTTAAATTCAAAGTCATAATGAACAGGACAATTAAAATAGATATACCTACACTATGAGCCCTCAAAGAAGGTATCGCAGAAGTGATTGCTTCTGTACCAGATGTTACAGATACAGCTACCGTAAGCATATAGTCAACTAATAAAGAACCTCCAGCTACTAATCCTGCACCTGTTCCCCAGTTCTGCGTAGCAACAACATAAGCACCACCACCAGAAGGATACGCATGGATAATTTGTCGATATGACATAGTTATTGCAAAAAGTAAAATCAATACTATTCCTGCTGCTGGAACTGCATACCATGTAGCTGCTGCAGATAAAACAAATAAAGCTGTTGTGATTTGTTCTGTACCATAAGCAACTGAGGATAAAGCATCTGATGAAAGTAATGCTAGAGCTTTAAATTTTGTTAACGCTTGGCCGCCTTCTTCTGTTGTCTTAAGCGGCTCCCCAATAAGTAATCTTTTTAAGTAACGCCACATAATAATTGCTCCCTTAATTTAATTATCTATTTTTCTCTTTTCTTAACTAAATGTTAAGAATATTTTGATACAAATTATATAAAATCATATTTCATTCAAAGTTTCAACAGCTATTTAATCAAAATGTTTAAAAAAGTAAATTTGTTAGAATTTTGTCACATAGGTCTCGTTAAAAATTAACCATTAATTATTAAAAATACTTTTGATTTTATTTCTAATTTTAATAAAACCATTTCGAACTAAGTTAACAATTTTGGTTGTATAACTTAATAACGTATTAATCGTTATTACAATTAATATTAATAAAACAATACATTCTTTTGATGGCAATGTGATGCCAAATAGCCATGGTAAAAACACACAACTTCCTATCAATCCTAAGATACATCCCACATAAACGGTTACTCTAAGGACATTGAATGGCTTACAAGTCTTATACAAAACTATCAATCCTACTATAGATAATAAAATAGTAGAAGCTGTTGAATAATCTGTATATTTTATTTCAAACATCGAAGCTAGAAGTACCATCATTTCCACAACTATCACATCAGTTATTCCTGCTGGAAAGGCCCTTAGTAATATATTAGATAAAAATCGCCCTTCTATCTTTTCTTTATTAGGTTGTAACGCTAGGAAAAAGGCTGGTATTCCAATTGTAAACATCCCTATCAATGAAACTTGTGCAGGCTTTAAAGGATAAGTAAATGATAAAATAACTGCTAACATTGATAAGAAAAAGGAAAATATATTCTTTACCAAAAACAAACTAGCAGAACGTTGAATGTTATTTACTACACGTCTTCCTTCTAAAACCACATCAGGCATACATGAAAAATTCGATTCCAACAGCACTACTTGCGATGAATAAACTGCAGCATCACTACCAGACGCCATAGCTATACTACAATCTGCATCTTTCAGTGCTAGCACGTCATTTACTCCATCGCCTGTCATAGCAACAGTTCTTCCTTGTTCTTTCAAAATTCGTATAATTTCTCTTTTTTGCGTTGGTGTCACCCTACCAAAAATATTATAGTTTTTAACTGCTTCAGCTAGGTCCTCTTTTGTCTCTAACTTTGTAGCATCAATGTACAAATCTGCATTTTCAATCTGTGCTTTTTTAGATATTTCTGAAACAGTTTGCGGATTATCTCCAGAAATAACCTTTACTTCTACTCCCTGCTCCTTAAAATAATTAAATGTTGCAGGTGCCTCTTTTCTTATGGGATTTGTTATTAATACATATCCTATAGGAATTACTTTACCTGTAATTTTCTTATCCATAAAACCATCTAAAGCTTTTCCAAACACTAGTACTCTGTATCCTTTTTTAGTATCTTCATTAATATTATCTTGATATAATGGAAAATCTTCACGCAATACAAATTCAGGAGCACCTAATATGTATGCATCATTTTCAAAAACAGCCCCACTATACTTATTTTTTGATGTAAATGGAATGATTTCACTTGCTATTACTTTACTCGTCTGTTTACAATAATTTCTTATAGCTTTCATAGTATTATTACTTTCATCTATTGCATAAACAAACTTTGCTAATAACTCTTCAAAGGCATCTCTGTTCTCTACATCGATTGCTTTTATTTTTTCTACTTTCATTTCATTTTCAGTAATTGTTCCTGTTTTATCTACACATAAAACATCTACCCTTGCTAGAGTTTCAATACTTTTCATATCATGAAGCAATACTTTTTTCTTAGCTAGCCTCATGGAACTAACAGCTAGTGCTACACTTGTTAACAAATACAGCCCCTCTGGTATCATACCTAAAACAGCTGCTACCATAGATGTTATATTGTCATGTAAACTTTCATGATTTATGAAAATCCCTTGTATAAATAAGACAATTCCAATCGGAACTAACGCTACACCTACAAATTTTACTAATATATCAAGATCTTGGATCATTTCAGAACGTTCAACATTTTTCATTTTCTTAGCTTCTAATGTTAACTTAGAAATATATGAGTCTTTGCCAACCGCTGTTAGTCTTGCTCTACACTTTCCAGCAATAATAAAGCTACCTGACATTAATTTATCTCCTGGCTTTTTAGGAATTTCATCAGACTCACCTGTCAATAAAGATTCGTTTACTAAAACTTCTCCACTTACAATTTCACTATCAGCTAAAATTTGATTCCCCATTTTAAAGATTACAATATCATCTAATACTAAATCTTCTGCATTTACTTGTGTAACCTCTCCATTTCTTACTACCATAGCCTGCGGAACATTTAGCATCGTTAACTTATCAACAACTTTTTTTGCCCTTAATTCTTGAATTATCCCAATAAAAATATTTGCAATAATAATCGGTAAAAAGGTTAAGTTTCTAAATGAATTTACTAAACATAAAAGTAAAGTTAATATTAAAAATATCAAATTAAAATATGTAAATATATTTTCTGCAACTATTTCTTTGGCAGTACGTACAGGTGGTTTCACTGCCTCATTACTCCAACCATTTTTCTTATATTTTTCCACTTGTTTATCCGTAAGCCCATAGTCTGCATTAGGAGTTATCCTATTTATGTCAATTTTTTCGTTACTTGATTTTTTCATTACTATCCCCCAATCCCTAACTATCACTAATGTTAGTATAACATGTAGGATATAATAAAATCATTGAACAATCTTTAACTTTTATATAATACATTTAAAATATTATATAATTTTAAAAAAATAAACACTGAAATTTCATGACTGAAATCTCAGTGTTTATTACTTATTTTAATTTAGTAATCTAAACCTAGATTACATCATACCACCCATACCTGGTGTTGCAGGCATTTGGTCGTTACTTTCTGGTTCTGGCTTATCAGCAACTACTGCTTCTGTTGTTAATAATAAAGCAGATACACTAGCTGCATTTTGAAGTGCTGAACGAGTTACCTTTGTAGGATCCACAATACCAGCTTCAACCATGTCAACCCATTCATTTGTAGCAGCATTGAAACCTACACCTGGTTTTTGTTCCTTTAATTTTTCAACAATTACAGAACCTTCTAAACCTGCATTTTCTGCGATTTGACGAACAGGTTCTTCCAAAGCACGTTTTACAATGTTAATACCTGTTTGTACGTCGCCTTCTTCTTCCAAAGCAGCAACTTTACCAATAACATTTACCAATGCTGTACCACCACCAGGAACAAATCCTTCTTCAACAGCAGCACGTGTAGCATTCAAAGCATCTTCAATACGGTACTTACGTTCTTTCAATTCTGTTTCAGTTGCAGCACCAACTTTAATAACTGCAACACCACCAGATAATTTAGCCAAACGTTCTTGTAATTTTTCACGATCAAAATCAGAAGTTGTTTCACTAATTTGCTTCTTAATTTGTTCTACACGTTCAGCAATCTTGTCCTTATCACCAGCACCTTCAACAATTGTTGTATTTTCCTTAGTTACTGTTACTTTTCCAGCAGAACCTAATTGTTCAACTGTTGTATCTTTCAATTGTAAGCCTAAGTCATCTGTGATAACAGTAGCACCTGTCAATGTAGCAATATCTTGTAACATTGCCTTACGACGATCGCCAAATCCTGGAGCTTTAACTGCAACAACGTTAAATGTTCCACGAATCTTGTTCAAAACAAGTGTAGGTAATGCTTCACCGTCTACATCATCAGCAATAATCAATAATGGACGACCTTGTTGTACAATTGATTGCAATAATGGTAATACTTCTTGAATGTTTGAAATCTTCTTATCTGTTAATAAAATGTATGGATTATCTAAATCAGCTTCCATCTTATCATTATCAGTTACCATATATTGTGATAGATATCCTCTATCAAATTGCATACCTTCAACAACATCTAAAGAAGTATCGATACCTTTAGATTCTTCAATTGTAATAACACCATCATTACCAACTTTTTCCATAGCATCGGCAATTAATTTACCAACTTCTTCGTTAGCAGATGAAATAGAAGCAACTTGTGCAATATCACTCTTGGATTCTACTGTATGGGACATTTCATGTAATGCATCAACTGCAGCCTTAGTTGCTAATTCAATACCACGACGAATTCCAACTGGGTTTGCACCAGCAGTTACATTCTTCATACCTTCATTTACAATAGCTTGTGTTAAAACAGTAGCAGTTGTTGTACCATCACCTGCAATATCATTTGTCTTAGAAGCAACTTCAGACACCAATTTTGCTCCCATATTTTCGAAATGATCTTCTAAATCAATAGCCTTAGCAATTGTTACACCATCATTTGTAATTGTGGGGGAACCATAAGATTGTTCCAAAACAACATTACGGCCTTTAGGACCAATAGTTGATTTTACTGTATTTGCTAATTTATCTACACCCTTCAACATCTTTGAACGAGCATCTTCTGAAAACTTAATTTCCTTTGCCATAAATCTCTTCACCTCAAATTAATTAAAAATTAATCTATAACCGCAATAATGTCATTTTCACGGATTACTAAATATTCTTCGCCTTCATATTTAACTTCAGAACCAGCATACTTATCAAAAACAACTGATTGACCAACTTTTACTTCAGGTTCAACCCTTTGTCCATTGTCTAAGATACGTCCGTTACCAACAGCAATTACTTCACCTGTTGTAGGCTTTTCTTTTGCATTACTTGCGATAACAATTCCACCAATGGATTGTTCTTCTTCCTTTTGAACTTTTAAAACAACGCGATCTCCTAATGGTTTAAGCACGTCTAATCCCTCCAATATCAATCATCTGTATCATTTAGCACTCTCAACTCTTGAGTGCTAACTACAATTAATACTATAACCACTTTAAATATAAATTGCAAGTATTTTTTATCACTCGACACATTAGAGTGCTAATTTTTTTATTTGACCTGTTAATGGTACAATTAAACTTAAAAATGAAAGGTGATAATTAATTTGGAACAAAGAAATTCTATTCCCTTATTGCTAACCTATATTGGTTATCAAATTTTGTTAGCAATATTCAATATTTTTTATAATCAAAGTCATAATTTTTATTTGGTTGAAACTATTATTGGAATACTCTGCATGTTGTTTATTGTTTATCTCAATCATAGATTCTCTTTTAAAAATAAATTAGAATATAAAACTATTAAACTTAAATCTATTTTACTCTGGAGTATCCTTGGTATGGTCGGTGCCCTCATAATTCAAATTGGATTATCTCGTATCGAATCAGGACTTTTTCATTTTTCATCATATTCAGCTAATACTAACCTATTGTTAGAAATTGTTCACCATTACCCATACTACATTTTAGTACCTGGAATTGTTGCACCTGTAATGGAAGAGTTAATTTTTAGAAAAGTTTTATTTGGAAATTTTTCAAGATTCATCCCTTTTCTACCTGCTGCCTTAATTTCCAGTCTTCTATTTAGTTTAGCTCATATGGATGGTCATTTCCTTATCTATGCTAGTATTGGCCTTTTGTTTTGCTATATTTACTATCGGACTGGAACGATTATTACTTCTACTTTTAGTCATATATTTCTAAACTTGTTTATTATACTTCTATCATCGCTTTAGAAGTTATTAATATCAAAAAATTGCTGAAGATTAATGTGATTAGATAACATCATAATCTTCAGCAATTTTTATTTTGAGACTCATTTCGGTCTTCTATGTAACACTACTCTTCTGTGCTTCCAAAATGATTCAAGAAATAAATCAAAGTTTCCATTTCATTCGTCAAATCTACATTTTGCACACGTATATTTTCTGGTACAGTAATTCTAAGTGGTGTAAAATTCAATATTCCCCTTACACCAACTTCCACTAACTCATCTGTAACTTTTTGTGCTACAGGAGCTGGAACAGTTAAAATTACAATTTCAATTTGCTGTAACTTTAATTGTTCTTTCATATCAGACATTGGATATACTGGAATTCCACTTTGAATTGTTCCCGTAATATCTTCATTTACATCAAATGCTGCACTAATTCTTACATGATTACTTTGATGGAAATTAAAGTTCAATAAAGCATGTCCTAAATTACCAACCCCAACCAAAGCAACATTAGTTAACGTATCTTGATTTAATTGCTTAGTAAAAAAATCAAGTAAACTTTGTACATCATATCCGTAACCACGTTTACCTAAAGCACCAAAATACGAAAAATCACGTCGAATAGTAGCAGAATCTACTTTTACGGCTTCAGCTAATTCTGTTGAAGAAACTCTATTCTTTCCAGAATTAGATAATAGTCTTAGATAACGATAATATATCGGTAGACGTTTTGCAGTAGCCTGCGGAATCTTTACTTCTGCCATTAGACTTTCCTCTTTTCGTGAAATATTTAACATAAGTTTAACACATAGCTCCACAATTATACAATATATTGGCTTAATTATCATCTTTAACGTTTTTATTTGTGAAATTTCTATGTTACACTATAAATCGTCTTAGTGTTATAATACAGTAAATTAATAGAAAAGGTGATTTTATGCTACTTTTACAAGCACAGCAAGTTGCCCGACATTTTGGAGCAGATATCCTTTTTGAGAATGTCAATCTTGATATAAAAGATAATTCCAAGATCGCACTTGTTGGTCGCAACGGAGCAGGAAAATCTACACTAATAAAAATGTTAATCGGTGAATCACTTCCAGATGAAGGAAAAATCGTTACTAAACGAGATTTAACTATTGGATATTTAGCACAACATACAGGATTAGAATCTACTAAAAATGTATTAGATGAAATGTTAAGTGTCTTTGAACCCTTGCAAAAGATGGAAGCTAAGATTCATCAACTTGAAGAAAAGATTGCTTCTCCGTCAATTCCACATGAATCTAAGGAATATCAACAATTATTAAATCAATATGATCAATTACAACATGACTTCCAAGAAAATAATGGTTATGGTTATGAAAATGAAGTAAAAGCTGTTTTACATGGTTTCCAATTCTTTGAAGAAGACTATGGAAAAATGGTTTCTGACTTATCAGGTGGACAAAAAACTCGTTTAGCTTTAGCTAAATTACTTTTAGAAAAACGTGATTTATTAATCCTTGACGAACCTACTAACCACCTCGACATTGAAACTTTGACTTGGTTAGAAAATTATATCCAAGGTTATACCGGTGCCCTTTTAATTGTTTCACATGACCGCTACTTCTTAGATAAAGTTGTCAATGAAGTTTATGAATTAAGTCATCAACATTCTAGTCATTATGTTGGAAATTATTCTCATTATATTGAAGAAAAAGCTTCTCGCTTGCGTACTCAATGGAAAGAATATGAAAAGCAACAAGTGAAAATTCAAAAATTAGAGGATTTTGTTAATAAAAACTTAGTTCGAGCTTCCACAACTAAAAGAGCTCAAAGTAAAAGAAAACAATTAGAGAAAATGGATAGATTAGAGCGTCCTGAAGGTGAAGAAAAAGGCCCTCATTTTAAATTTCATGCTAGCAAGGAAAGTGGAAATGTAGTTTTAAAGGTTACAGATGCTGCTATTGGCTATGATTCAAAAGTTATTTCAAATCCTATCACTTTCGAATTACGCAAACATCATGCAATGGCTGTTGTCGGACCTAATGGAATTGGCAAATCCACCTTACTAAAGAGTATTTTAGGAAATATTCCTTTCATCCATGGATCTGCTACTTTTGGTACTAATGTTCAAACTGGGTACTACGATCAGGAACAACAAAACCTACATGATAAAAAAACTGTCTTAAATGAAATCTGGGATGATCATCCTAATATGTTAGAAAAAGACGTTCGCTCATTATTAGGTAGTTTCTTATTTGTCGGTGATGATGTTAAAAAAGTAGTACATAATCTTTCTGGTGGGGAAAAGGCCAGATTAACATTAACAAAACTTGCTCTACAAGAAGATAATTTCTTAATGCTCGACGAACCCACTAATCATTTAGATATAGATAGTAAAGAAGTATTAGAGAGTGCTTTAATTGATTTTGAAGGAACCATCTTATTTGTTTCCCATGACCGTTACTTCATCAATCAAGTCGCTGATACCGTTCTTGAAATCACTCCAGAGGGAAGTAACTTATACCTTGGTAACTATGATTATTATTTAGAGAAAAAAGCTGAATTAGAAGCAATTGAAGCAGCTAAAGAGGCAGAACAATCTCAAGATGATCAACAAGTTTCAAAAACTTCTCAAAAGCAACTTAACTATAAGAAAAGTAAAGAATTACAAAAACAACAGCGTAAATTACAACGTTTAGTTGATGATGCTGAATCTGAAATGGAACGTCTTGAAGAATTAAAAACTAATATAGAGCAAGAAATGACACTACCTGATAATTTCAATGATCCACAAAAAATGGATGAGTTACACACAAAGCTATCTAAGGCAACAAATGATTTAAATGAAGCCGAAAGTAAATGGACTGAACTAAGTTTAGAATTAGAAGGATTACAATAAAAAAGATGTAAGACTTAATACCAGAGTTATGCTCACTCTAGTCATACTAAGTCTCACATCTTTTTATTTTTCTACCATCCATTCAAATTCTAGACTTGGTTCAGCATTCAATGTCATGTCAGCTCGAACACCATGCTTGAAAGCCACATATCCAGCAGCACCTATCATCGCTGCATTATCACCACATAATTTCAAAGGTGCTTTCAACAATTCTACATCTTTAAATGCTGTTAATTCCTTATCTAATCTTGTTCTTAATCCTTGATTAGCAGCTACGCCTCCAGCAAGAATTAATTGTTTTACCTTAAAATGTCCCAATGCTTTGACAGTTTTGCTACTTAATACATCAACTACACTTTGTTCAAAACTTGTAGCTAAATCTGCCTTATCAAGTTTTTCTCCAATTTGACTAGCATGATGTACAGTGTTAATAAACGCACTCTTCAAACCACTGAAACTAAAATCAAAGTTATCTTCTTTCTCCATCGCTCTTGGAAAATTAAAAGTATCTTTCCCCGTTTTAGCTAATTCATCGATTTCCTTACCAGACGGATACTTCATTCCCATTACTCTACCTACTTTATCAAAAGCTTCTCCAGCTGCATCGTCACGAGTTTCACCAATTATTTGGAATTTATTTTCCTCAGGCATATATACTAATTCAGTATGTCCTCCCGATACTAATAAAGCTAAAGCTGGAAATTTTATCTCTCCTATAAATCTTGCGGCATAGATATGTCCAGCCATATGATTTACTGGAATTAATGGTAAATTATGTGCAAATGCAATGGCTTTAGCAGCAGCTACACCTACTAATAAAGCACCCACTAACCCTGGACCATAAGTCACTGCTATCGCATCCAAGTCCTCGTAATCTATATTAGCTTCATCAAGAGCATCTTGTATGCAATATGTTATCTGTTCAATGTGATGTCTTGAAGCAACTTCTGGAACAACCCCACCAAATCTTTGATGACTAGCCACTTGAGTTGCAACTATGTTTGACAAGATTTCATTTCCATTTTTTACTACTGCTACACTTGTCTCATCACAACTAGATTCAAAAGCTAAAATTATATTATCTTTTTTATCCATTATTCTCCACCTTAAATTTTAAATTATAAATAGACGTACATTTCTATTGCATCTTCCAAAGTTTCAGTATAATAATTTTTTAAGAATTTTCCTTCTTTAAAACCCATTTTAGCGTACAATGATTTCGCAATAATGTTATTATTGTTCACTTCTAAAGAAATTACTTTATAGCCTTCATCTTTGCAAAAATCCATTACTTTTTTCATCATAAACTTTGCTAGTCCTTGTCCTTGATATGGAGTAACAACTGCAAAATTAGTAATATGTGCTTCACATTTTAATGGATAAAAGTCTACACCTATAAATGCAATAACTTCATTTTTAGCTACTGCAGATATATAAATCGAACGTCTATTGTTCAACATTTCTTGCAAAAACGCTGTATGATTCCATGGTGTTTTTCCATCATAAACGTCTTCTTCAATTTGTAGAAAACTATTAATATCTGTAACTATAGCTTGCCTTAAAGTAATTCTATTTTGATATAAACATTCCTCAAAAGAATAAACTTTCTTATATTGTTTAAACATTGTTTTATAATTGGTCATTAAATTTTTTAACGTACTTAATTTTTTCATCACTATTCTTATCTAGCCACTGCTTTTCAGCT
The DNA here is from genome assembly GCF_026847815.1 of Ligilactobacillus sp. UO.C109. Classification (NCBI taxonomy): domain Bacteria; kingdom Bacillati; phylum Bacillota; class Bacilli; order Lactobacillales; family Lactobacillaceae; genus Ligilactobacillus; species Ligilactobacillus sp. UO.C109. The sequence continues at coordinate 44,011 of NZ_JAPSFH010000027.1, read as the reverse complement.
TGTGTTAATCTCAAATAATCTGGAATAAAATCGTTAATATTTTCTACTACGCTTTCTTTCTGTCCTAAAACACCTAACACCATTGCTGACGGATAATTATCTTTTCCTTCAGCAAAAATATAGTCTTCTCCAGTAAAGAATTCACCAATTTCTTTTTCTAACTTAATTGCATCTTCACCCACAAAGACAATTTCATTGCCTTTTAATTTTTCTTGAAGTTTTTCTAAAGAAATATGCCCGTCAGGCATTACATTAACCAATTCTCCATTTTCCCAACGATATACCCCGGCAAAAACATTTTGTCTTCTAGCGTCAAATAAAGGGACAATAATCCTATTAGTATTTTTATAGTTTGCCGCCAATACTTTTAAACTAGAAACCCCCACCAATTCTTTATTTAAAGTAAACGCAAAAGTCTTTGCCGTAGTAACTCCTATTCTTAAACCCGTATATGAACCTGGACCTTTAGCAACAACAAATCTATCTATTTCTTGAATCGTTGTTGCAGCTTTTTTTAATAAATCTTCTACAATTGGCATAAGTGTAGTACTATGATTTTTTAAAACATTAGTAGTAGTTTCTGCTAACAATCTTTTATCTTCTAATATTGCCACACTTAGAGGTCTATTAGACGTATCTATTGCCAATATTTTCATAATTATATTCACCTCGTTTGAGTTTTACTCGTATAATTTTATCACACTAACTTATTGATTAAAAATCTGTTATCTTAATTCTTTCTCGACATTCATTTTTTAGGTAGTTATAATTAGCTTACATATATTTATTCTTATGAGGTGGTTTAATTTGAAAAACATATTAATACTACATACTGGTGGAACAATTGCAATGTCTGAAGATCAAAATGGTGCTGTATCTCCCGATTCTTCTAATCCTCTTAATCAATTTGCTAATCCTTTTGCTGGAAAATTAAACTTAATTACTGAAGATATTTTCAATTATCCTTCTCCACATATTGGACCTAAACAAATGCTTCTACTGGAAAAAAGAATTTTACGTGCTGCTGATGAAAATATTGATGGTGTTGTTATCACTCACGGTACAGATACTCTTGAAGAAACTGCTTATTTTTTGGATTTAACCATTCCTAGTAAATTTCCTATCGTTATTACTGGTGCAATGCGATCCGCAAATGAAATTGGATCTGATGGTCTACATAATTTTCAAACAGCTATTCAAACTGCTGCTAGTGATGAAGCTCATGGTAAAGGTGTTTTAGTAGTAATGAATGATGAAATTCATACTGCTAGATATGTTACAAAAACTCATACAACCAATGTTGCAACTTTTAGAACTCCAACTTTTGGACCAATTGGTTTAGTATCTAAACATAAAGTTTCATTTTTTGAAGAGTTACTTAGACATACTGCCTTACCTATCCAAAATGTTGTAAATCATGTATATTTATTAAAAGCATATGCTGGTATGGATAATGAACTTTTTAATTTTATTGCTAGCGATACAAGTAATACTAATGGTTTAGTTATAGAAGCTCTTGGTGCTGGAAACCTTCCACCACATGTACTTCCTAGTTTAAAGAAAATCATTGATAAAAATATTCCTGTCGTTTTAGTTTCTAGATGTTTTAATGGTATCGCTGAAGATGTTTATTCTTACGAAGGTGGCGGTGTTCAGTTAAAGGAGATGGGCGTCATATTCTGCCAAGGATTAAATGGTCAAAAAGCTCGAATAAAATTATTAGTTGGTATTAGTGCCGGCTTGAAAGGTAAAGATTTAGTTAATTTTGTTAGCGATGCAATCTCATAATAATAAAATAAGCACTGACAATAGAATTATTATTCTATCTATTGTCAGTGCCTTTTCTTTTATATCCACTCACATTCAGCTAAACATGATACTTTATCATTATTCTTAACTTCATGTAAAGTAGTAATTGTATCATTACTATTTATTATTTGGATATTGCTTGTTACTATATCACCATATGTAATTTCTTGTTTATACTGAATATTTATCTTCTTTAGCGTATGTTTGCTAAGAAAATCATAGTCTAACGTATCTAACATCCAGTCAAAGTAGTGTACATTATTAACGTGATGATTTGAATCTATATCCATAAAACGAACTTGATATTTTTTATGATTGTCTATTTCCTTTATCTTTTTAACATTTTTATATCGTTTCACCTTAGGAGTTTCAGTTGCCCCAAAAGGTATAATAAGTTCTGGTACAATCTGAGAAATTTTTCTATTTTTAAAATCCATTAATACAAAGATTGTATGCATCCTTACTAACGGATTATCATCCATATCATCTATTCCAAATTCGCGATAACAAAAATATTTATTATAAGAATCTGCTTCTGTCCAAATTTTAACTTCCTCATTTATCTTAGGAAGGCGTTCAATCTCCAAAACATGTTGAGTAATAACCCATCCATATCCTAGACCATTTACTTTATCTGTTCCTATACCTAATTGTTCACTCTGATTTTCCGATGCTAACATCATCAAATCAACTAACATTCCAATATTTATATTCTTAGTTACATCAGTTTCGTAGAAAACTACCCGATGTTTCTCATTGTATCTCTTGGCTACCATTTATATTACCTCTAATCCAAATGATGATATAAATTGTATACTTCCTGTTTTTTTAGTCCATTTTCTTTAGCTACTTCTTTAATTGCTTGATTAGGTTTTAAATTCCTATCTTCAATCAACTCTTTTACCTGTTCTTCAATACTTAAATCAGTGGTTACCTTATTCTCTTCTACTTGTTCATTATGATTACCATCTAGTATTATTACAAATTCTCCACGAATCTCAGAAGTATTTGCCCATTCCATTACTTCTTCTAAATTTCCCCTAATAAATTCTTCGAATTTTTTAGTCAATTCGCGGCATAATACAACTTTTCTATTTCCCAGCACCTCTAACATATTCTTTAAGGTCTTTTTCAATCGATGTGGAGCTTCATAGAAAATAATTGTGCTAGTATGTCCTTTTAAATTCGTTAATTCTTGTTTCTGTTCACTATTTTTTCGTGGCAAGAAACCATAGAAATAAAATGGCTGTGGAATTAATCCCGAAGCTATTAACGCTGTTATACCTGCATTAGCTCCTGGTAGTGGTACAACTGGTATATCTTCTTTAATACACGCCTCAACCAATTCATGCCCAGGATCACTTATAGATGGCATACCTGCATCGCTAACTTGTGCAATATTTATACCTGTCTTTAACTTTTCAACTAACTTAGGTATTCTTTCCTGAGTGTTATGTTCATGAAAACTAATTTGTTTAGTACTGATATTAAAATGATTTAATAGCTTTTGGGTATTTCTAGTATCTTCTGCTGCTATTAAATCTACTTCACCTAAAACTTCTATCGCTCTAGGTGTCATATCTCCTAAGTTTCCAATAGGAGTTGGAACCAAATATAAAATTCCATTTGAAGTTTGTCCTTTGAAACTACTAATTACTTGTAATACCATTAATGCCTATCACCATATATCACATCCTGGCAAAATACACATGGCTCATCATTAACTCTTCGTGAACCATACATATTATCCACATTGCAGACATGAAATCCTTCCTCATACAATTTTTCTAAATTCTTTCTAGATTTAGAGAGTTCTGTTCCTTCCTTGTTGCCTTTTTGTTTCTGCTCAATTTCATGCAAATGTTCTCTTAAATGTTGATTTTCAATTTCTAACTCTGCATTCTTTTCAATTACTTTACCCATCTCAGCTTTTATCCGTTCAATTTGAGATAATGTAAATTTTGTTTGTTTCTCCAATTCTTCAAAACTATCATATAGTTCTCGTTTATTCACAGTACCACTCCTATTTATTTAAAATAGCAATCAAACAAATTTAACGTTAAAGTTTCTAACATATTTTGCATAGATATATTACTTGCTAACTTTCTATTGCTTTCTACCACCAAATTTAAGCTATTAATCAATTTACTATTTGCTATCTGTGCAGTATTTTGTTGGATAAAATCTATATTTTCTTTAAAGACTATTTCTTCTGTCAATCCAAAACGTTCTAAAACTGTATCACGTACAGTTAATATTATAACTTGTAATACTAGATTTTGATCTTCTTTATTTTGAATAAGTCCGATAATTTTTGATTGAATCATTACAAATGATAATAAATCTTTTCTTAACAATTTTCGATACCAATTATTGACAGTTGCTAAAATCTTATCAAAATTTTCATTATCATTAATTTTTTTAGCCTCAACTACACTTTGAGCAAGATTGGCTAAAATATGACTATTTTTCTCAGAAATACCTTCTGAAATTAATTCTTGCTCCAATTGTCCAGAAGTAAGTTGTTGCATTTCAACTTCTTGACACCTTGAAATAATAGTTGGTAACAATTTTTGTGGTTCTGATGTTAATAAAAAAGCTGTTATATTTCCAGATGGTTCTTCCAAGAATTTCAATAAACTATTTGCAGCTCCAATTGACATTTTCTGAGCATCTTGGATAATAAATACTTTCCTATCACTTTCTACCCCACTCTTATTAAACTCCGACTTCAAATATCTTATTTGCTCAACTTTTATTGATAATCCGTCTGGCATAATAGTAACTACATCTGGGTGATTATTATTCTCAATTCTATTACATTCAGAACACTTTAAACAAGGTACTCCATTTTGTGAATTTAAACAGAATATCCCCTTAGCAATCCACTTTGCTAATTCTATTTTTCCAGTACCTTCAGCGCCTGATAGTAAATATGCATGTACCAGCTTGTTTTCTCTAATCAATTTTGCAAAATGTTTCGTTAAAAACGGTTGTCTTTCCGTTATAGACATTTTCATTTTAGTTGGATACCTCTAATTCTAACTATGGAAATTACATAAAATTATTTAAAATAGATAATGTATCATCTATAACCTTATCTAAATTTTGGCTTGCATCAATAACTTTAATTCTTTCTTTGTTGCTTTCAGCTAATGATAAATAAGCTTGTCTTACCTTATGATAAAAATCCATAGATTCTTTATCTAATCTATCTACTTGATTTTGACGATTATTGCTAATTCTCTTCAAACTTATCTCCGGTTCAACATCATAGTATAAAGTTAAATCTGGTTTGAGATTTTCAGTAGCAAACTCATTTAATTTAATAACTGGCTCTACACCTATATCCCTAGCTACTCCTTGATATACTACAGAACTATCAACAAAACGATCACATAGGACTAACTTTCCTTCATTCAAAGCTGGTAGTACTGTATCAACTAAATGTTGTCGTCTAGCTGCCGCATATAGTAATGCCTCTGTTCTTGCATCCATTTCCGTATATTCAACATTTAAAATGATCTTTCTGATAGCTTCTGATATTCTATTTCCACCGGGTTCTCTGGTCCAAATATAATTATCTATTTTCTTACCATTTAGATGCTCTATAACACCCTTTAATACACTTGTTTTACCTGAACCATCAATACCTTCAAATGTTATAAATTTTCCTTCCAATAAAAAAACCTCATTGCATATAATATTAATTCAATTCTACTTTAATTTTTTCTTTATGTCTAATTGCAAAAAATAAAAAGAGGAACTGCTATTTTAAATTACAATTCCTCTTTCTTTAATTAATGATCTATTACAGAGGATTGAATATGTCCCCTGACATTTCGCAACTTAGCTTCTTGATATAAAAATTGATATTTAGCTTTTGCAAGCTGAGTTTCAGCCACTAATTCCTCATCTACTTCATATACAGCTTGTTCTGTTTGTCTAGCGTGATCCCAATTTTTTTTAGCCTGATCTATTAAATAAAGTAGTTCTTCATCGTATTCTTTGCGTAATTTCTTTTTATTTCTACCGAACAGAATACCCACCACCTTAAATTTCTTGTCGTCCTTCAATAGCTTTAAATAATGTCATCTCATCTGCATATTCAATATCACTACCTACAGCTAATCCATGTGCTAATCTAGTAACCTTTATATTAGCTGGTTTTACTAAACGAGCAATGTACATAGCAGTTGCTTCTCCTTCAGGGGTTGCATTAGTAGCAATGATAACTTCCTTTATTGCTCCATTTTTCTGCAGTCTTCTTAAAAGAGAAGCAATATTTATATCTTCAGGACCTTTTCCTTCAATTGGAGATAATACACCATGGAGTACATGATACAAACCATGATACTCATTCATTCTTTCTAATGACATTACATCCTTTGGTTGTTCAACAACAACAACCTTACTATTATCTCGCGATTTATCAGCGCAAATCATGCAAGGATCACTTTCAGTAATATTGCCACAAATACTGCAATAACTTAAATCTCTTTTAGCAGAGATCAGAGATTGAGCAAATTCAGTCACATCATCCTCTTGCATATCAATTGTATAGAATGCTAATCTAGTTGCCGTTTTACTACCAATTCCTGGTAATTTCATATAACTATCAATTAATTTAGAAATAGGTTCTGGATATTGCATCTAATAACCCCTTCCTTCTAGAAAAATTATAGTCCTGGAATATTACGAGAATATTTGCCCATTGTTTCTTGTGTTTGTTTATCAATCTTGTTCATAGCATCATTAACTGCCATAAGTACTAAATCTTGTAACATATCTACGTCATCTGGATCAACAGCTTCTTCCTTGATAGATATATCTGTCATCTTGTGATCACCAGTAAATTTTACTACTACAGCATCATCAGCTGCATGACCTTCAAAAATAGTTGCATTTAGCTCATCTTGATCCTTTTTCATATTCTTTTGTAGTTTTTGCATTTGTTTCATCATACTTTGCATGTTCATACCACGCATCATTATTCATCATATCCTTTCAATTAATCATTTTTTATTTCAACAATGTCTGTACCAAATAGTTCCTCAGCTTTTTGTATAATAGTTGGCTGAGTTGAAGCAGATTGATCATTATTATCCTGAGATTGTTCATTTGTATCATCAGTAATAACTACTGTCCCATTTTTTCTTTGTTTAAGATAGTTACTTCTTATTTCAGGCCAATTTTCTACTGGAATCAATACTAAACTTGGAACCTTTCCAATTAGTCTATCTAATCCATTTTCCAGAGTATCTATCAACTCTTGGTCTTCAAGAGCCTTTTGGCATAAAAATGCATATTCAAAGCCAACAACAACACCATTTTCACTAGCTGCAACAGGCTCACTAACATGCATAATTGCTCTTTGAGTAACAGATAACATATTCATTAAATCTGGCCAAACTTGCTTCAATTCATTTAGTGATTGCCTTGTAGCATTGTTTAATACACTATAAACTTGTGACAAATTAATTTTAACATTTTTTTGTCCCTTTGTTGTATTTTTTCTAACTTGCTTTCTAGGTTCATTATTCTTTTCAATTTGAATTGTATTACTGGATAAACTATCCACTTTACGTTGTAAATTTTCTATTTTTTGCTTTAATAATTCAATTTGGCTCAAATCAACATTCGATACCCTATCAGCTTCACTGTTCGTACTTAATTGCGTTAGTTTGACAGTTAATACTTCCAAATAAATAGATTGGTGAGAACTGAATCTCATATTCTCTTGCTGTTTATTTAATTCATCTATGATTTGGTAAATTTGAGTAACATTTATTTGTTGAGATAATTTCTTAAATTTATCATCTAATAAACCTAATTCGCCATCAGAAACCATTTCTGGTGCTTGTTGGTATAATAGTAAATCCCTACAATAATTAATTAAGTCCTCAATTAAGCGATTGGCATCTTTACCTTGTTCTACAATCTGCTGAATTTCTTTTAAAGCATTAGTCGTATCTTTAGATAGTACAAATTTCAGATAATTAAATAGACTTTCTTGTGTAACACTCCCCGTTACTAATAATGCGTTATCTAAAGTAACATTATTATCACCAAAAGAGATTACTTGATCTAGTAAACTTAAAGCATCACGCATTCCACCTTCAGCAGCTTTAGCGATTACTTTTAAAGCTTTATCATCATAATCTACATTTTTTTGATCTAAAATATAAATCATTCTTTGTAAAATAGACTCAGCAGTTATTCTCTTAAAATCAAATCTCTGCGTTCTTGAGATGATAGTTGCCGGGATTTTATGCGGTTCCGTTGTAGCCAAGATAAAGACTACATTTGCTGGAGGTTCTTCAAGGGTCTTTAACAAAGCATTAAATGCACCAGTTGATAACATATGAACTTCATCAATAATGTATACTTTATAATCAGCTTCTGTGGGCGCATACTTTACTTTATCCCTAATATCTCTAATTTCCTCTACACCATTATTAGAAGCCGCGTCTATTTCAATAACGTCATTTAAACGCCCTTCCGTAATGGCCTTACATGTTTCACACTCGTTACAAGGCTCACCTTCTTTTGAAAAGCGACAATTTATAGCCTTGGCAAAAATCTTTGCTGCAGATGTCTTACCAGTTCCTCTAGGACCAGTAAATAAGTAAGCATGCGAGGTTTGGTGAGTTATAATTGCATTTTTCAGAGTTTTGGTCACCATTTCTTGACCAACTAGATCCATAAATCTTTGTGGACGCCAAACTCGATAAAGAGCCTGATAACTCAAAGAGACTCCTCCTTCCAAAATTCATCAAAAAAAATCTCTCGGTTGCTCCAAGAACAAAACCGAGAGTTAACATTTCATATTAACTTAAGGCACATGCGAACTCTGCTTAGTGCTGCTTCCTTCCGGACCTGACACGCTTCACAAAGACAACATTGCCTCAAGGCCTTGCGGCAAATACTATGATACACGAATTAGTCAAAAATATCTAGTCTTTCACTCGATTTTTTCTTTTTTTCTTCATTTTTTTCCTAATTGATTTAAAAAAATCTTTCAGAATAGAAGCACATTCATTTTCTAAAATTCCTTTTTCTACAAATGATTGATGATTAAATCTGCTATCTTCAAGTAAATTCATCAATGTTCCTACAGTTCCTGCTTTAGGATCAGATGCACCATAATATACTTCAGGAATTCTTGAATTAATAATCGCTCCACTGCACATTGGACAAGGTTCTAATGTTACAAAAAGTTGAGTATCGACTAACCTCCAACTATTAACTGTTTCATTTGCTTCCTCAATGGCTAACATTTCTGCATGTAGTGTAGCATTCTGACTATGTTCCCTTAAGTTATGCCCTCTCCCAATGATTTTTCCATCTTTTACAATTACACAGCCAATTGGCACCTCTCCAATCTTAGCTGCTAATTTTGCTTCAAATAAAGCTTCTTTCATAAATTTCACTTTTTGTTCATCAGTCAATGGCAAGAAAATCACCTCGCTATTTAATCATTTCACTTTGTAAAATAAAATATCCCTTCTTCTTATTTAGAGTTTGACAATTTTCAAATACTTCATTTAATTTCTTTATTGCAGAAGGTGCACCTTGTTTCTTTTGAATTACAGCTACAATACTGCCACCGAGATTTAGATGTTGCTTTGATCCTGCTAAAATCCCATGAACAACATCTTTTCCCGCTCTTATAGGTGGATTTGTAATTATCAAATCATAATCAGTTTCATTAATATCTTCATATTGACTAGATTTAAAAATTTTAACGTTATTTATATTGTTATTTGCTGCATTTTTCTTGGCTAATTCAAGGGCTAGTTCATTGACATCTACCATATCTACCTGACTATTTGGATATGCTTTTGCTATTGACAATCCAATAGGGCCATAGCCGCAACCCATATCTAGTATTTTTTTATTATCTAAATCTAAATTAGCATCAATAGTTTCTAATAGTACTCTTGTACCAAAATCAACCGTATTTTTTGAAAAAACTCCATTATCTGTTGTAAAATGTATGTTATTTCCCAGCAATTCGAAATTCCACTTTTTTTCTTTATGTTCTACGTCTGGGTTTGAAGAATAATAATAATTAGTCATTGTCTTTTTCTCCTGTAATTTATATCTATAATAATACGCATTTTTTTCTACCTTAGCAAATTATTGTTTTTACCAAAATTCCCATTAACACAACATGTCGGACACTATTATTAAAAACCCACAATATATGGTGTAGTTAGACTTGAATTTTTCTCTATATATTGTATACTAAATACACAAGAAGTTACGGAGGTAGTTTTTATGAAATTAGATTTATTCACTAAAAACAATTGTATTCAATGTAAAATGACAAAAAAATTTTTAAAACAACATAACGTTGAGTTTGAAGAACACAACATTTCTGAAAATCCTGAATATATTGACTATTTAAAGAACAAGGGATTCCAAGCTGTACCTGTGTTGGAAGAAAATGATTCCCCTATCGTAAATGGTTTCCGTCCAGACTTATTGAAGAAGTTGATTGCTCAATGAAAATAGTTTACTTCACGGTAACTGGACAAACAAAAAGATTTATCAAAAAATTAGGCAGCAACTATAAATATTTTGAAATAGATGCTGCCAATCCTTTTTTTGAAGTAAATGATCCCTTTGTATTAATTACACCTACTTATGATAAACAGATAACAGAACCCATAAATGACTTTTTAGAGTATCAAAATAATAGTCATTATCTTAAAGGAATTGTTGGAACTGGTAATCGTAACTTTGCTGAATTATTTATCTTTACAGCAAAAAATCTATCTTACGAATATCACGTTCCATTAATTTATGCATTTGAATTTAATGGAACTCCTACTGATGTTTCAAATTTTAAGAAAGCGGTGAAGGAACTTGAGTCTAAAGGACATTGATATTAGTAAAGTTACTTATTTTGATTTAAATAATGAAATAAATATTCCTGTAAATGGTCAAATCCAATTAGGAAAAGATAAAGAGGCTCTTGAAGCCTTTTTAAATGAAAATGTTAAGCCTAATACTAAACAATTTTCTTCAATTAAGGAACGAATTAATTATTTAATTCAAAATAACTACTATGAAGAAGAGTTTATTTCTAAATATTCATTTGAATTTATCGAAAAATTATATGATTACCTAAAAAAAGAAGATTTTCATTTTAAAACTTTTATGGCGGCATATAAATTTTATGCTCAGTACGCTTTAAAAACTGACGATAATGCCTACTATTTAGAAAACTTTATAGATAGAGTTGCTACTAACGCTCTTTATTTTGGTGATGGAGATGAAAAATTAGCTTTAGAATTAGCTGATGAATTAATCCATCAAAGATATCAACCTGCTACTCCAAGTTTCTTGAATGCCGGTCGTAAACGCCGTGGAGAACTGGTATCTTGTTTCTTAATCCAAATGACTGATGACATGAATTCAATCGGAAGAAATATTAATTCTGCCCTACAATTATCACGTATTGGTGGTGGTGTTGGTATTAATCTTTCCAATTTACGCGGTGCTGGTGCTCCTATTAAAGGAATTCATGGAGCTGCATCTGGTGTCGTTCCTGTTATGAAGTTACTTGAAGATAGCTTTACATATTCAAACCAACTTGGTCAACGTCAAGGTGCTGGTGCTGTTTATTTAAATGTCTTCCATCCTGATATAGAAGCATTTTTATCTGCTAAAAAAGAAAATGCTGATGAAAAAATTCGTGTAAAGACCCTTTCATTAGGATTAGTAGTTCCAGATAAATACTACGAATTAGTAGCTAAAAATGAAGACATGTATCTTTTTGATCCTTGGGGAGTTGAACGTGTTTACCACAAACCATTTTCTTATGTGGATATCACTAAAGAATATGATAATATGGTTGCTAATCCAAATATTCCTAAGAAAGTTATTAAAGCTCGTGATTTAGAAGAACAAATTTCTAAGTTACAACAAGAATCTGGATATCCTTATGTTATTAACATAGATACTGCTAATAGAGTAAATCCTATTTCTGGAAAAATTGTTATGAGTAATTTATGTTCCGAAATTTTACAAGTTCAACGTGCTTCAGTAATTAATAATCGTCAAGAATATGAAGTTCTAGGGACAGATATTAGCTGTAACTTAGGTTCTACTAATATTGTTAACCTTATGGCATCACCTAACTTCGGTAAATCTGTTGAAGTTATGACTAGAGCTTTAACTTTTGTTACTGATAAATCGGATATTGATGTTGTTCCATCAATCCAACACGGAAATCGATTAGCTCATACTATCGGTTTAGGTGCTATGGGGTTACATGCTTACCTTGCTAAAAATCAAATTGAATATGGATCACCTGAAGCTCTTGAATTTACTAGTGTATATTTCATGTTACTAAACTATTGGACTTTAGTAGCTTCAAACAAAATTGCAAAAGAAAGAAAAGTTACTTTTGATAATTTTGAAAATAGTAAATATGCTGACGGTAGTTACTTTGATACTTATTTAAATCAAGAATTTGCACCAAAAAATGCACGTATTAAAGAATTATTTGATGGTATCTTTATACCTACAAAATCTGACTGGACTAGTCTTAAAGAAAATGTTATGAAATACGGCTTATATCATCAAAACAGATTAGCTGTAGCACCTAATGGCTCTATTTCATATATCAATGACACAACAGCTAGTCTACACCCTATCATCAATAGAATTGAAGAACGTCAAGAAAGAAAAATTGGAAAGATTTACTATCCTGCACCTTACTTGTCAAATGAAACTTTACCTTATTACAAATCAGCATACGATACTGATATGCGTAAAGTTATCGATACTTATGCAGCAGCTCAACAACATGTTGATCAAGGTATGAGTTTAACATTATTTATGCGTTCAACAATTCCAGCAGGTTTATATGAGTGGAAGAATGGAAGAACTGATAAAATGACAACTAGAGATTTATCTATTCTTCGCAATTATGCACATTATAAAGGTGTTAAATCTATTTACTATGTACGTACTTTTACTGATGATGCATCTGAAGTTGGTGCAAATGAATGCGAAAGTTGTTCAATTTAGAAAGGAAGAATTAGATAATGACTAAATCATATACCGCTATTAATTGGAATGCTTTAGAAGATGAAATTGATAAAGCTACGTGGGAAAAACTTACTGAACAATTCTGGTTAGATACACGTATTCCTTTATCCAATGACTTATCTGATTGGCGTGAATTTAATGAAGATGACAAAGACGTCGTTGGTAAAGTATTCGGTGGTTTAACTTTATTAGATACACTTCAATCCCAAGATGGTATGTCTTCATTGAAGAAAGATGTTCGTACACAACACGAAGAAGCTGTTATGAATAACATTGAATTTATGGAATCAGTTCATGCTAAAAGTTATTCTTCAATTTTTTCTACATTAAACACTCCTAAGGAAATTGAAGAAATCTTTGATTGGACAAATTCTAATGAAATCTTGCAATATAAAGCTAATCGTATCAATGAAATTTATCAAAACGGTAGTCCTTTACAAAAGAAAGTTGCTTCTGTATTTTTAGAAACATTTTTATTTTATTCAGGATTCTATACTCCACTATATTGGTTAGGTCATAATAAATTAGCCAACGTAGCAGAAATTATTAAACTAATTCTTCGCGATGAATCAGTTCATGGTACTTACATTGGATATAAGTTTCAATTAGGCTTTAATGAACTATCTGATGATGAACAAGAAGAATTTACTTCTTGGATGTACGATTTGCTTTATGAGTTATACGAAAATGAAGAAAAATATACTCACTTACTTTATGACAAAGTTGGTTGGACTGATGATGTATTAGTTTTCCTTCGTTACAATGCTAATAAAGCATTAATGAACTTAGGTATGGATCCACTATTTGCTGATGGATATGCGCAAAATGTTAATCCAGTTGTTATGAATGGTATTTCAACTTCTACATCTAACCATGACTTTTTCTCCCAAGTTGGTAATGGATATCTCCTTGGTGACGTTGAAGCAATGGAAGATTCTGATTACCTATTTAACTTTGATGATAACTCTGATAAATAGATAAAAATATCCTCGTCAATCGATCTGAAAATTGACGAGGATATTTTTTATACTATATTAAATTAATAATTTTTATGACCAGAATCTTGAAAGTGAAATCTCTCTTCTAAATTGTTCTCTTCTCTTACTATTAACAACGCTTGTTACTTCTAGCATTGTAGAAACAATTGAACTTCTCTTTCTATAAGCAGTATACTTAGGCAACCAATAACTGACATATTTATCTTTGTAATCTCTTAAGCCTTGGAAACCATAAAATGAATATCCATACTCATAAATAAAATGTGCAGCTCTTTCTTCAATAAAACTATACTGAGAAGTCCCTACATTAGCTAATGGTGCCATTCCCATATCAAAACGTTCATAACCATTTTCTTTACCATACTCAAATAAGGTAATGAAAATTTTATCCATTATTCCAGAAGGGGCTTGCTTACTATGTCTCATTAAGTCTATTGATAAAGTCTTATCATCCATAGGCATCATTGAAGCAAATGCAACAATTTTATTATCAGCATCTTTAATAATACTTATATTAGCTTGATTTAGGTAATATTCATCAAAAAAACCCAATGAAAAGCCCTTCTCTAACTGACCATCTAACCAACTGTCAGAGACTTGTTTTAACTCTTGAATCAACTCTTTAGAAAACGGAGGTTCTATCATTTCAAAAGTATATCCTTCACGCTCGAATTTGTTGATTAATGCCCTCTCACCACGTTTTTTCTTACCTGACAGTGAAAAGTCCTTCAAAGTTACATATCCTTCTTCACCATTCTTTATAAAGTCAAAGCCTAAATCATGTAACAACATGGTTAATTTAGAATTTATTTCATAGAAAACTAATTCATAGCCATAGTAATCTGCTTGTGTCATTAGTTCCTTAATGGCATCTTTTAAATAATCCATATTTCCCACAGGTTCTCCCATAAAAATTAACTTGTCATTTTTCCTGCGATACATGAAATACATTATATCTTCACCATTAACTCTGTAATAATAAATATTTTTATCTCTTAAAAAGGCTAAATGACTAACTTCATTGCCAGAATAATTATCTATAATTTTTTTAATTCTCTTTTTATCGAAATTCATTTTTCTAAACGGATCAGTATCTGATGTAAAGCTAGTTATAATTATTAACATTATTATGCCAGCTAAAATCATTCCCATAAAACCTGACAACCATATTTGCTGTCCTTGAAAAATTAAAACTTCTGGTACTGGGATACTTTTATGTCCTATTGGTCTAAAATTCAAGAATCCAACTAACAAATACAACAAAAATGTTACTGTAAATATTCCACCATCTACAAACATTTTTCCAAATGAATAACGTAATTGTTCTCGATAAAGTTCTTTTCTTGAGAGGATCACACAAGCCATAATAAAGATTAAAAACCATGCTAAACCTGGAGTATAAACCCTCCATAAAGTATTAACAATTCCTATTCCTAAAACTATTATCGTTGGCCAAAATGATTTTTTAACTCTAGATTCAAAGCCTCTACCCATTGCAATTAGCAAGAAAGCAAATATCACGTCTGTCATTTGATGTAAGAATAAAAATGTTAACGGATATAACTTGACCAGAATAAAGTTAGAAAAAGCAAAACTTGGAACAGCTGCTTCTATTAACATTATTATGCCAGATGCATACATAAAAATTGTAATTAATATATGAGCCGTTTTTTGTAATAATGCACTTGGAATACCATCGAAGTACTCATTCACTTTATTACCTAAAGTATGCACAAATAAAACAGTACCTACAAAAAATGGCACAATATAGTAAAATATACGGAAAAATAGCAACCATACAATTACATCTGCATTACCTATGCCTAGGCTTTCCATTCCTAGGATAATAAAAACATCAAACGAACCTAATCCACCAGGAACCATTGATATAACCCCAAAAACGGACGCAATAATGTACAAAGCAAATATTTCAAGTATATTGAATTTTACCCCTAAAACTAATCCAATATATATGAAAAATAGACCTGCGCCTGCCCATTCCAAACAAGAACCCAGTATTAAAAATAGTTCTTTTTTTAACGTAAGATCACCAAAAAAAGCATTATTTTTGAATTTAGTAATACTAAATAACAATGGAAAATACAGACCCCCACCGACTAACCAAATCCAATATTTAGTTAATCCAGCACCTATATGTAAACCAAAGATTATAAATAACGATACCCAGCAATATATTGATAATCCTGCTAATAAAAATAAAGCAATCTTAGATATAGCATACAAAACCTGTTTTTTACTAGATTTTTTACCATAAAAACTAGCCCTTAATGTAGCTCCTAATATCCCCCCAAAACCTGCAATATTAGTAAAAGTATTTGTTATCCAGCCACTCTTTAAAATATATTTCCAATTAAACTTTTCTGATAAAAAAGAAGTTATCGAAATATCGTAAATTAGCATTGGAGTAACAGAAAACATTCCTAGAATTAGCATCATAATAATTGAAAAAATTGACTGACTCAGCAAGCCATCACTAACCTGATTCCAATCAACATCCCTAATAATTTTACTAATTTCCACTAAAACTAATATTAACACTGAAGCTACAAACATTAATTGTAAAATTGTGGATTTTTGTTTGATAAAATCCTTAACTTTTTTCATGTTACATCCTCCAATCCCTCTCTCTATTATCACTAATACGTAGTAATTAATCAAGATTGTAAAGGAAATTAAAAATTACTAAATCCTAAAGAAAATCATCACTATCTAACCAATACGGACGATTATACTCGTTAAATGGTACTACTAATTCATTATTTGCCATTAACAATGGTATCTCTCCTTGTTTCGCCCATGAAATTATTGTTTCCTCTGGATAACCTAATTTACTAGCACACGCAGAAACAGTTATAGCTTCTTTTTTATGAAATATTTCATTTAATTTGTTTATATGCTCAATTCTACGTTTCTCATTTACTTTTCTTTGATTATCCTCAGTGATTTTAACTATTGAAGTTCCATTCTCATCAAGTAGTGGAATATCTCCATCAATAGCCCATTTTTTTACAGTTTGATATGTATATCCCGTACCTCTAGCAGCTTGACTTATCGTATTGTATTTCTCATCATTAAATGCTTGACGTAACTTCATTATATTTTGATTTCTTCTTTCGTTACTTGCATGAGCCATATTATCTAAAGTACTCACCTATTCCACCTTCTTTCCTGGATAAGATAATTACTCATATATGAAAAAAGAGACCAGTCGTTAAACTGATCTCTAAAAGTAAAATTAAAATAAATTATTTCAATGTTACCTTTGCGCCAACTTCTTCAAGTTTAGCCTTCAATTCTTCTGCTTCGTCCTTAGCAACGCCTTCTTTAATTACGGAAGGAGCACCATCAACTAAGCCCTTAGCATCTTTCAAGCCAAGACCTGTGATATCCTTAACTGCCTTGATAACTTTAACTTTTGCAGAACCTGCATCTGTTAATTCAACATCAAATGAATCCTTTTCTGCAGCACCGTCTGCACCTGCAGCACCTGCAACTGCAACTGGAGCAGCAGCGGAAACACCAAATTCTTCTTCGATAGCTTTTACTAAGTCGTTTAATTCAAGAATGCTAGCTTCTTTTAAGTCAGCAATAATCTTTTCTGTATCTAATGCCATTTTATTTTCCTCCATACATAGATAAAATTCTTTTTTTGTTAATTGTAATTTATGCAACTAATAATTTAGAATTAAGCTGCATCTTCGTCTTTGCTGTCAGCAACAGCTTTAACTGCATAAGCAAAGTTGCGAACTGGAGCTTGCAATACAGATAATAGCATTGAAAGTAATCCGTCGCGGTTTGGTAATTTAGCAAGAGCGTTGATTTCTTCAAGAGAAGCAATCTTACCTTCGATCATACCACCTTTAATTTCTAAAGCTTCATGATCCTCTGCAAATTTAGCCATAATACGAGCAGGTGCAGTGATGTCTTCACCACCAAATGCAACAGCAGTAGGGCCAGAGAATGTATCATCTAAACCTTCATAACCTGCTTTGTCAGCTGCACGTTTCAAGAATGTATTCTTGATAACACGCATTTCTACACCAGCTTCACGAAGTTGCTTACGTAAATCAGTAACTTCTTCAACAGTTAAGCCACGATAGTCAACAACTACAGCAGAAGAAGCACTTTGGAATTTTTCAAAAACTTCTTCAACGATAGCAGCTTTCTTTGCGATAATTTCCTTACTCATTATTAATTCACCTCCTAGTCATTGTGTCAAAAGCTTTTTATAAATAAAAAGCTCTATGTCCACACCAAGACACAGAGAGAGATACGTTTACTCCTCGGCAGGCATAAATTTAAGGCGTTAGCCACCTGAGTCTTAGGTAGAATTATTAACTTGACCTTTAATAGGTTACCATAGCCTATTATAAGTGTCAAGAAAAAATAATAAAAAAGTGAGAAGAATTTATCTTCCCACCTCATTATTTAAATTAAAGTGCTGTTGTATCTAATGTAACACTTGGTCCAAATGTAGAAGCAACAGAAACATGCTTGATGTAAACACCTTTAACAGATGCAGGACGAGCCTTAGCAATTACATCATAAACAGCTTTGAAGTTACCTTCAAGTGCTTCTTCTGTAAATGATACTTTACCCAATGGAACATGTACGTTACCGTCACGGTCTGTACGGTATGTAACTTGTCCAGACTTAGCATCTGTAACAGCCTTTGTTACATCCATTGTAACTGTACCAGTCTTAGGGTTTGGCATCAAGCCTTTAGGTCCCAATACACGACCTAAACGACCAACTTGTGCCATCATATCTGGTGTTGCAATAGCAACATCAAAGTCCAACCAACCGTCTTGGATACGTGCAACTAAGTCGTCGTCACCAACAACGTCTGCGCCTGCATCCTTAGCTTCTTGTGCTTTTGCACCTTTAGCAAATACAACAACTGTTTGATCTTTACCAGTACCATTTGGTAAAACCATAGCACCACGTAATTGTTGATCAGCTTGTTTTGTATCAACGTTTAAGTTGAAAGCAACTTCGATAGTAGCATCAAAGTTTGCAAAATCAATCTTCTTTACTAAGCCAAATGCTTCAGAAGCATTGTATAACTTGCCTTCTTCAACTTGCTTAGCAGCTTCTAAATACTTTTTACTTTTTTTCTTAGCCATTAGTGAAATTTCCTCCTTGCAATATGTGGTCTATCGGATAAACCTCCCACTTGATACATCTATTTTCATAGAGTATCCGTCTGAGAAGCGTGGCCGTAGAAATTAGTCTTCTACAACAAAGCCCATGCTTCGTGCAGTACCTTCAATCATGCGCATTGCAGCTTCAACGTCTGCAGCGTTTAGATCTTGCATCTTTGTTTCTGCGATTTCCTTAACTTGATCTTTAGTTACAGTAGCAACTTTCTTCATGTTAGGTTCGCCAGATCCCTTTTCTACACCAGCAGCTTTTTTAAGTAATACAGCAGCAGGTGGTGTCTTTGTAACGAAGTCGAATGAACGATCTTCGTATACACTAATCACAACAGGAATGATCATACCAGCTTGATCTGCTGTACGAGCATTGAATTCCTTTGTGAATCCCATAATGTTGATACCTGCTTGACCTAATGCAGGACCAACTGGTGGAGCTGGAGTTGCTTTTCCAGCAGGAATTTGTAATTTAACAACGTTTACTACGTTCTTTGCCACGGTAAAAACCTCCTCTTTCCGTGTGTGGTACGGATGGCTATAAAAAATTTAGCCTCCCACTTGTATGATAAAAATCATACTCATGAATTATATCATTTGTATTTCATCCATGCAAGTATTTATTATACTAATTTATCTACTTGATCATAATTCAATTCAGCTGCTGTTTCGCGGCCAAACATATCAATATCAACTTTTAATTTCATCTTTTCAGTATCAATTTCTGTAATCTTACCAACTAAACCAGAAAATGCACCATCAATAATAGTAACTGCATCCCCTACTTCAGCATCAAAGTTAGAATGACGTGAACTAATTCCTAATTCATGTAGAATATGATTAATTTCTTCATCTAATAGTGGTGCTGGCTTACTTCCTGATCCATGTGAACCTACAAACCCAGTTACGCCAGGAGTATTTCTAACAACATACCATGATTGATCAGTCATTACCATTTCTACTAATACATATCCTGGGAATGTTTTTAATTTTTCTACTTTTTCTTTTCCTGTTTTAGTAGTTTCATGCTTTTCTTCTTCAGGAACAACTACTCTAAAAATGTAATCTTCCATCCCCATTGAAGTTGCTCTTGATTCTAAATTTTCTTTAACCTTGTTTTCGTATCCTGCATAAGTATGTAAAACATACCATTTCTTTTCAACTGATTCTACTGTATGTGCCATTTTTCCATTCCTTTCTAAATTTATTGAAAATAAAAAAGCCTCCACGAATCCCGGGGCTTTCTTTCGTAATTATAGCAAATGTTTTCTTTTATTGCTAGATATAATATCAAACAACTATACAAGTAATGATAAGGCTGATTGAATAACCCAGTCCACAACAGCAAAAAAGCCTATAAATAGCAATGAAGAAATAATAACAGTAGTTGTATCTCTTCTTGTTTCCTTTGCATTCAACCATGTTGTATCTTTCATAGTTTTAATAACATTCTTTAGAAATTTCAATTAAATCACTCCTCAGCAATTACTTTGTCTCTCTGTGTAACGTATGCTTACCACAATACTTACAAAACTTTTGTACTTCTAGTCTTTCTGTACGATTTGGATTTTCAGTAATTGTATAATTACGTGAACCACATTCAGAACAAGCAAGTGCTACTTTTTTCTTATTAGCCATAAATTACTCCTTTACACTGAATCAAATAAACTCTATCATGATATATCCTAAAATGTCAATCACACTATTTTTCTTTTCCCATTAATTTATCCCGATACTCAGCTAATTTTTCTAACTGATCATCATTCCAAGTTAAACGTCTTGCGGCTTTTTGATTTTGATATATCTTTGCCTGTTGTCTAACCTCTTTTTTAGATCTTTTTATTTCCTGATATAATTCCCACGCTGGGAGTCTCAATGCTCCTTGCGAAAAAATTGTCCATTGTTCAGCTTGATCACTTGTTGCTACTCTTACCTGAGTCAATGGTGTTTGTAATCTTCCAGCCAATGATTCAATATAAGTATCTGCTGTTTGATCTTCAGCTGTCCATACCACTTGTAAGTCATATTGCTCATATTGTTTTGTCATACCAGGTACATACATCGCATCAAATACTACAATAATTTCTGTATTAGCCTGTTTACGGTAATTAGATAATATTTTCAAAAGTAAATCTCTAGCATCCTCTAGCCTATCACTCTTCTTTAATTTATCTAATTGTGGCCAATTTCCTATCATATTATATGCATCAACAATCAAGATATTCTTTTTCATATTAATTTCCTCTTGAAGTAAATCCTTGATATATTAATAAACTAGCAGCTACACTTGCATTTAAACTTTGAACATGTCCTACCATTGGAATAGTTAACATTTCATCGCAAGTTTTCTTCAAAAGTGGAGAAATTCCTTTACCTTCATTTCCTATTACCAAAGCTGTTGCTCCCTTAGCACTCCACTTTCTAAAATCAGTACCTTTCATATCAGTCCCAAAGATCCATACTCCCTGTTCTTTTAATTCTTTAACAGTTTGTACTAAATTTGTAACTCTCACAACAGGTACATGTTCAATAGCACCTGTCGAAGTTTTTGCCACAACTGAAGTCAACTGCACTGCACGTCTTTTGGGAATGATAATTCCATGAACTCCTGCTGCATCTGCGGTCCTCATAATTGAACCTAAATTATGTGGATCTTCAATTCCATCTAAAATCAAGAAAAAAGGATCTTCATTTTTACTACGAGCTTTTTCAAACAAATCATCAATTGTAGCATAACTATATGATGCTATAGCAATCACTACACCTTGGTGATTTTGTCCATTTACTAAATTATCAAGTTTAGTTTTAGGAACTCTAGAAACTACTAACTTTCGGGCTTTAGCTAAAGTATATATTTCCTGAATAGCATCCGCCTTTAATCCTTCTTGAACAAAAACTTTATTAATATTGCTATCTTTCTTTTTTAAAGCCGCCATAGCTGGATGACGTCCAATAATAAAATCTTTTTGCTCTTCTTTCATTATTTCCCTTCTTTCTCTACTGTATTAATACACCAATCTGCTAATTCCTCTAATCTTTCGATTTGATCACTTAGATATAGATAACCAAATAATGCTTCGAAGCCTGTAGAAATTCTGTAAGTTACAACTGAAGTATTTTTTGCAGAAGTATGACTTTTGGCATTTCTACCACGCTTAAAGAATTCTAACTCTTCATCATTCAAAACATTTTGCTCTTGCATTTTTTCGATTAAAAAAGCTTGTGCCTTTGCAGATACATAATGAGTAGCCTTGTGATGTAGCTTTGTTGGTTTAGTTAAACCTTTAGCTAATAAATGTCTTCGAATATAAATTTCATAAATTGCATCGCCCATATATGCTAAGGCAATCCCATTCATTTGATTATAGTCTACATCTTCTTTAATCATTTCTCTTCCACCTTGTACCTTGTGCTGTATCTTCTAATATTATTCCTTGTTCTTTTAGTAGATCTCTTATTTCATCGCTACGTTTGAAGTTCTTATTTTTTCTTGCTTCATTTCTTTCTTGGATAAGTTGTTCAATCGTATCATCTAACAATTCTTTTTCTTCACTAAAACTTATACCAAAAATTTCTACGACTTTCTTATAAGTGTTAATTAAGTTATTAATAGTATCAGTATATACCTTTTCTTTTTCTGAATAGATATTTAGTTGTTTAGCCATTTCATAAATAACAGAAATCCCATTTTGTACATTAAAATCATCATCCATAACTTTAACAAAATCTTTTTCAAGATTAGCAAAATTAACTTCTACTTCTTTATCATTTCCTTCTACACTATCTTTTAAACGATAACTTAAGTTTTCATAAGCTGTTTGCAATTTATTTAGATTAACTTTTGCTTCATTTAAATTAGCAGAACTATATCGGATTGGTCGACGATATTGAGTTGTTGACATAAAGAATCTAATAACTTGAGGGTTTACTTTCTTTAGTAAATCATGTACTGTTACAAAATTTCCTAAAGATTTACTCATTTTTTGATCTTCTTCACCAATTGTTACAAATCCATTATGTAACCAATATCTAGCAAATTTTTTGCCAGTCTTTGCTTCACTTTGTGCAATCTCATTTTCATGATGTGGGAATTCTAAATCTTGTCCTCCAGCATGAATATCTATTGTATCTCCTAAATATTTAGTAGACATTACTGAACATTCAATATGCCACCCTGGACGTCCTTGTCCCCAAGGAGAATTCCAAGATATTTCTCCTTGCTTTACTTTTTTCCAAAGAGCGAAATCTAATGGATCTTGCTTTTTATCTTGGTCGATATCATCGACTCGGCTACTAGCACCTTGTTCTAGATCATCTATTAATTGTCCAGATAGTTTACCATAATCTTTAAACTTTCTAGTCTTATAATATACATCTCCAGCAGATTCATATGCATATCCTTTTTGCACTAAAACTTCAATAAACTTGATAATATCATCCATATTATCCATTACTCGAGGATTCAATGTAGCTTTCTTTACATTCAAAGCACTTGTATCTTCATAAAACGCATTAATAAATTTCTCAGTTATTTCTTTAACTGAAAGATTCATTTTTTGACTTGCTTTAATGATTTTATCGTCAACGTCTGTAAAATTCGAAACATAGTTTACTTCAAAACCACGATATTCTAAATAACGTCTGATTGTATCAAAAGCAACCGCACTTCTAGCATTACCAATATGAATATAGTTATACACTGTTGGGCCACAGACGTACATTGTCACTTTTCCAGGATTTAATGGTTCAAATTTTTCTTTTTGATTAGTTAATGTATTATACAATTGCAACATCTAATTCATCACTCCTAATCTATTAAAACGTAATAATATATCACAATTAACGTTTTTCTTAACTCTTAACTTAATAATAAAACATAAAACAAAAGGTTGCGACAAAAATATGCCTCAACCTTGTCTCATTTTAATTATACTATATCTACACGATTAGTTCATTTCTTCTAAAGTTTGCTTTAGATGTTTCAATGCCTTTTCACGACCTAATAATTCGATTGATGGTGCCAATTCTGGGCCATGCATTTCGCGTGTTGTTGCGATACGGATAGGCATGTAGAGTTTACGTCCCTTAATTTTTGTATCCTTTTGAATAGAACGAATTGTATTTTGAATTTCAACAGCATCAAAGATTGGTAAATCTTTAACACGTTCAGCAAATTCTTTTAGTACAATTGCAGCTGATTCATCAGCTAATTCTTTTTTAGCATCTTCACTTAAAACAGGTGGTTCATTAAAGAATACATCTGCCATTTCTACAATTTGTCCTGTATAAGACATTTGTTGTTTGTAAAGACTAATTAGTTTTCTAGCCCATTCAATTGTATAAGCATCTGGATCAGCTTGTACTTTACCAGCCTTAATTAATTGACGTAATGAAGAATCCATAATTTCATCTTCTTTAGCAGCCTTTACATATTGGTTATTAATCCATTCTAATTTCTTACCATCAAATGCTGCTGGAGATTTGCTCAAACGTTTTGCATCAAACATCTTGATGAATTCTTGTTTATTAAAGATTTCTGATTCGCCAACAGGAGACCAACCTAATAAAGTAATAAAGTTAAACATTGCATCAGGTAAGTAACCTAGTTCACGATATTGTTCTATAAATTGAAGCACTGTTTCGTCACGTTTACTTAACTTCTTACCAGTTTCAGTATTAATAATTAAGGACATATGACCAAATTCAGGTGCTTTCCAACCAAATGCTTCATATACAACTAATTGCTTTGGTGTATTAGCAACATGATCATCCCCACGTAATACATGAGTAATTTCCATTAAATGATCGTCTACTACAACAGCAAAGTTGTATGTAGGCATACCATCACGTTTTTGAATAACGAAATCTCCACCAATTGTGTCAGATAAGAAGCTAATCTTTCCCTTTACAATGTCATCCCATTCGTATGTCTTGTTGTGTGGCACACGAATACGAACAACTGGTTTTAATCCCTTAGCACGTGCTTCATCTTGAGCCTTCTTGATTTCTTCTTTAGACATGCCTTCATATTCATAGACATAACGAGGAGCTTCTCCTCTAGCTTTTTGTTCTTCACGTTGAGCTTGTAATTCTTCCTCTGTCATGAATGATTCATAAGCTAAATCTTTATCTAATAATTCTTGAATTAATGGCTTGTAAATATCTTTTCTTTCAGATTGACGATATGGTCCGTACTTACCTGGCTTATCAGGACCTTCATCCCAATCAATACCAAGCCACTCCAAGTTATCCATTTGGCTCTTTTCACCATCTGCAATATTACGCTTTGTATCAGTATCTTCGATTCTTAATACAAAAGTTCCTTTATTATGTCTTGCAAATAAATAGTTAAATAAAGCTGTTCTTGCGTTCCCAATATGCAAATGTCCAGTTGGACTTGGAGCATAACGTACACGTATCTTGTTTTTTGCCACTTTAAAGCACTTCTTTCTTTAATAATTATCTATTAATAACATTATGATTATAGGAATAATATCATAACTCATACTCTTACCATTCTACAATGATTACTGTAAAAAATAAACTATTCCATGGTATTTATTCTTAGTTTTTCTCACGTAATTCTCTTTTAGAATGTGTTGGCTTTGCAAAAATCATTCTTCCAGCATCCGTCTGCAATGCACTAGTTACTTCTACCTCAATAGGTTTATTAAGGTAATAACGTCCATCTTCAACCACTATCATTGTTCCATCATCTAAGTATGCAACACCTTGTTGTCTTTCTGTACCATTTTTTATAACTGTAACGGTTAATTTTTCCCCTGGAATAACACGTGGTTTTAATGATTTAGCCAAAGCATTTACATTTAAAACTTGTACATTTTGAAATTCACTAACTTTATTTAGATTGTAATCATTTGTTACTATGACTGCATCTAAAACCTTTGCTAATTTTATAAGCTTACTGTCAACTTCTTTTATATCTTCAAAATCTCCCTCATACATTTTTACAGGAACAATTTTTTCTGAACGTAGTTTATTTAGAATGTCCAAACCTCTACGTCCTCTAACTCGTTTAATACTATCTCCTGAGTCAGCAATATATTGAAGTTCATATAATACAAAATTAGGAACTACTAATGTACCTTCAATGAAACCAGTTTTTGCTAGATCATAAATTCTCCCATCTATCAAAATGTTAGTATCTAACAACTTGTATTTGTGGAAATTTTCGCCAACTTTTCTTTCTAAAATCTGAGTTTTATCATCTTCCACTTTTCTTTGTCGTAAATTAAATAATCTCTTTAAATTTCCAAAGCCTTCTTTCCCAACAACATATCCCAGATACCCTAATAAAATCATTAATACAATCGGCAAAATGGTATTGATGAAGAATACATGTGATCGATTAAATATCGTTGAAATTAAAGCTGCTACAATTAATCCCACTGTGATTGACAAGCTCGTTGAAATAATTACTTCCGGCTTTTGTCTAATCAAATTTTTCTCTATTTTTATGATTACTCGCTCAATAGCATCTATTAAGAAAATCGCTAGTATTTCCATAATAATCAAACCAATAATAGCATTAACCAACCCATTAGTTAACCAGCGATTACTTCCAAGTCCTATCAAGCTCCATAGCTCTGGTAGAAATGTATATCCTGCACCTACACCTAAAATAGCTAATATTAATCCTATGATTCTTTTTCGCATTTAAGCACATCCTTTCTATCAATTTTTAACTAAAAATTAGTTTTAATGCTTGATTTAGTGTACTTACGCCTACTACTTCAATCTCTTTTGGAGGCATCCAACCATCTAAGTTGTTCTTTGGTAAAAATACTCGCTTAAATCCTAGCTTAGCAGCCTCAACAACACGCTGTTCAATACGATTAACTCGTCTTATTTCACCAGTTAATCCCACTTCCCCTATAAAACAGTCAGTTGGTCTTGTTTCTGCATCGCGATAACTAGAAACTAAACTAACAGCAATGGCTAAATCTATTGCTGGCTCATCTAACTTCACTCCACCAGCGGCCTTCAAATAAGCATCCTGATTTTGTAATAACAAACCCGCTCTTTTTTCAAGTACCGCCATCAGTAACGCAACTCGATTATGATCTAAACCAGTTGTTGTTCGCTTAGCATTTCCAAATGCAGTCGGTGTTACTAGTGCTTGTAATTCTACCAATATAGGCCTAGTCCCTTCAAGCGAAGCAACGACTGCTGATCCCGTAGCCCCTTTTAATCTTTCTTCTAGAAAAATCTCTGATGGATTAGCAACTTCGCTTAATCCTCCATTTTTCATTTCAAAGATTCCAATTTCATTAGTTGAACCAAATCTATTTTTAACAGCTCGTAAAATTCTAAATGTTCTATGTTGATCTCCCTCAAAATAAAGAACAGTATCTACCATGTGTTCTAAAATTTTAGGCCCTGCAATTGCTCCACCTTTAGTAACATGTCCTACAACAAAGACAGTTATTCCATTAGTTTTCGCAATTTGCATCAAATCTCCAGTTACTTCCCTAATTTGAGAAACACTTCCAACTGCGGCTGTCATTTCTGGCTCCTGCATTGTCTGCACCGAATCGATTACAACAAAATCAGGCTTTAAAAGTTCAATATTTTTTCTAATACTATCCATATCTGTTTCGGGATATAAATATAGTTCAGTTCCATGAACTCCTAAACGATCCGCACGTAATTTAATTTGAGTTGCACTTTCTTCTCCAGAAACATAAAGAACCTTTTTCCCGAGAGTAGATAATTGCCCAGAAACTTGTAGTAATAATGTAGACTTACCAATACCTGGATCTCCACCAATTAACACTAAAGATCCTGGAACGATTCCGCCACCTAAAACACGATTCAATTCTTCTAAATTAGTTTTAAATCTTGGAGTTTCTACAGTAGAAACATCATCAATTAATTTAGGTTTCACTGTTGTACCAGAGATACTAACTCTAGGCTGTGCTTTAGTTGAACTTTCCCTTTTCTCTATTTCCTCTACCAAGCTATTCCAAGAACCACAATTAGGGCAGCGTCCTAAATAGCGTGGAGAGATATATTCACAATTTTGACAAACATATCTTGTCTTAGTTTTCGCCAATACATTCACCTTCCAAACTATTTTCCAGAAGATCCAAATCCACCAGTTCTAGTTTCCTTTCCACCTTCATCATTGTCAGCTACTAAATATGGTAAGAATATACCTTGACCTATTCGATCACCCTTTTTTATTAATTGATCTTTTAATCCAAAATTAACTAATTGTACAAAAATTTCACCCTCATTATTAGGATTATTATAATAATCAGCATCTATTATTCCCACACCATTAGGTAGAATTAAACTTCTTTTCAATGGACTACTAGAACGATTAGCTAACATTAAGAACTCATCATCTTTCATGTATGCCTTAATTCCAGTAGGAACTAGAAAAGGTTTTAAACATTTTTGTCCTTCTAATAATTCTGTTTCAGTTATATTTTTTTGTTTATGCAATGCATATAAAATTTTTAAAAAATTAAATTTCCAAATACTAGGTAATAAAAAATCTTCTGCAGCAAAAAAATCATATCCTGCAGCATTCTTTGTCATTCTGACTGGAAGTTTTACCCCACGGTCTTTATATTTACTTACTACTTCAAATCCTCTTTTCATTCTTGTTAATCCTCTCTAACTAATATACTTTCTATTTTATCATACCATTAATTATTAAAAATTATCGTATTTAACAATAAATTTCATTTTAATTAATAAATTTATTCCATCTTAAATTTTTTCGTGTGCTATACTTTCATTGGGAGGGGTTTCTTATGAACTATATATGGAATAATGACACTTTATCACTTCATGATGGTGATACTCTAGTCGCAGAAATTGGTTTTTCAACTATTGATGATGGCAACACATACGTTGTTGAACGAACATGGGTTAGCGATGCTTACAGAGGTCAAGGAATTGCAGGTAAAATTACCACTACATTTATTACAAGAGTCCAAGAAGAAGGTAAAAAATTATTACCACTTTGCACATACACTAATAAATTTATGCAAAAGCATCCTGAGTATGCAGATTTATTAGCTAAAAAATAATTTTCTAATTTTTTTCTAACATTATTATTTATCTTTTAGCTAAACTGTCTTACAATTAAATTAACTTATCTTAAGGAGGGTGATCACTGTGTCTGAAGCAATTAGCAGTGAACAATTATCAAAATTTCATCAATTAATTGAAGATGATCCAAAATCCAGAGTTTTAGAACGTGCAGTTTCTAAAAACGGAATTTTAGCTACAAGTGCTGATTTCCACTCTGAAGTTAATATGGATCCTGTCTTTTCAATTGATCTTGATACAGGAGATGTAGCAAACCAAAAACAATCTGGCCGTTGCTGGATGTTTGCTGCTCTTAATACTATGCGCCATGATTTAAAGAATCGTTTTGGTGTAGCTAAGGACTTTGAACTATCTCAAAGTTATACATTTTTCTGGGATAAGCTAGAAAAATCCAATTATTTCTATGAAAATGTTATTAAAACAGCTTCTCTTCCAACTTCTGATCGTAAAGTATCTTGGTTAATGACAACACCTCAACAAGATGGTGGTCAATGGGATATGATTACTGCAATTATCAGAAAATATGGTGTAGTTCCTAAGAGTGTAATGCCTGAAAGTTATAACTCTTCAAAATCAAATGAATTAAATTCTACTCTTAATCTAAAATTACGTAAAGATGCTGTTGATTTACGTGAATTAGTTAATAGTAACGCTAGTTCTGAAGAAGTCGCTTCTTTCAAAGAAAAGAAACTTGCTGAAATTTATCGTATCTTAGTTTATACATTGGGTGAACCACCTGTTAAATTTGACTTTGAATATCGTGATTCTGATAATAACTATCATATCGATCAAGATTTAACTCCTCAAACTTTCTTTGAAAAATACGTAAATTGGAATCTTGACGACTATGTATCAATTATTAACGCACCTACTGATGACAAGCCATATAATCATATGTACACTATCGAAATGCTTGGTAATGTCCTAGGCGAACGTGAAGTAAGACATTTAAACGTTGATATGAACACCTTCCGTCAAGTAGCAATTAAGCAACTTGAATCTGGTGAAAGTGTTTGGTTTGGTTGTGATGTTGGTCAAGAATCTGATCGTAAGAAAGGTATCATGGATACTGAATTGTATCACAAAGATGAACTATTCGATGTTGACTTTTCAATGTCTAAAGCTGAACGCTTAGATTATAGTGAAAGTTTAATGACTCACGCTATGGTATTAACTGGTGTAGATCTAGTTAATGGCACTCCAACTAAATGGAAAGTTGAAAACTCATGGGGAGATAAAGTTGGTACTAAAGGATTCTTCGTTATGAGTAATAACTGGATGGAAGAATATTGTTATCAAGTTGTTGTAAACAAGAAATTCTTACCTGAAGAATTACAAAAAGTTCTTACTGAAGAACCTAAAGTCTTAGCTCCATGGGATCCAATGGGTTCATTAGCTTAGTTTAACTTAAATAGTCATTTAAGAAATTATTTGACAACAACTAAGGTGATTGCTTTTTAATCACCTTATTACATATTTTTAATTCTATCTCTTATCATTAATATAGAGATAAATAAAAGTGATTTAGCAATAATATCACATACAAACATAAAGGCTGTGGATTAACTACAGCAACTGCTATTTCACTGTAAACGAGGTATAGTATGATTATGGAAAGAACAAAACTTATTAATCAAGCACAAACTGATATCAAAGAATTATTAGGGATACTCAATAATTATGAAAAAAACAATCTGAATTGTTAGATATTATTGATGTTTTAGCACAGGTTTATCGTAAATTACCTGAAACTAAAAATCCTGAAGCATTACTTAATCGATTGGTTAATTACATTCGTAGTGTAGCTTTAGCTGGACGAATTCACTTTCCAACTAATGAAGAAAAATTAATTGCTGATATTGGCATCTTGGGACAAAGAGCTGGTTTAAATGGTGTCTATATGGCTGACTACTCTGCTAAATCTCAATTCTATAGCATTTTCGAAGAAATTCCTCGTCATTAATTGAAGAATTTTAATTATCGTTAATACTAGGGCAACTTCATATTCTAATGAAGTTGTCTTTTTGTATTTCTAAGTATAAAAAGCTCTATGAAAACTACTGGTTCCTCATAGAGCTTTTTTCCTAACAACAAAAAATTAGTCAACTATATTCAATATTCACGTTAATTTTTTATTTTAATATTTTCTTTGAGATTACTCGAAGTTTATTATCTAATTCATAAATAATTGGTTCAGCATTAGCAACTTCTACGCCATCAATTCCTTCATCGCTAATATTTTCAATATATTTAATCATTGCTCTTAACGTACTTCCATGAGCAATCACAATTTGATTATTTCCATGTAATAACTCAGGTGCTATCTCATCAACCCAATATGGTAGTATTCGATTGTAAGCATCCTTTAAACTTTCTGCACGTGGAATAATTGTAGAAGGATATTTCTTATATTTAGGTTCTTCTATCCTTTCATCCAACATAGGAGGAACGGTATCAAACGATCGTCTCCATAAAGCAACTTGGTGTTTTCCATATTTACGCTTTGTAAATTCTTTATTTAATCCCCTCAATGCTCCATAATGACGTTCGTTTAATCTCCAAGTCTTTTCAAGTGGTATCCATGACTGATTAATTTCATCTAATACAATCATTCCCGTTTTTATAGCTCTCTCTAACAAAGAAGTATGAGCTTTAGTAAAAGTAATATTTTCTTCTTTTAATTTTTTTCCTGCAACTTTAGCTTGTTCACAACCTTTAATTGTCAATGGAACATCTGACCAACCAGTATAAATATTTGCCTCATTAGCCGTACTTTCCCCATGTCTAAGCAATACAAGCTTAACCAAAATTCATCACTCTCTTATCTATCAGATATTTTGCGTTATTACCATCAATATTGGAACAACAATTAATGATGTTAACGTGGTTTCTGTAACCATTACAGCTGCATATTCCGAATCTGCTCCATATAAGTTAGCTACAACAGGAGCATTCGTCATAACTGGCATCGCTGCTTGTAAAATAAATACTTGCTTCATTAACAAAGGAATATTAGTAGGTGTAACTAGTATGTACATCATTAGAGGAGCTAAAATAAATCTCCCTAATAACAACAAAAGATTATCTTTTCCAATAGAGATTCTATTAAGTCCTGCTTTAGAAATTGAAATACCGATAAAAATCATAGACAATGGTATTGTCAAATTACCTAGATATAATAAATCTGAGTTAACAAATGTCGGTAATTTCACTTTTAACAATACAAAGATAACCCCAACTATAAATCCCAACAATGGAGGTGAAAATATTTTACCTAATGTTCTTTTTAAATTAAAAGCTGTTTTCTTATCACCATCTCTTTGGATTAAGTAAGTACCAATTGTCCAAAAAAATGTTGTATTAGCCATATAATAAATTAATACATAGGGGATACTTTTATTACCAAATAAGGCCATATTAATCGGTAAACCTACAAAAACTGTATTAGAGTTAAAAAACATTGAAGTAAATAAACCCGCATGTTTATCCTGGATTTTAAAAATATGAACAACGGCAAAAGCAATTCCCATCAAAATTAACATCGAAATTACCGGGAATCTCAAATCAGGTATCATTCGTAATAATTCTTTAGCTGAAAATTTACTAACAATTGTCCCCAACATATAACAAGGTAATGATACTTGGGTAACGATTTTAGCAATTAATTTGGTTGATTTATCATCAAACCATCCCTTTTGCTCTAAAAAATATCCCACAGCAATCATTACCAAGATTACTAATACACCGGAGATACTCTGGAAAAATACTGCCATCTAATCACTCTTTCTCTATCCTTAATTAATGAATAGTATAACATACAATTATCATCAATTATTCACCAAATTCTAAAAGAATAGATCCATAAGCTAAACCAGCACCAAAACCTGTTAATAGAACCTTACCTGTTATATTTTCATCCTCAAACTTTCTAGCCAAGGCTAATGGTATTCCAACAGAAGAAGTATTACCACATTCCTTAACATCAGTTGCCACCCTATTTAGAGGAACTTCAATCTCTTTTGATATAATTTCTATCAATCGTAAATTAGCCTGATGAGTTACAACATACGACAAATCTTTGGAGTTTACTTTATTTGTCTCTAAAAATCCCTTAATATGCTTAACTATATCTGTTGTTACAAAATTATAAACTTCTCTCCCATTCTGATAAAAAGCATCCATACTTGGATAATTATCACTAGATATTTCTTTAAGAGGAGCAATTCTACCACTATGAATAACTTCCTCATTTCCTACCGTAACCAATTTCTCAGATAAATAAATGTTTTCTTTTTCATCATCAGTCGCCTCTACAATCATTCCAGCAGCACCATCGCCAAAGAAAACAGCTGATGTCCTATCCTTAAAATCCATCATTTTAGAATTTGTTTCAGCACTAATTACCATTGCTCGACGATATAAACCTGAAACTAAAAATTTATGGGCTGTACTTAAAGCATAGATGAACCCAGCACAAGCTGCAGAAATATCAAAGGCAAAAGCTGACTTTAAATTTAACTTTTTCTCTACAATAGCTGCTGTAGATGGTGTAATTGCATCTGGAGAGATAGTTGATACTATTAATAAATCTATGTCCTCTGACTTAAGATTTGCTCTTTCTAGAAGTTTTTTTCCTACTTCAGTAGCTAAATCTGACGTATTTTCATTAAAAGCATAGTACCTTTGCTTAATACCTGTATGACTTTGAATCCACTCATCAGATGTTTCCATAATTTTGCTCAAGTCATCATTTGTCACAACATTATCAGGTAGGTAACCTGCTATAGATACCATTTTTATTCCCTTATTCATAAAGAACCTCACTTTATTTTTAGTCATCAAAATATATTATAAAATAAAAAAGCATAGTAGCCAATATAGACTCCTATGCTCACCTCTGTATGCGGGTAAATGGATTCGAACCATCACGGGCAATAATGCCCACCAGATCCTTAGTCTGACGCGTCTGCCAATTCCGCCATACCCGCGACAACAGAGATAATTATATCAAGTTTAACCCTATTTAGCAAGTGCTTATTCAATTAATTTTAATTTCCCGTGACAATGAGAACATACATATTTGCTAGTATTTATTTTTCTTTGTCGATAATACTTTTTTCCACAATTTTGGCAAACATAAATATTTTTATAGCTTGCCTTTAAAGTTGGAGCATATCTTAAACCTCCAACTTTTTTCAATAATATTTTAAAATTTTTATCCCTATGCTGATGCCCATAACCATTAATATGGAGATGATAATGGCATAGTTCGTGTTTAATG
Source organism: Ligilactobacillus sp. UO.C109 (assembly GCF_026847815.1). Lineage (NCBI taxonomy): Bacteria > Bacillati > Bacillota > Bacilli > Lactobacillales > Lactobacillaceae > Ligilactobacillus > Ligilactobacillus sp. UO.C109. The sequence goes on along the minus strand of NZ_JAPSFH010000027.1, from coordinate 9,596 downwards.
ACACCTATCAAAGTATCCATATCACATTCTGTTAACATCCTAGGATTAATATCTATATTATGATTACTTAAAAAATACCGTCCCCCAGTTGTCCTCAACCTACTATTAAACTTTATTTCGTGCTTAAATTCTCTATTAAAATAAGAATTAGAAATTTTTCGAGTTAGTTCTAATAGTTCTCTATTATTCATTTGGATTTACCATTGTTAATTGAATTCTCTTTCTGTTTAAATCAACATCTTCAACCCAAACAGTAACTATCTGTCCTACCGCAACTATATCTCGTGGATTAGAAACATATTTCTTACTTAATTTTGATAAATGCACTAGTCCATCTTGTTTTACACCAATATCAACGAATGCCCCAAAGTCAACAACATTTCTTACCGTACCCTCTAGTTGCATTCCTGCTTTTAAATCTTCTATTTTTAAAATATCTGATTTCAATAAAGGCATTGGCATACTTTCTCGACCATCGCGCCCTGGTTTCATCAAACTTTTTACAATATCTTTAACAGTTATTACTTCTAATTCATTATCTATTGCATATCTTTCAACATTAAATTTCGCTAACTTATCGTTTATAGTGTTAGTACCCATATCTTCTTTAGTAATACCTAGATCCTTTATCAATTTTTCTGCTAGCGTGTAACTTTCTGGATGTATATCTGTATTATCTAGAGACTCATTCCCATCAATAATCCTTAAAAAGCCTGCCGCCTGCTCATAAGCTTTAGGACCTAATCTAGGAACCTTTTTTAACTCTTTTCGATTTTGAAATTTTCCATTTTCTTCACGATAAAGAATAATATTTTGAGCTGTTGTTTTATTCAATCCAGAAATATAGGTTAGTAATTGGATACTAGCTGTATTCAAATTCACACCAACTTTATTAACTGCAGTTTCAACAGTCGCTTCAACTTCGCTATCTAGTTGCTTTTGTGGTAAATCATGCTGGTATTGTCCCACACCAATTGATTCAGGATTAATCTTTATTAATTCTGCTAAAGGATCTTGCAATCTTCGAGCTATACTTACAGCCGAACGTTCTTCTACGTTAAAATTCGGGAATTCATCTCTTGCTATTTCACTTGCTGAATATACAGAAGCTCCTGATTCATTTACAATTACGTAATATACTTCTTTATCTATCTTCTTTAAAACTTCTGCTACAAATTTTTCTGATTCTCGACTTGCTGTACCATTCCCAATTGCTATCATGTCAACATTATATCTATTTATCAATGTCTCTAATTTTTCAGCAGCTTCTTTTCTTAATTCAGGATTTGGTTTCTCGCCTTTATGCTTTTCATGTGGATAAATCACATCTTTAACTAAAAATTTCCCAGTCTCATCAATAATCGCTAATTTACAACCAGTTCTAAATGCTGGATCCATTCCTAAAATAATTTTATTTTTCAAAGGAGCTTGCATTAATAAATTGTACAAATTCTCACCAAAAACTTTAATAGCCTCATTTTCAGCTTTTTCAGTTAAAGTTGCTCGAAGCTCTCTTTCAATGGCAGGTTTGATAAATTTTTTATACGCTTCAGTATATGCCATTTCTACATAGTCATTACTTGTACTTTTCTTACTACCAATTATTCTAGAATGTAAATATCTTAGCGCATAATCGTCATCTGTACTTATTTTTACTCGTAAAATTCCTTCTTTTTCACCGCGGTTAATTGCTAGAATTCGATATGATGTTAATTTAGACACTACTTGTTCGAAATCATAGTAATCTTCATAGGTACCATTTTCATCTTTCTTACTATCTTTTTCCTTAGCAATTAATACTCCTTTTCTAGACATTTGCTTTCGCATCCAATCTCTTAATTGTGCTTCTTCACCAAATGCTTCTGCTAAAATATCAACAGCACCATTTAAGGCAACTTCTTCATCAGGTACTTCTTTATTAAGATACTTCTTAGCTTCTACCATTGGAGCATCGCTATTTACTCTCAATAACCACTTAGCTAATGGTTCTAATCCATTTGCAACTGCCTTTTGTGCTTTAGTTTTTCTTTTCTTCTTATAAGGTAAATAAATATCTTCGACCTCTTGAAGAGTACTTGCATTATTTATTTTATTTCTTATATCTTCTGTAAGTTTATTCTGTTCTGAAATTTTCTTAAGAACTTCACTCTTACGTGTTTCTATCTTTTCATTTCTTTGATAAGTTACTTGGATTTCTCTTAATTGGACTTCATCTAAACTTCCAGTTAGTTCTTTTCTATATCTAGCTATAAAAGGAATAGTATTTCCTTCTTCTAGCAATTCAATTACTTTTTCTATTTTTTTAGGATTATACTTTAATTCAGCATTAGTTAATTTTAAAACTTTTTTATCCATCGATACTTTCCTTTCTCATAATAAAAAAGTTAGGCTTGTCTTAGAACTTACCTAACTTTTAAAAAACATCTATTTCCAAAATGTATCGTATACATTAATTGGCATATGACGTTTATGTTCTGTTTTTAAGAACCAATTTTCAATTTTTTCTGCTACATTATCAGCTACTTCTTTACCCTCTAGATAATCATCAATATCGTTATAAGTAACACCTAAGGCAACTTCATCAGGTAAGGCTGGTCTATCTTCTTCCAAATCAGCAGTTGGAACTTTCTTGTATAAATGTTCAGGTGCATTCAATAATTCTAACATCGCTCTTCCTTGACGTTTATCTAAACGCCAAAGTGGAGTAATATCTGCACCACCATCACCATACTTAGTATAGAAACCTGTAATTGCTTCAGCTGCATGATCTGTACCTACCACTGCTCCTGAAACAGCACCAGCAATTCCATATTGAGCAATCATTCTTTCACGTGCCTTAATATTACCCTTATTAAAGTCACTAATTTCAAGTCCATTTTCTTCGATACTTTGAACCATTGCATCAGCTGCTTGTTTTATATTTACTCTAACAGTCTTATCAGCTTGCATAAATTCAATTGCATCCATAGCATCTTGTTCATCAGCTTGATCTCCATAAGGTAATCGTACAGCAATAAATTGATAAACATCGTCGCCTGTTTCTTCACGCAATTCAGAAATCGCCATTTGAGATAACTTTCCAGCTAAGGTAGAATCTTGTCCACCAGATATTCCCAACACTAATGCTTTTAGAAATGGATGTTTTTTCAAATAATCTTTTAGAAAATCTACTGAACGACGAATTTCTTCTTCCGCATTAATTTCTGGCTTTACTTTCAATTCATTGATAATTCTCTCTTGTAAAGGGCGCATAATTAAACCTTCTTCTCTTTTAAATTTTACCACTATTAATTTTTTCATGAATATCATGGATTATCTTCATCTTATTATCATAACAATCTTTAGATAAATCAACAGGATATTCTTGTGGATTCAATTCTCGACGATATTCTTCCCACAAACTATCCAATCTTTCATGGGCATATTGTTTAATTTCATTCAAGGATGGCAAGTCATATACTTGTTCACCATCAACAAAAATATCTTTTAATAAAGGTCTTGCAGTAAAATCTTTGACTTTCTTGTTAATGTAAGTATATTGAGGATGGAACATGTATAATTCTTCTTCATTACGTGGATCTTCATACCATAAAGCAACGTAATCTCCTTCAGACTTTCCATCAGCCTTCTTATTAATTCTCCATACTTGCTTACGACCAGGTGTAGAAACCTTGCTAGCATTACTTGAAATCTTAATAGTATCTTCCATTTCACCATTTTCATCTTCAATGGCTACCATCTTATATACCGCACCTAAGGCTGGTTGGTCATAAGCTGTTATTAACTTAGTACCTACACCCCAAACACTAATCTTAGCACCTTGCATTTTCAAGTTCATGATTGTTTTTTCATCTAGGTCATTTGAAGCATATATTTTAGCATCTTTAAATCCTGCTTCATCTAATTGTTCGCGCACACGTTTAGATATATAAGCCATGTCACCAGAGTCTATTCTTACACCTAAGAAATTAATCTTATCGCCCATTTCTTTAGCGACTCTGATAGCATTTGGAACACCACTCTTCAATGTATCATATGTATCTACTAAGAATACACAATCTTTATGTGTAGTTGCATATGCTTTAAATGCTTCATAATCATTACGATATGCTTGTACGAGTGCATGAGCATGGGTACCACTAGCAGGAATACCAAAAATCTTTCCTGCACGTACATTACTTGTAGCATCAAAACCACCAATATAAGCTGCTCTTGTTCCCCAGATGGCTGCATCTAGTTCTTGAGCACGTCTAGTACCAAATTCCATTAAAGCATCATTTCCAACTACAGAACGAATTCTAGCAGCTTTAGTTGCTATCAAAGTTTGATAATTTACAATATTTAAAATAGCAGTCTCAACTAACTGACAATCTACCAAAGGACCCTCAACTTGAATTAATGGTTCTTTGTTAAAAACGACTTCTCCTTCAACAACAGAACGAATTGTAGCAGTAAATTTGAAATTTCTAAGATAATCAATAAAATCATCTTTGTAACCAACTTCATCCCGTAAGTATTCCAAATCTGTCTCAGTAAATTTCAACTTATTGATATAGGAAACAAGTCGTTCCAAACCAGCAAAAATAGCATAACCATTATCAAAAGGCAAATCTCTAAAGAAAACTTCAAAAATTGCTTTTTTCTGGTCAATACCCCTTCTCCAATATGTCTCAATCATATTTAATTGATACAAATCAGTATGTAAAGTATAACTATCATCTGGTAATGTTTTTTTCATAACTCTATGTCCTCCTCAGTTACTATGAACTGGGTTATATTTTCATACAAAATGTACGAATTACTAATTTAACTTTTATTTTATCACTTTTAGTAAATATCGTCTAAAAATATTGTATAATTAATTTAAATTTTATTTGAAAGAGGATTCTATGTTTAATAAATCAAAACTCGTAAATATCTTAGGAATTAATTTTCTGCCAATAACTAACAAGCAGTTTGTAGATCAATTAAAAATTGACTCTAATCTTCACTTGAATCGTTTTGTAGTTACTGCTAATCCTGAGATTGTACTTGCTGCTAGAAAAGATAAAGAATATGCTAATATTATAAACTCTGCAGACTATGTTGTAGCTGATGGTATTGGAATTATTAAAGGAGCTAAAATTCTTAAAAAGCCTCTTCCTGAAAGAGTTACAGGTTATGATACTATGCTTTCACTACTTTCTTGGGCAAATCAAGAACATAAAAAAATTTATTTTTTAGGTGCTAAACCTGAAGTTGCACAGACATTATCTTCAAAAATTAAGGAAACTTACCCAGGAATCCATGTTGCTGGAATCAATAATGGTTATTTTAAAGATGATAGCTATATTGTCGAAACAATAAAGAATAGTAACCCAGATATTATTTTGGTAGCACTAGGATTTCCTAAACAAGAATTTTTTATTAACAAGTATCGCCATATTTCTGATTCTATTTGGATGGGAGTCGGTGGTAGTTTCGATGTCCTAGCCGGATACTCAAAACGTGCACCAATTTTTTGGCAAAAACACCATTTAGAATGGTTTTATCGTCTTCTTCAAGAACCTCAACGAATAATTAGAATGATGGCTCTACCTAAATACATGTTACTCATATACAGAGAAAAATTCTTAAAAAAATAAGTTAGTATACTAAAAATGGCTTAAAATCATGTTACTCACAACATTGATTCTAAGCCATTATTTTATTGCTACACTATTTTTCTAAATAAAATTCGTACCTATCACCTGCATATTGGGTACGTACATACTCAAAAGGACTTCCATCTTGTAAGAAAGAAACTTGTCTTAACCTTAAAATAGCATCACCTTTCTTTAATTGTAAAAAGTCCGCTATTCTTTCTGAAGCTAACATAGCAGATACCGTTTGTTGAGCATGACCAATAATTAACCCATTTTCTTCTAGAGTTCTATATAAAGATGAAGTAATCTGAGTTTTGTCATAATCCTTTACCAATTCTAATGGTACTGTGGCCACTTCAAAACAAATAGGCACATCATCAGCAAATCTAATTCTTTCCATCCTTAAGACTTTCTGATTATCATCTAAATTCAATTTTTCACTTTCACTTAGTGAGGGAATAGTAATTAAATAAGAGACGGTTTTACTAGTTGGTACTTTTCCTTGAGCTTCTGTAATTTCTGTAAAACTCGTAATTCCAGACATTTTTTCCTGAACTTTTTTTCTTGCTACAAAAGTTCCTGAGCCAATTTTTCTCTCAAGGATTCCTTCGTCCACTAAAGTTTGAATAGCTTGACGTAAAGTCATTCTACTAACAGAAAAATTTTCAGCTAATTCTCTTTCTGATGGAATCTTTTCTCCTATTTTCCACTTGCCAGCTTCTATATCCTTTTTTATTTGATTATGAATCTGTATATAAACAGGTGATACCATCTTATATCCCCCTCTCTATCCTTTATCTTTTGAAATTGTTGCATCTACTCCTTTAACAATAGAAGTCATAAACCCAGCTTCTTCCATTGCTAATAATCCAGCTACTGTTGTTCCACCAGGAGAGGAAACATCATCTACTAATTCCCATGGTGTTTTATCTGATTTCAACACTTTTAATGCACTTCCTAAAACAGCTTGTGCAGCTATTTGAGTTGCTTTTTGCTTATTTAATCCATATTTAACACCTGAACGTGCTAAACTATCAATAAAGAAGTATACAAAGGCTGGAGAACTTCCAGCTAAAGCTACGAATGTGCTAAAGTCTTTTTCTTCAATTTCCGCAACTTTGCCTATCTTTTCGAATAATTCTCTTACAAGTTGGTAATCTTCATCACTTACATTATCATTCTTATGTAAAGCTGTCATTCCTTCACCTATCTCTACATTAACGTTAGGCATTGTTCTTACTATTTTTACATCTTTACTTCCTAGTGTATCCTCCAACTCAGCTACAGATACACCTGTTACAACAGATACTAGGACTGGGTTGTGAGTTAGAACTGAATCTTTTACTTCCTTTAATACTTTTTCTACTACAATTGGTTTTACTGCTAAGAAAACAACATCTGATTTTTCAATAACTTCACTATTACTTTCACAAGCAGATACTCCAGTTTCTCGACTATATACTTCATAATTGGATTTATGTGCACTATGAATAAAAATATTCTTTGCTTCTACACCCTTACTCATTAAACCTTCAATTATGGCCTTTGCCATATTCCCTACACCTATGAAACCAATCTTCATAATCTCAACCATCCTTTGCTTTACAGTAATAATAAATGTAATAAAAAAGCGCAAATCATCAACATGATCTGCGCTAGAATTGGGGTAGCTGGATTCGAACCAGCGCATCACGGGATCAAAACCCGTTGCCTTACCGCTTGGCTATACCCCAATATGGTGGAAGGGAGTGGATTCGAACCACCGAACCCGAAGGAGCGGATTTACAGTCCGCCGCGTTTAGCCAGACTTCGCTACCCTTCCATATTTCTTGAATATGTACATCACATATCCGACTTAATTATCATACATGTTTTTTGATAAAAAAGCAAGAGAATATTCAAAAAAAATAATAATTTTTTTATTCCAGTAAAAAAAAGTCTAGCATATTTACTAGACTCTTCTAAACTAATTTTATAAAACACCTGACATTAACTTTTCAATCTTAGGTACAAAGAATAACAAAATAATACCAAATGCAATTGTAATAGCACCAACTACACCATAATACATAACTTCTGTACCATGACTATACAATTTAACTATTTGTGCATTGATAGCTTGTGCTGCAGCATCACCTAAGAACCACATACTCATCATTTGTGATTGGAATGCTTTAGGTGCCAATTTAGTAGTTACTGATAATCCAATTGGTGAGATATTCATTTCACCAATGATTACTAAAGCCCAACTAATAATCAACCAGAATGGGCTAACTAACTTATCAGTTCCAAATAACATTCCTGGTAACATCATCCACATAAATGATAACCCTGCGAAGAATAAACCTATTGAGAATTTCATTGGTGATGATGGTTGTTTGCTTCCTAATTTTACCCATAACCATGCAAAGAATGGTACGTAGATGATAATGAATAATGGATTCATACTTTGGAATAAACTAGGTGCAAAGTGGAATCCAAACAATGATAATCTTGTTTGTTCACCAGCAAATAAAGCTAAAACAACTGAACCTTGTTCTTCAATTGACCAGAATAAAACTGAGGCAATGAATAAAGGTATATATGCCAATACACGTGAACGTTCTACCTTAGTTATTTTTCTACTACTTAGCATTAACACAAAATAGTAAATTGGAATTAATACAGCAATAATAGAAATTAAATTGATAATATTAGTAATATTTAGTGCATTCAATAAATTCATAATTATTAATATTAATGCAATTGCAGCAATACCAATAACTGTTTTTGTAAGTAAACCTTTTAATTCATCAGATTCAATTGGATCTGTAGGATATAAACTATCTTTTGATAAGTATTTTCTACCATCTAACCAATATTGTAATAAACCAAAGAACATACCAATAGCTGCTAAAGAAAAACCTAAATGGAAGTTAACGTTAAATCCTAATTGCCCAACAACAATTGGTGAAACCAAGGCACCAACGTTAATACCAAAAACAAAAATATTAAACCCAGCATCTCTACGAGGGTCATTTGAAGAATACAAACTACCAACCATTTCTGATACATTAGGTTTTAATAAGCCAGTACCCAAAACAATCAAGATAATTGATAAGAGCAAAGCTCCCTTACCATATGGTGTTGATAATGCAATATGACCTAGCATTATTAATACACCACCGATAAATACTGTACGGCGACTTCCTAAAATTCTATCACTTATGAAACCACCAATAACACTAGATAAGTATACAAGCGATCCATATATAGCCATGATAGAAGCAGCTGTGGTCTTATCAATTCCTAGACCACCATCGGATACGGAATAGTACATATAGAATAGTAAAATAGCACGCATACCATAGTAACTAAACCGTTCCCACATTTCAGTAAAGAACAAAGTTGATAATCCACGAGGATGACCAAAGAAAGCTTTGTCCATTGATTCTGAATTCATAAATTAAATTCCTCCAAACTTAAGTGATGTAATTTTTTATACATCACTTTGTCTTTTTTATAATTAATTTTGAATAAAATTAAAAATAACGACATATATAATTATAAGTTACCTTAATAAAAAGGTCAATATCCTTAATATTTTAAAGATTTTTTTAATGAATATGAAAATATATTTTTGCATATTTATTATTTACTAATTAAAATATTATGGTATTAAAAAAAGGAGCATATCTGCTCCTTAAATCTATATAGCAATTTCCTACCCTCGCAAGAGGCGTTCCTCTAACTACTCTCGGCGTTACGAAGCTTAACTTCTGTGTTCGGAATGGGAACAGGTGTATCCTTCGTGCCATCATTACTACATAAGCGGAAGACGGGATTCGAACCCGCGACCCCCACCATGGCAAGGTGGTATTCTACCACTGAACTACTTCCGCATACTGCACGGCGACTTCCTACCCTCGCAAGAGGCGTTCCTCTAACTACTCTCGGCGTTACGAAGCTTAACTTCTGTGTTCGGAATGGGAA